>NZ_MOYN02000001.1:0-15935 GCF_001896795.1 Thermomonospora sp. CIF 1
CTGTGACCAGAGTCCTGTTTCGGGGCTCCGGCCGAGGAGACCTGGGGAGGGATGTGGCGTATGGAGGGTCGTGACCTCACCGCGGTGTGGGCCCGTACGCTCGCAGCCCTGTCGGAGGGGGACCTGCCGCCCAGCTATCGCGCCTGGCTGCCCTTGGTACGCCCATTGGCGCTGGTAGAGGGCACCGCACTGCTGGCCGCGCCGAACGAGTTCGCCAAGGACGCCCTGGAGACGCGGCTGCGCGGGCTCATCACTCAGGCGCTCTCGGCCGAACTCGGCAGGGAGATCCGGGTGGCGGTGACGGTGCAGCCCGAGCCGCCGTCCGACCCCGCGCCCGCCGACCGCGCGCAGCCCGCCCCGCCGGCCTACCGCGGCCAGTCGCACCCCGGAGTTATCCACAGCCCCGGGGGGGCCGGTGGATATCCCGAAGGCGGCTATGGCGGGCCCGTCGGCCAGGGGTATCCCCCGCCGCGCGACGGCGGCCACGACGACTCCGATCACGACGGCGTCCACCCGCCCGGACGTCACCGCGCCTACCAGCCCCACCCGGGCGACTATGAGGGACGCCACGCCGGCGGCCACGATCGCGACGGCGAGCCCGGACACCATCGAGGCCCCGAGGCCGCCCCCCACGGCGAGGAATCCCCGTGGAGGCCGGGGGTCCACATGCCTCCTCATCTGAGCGACCGGCCCGGCGGAGCGCTCCACTACGAGAACCGCTACGAAGAGGGCGCCGGACGCGCCGGGGAGAACTCGGCCGATCTGGGAACGCACCACGACCGTCAGGGCGCCGCTCCCCGGCCCGACGACCCGCACCGGCCGTTTGCGGACCGCCCGTTCGGCGAGGGCGCCGGCCGCCCCGGCGAGGGTCCCGGCCTGTTCCCGATCCCGGACGCGCGGCACTCGGCCGAGGGCATGCTCCCGGCCGACCCGGCGCCCCCCGGCCAGGGCCGGCACCGCTCCGACGAGCACGGGCACGGCGAGGCGGGACACCTGCCGCCCCCCGGCCAGGGTCCGCGGCCCTATGAGGGAACGTTCGCCGGCCCGTTCGGGCAGCCTCCCGCCGACGGTCCCCTGAATCAGGGGCGTCCCGCGGGCGGCCGGGCCGACCGTCCCGGCGACGGCGGGGAGCACGAGCAGCAGCCCTGGCAGCGGCGGCCGGCGGCCGAGCCCCGGCCCGGTTCCGAGCACGCCCGGCTGAACCCCAAGTACACCTTCGAGACGTTCGTCATCGGCTCGTCCAACCGGTTCGCCCACGCCGCCGCCGTGGCGGTCGCCGAGCAGCCCGCCAAGGCCTACAACCCGCTGTTCATCTACGGCGACTCCGGGCTGGGCAAGACGCACCTGCTGCACGCCATCGGCCACTACGCCCAGAGCCTGTTCAGCGGGGTGCGCGTCCGGTACGTCAGCTCCGAAGAGTTCACCAACGACTTCATCAACGCCATCCGGGACGGCAAGGCCGACCATTTCCGGCGCCGCTACCGGGACATCGACATCCTCCTGGTCGACGACATCCAGTTCCTGGAGGGCAAGGAGCAGACCCAGGAGGAGTTCTTCCACACCTTCAACACCCTCCACAACGCCAGCAAGCAGATCGTGATCTCCAGCGACCGGCCGCCCAAGGACCTGGTGACGCTGGAGGACCGGCTGCGCAACCGCTTCGAGTGGGGCCTGACCACCGACGTGCAGCCGCCGGAGCTGGAGACCCGGATCGCGATCCTGCAGAAGAAGGCCCGCCAGGAGGGGCTGGCGGTGCCGCAGGACGTGGTGGAGTTCATCGCCTCCCAGATCGCCACCAACATCCGCGAGCTGGAGGGCGCGTTGATCCGGGTCACCGCCTACGCCAGCCTCAACCGCCAGTCGGTGGACATGCGGGTGGCCGAGACGGTCCTCAAGGACCTGATCCCCGACGACAGCGGGCCCGAGATCACCGCCGCGATGATCATGGCGCAGACGGTGGAGTACTTCGGCACCACCATCGAGGACCTGTGCGGCCCCTCCCGGTCCCGGATGCTGGTGACCGCCCGGCAGATCGCCATGTACCTGTGCCGGGAGCTGACCGATGCACGCCGAGCGCAAGATCCGCGCGCTGATGGCCGAGCGCCGCGCCATCTACAACCAGGTCACCGAGCTGACCGGGCGCATCAAGAACCAGGCCCGCAAGCGCTGAGGACAACCGCCTGCGGGCGTCCACAGACGCCGCCGCGCGAGCCCCGTCCGTTGTGCCGGTTTTTGTCAGATCAGCGTGAAACTATCCACACAGGCTGGGGATAACTCTGTGGATCAGTGCCCGAAACCTGGGGAGAACCTGGGGACATCCTGGGGACGAGGTGTGCACGGCCGAGCCCGCCACCGCGTACCGTTGGGGACAACCTGGGGACAACCTGGGGATGAGTTGGGGATGGCCTGGGGACAACCCCGGCCCGAACCGCATTCGAAGCCGCGAAGACGCTCAAGAATCCGCATGATCACCGGCCGACGGTCCACAGTGGTGGATATCGCGCCGCGAGGCTGCGGACAACCGGTGGATAAGTGGGGGATAACGTGTGGACGAGGTGTGGGGATGATTCGGCCATCCCCAGGGCGCTCGCCTTCGTCCACCGCCCACCCACAGCCCCGGTGGATAACCAAACGCCCGGTGACCTGCGAAGACACCGGTTATCCCCAGTATCCACAGGCCCTATGACCAATACGGCTCTGTTTAAACAACGAAGGAAATCTCGACTCAACTCAGGGCCTGGGGACAACGCGCCCGACCCCGCTGCAAGTCGAGCCACCACGATCCGAACCCTGCAGGAAGGCGAGTCCCCGTGAAGTTCCGTATCGACCGAGACGCCCTCGCCGACGCCGTGGCCTGGACCGCCCGGTCGTTGCCGCAGCGCCCCCCGGTGCCGGTACTGGGCGGCATGCACCTGGAGGCGGGTGACCGGCTCAAGCTGTCGGCGTTCGACTACGAGGTGTCCGCTCAGGTCACCACCGACATCGACGCCGAGGAGCCGGGAACCGTGCTGGTGCCCGGGCGGCTGCTGGCCGACATCTCACGCGCCCTCCCTCCACACCCTGTGGAGGTGACCGCCGACGGCAGCAAGGTGATGCTGCGCTGCGGCAGCGCCAAGTTCACCCTCCCCACCATGCCGGTGGAGGACTACCCGTCGCTGCCGGAGATGCCCCCGGCCGCCGGGTCGGTGGGCAGCGACGAGTTCGCCGTCGCGGTCAACCAGGTGGCCATCGCCGCCGGCAAGGACGACACCATCCCCATGCTCACCGGCGTGCGCGTGGAGATCGACGGCGAGACCGTCACGCTGGCCTCCACCGACCGCTACCGGCTGGCCGTGCGGGAGCTGCAGTGGAAGCCGGAACGGCCGGACTTCTCCGCCGCCGCCCTGGTGCCCGCCCGCACCCTCGCCGACACCGCCAAGTCGCTGACCTCCGGCGCGGAGGTGGAGGTGGCGCTGGGCGGCGCCGGCAGCACCGGAGAGGGCATGATCGGTTTCTCCGGCGGCGGCCGCCGCACCACCACCCGGCTGCTGGACGGTGACTTCGTCAAGTACCGCTCGCTGCTGCCCACCGAATACGCCGGCATGGCCGAGGTGCAGACCGGCCCGTTCATCGAGGCGGTCAAGCGGGTGTCGCTGGTGGCCGAGCGCAACACCCCGGTGCGGCTGGCCTTCAGCCAGGGCGAGGTCGTCCTGGAGGCCGGCACCGGCGATGAGGCCCAGGCCGTGGAGGCGCTGGAGGCCACGCTGGAGGGCGAGGACATCAACATCGCCTTCAACCACGGCTTCCTGCTGGACGGGCTGTCGCAGATCGGTTCGGACGTGGCGCGGCTGTCGTTCACCACGCCCACCAAGCCCGCCGTGCTGACCGGCAAGCCGCCGGAGGAGGGCGCCACCCCCTCCTACCGCTACCTGATCATGCCGGTGCGGCTGTCGGGATGAGGCGGCCCGATCCGGGTAACCCGGATCCGGGGAGCACAGACGGCACGGCGGCAGGCCGTGTCACCGCCACAGGGAGCCGCCGCTC
The DNA here is from genome assembly GCF_001896795.1 of Thermomonospora sp. CIF 1. NCBI lineage: Bacteria > Bacillati > Actinomycetota > Actinomycetes > Streptosporangiales > Thermomonosporaceae > Thermomonospora > Thermomonospora sp. CIF 1. The sequence goes on from NZ_MOYN02000001.1 coordinate 4,024, forward strand.
CCGTGACCTGGAGCTGGTCATGGGAGCGGCGCACCGGGGGCCTGCGGGGTCCGCCGCCGCGCACCAGGACCGGCCGGCGCGGCACGAAGGCACCCCCGGCCCGCCGGCATGCTTGGACGACGCGGGCCGCTGCGCACCGGGACGCATCCGGGGTGCCCGCCCGCCGATCGGCGCGTCGAAGGAAGGCTTGAGCCCATGCACATCGGGATGGTCGGACTGGGCCGTATGGGCGGGAACATGGCCGAGCGGCTGCGCCGCGGCGGCCACACGGTCGTCGGCTACGACCGTGACCCGTCCCTCAGCGACGTGAGCGGCCTTCAGGAGCTGGTGGAGCGGCTGCCCGCGCCCCGGGCGGTGTGGGTGATGCTGCCCGCCGGGGAACCGACCCGGCAGACCGTCCACAGCCTGGGGGAGCTCCTGGAGCCGGGGGACGTGGTCATCGACGGCGGCAACAGCCACTACCGGGACGATCAGGAGCACGGCGCACGGCTGGCCGCCAAGGGCATCGGCTTCATCGACTGCGGCGTCAGCGGCGGGGTGTGGGGGCTGGAGAACGGCTATGCCCTCATGGTCGGCGGCGAAGAAGAGCACGTGAGGCGGCTGATGCCGATCTTCGAAACCCTCAAGCCGGCCGGCGAGTACGGCTTCGTGCACGCCGGGAAGGTCGGGGCGGGCCACTTCGTGAAGATGGTCCACAACGGCATCGAGTACGGGATGATGCAGGCCTTCGCCGAGGGCTATGAGCTGATCGCCGCCAGCGGGCTGGTCAAGGACGTCCCGGAGACCTTCCGCAGCTGGAAGGAGGGCACGGTCATCCGCTCCTGGCTGCTGGACCTGCTGGTGCGCGCCCTGGAGGACGACCCCGGCCTGGAGGGCATCCGCGGCTACGCCCAGGACTCCGGCGAGGGCCGCTGGACGGTCCAGGCGGCCGTGGACCACGCGGTGCCGCTGCCGGTGATCACCGCCGCGCTGTACGCCCGGTTCGCCTCCCGGCAGGACGACTCGCCGGCGATGCGGGTGGTGGCGGCGCTGCGCAACCAGTTCGGCGGCCACGCGGTCGAGTCCGCCAAGGGCGCCGACTCCCCCGGCGCCGACGTCGCTCCCCCCGCCGTCTGATCTCCGGGGCCATATGCCCGCACATCCACCTCCTGTGGATGACCGCCCGGCCCGCCCGTCTTTTTCCACAGCCTGTGGACGGACTGCGACAGTCATACCTCTGCCCTACCCTCGTGTCCGTGCACGTGGCCCACCTGTCGCTCCAGGACTTCCGCTCTTACGCGACCGCGGAGATCGCGTTGGAGCCCGGGGTGAGCGTGTTCGTGGGCCCCAACGGGCAGGGCAAGACCAACCTGATGGAGGCGATCGGCTACGTCGCCGCGCACTCCAGTCACCGGGTGGCCACCGACGCCCCTCTCATCCGGCAGGGTGCGCCGCGGGCCATCGTCCGGGCCGGGGTGGTGCGCGACGACCGCAAGGCCCTGATCGAACTGGAGATCAACCCCGGCAGATCCAACCGGGCCAGGCTGAACCGCGCCCCCGTCCCCAGGCCGCGCGAGATCCTGGGGATGCTGCGCACCGTCCTGTTCGCCCCCGAAGACCTGGCGCTGGTCAAAGGCGACCCGGGGGAGCGGCGCCGCTTCCTGGACGAGCTGCTGACCGCGCGGGCCCCGCGCCTGGCCGGGGTCCGCGCCGACTACGACCGCGTCCTGCGGCAGCGCAACGCCCTGCTGAAGTCCGCCGCCGCGCACCGGCGTCCCCCCGGCCCGGAGATGCTGGCCACGCTGGAGGTGTGGGACTCCCACCTGGCCCGCGTCGGCGCCGAACTGCTGGCCGCCCGCCTCAAGCTGGTGGCCGACCTGAGTCCGCTGGCGGCCAAGGCGTACGCCGCGCTGGCCCCCGGCGGCGGCATCGCCTCGCTGGCCTACCGCAGCTCCCTGGGCGAACGGCTGCCCGAGGACCGGATGCCCGTCCCCCGGCAGACGCTGGCCCCCCTGATCGAAGAGGCGCTGCGCGAGGTCCGCCGGCAAGAGCTGGAACGCGGGGTCAGCCTGGTCGGCCCGCACCGCGATGAGCTGGTCCTGCAGCTGGGCGGGATGCCGGCCCGCGGGTTCGCCAGCCACGGGGAGTCCTGGTCGCTGGCCCTGGCGCTGCGGCTGGCCGCCTTCGAGCTGCTGCGGGCCGACGGCGACGACCCCGTGCTGATCCTGGACGACGTGTTCGCCGAACTGGACACCGGCCGACGCCGCCGGCTGGCGGAACTGGTGGCCCCGGCCGAGCAGGTGCTCATCACCGCCGCGGTGCCCGCCGACGTCCCCGCCGAGCTGCGCGGCGCCTCCTTCACCGTGGAGAACGGAGCGGTGACCCGTGACCTCTGAGCCGAACAAGGATCCACACCCGGCGGACGACCCCGCCGAGCCCGCCCCGCCGGCGCCGGCCTCCGGCAAGTCGGGCATCGAACTGGCCCGGGAGGCCCTCGCGCAGGCCCGGGCCGACGCGCTCAAGCGCGGCACGACGCCCGGCCGGGGGCGGCGCAAGAACGTGCCGCGGCCCAGGCCGGTGCGCGAGGTCGGCCGCGGCGGCGACCCCAAGCCGTTCGGCGCGGCGATCCGCGAGCTGCTGGCCGCCCGCGGCTGGGAGCAGCGGGCCGCGGTCGGCGGGGTGTTCGGCAACTGGCCGCGCATCGTCGGCCCCGAGCTGGCCCGGCACACCAAGCCGGAGCGGTTCGACGACGGGGAGCTGACGATCGTCGCCGACTCCAACGCCTGGGCCCAGCAGGTCCGGCTGCTGTCGGCGCAACTGGTCCGGCGGCTGAACGAGGAGCTGGGGCACGGCACGGTGCGCCGGGTCAAGGTCCTCGGCCCCGCCTCCGGGCCCCGGCGCCCCGGAGCCTGGCGGGTGCGGTGAATCCCGGTCACGGGCGGTTCGCGGAGGGCGTACCCGGAGTGAACATCCGTTCGCATCGATTACCGGCGAGTTTCGCTGCCAGCGCTTCATAGCCCCAACAAGCCCCCCTGGTGCATGGGGGGATTCACCTGGAGGCCTGATCGACCGTCAAACGCGCTCCTAGCGCCCAGGAGTGGCCCTTTTTGGCAGATGACCCGGTAGAATGAGCACGGGTTCAGGATGCTGCGCCGCCACGGGTCGTCTGAGTCTGTGTAGGGAACCAACGGACGCCCCCTAAGTGTGTTACGGGGCACACCGCAACGCCTTGCTCGCACTCCCCGGGCGTGGCACGGCGGCGAACATCCCCGGCAGGAGGATCTCCTTTGGCGTACGACGCTAGTTCCATCACTGTCCTTGAAGGCCTGGAGGCGGTGCGCAAACGCCCGGGCATGTACATCGGCTCCACCGGCGAACGCGGGCTGCACCACCTGGTCTACGAGATAGTCGACAACTCCGTCGACGAGGCGCTGGCGGGCTACGCCGACACCATCGAGGTGACGCTGCTGGCCGACGGCGGCGTCCGGGTCGCAGACAACGGCCGTGGCATCCCCGTGGACGAGCATCCGGTGGAAAAGCGCCCGGCGATCGAGGTGGTGCTCACCACGCTGCACGCCGGCGGCAAGTTCGACGGCAAGTCCTACGCGGTCTCCGGCGGTCTGCACGGCGTCGGCTCCTCCGTCGTCAACGCCCTGTCGACCAGGCTGGACGCCGAAGTCCGGCAAAAGGGATACGTCTGGCGGCAGTCCTACACCTGGCGCGGCCCCATCGCCCCGCTGGCCAAGGGCGAACCCACCGACGAGACCGGAACCACCATCACCTTCTGGCCGGATCCGGAGATCTTCGAGACCGTCGAGTGGAACTTCGAGACGCTCTCGCGGCGGCTGCAGGAGATGGCCTTCCTCAACCGGGGCCTGTCCATCACGCTGACCGACGAGCGCCCCGGGCACCTGGGCGGCGAGGACGGCACCGAGCCCCGCCGGGTGGTCTACTGCTACGAGGGCGGCATCTCCGACTTCGTCCGCTACCTCAACGCCAAGAAGGACGCCGTCCACCCCGACGTGATCTCCTTCGAGGAGCACACCGAGGGCATGTCGGTGGAGGTGGCGATGCAGTGGAGCGGCTCCTACACCGAGTCGGTCCACACCTTCGCCAACACCATCAACACCGCCGAGGGCGGCACCCACGAAGAGGGCTTCCGCTCGGCGCTGACCAGCGTGGTCAACCGCTACGCCCGCGACAAGGGCCTGCTGCGGGAAAAGGACGACAACCTCACCGGCGAGGACGTCCGCGAGGGCCTCACCGCGATCATCTCCATCAAGCTCACCAACCCCCAGTTCGAGGGCCAGACCAAGACCAAGCTCGGCAACACCGAGGCCCGCTCGTTCGTCCAAAAGACCGTCCACGAGCACCTGAAGGACTGGTTCGACCGCGAGCCCGGCCAGGCCAAAGAGATCATCAACAAGGCCAGCCAGGCCGCCCGGGCCCGCATCGCCGCCCGCCAGGCCCGCGACCTGACCCGCCGCAAGAGCCTGCTGGAGTCCACCTCACTGCCGGGCAAGCTGGCCGACTGCCAGTCCACCGACCCGGCCAAGTGCGAGCTGTACATCGTGGAGGGCGACTCGGCCGGCGGCTCGGCCAAGGGCGGACGCAACCCCCACTTCCAGGCGATCCTGCCGATCCGCGGCAAGATCCTCAACGTCGAGAAGGCCCGGATCGACAAGATCCTCAAGAACGCCGAGGTTCAGGCGATCATCACCGCGCTCGGCACCGGGGTGCACGATGAGTTCGACATCAGCAAGCTCCGCTACCACAAGATCATCCTGATGTCGGACGCCGACATCGACGGCCACCACATCAACACCCTGCTGCTGACGCTGCTGTTCCGCTTCATGCGGCCGCTGATCGAGGCCGGGCACGTCTACCTGTCCCAGCCCCCGCTCTACAAGATCAAGTGGGATCAGCGCGGCCAGGACGCCGAGTACGCCTACTCCGACGCCGAACGCGACGCCATCATCGAGGCCGGCATCGCCGCCGGCAAACGCGACCCCCGTCCCCGCGACGGCGTGCAGCGCTTCAAGGGACTGGGCGAGATGAACGCCCAAGAGCTGTGGGACACCACCATGGACCCCAGCCGCCGGGTGCTGCTGCAGGTCACGCTGGACGACGCCGCCCAGGCCGACGAGCTGTTCAGCGTCCTGATGGGCGAGGACGTCGAACCCCGCCGCGAGTTCATCCAGCGCAACGCCAAGGACGTGCGCTTCCTCGACATCTAGCGCCCCGGTCCCGCCGCCCGCGCGCGGGCGGACGCCGGCCGTGGACGTCCACTACGTAGAAGAGGTCTTGAAGCAGTGACGGAAGTGACCACCGGGGGCAGCGGACCGGGCGAGCGCATCGAACCGGTCGACATCCAGGTCGAGCTGCAACGCAGCTACCTCGACTACGCGATGTCCGTGATCGTCGCCCGGGCGTTGCCCGAGGTGCGCGACGGACTCAAACCCGTGCACCGCCGCGTGCTGTACGCCATGTACGACGGCGGCTACCGCCCCGACCGCGGCTACTTCAAGTGCGCCCGCGTCGTCGGCGACGTCATGGGGAATTACCACCCCCACGGCGACAGCGCCATCTACGACACGCTGGTCCGCCTCGCCCAGCCGTGGGCCATGCGGTACCCCCTGGTCGATGGCAACGGCAACTTCGGCTCCCGCGGCAACGACCCGGCCGCGGCCATGCGGTACACCGAGTGCCGCCTGGCCCCGCTGGCCATGGAGATGCTGCGGGACATCGACAAGGAGACCGTCGACTTCTCCCCCAACTACGACGGCCGCTCCACCGAGCCGGACGTGCTGCCGGCCCGCTTCCCCAACCTGCTGGTCAACGGCTCGGCCGGCATCGCCGTCGGGATGGCCACCAACATCCCCCCGCACAACCTGCGGGAGGTCGCCGAGGGCGTCTTCTGGTACCTGGACAACTACCACGTCTCCGACGAAGAGCTGTTGGACGCCCTGATCGAACGGATCAAGGGCCCCGACTTCCCCACCGCCGCCCTCATCGTCGGCCGCAAGGGCATCGAGGACGCCTACCGCACCGGCCGCGGCTCCATCACCATGCGCGCGGTCGTGGAGATCGAGGAGATCCAGGGCCGCACCTGCCTGGTCGTCACCGAACTGCCCTACCAGGTCAACCCCGACAACCTCGCGCTGAAGATCGCCGAGCTGGTCAAGGAAGGCAAGCTGGAGGGCATCGCCGACGTCCGCGACGAGACCTCCGGCCGCACCGGCCAGCGCCTGGTGATCGTCCTGAAGAAGGACGCCATCGCCAAGGTCGTCCTCAACAACCTCTACAAGCACACCCAGCTGCAGGAGACCTTCGGCGCCAACATGCTGGCCCTGGTCGACGGGGTGCCCCGCACCCTGCGGCTGGACCAGTTCATCCGCTACTGGGTCGACCACCAGATCGACGTCATCGTCCGGCGCACCCGCTTCCTGCTGCGCAAGGCCGAAGAACGCGCCCACATCCTGCGCGCCCTGCTGCGCGCCCTGGACCGCATCGAAGAGGTCATCGCGCTGATCCGCGGCTCGGAATCGGCCCAGGCCGCCCAAGAGGGCCTGATGGCGCTGCTGCAGATCGACGAGGTCCAGGCCCAGGCCATCTTGGACATGCAGCTGCGCAAGCTGGCCGCCCTGGAACGGCAGGCCATCACCGACGAGTACGAGCGGCTGATGGCCGAGATCGCCGACTTCAACGAGATCCTGGCCTCCCCGGAGCGGCAGCGGCGCATCGTCCGCGAAGAGCTGGAACCGATCGTCGAACGCTACGGCGACGAGCGGCGCACCCAGATCGTCCCCTTCGACGGCGACGTCTCTTATGAGGACCTCATCCCCGAAGAGGACATCGTCGTCACCATCACCCGCGGCGGCTACGCCAAGCGCACCCGCGTGGACGCCTACCGGGAGCAAAAGCGCGGCGGCAAGGGCGTCCGCGGCGCCCAGCTCAAACAGGACGACATCGTCGAGCACTTCTTCGTCACCACCACCCACCACTGGCTGCTGTTCTTCACCAACAAGGGGCGGGTGTACCGGGCCAAGGCCTATGAGCTGCCCGAGGGCGGCCGCGACAGCCGCGGCCAGCACGTGGCCAACATGCTCGCCTTCCAGCCCGAAGAGCACATCGCCGAGGTGCTCGACCTGCGCGACTACGACGTCGCCCCCTACCTGGTGCTCGCCACCAGGCAGGGCAAGGTTAAAAAGACCGCGCTGAAGGACTTCGACTCCCCCCGCACCGGCGGCATCATCGCCATCAACCTCGCCGAGGGCGACGAGGTGATCGCCGCCCGCCTGGTCTTCCCCACCGACGACCTGCTGCTGGTCGGCACCAACGCCCAGGCCATCCGCTTCCACGCCGACGACGAGCAGCTGCGCCCCATGGGCCGGGCCACCAGCGGCGTGATCGGCATGCGCTTCGACACCGGCCACCTGCTGGACATGCACGTCATCCGCGACGGCGACGAGGACGTGCTGGTGGCCACCGAAGGCGGATACGCCAAGCGCACCCCCGTGGAGCAATACCCTGTCCAAGGCCGGGGCGGCAAAGGCGTGCTGACCGCTAAGATCGTGCAAGCCCGCGGCAAGCTGGTCGGCGCGCTCATGGTCCGCCCCGAAGACGGCGTGTTCGCCATGACCTCGAACGGGGGAGTGATCCGGACGAACGCCGGTGAGATCAAGCGGTCGGGCCGTCAGACCATGGGGGTCCGGCTGATGAATCTCGCGGAGGGGGACAGCGTCGTCGCCATCGCGAGGAACGTAGAGTCGTCCATGGAAGAGGAGCCCGAGGCGGGCGACCCGCAGACGGCAGAGGGAAAGCCGCAGTGACTGATGCGACCGGCCGGGCGTCGCAGCAGCGACCGGCGAGCGTGAACGCGCCGGGCCGCGAGGAGGACGAGTGAGCACTCAACCCAACCAGAGCACCAACCGTCCCTCGGAGACCGATCCCGGCGCCAACGGCAGCGCTCCCGACCTGAACAAGCCGGACCGCCCCGGCGACGGCGGCGTCCACGACCTGACCCGTCCGGAGGGCATCGCCCCGGTCAGCGACCCGATCCCCTCCAAAGACCCGTCGTGGTCGCCATCCGCCTCCCAGAGCGGCTCCTCCTCGCTGCCGGCCCTGCCCGCCGCCGGCGCCTCCGGGGGCCAGCAGCGGCCCCCGGGCGGCCCTCAGGGCGCCCCGACCATGGCCCCGCCCGCCCCGCCCGGCTCCGCCCAGTCCAAGCGCGCGGTGGCCCGGCTGGGCGGCTCCGGCGGCCGGACCCCGCGCCGCGCCCAGCTCCAGCTCGCCCGGCTGGAGCCGTGGTCGGTCATGAAGTTCAGCTTCGTGATGTCCCTGGTCGCCTTCATCGTCCTGCTGGTGGCCGTCACCGTCCTGTACGTGATCCTCTCCGGCCTGGGCGTCTTCGACGCCATCAGCGAGACCGTCAACGACCTCACCCGCGACCAGAGCTCCTCCGGCGGCGTGGACGCCGCCAACTGGTTCGGCTTCGGCCGCATCTTCGGCTACACCGTCCTGGTCGGCGCCCTCAACGTCCTGCTCATCACCGCCCTGTCCACCGTCGGCTCGGTCATCTACAACCTGGCCGCCGACCTGGTGGGCGGCATCGAGGTCACCCTCAAGGAGGCCGAGTGACCCCACTCCGGCACCGCGCGGGCGGGCAGCCGGCAATCTGATTTCAGGTTGCCCCCTGACATGCGGTACTCTCCTCTACGGCAACCGCCGAACAGGCGGACCGCCCCGGGCCTATAGCTCAGTCGGTTAGAGCGCATCCCTGATAAGGATGAGGTCGGTGGTTCAAGTCCACCTAGGCCCACKTCGARRMACTTSKTSAGAGGCCRGYTCCRATCATGACGGACCCGGCCTCGAGATCTTTTCGTCCCCTCATGGCACTGGTGCTCTGCGGACACTGGGACGCCTGGAAGGGCTGTCCCATCAGCTTGGGGGTTGAGGAGACACGACGGCCGGCACCGACGGAGCTCCAGAAGCCGAACCGCTCATGAAGGCCCGATGCCTTCATCCGTCTTCGCCGATCGACTTCCAGCTCGATGAGTGTTGACCCCGCATACGGCGGGGATGGCCCCGATTGCTTCGCAGTCTGCGTCACCACGATGATGTCGGCCCTGCATGTGCGGGGATGGTCCGTAGAGCAAGGGAGCCCGTGCTGCTGCCTGTCGTGGGAGGAACCGATGGGGACGCATGACGGCAGGTGTCGGCTCCCTTCGGAAGAGCGATCCGGAGCGTTGATTCGCAAGCACGGCCGCAACGCCTTCCCCGGCCGCTGAGGATGGCGGAGTCGGTGGAAACACTGGTGTCTCGAGCCGGGTGAACACCTCGATCGGCGGGKTCCGCCGACTGGGTGGGACCGTATGCCGGCGTATTCGGACGGCATGTGACGGTGGAGCAACSGSATGGRCWSBRWGGAATGTCGGTGCCGGTTGGCACGATGCTGGTGTGAGCGGTAGCCCCATCTCAGAGCAGCGGTTGAAGGACCTGGCGCGGTTGCGGCGGGTGCGTGATCGGATCGATCGGGAGTAYGCRCAGCCGYTGAACGTTGAGGCGCTGGCTCGGGAYGTGCACATGTCGGCCGGGCATCTCAGCCGGGAGTTTCGGCGKGCCTATGGGGAGTCGCCGTACTCCTATCTGATGACGCGGCGCATCGAGCGGGCCATGGCGCTGTTGCGGCGTGGGGATATGAGCGTCACCGAGGTCTGCTTTGCGGTCGGGTGCTCGTCGTTGGGGACGTTCAGCACTCGTTTCACCGAGCTGGTGGGGGTGCCGCCGAGTGTCTACCGGCGGATGGCGGCGGACGCCACCAAGGGGATGCCTTCCTGCGTGGCCAAGCAGGTGACCAGACCGGTCAGAAATCGAGAAGCGCGGGTTTTGGTGCCGCATCTAGCGTGAAGGACATGGACATCACCATTCAGCAGACCTTCCTGCCGCACAGCGATCCGGACGCCTCCCTGGCCTTTTACCGGGACGTTCTGGGGTTCGAGGTCCGTAACGACGTCGGTTACGGCGGCATGCGCTGGATCACCGTGGGGCCGCCCTCGCAGCCCGACGTCTCCATYGTCCTGTACCCGCCGAACGCCGATCCCGGCATCACCGAGGACGAGCGCCGCACCATCGCCGAGATGATGGCCAAGGGCACCTACGGCCACATCATCCTGTCCACCAAGGACCTGGACGGCACYTTCGAGCGGGTGCAGGCCCGCGGCGCCGAGGTCGTCCAGGAACCGACCGAGCAGCCGTAYGGRGTGCGCGACTGCGCCTTCCGSGACCCGGCRGGCAACCTSATCCGCATCAACGAGCGCCGCTGAGTCGTCTGCCGGCCGCGGTGGATGGCACTGCGCGGAGGCCGGTACTCGGGGCCAGGTGTGGGCGGCCCCCGCCCGGTGTCGTCGTGGAGGTKAGCGGGGGCTCGTCCACGGCGGGAGTCCGGGCGGTCGGCCGCCCACCGGCCGACTGGGATGCTGCGGGGCTTGAGGGAACGGCAAGTGTCATGTCTGCTGGGGGCGGCGTGAACCTGCAGGTCAGGTATTGAAATGGCCACCGGTACTTACCCTGTCGAATCGGTGGTCCGGGTGTGCCGCAGATTCCCGGAAAATCCGGTGAAGATCACACTATGCTCTCCGGGTTGTACGACAATCGGTTAAAAGTGGACTGAGTGAATATCAAGGCCCACGGGAGCGTCATCGGTATCACGGCCGCCGTTTCGGCTCTTTCGGTCGCTGTGCCGGCCCATGCCGCTCCCGGCTGGCGTGTCATCGCCACGCCGGGCAAGAACTCTGGGCTATACGACGTGGCGCCATCAGCGCCAAGAACGCCTGGGCGGTCGGCTATCAGTCCGGTGATGGTCAGACCCTGCCCGTCGTGCGCCGCTGAAACGGCAAGAAGTGGGCGGTCTTCACTGCCGACATATCCAAGTCGTCCTGGCCGCACGCGCCGACGCTGCTAGCGGTCAGCGCCCGGGATGTTTGGTCGTTCGCCCGTACCGGTCCAGAGAAGTTCAACCCCGACGTGCGGCACTACAACGGCCGCAAGTGGCGCAAGGTCAAGGCCCCGGGGCCCATCGTCCAGGCCAGCGCCGTCTCCAGCAAGCAAGTCTGGGCGGTCGGCTGGGTCAGGGGCGCTGCTCAGCCCATCCCCACGGTGATGCGCTGGGACGGCAAGAAGTGGAAGAAGCAGGCCCAGCCCTTGGGCACCCGCACTAGCGGCACCGTGGCCGGGGATGTGCTGGCGTTCAGCAGCAAGAACGTGTGGGTGGCCGGGGTTTCCAACAGCGGGGCGTGGCCTGCTGCTGCGCTGGAACGGCAAGAAGTGGACCAAGAGGACCGCTCCGGTCAAGGGCGTGCTGTCCGACCTGGTCTACGACGGCAAGGGTGGCCTGTGGATGCGGGCCGGGCAGAAGCTCCTGCACTACAAGTCCGGCAAGTGGAAGACCGTCTCCCTTCCGAGAAAGGATGGTTTGCGGCCGGAGATCAACGCGCTGGCCCATATTCCGAAGACCACTTCCGTCTGGGCGGTCGGCGCCCTTGCGGACGAGAGGGAGGTCTACCAGAGCAGCGTCATCCTCAAGTACGGCAAGTAGCTACGGCCGATAGTCCCTTTCGACGCATGACCTTGAAGGGGTGGAGACGGGAGCCTCGTCGTTGCAGGTCCTAGGCTGCGCCTTTGACAGGGGTGCACCCATCCCGGCTTACGGGAGCAGCGTGCTGAAAAGGTTCACCGGGGTTCTCTGATTCGTCCTCTGGAAGTCGTGAATGCTTTGGGGTACCGGGCGGTGTTCGAGGCAGGAACTAACGCGGCGTCGGCGTTGCGAACCCCCTGAAGGGTGATGAGGACTCACTGGGCCCGTCAAGCATGGGCCGAAGCTACCCGGTTGCGATCCCTCTGAGGGGTGATGAGGACCCGATCTTCTCCCGGCG
>NZ_MOYN02000002.1:0-197916 GCF_001896795.1 Thermomonospora sp. CIF 1
CCAGCCGGTCCAAGTGTTGCGATCCCTCTGAGGGGTGATGAGGACCAGGCTCAGCGCCGCTGTGAGATGGTCCGGCTCGCTGCGTTGCGATCCCTCTGAGGGGTGATGAGGACCCCCAGGGTAAAGCCGCAGGCCAGAGGCACGGAAGCCCACCGGCTACGGTCCGGTTTTGCAGCGGACCGTCGGTTGTGCATCTGCCCAGGTAGGACGCACAAGCACGGCGGGAGTAAGAGCTGCACGACCACGGTAGCTCGCCAGTGGGCATCGTGTCGCTGGGTGAGCGAGCGTGCCTTTCCTCTGGAAGGCTGGGCATGGGTGGTGGTCTCGGGGTTGGCTGTTCAGCGTCTCTTGGAAGCGGACTAGGCGGCTTGGTGGTCGTTTCGCCTCCGAAATGGGGTGGTCGAACCGTCTCCGGGATGGTTCTCGGCAGGGGTGAGGAGCTGCTCGGTCCAGTCGATTCCCGCTGTTGCGATCAGGGTGGTCAGGCGGCGGACGAGGTGGTGTGCGGCCTCGGGGGACAGGCCGAGGGAGCGACGGGCGATTTCGGTGGGGGCGGTGTTCTCGCCTGCGGCGAGAGCGCAGAGGGCGGCGATGATCGGGCGGTGGGGGTGGGAGGTGAGGAGGGCGCGCAGGGTGCTTTGGGCTTGGACGCGCTCTGGGGGTGTGGTGGGGGCGGGGTGGAGCAGGGAGAAGGCCGAGGTGCCGAGGTTGGCGGTGAAGAAGGCGGGGTTGACGGTGTGCAGGGTCTGCAGTGCCTTGCGCATCTTCTCGGTGGCCTGGGTGGGGGTCAGGTTGAGACGCTGCCGCACGTCCTCGGGGACGTGGAGCAGGTCGGTGAGGCCGCGGCGGGCGCGGAACACCGCGATGATCGCCAGGTCCAGCAGGGACGGGTCGGTGCGCAGCGGAGCCGCCCAGCGGGCCTGGCGCAGGTCGCGCTCGGGGCGGGCGGCCGCGCCGCGGGCCACCGCGTCCTGGCGGCGGACTCGTCCCTCCAGGTGCCGCAGCGGATAGTGGACGAGCTGGGCGCGGGCGGTGCGCAGCCAGCGGGGGTCGGTGTCGGTGGTGGGGCGGGTGAGGTCGGCGGCGTCCTGCTGTTCGGCTTCGGGGGAGGCCAGGTGGGTGCGCAGCACGAGCCACTCCCGCACGGGTTCGCCGTTCCGGGTGGTGGGTACCGGGCCGTGCAGGGCCTTGCGGAGCCGGCGGAAACTGGTCGTCAGCAGGTCGTCGGCCGTGGCCTCGCAGTCGGCGCACCATCCCCGGCCGGTTGGCGCCTGGCAGGCGCGGCCGGCGTGCCGGGCTCGGCTCAGCGGATTGTGGGCGGCGGCGCACGGCGCGGGTCTGACCAGGGTGCAGAACGCGGCGAAGGCGACGATCTCGTCAGAGTCGGCCAGCTGGGCAGCTGGGCGACAGGCCGCATGCGGTCCCCTTCTGGGGCGGTAGAACTCGGCCGCGTTCTGGACGTGATGTCCGAGAACAAGCCAAGCTCAGGATGCCGATAAACCTCGAAACTCTCTCAGGCAGCAGCTGTTAGATGACACCGCTTCCTTATGTCCTTATGTCAGGGATGGCGGATGAGGAGATCTCTAAGGTTATCTCGGGGATCGCATCTGATATATGCCGCTGGCTATTCCAATTAGATTGGAGACAAGTCCGATTGTGGCGAGTATAGGGTTTTGTGAGTCGATGAAGGTTAGTATTGAAAAGCAGATGATGCCAACTATCAAAGTGGCTGTTGTCGTTCGCAAAATCCTTCGCACGTGGATGAGTTTTCGGAAGACAGATTGTACTGCCGGGGATTGTCTGAGTGGATAGTAGGAAAATCCCCCAGGTGGGATAAAGAAGTACAAAGACTTCTCGGGGTGTGCTCTGTCTGGTTGCTTGTGCAGCTCAAAAGCATACGTTTCGTGGCCGCCGGCAATTCCGATCAGCATAACGTGGGACATGAGAACCTTTGGTAGCCCGGTGACATCAATGAAAAGTCTTCCAGGCCTGGCCTGCTTTGATTGTCTTTCTAGGAACTTCTCCAGTTCTTCCAGTGGAACTGGCTGAGCCAGCTCCTGGTTTGACTGGCTTGCCTTGAGATTGTCTACAGTAGCTGCACAGCGAGATTTGATCCTGTCATCGATCTCTATGGAGGAATTCTTATATATTCCTGCCGAGAGGTCTTCTAGTCCAGATACGATCTTGTCGGCGAAGTCGGTTGAGGGGCCCTCTATTGTTGCTCCTGTGACGAATATGAAGGAGAATTTTGAGACAGCATATTTGTCGCCAAGGTGCAAGATGGAATTAATGTAGATGTCAACGTTGTTTGAGAAGGTAAAGATAAGCGCGGTATTCACCGTAGTGTCTCCGGCGTGAACGGGATGATCTTGTTCTTCCCGGTGGCCTTTGCCAGCTTGAGGGCCAGGTAGGCATCGCGCATTGTCTTTCCGTAGCCGCCGGAAAAGGTAAAGCTTGTTCCTCTGGACGTGGTACGGATCAGGTTGACTGTTGTCTCAATTTCTGATCTTGGCATTTCCAGGAGTATGCTGTCTCCGCCATGCAAGAGGACTTTGATGGAGGGGTTTTTGTTAATTTGATTGAAGAGCTCGTTTATTAGGTTCTCAAATTCTTGAGAGAGTTCCCTTAGCTTATTTTTGTTCTCTGTTATAACGTACACTTCTAGGTGGCGACCAATGTCGTCACCGTCTATCGCTAGGAACCAGTTGGTAGCCACTCTGACATCTTGCCGTACGTGTGGGGTATGTGCACACCGACTGGGACTGTTGAAGCTGTTGGGCCCTAGTTAGGGGATCCCTCTGTCGTGTGCGGTGGTGTGTAGCCATGGTGCGTTAACAGAGTTCCTGGGGGTGTGGGTTTTGTGGTATTACCCAAATTTGGGCGACCGAATTCCCCTATAAGGGATGTCTTATATTAAGGTGGAGTGAGAGCGGTGAGCCGTGAGCGGCGAGGGGGGTAGCGCTGAGGGTTCAGGAGTGTGTTCGAATTAGTGATATAGAATGGTTCTCTTCGGGTGTTGCGGCCCTGGCGGGGTGAGGACGTCAAAATTTCCCGTTCTGTTTGTGCGGGTGTAGTCCCTGCCGGAGAACCTAGTGCTCCCTGCTTATCTGCTTTCTTCTGAAACGTTTGGTGGCCGTGGTCGTCGGCAGGATCGGCGGGTGGGACAGGCCAACGCTCATGAGGACCAGCACGTCGCCACTGCCCGGGACCGGCCAGGGGGCAGACCGGTACTGGACAGCAGGGAGGGGACGAGGCCGCCGGTCTCCCAGGCGTCGGCCTGCTCGATGATCGTGCGAGGAATGGGCGTACTTCGGCGCCCGGTTCGCGGAAGTGGGTGCTGTGGGTGGCAGCGTCACGGTTGAGGGCCGTCAGCTCGGTGTCACGTAGCATCGCCGCGCACTCGCTGCTCACTGCGGGGGGAAGCAGCCGCCGGACCTGCTCGATCAGGTCTGCACCGCAGCGTTGTCCTTCGGCGCGCTGGTGCAAGCGCGTCCACCAGGGCGAAGATCAGCATGCCGGTGCAGCGTGGGAGCCGGTCGCGTTCCTTGTCTAGCCGACTGGCCAGACGCCGCCGGTGCCAGGCGCGCAGCAGGGACTGGTCGATGGCTTCGCCGTGGGCGACGCGTTC
This sequence comes from Thermomonospora sp. CIF 1, assembly GCF_001896795.1. Lineage (NCBI taxonomy): Bacteria > Bacillati > Actinomycetota > Actinomycetes > Streptosporangiales > Thermomonosporaceae > Thermomonospora > Thermomonospora sp. CIF 1. Next base: position 3,629 of record NZ_MOYN02000002.1, read on the forward strand.
AAAGAACGTCGCCTGCACGGTCGGCCGGGACTCGGTCAATTTCTGCAGGTGCCTGGCGGGCGGCGGTGACGGCGCCGTGCTGCCGGGCCGCCAGCAGGCGCCAGGTCTCGGCATGTTGGGGGTCGAGCACGGCCAGCTCGTCCCAGAGACGGTGCCGCACCAGCCAGGCGTGCAGCTTTTCTGGTCATAGTACGGAGAATTTCGTCGGTTCTGGGACTTGCTGTCTGTGAAAAACTGAAGAAGGGGTGGATATGCGATTACGTGTGAAGATCGCGACGTCCGCGGAGAGTATTCCGTGGTCGGTGGTGTTGGCGCCCGGGCGGTCGTTGGTCTATGGCCTGCTGGCTCGTGTGGCGCCGGAACTGGGGACCAGGCTGCACGATTTCGGGTGGGGGCCGTATGGGATGGCGCCGTTCGGGTACGGGGCGCCGATGTTTCCGGAGGCGAGGCGGCGTCGTGGGGTGTATGCGGCCGGAGGGAAGGGATTTTGGGAGTTGGGGAGTCCGCTGCCGGCGGTGGTCGAGGTCTGGGCGGCGGGGTTGCGGCGGCGGGAGCTGATCGACTGGGGCGGGGTGGCGTTTCGGCTGCTGGGGGTCACGGTGGTGGAGCCGCCGGCGTTCGCCGCGGGGCGGGCGCGCTGAGGACGGTCACGCCGGTCGTGTTGAAGGGGTCCGGGCGGGACGAGTGGGGGGTTCGCCAGACCCGGCAGGCTTGGCTCATGCCCACAGATTCGGAGTTCCCCGCTTACTTCGAGGGGAATTTGCGGCGCAAGGCCGAGACACTGGGGTTGGACCCGGAGATCAGTCTGGAGAGGATCACCTGGGTCGGGGCGCGGCGTTCCTATGAGACGGGCAAGGGCAAGAAGCCCGGGGCGCTGATCGAGGTCGAGTTGCGCGGGGCGCCCGAGGTGCTGCGGGCGTTGTGGAGCTGGGGGCTCGGGCAGGCCAACTCGGCAGGCTTCGGGTGGGTGGCGGCGTGAGGCCGGGCGAGGTCGCTGTCGGCCGGGCGTCCGCTTCGACAGGTCGGCGCGTAATGCCATGGCGGTGCCCTCGTCGGCGCCGAGATGTGCGGTGAGCGCTTTCCATGTGGGCGGGGGATTTTGTGGAGGGCGTCCCGTGCGGTCGGCGGTGGGCCGGGAGCGGGCACAAGGGACCGGCCGGGGTGGTGCCGGCCGGTCGTTGTGCGGGTTCGCGGGTCAGGCGGGGACGGGTGTCTTGCGGCGCTGTTTGAGGATGCGGAGGGCCTCCAGCAGGTAGAGGCGGAAGACCGGGTAGTTCTCGCTCATGGGGAAGTGGCCGATCTTCTCCATCTTCAGGAAGGTGCAGTTCTTGATGGCCTTGGCGGTGCGGGCGCTGTCTTCTGGGGTGGTCAGGTAGTCGTACTCGCCGGTCATCATCACCAGCGGGCAGCGGTCCCCGTCGATCTCGCCGAGGCGGTCGCGCAGGTCGTGGTCGACCGAGTAGAAGTACAGGTCGCCCTTGAACGCCTCAGAGCCCTGGGTGTAGTAGAACCAGGTCTTGCGGCGGTCGGCTTCGGGGGACTGGGGTGCCATCAGGTCCCACACCCCGCTGGCGCACACCTGGGCGGCGTTGGCGTGCGGGTGCTGCCACCAGTCCAGGTAGAAGCCGGGCGAGTAGTCGGCGCCCTCCACCGCGATGATGCCGGCGAAGCGGTCCGGGCGGCGCAGGGCCAGTTGCAGGGCGACGTTCCCGCCGAACGAGCAGCCCATGAAGATCGGGTCCTTCAGGTCCAGGGCGTCGCAGAAGGCGATGATGAAGTTGGTGTAGTGCTCGGCGGTGAGCTTGTACTCCTCCTTCCACCACTCGGTGTTCTCGGGCGGGTCGGACTTGCCGTGGCGGGGCAGGTCGTAGGCGATGATCCGGTAGTCGGAGGCGATCTGTTCGTCCTCCAGCAGGCCGCGCCACTGGTGGTTGTGACAGCCCGCGGTGTGCTGGCAGACCAGCGGCTGTCCGGTGCCGTTCTCCAGGTAGAAGACCTTGTATTCCAGGCCGTCCACCTCGACGGTCACATAGTGCCCGGTTACCGGAGAGATCCTGCTCATGGCGGTGTCCTTCCTCAGACTGGGGAGCCGACGGTGCGCAGCAGCTCCAGCTGGCGGGTGATGCAGCGCAGGTTCTGCATGAGGACCAGCAGGTCGCCTTCCAGGCGCATGTCGCGCTGGAAGCTGGCGGCCCAGATCCCGTGGAACATCGGCGGCGGTTCCGGCTTGCTGAAGTTGCGCCAGGTCTCCGCGCTCGCCCGGATGGCGAACTGGTAGCGCACATCGAGCGGCCCCGGGTCGACGGCGACCTGGACCACCCGCCCGGACTCCACGCGGATCACGAAGGCGTGGTCGGTGGCGTCCAGCAGGTACGAGCAGGTGAAGTCCTTGCCGTGGGCCTGGATCTCGGGGTCTTCGTTGCTGGCTTTGGCGAAGGCGTCGGCCCACTGCTGGGCCGTGCGGGTCAGGGTCGGTGCGGTCATCGTCATGCTCCTCCTTGAGCTGGACGGGGCTGACCGCCGTCGCGTACGGCGTTCGGGCAGGTCTTTCGCGGTGTGCTCGCCGTGCCCGTTACGTCGCCCATACCCGCAGGACGACGCCCAATAGTTCACATAAAGATTCCTTTGACAGCGATTACCGGTGATTTACGGGCATGGGAAGGTTGCGGCATTTGCGCTGGTCGGGCGGCCAAAGAGGGGCAAGGGTCAGTGCCGCGCCGTGCCGGGGGTGTCCCGGGAAGGGCCGAGCACACCGGTGAAGAAGTCGGCCACGGCCAGGCGCAGCTCCTCCAGGGTCGGCTCGGTGCCGGCGCCGGCGAGCACGTAGAACATGACGCCCTCGCAGAACATCACCAGCTGGCGGCCGTGGCGGTCGGGGGCGCTGGAGCCGGCCGCGGTCATCAGCGCGATCGCCAGGTTGCGGAAGCGCCGGCCGCTTTCGTCGTAGAGCGTGCGCAGTTCCGGGCGGCGGGTGGCCTCCAGGGCCAGTTCGTAGCGGGCCAGGGTGCGCCGGCGGTCCTCGGTGAGCTGGGCGTGCAGCAACCGGGCGACCGCTTCGATCAGGACGTGCCTGCCGGGGCGTTCGGGCAGCGGTCCGGCGGCGGCGAATTGCCGTTCTTCCAGTTCGTTCAGTCGTTCCAGGGCCAGTGCCAGCAGGGCGGCGCGGGTGCGCGCCACGTTGGAGGCCGACCCGGGCGGCAGGGCGGCCGCCTCGTCCACCGCCCGGTGGGTCAGCCCGCGCATCCCGCGCTCGGCCAGCAGCGTGAGGGCGGTCTCGGCGACCAGCTCGGCGCGCGGCGATTTCATGCCCCCGGATACTACTTCCGTAGTGCCACTACAGCTATAGTGAAATCACTACGGATGTAGTGAGGAGTGGAAGTCATGCGGAAGGCGATCGTGATCGGCGGCGGGATCGGCGGGCTCACCGCCGCGGCGGCGCTCAAAGGCAAAGGCTGGACGGTGCGCGTCTACGAACGCGCCCCCGGCCTGGAACCGGTCGGCTCGGGCCTGGCCATCGGCCCCAACGCGCTGCGCGCCCTGGACACCCTGGGCATCGGCGACCGGGTGCGCGACCTGGCCGCCCTCGCCGGGGACGGCGGGCTGCAGCGCCCCGGCGGCGGCTGGCTCAGCCGCACCAGCGCCGAGGACGCCGCCGTGCGCTATGGCGACCTCACCGTGATCATGCTGAGGTCCCGGCTGGTCTCCCTGCTCAGCGGCCTGCTGGAGACGGACGATCTGCACCTGGGCGTCACCGTCGAGTCGGTCTCCCCCGACGACGGCACCGTGATCACCGACCGGGGGGCCGACCGCGCCGACCTGATCGTGGCCGCCGACGGGATCGGCTCCCGCACCCGGGCCGCCCTTTTCCCCGGCCACCCCGGGCCGCGCTACTTCGGGCTGACCGCCTGGCGGCTGCTGACCGCCGACCCCGGGACGATCGAGGCGTTCTCCGAGACCTGGGGCCGCGGCCTGCTGTTCGGCGTCACCCCGCTGGCCGACGGCATGCTGTACTGCTACGCCGCCGCACCCGCCCCCGCCGGGCGGCGCGCCCCGGACGAAAAGCGGGAACTGCTGCGGCTGTTCGGGACCTGGCACGACCCGATCCCCGGCCTGCTGGCCCAAGCCGACCCGGCGCGGATCCTGCGCAACGACATCTACTTCATGGAGCGTCCCCTGCCGGCCTTCCACCGGGGCCGCGTCGTCCTGCTCGGGGACGCCGCCCACCCCATGACCCCCCACCTCGGGCAGGGCGCCTGCCAGGCCATCGAGGACGCGATCGTGCTGGCCCACGAGGTCACCGACGGCGGCGGCCCGGCCGCCTACACCGCGGCCCGCCTGCCCCGCACCACCGAGATCATGCGCCGTTCCCGGCGGATCGGACGCCTGGCCGCGCTGCAGAACCCGCTCCTGGTGGCCCTGCGGGATGCGGCCATGTGGACCGCCAACCGGCTGGGCCCCTCCCTGGTGCTGCGCCAGGGCGACCCGGTTTTCGCCTGGCGTCCCCCGGCCGCGGCGGCGGGCCTCATCCGGCGGTAGGGGTCGATCCGTCCCGGATGCGGGCGGGATACGCGACCGGGACGTCGCTCATCCGCTTTTGGCAGTGGTCAGCAGGACGGCGGAGTCCTCGACCGCCTCCAGGGCGTGCCGGGCCGGTGGTATCACGAGCAGTTCCCCGGCCGTCCCTTCGATAGAGGCGTCGCCGCTGCGCAGCCGCACCCGGCCGCGCAACACCAAGAGCGTGGCCTCGCCGGGGGACTCGTGCTCGGCCAGTGCGCTGCCGGCACGCAGGGACAGCACGGTCTGCCGCAGGACGTTCCCCTGCCCGCCGTAGACGGTCTCGGCACCGCGTCCGCTGGAGGAGGACGCGGCCCGTTCCAGGAGCCGGTGTTCGATCTCGTTCAGGGAGAACTTCTCCATACCGCCGAGTCTGTCACCGCCGCCGGCGTGGATCTCGGCGCCCCGTTTTCCCGCGTGGCCGGACACCGGTCCTAGCTCTCCAAGCCCTTGGGCGCAGGGCGGTGGGCGGCGTGCTGATCACCGGTACGTATGATGCACGCGGTATGCATCCGTGCATATCTCCCGGTTCCGGCTCCTGGAAGGAAGCAGTCCGGTGAGCGACGCCCCTGAGCTTACGGACGAGACGATACGCGTCGCCGAGCTGCCCGAGGAGCAGCGCGAGTACGTGCAGTCCATGTTCCAGTCGGCGCAGCTGAGCGCGCTGCTCGACCTGCGGCTCGTCGAGATGAGCCCGCGGCACGCGCTGGTCTCCATGCCCATCGCCCCGCAGGCGTTCAACAGCGCCGGCCGGCTGCACGGCGGCGCCATCGCCACGCTGATCGACCAGGCCGCCGGGACCGTCGCCGCCCGCGCCGGCGACCTCGACCTGGCCACCCACAACCTGGTGACCGTGGACATGCACGTGCGCTACTTGGCACGTGCCAAGGGCGAGCGGGTGTACGCCAGGGCCGAGATCATCAAGGCCGGCAGCCGGCTCATCACCGTCGAGTGCAAGGTCACCGACGACGAGGAGCAGCTGGTGGCCTCCGCCGACTTCGCCATGATGATCATCCCGCGCACCGACCGTCCCCGGGCCAACGGGCAGGCGCCCGAGAGCTGAACCGGCCGTTCGGCGTCTCCACGCGCGGTGACCCCTGGCCGTTGGCGCGGCCTTGGCGGGCTGCACGTCTTTGAGCGGTGAGGTCCGCGGCGCCTCAGGCATGTCCCTTCAGTCCCGGGAGTTGAACTTCGCCCCGTCCCGGAGCCGTATCGCCCGGACGTAGGTCCAGACATCGAAGCCGGGAGGGGCCATGAGGCGTCCGGGTGCAGGTGATGAGAGCCGTCTGCGCACCGTGGTTCTCGCCGCCGGAGTGGTCGTCGGGACCGCCGGGCTGGCGGCCGGATCGCTGTATGCGGTGCAGGCCGGGGAACCGGCCGAACGCCCTGCGGGAACGGCGGACGCCGCGCTGACGGGAGCCGGCGGCACCCCGGGCGAGGCGGTGCGGGCGGAACCGGCCACGGCGGACCGGGTCGGCGCCGACGTCCTGGCCGCCCGGCTGGCCCGGCGGCTCGGCGACCGCACGGCCGGGGCCTACCTCGACGACGCCGGCCGCCCGGTCGTCACGGTCACCAACGCCGCGGACGCCGCCATGGTCCGCCGGGCGGGCGCGGTGCCGAAGCCGGTGCCCCGCAGCCCCGCCACGCTGAACAGGATCACCGGCACCCTGCGGCGCTCGGTGGGGAGCATCCCCGGCACCGGGTGGGCCATCGACCCCGCCGCCGGCCAGGTGGTGATGTGGACGGACGACACGGTCACCGGGGCGCGGATGGCGAGCGTCCGCCGGGCGGCGCGGCAGATGGGCCCGGCGGTGCGGATGGTGCGCATCCCCGGCCGGCTGCGCACGTTCGCGCTCGGCGGCGACGCCATTTTCGGGCAGGGCGCGCGCTGCTCGCTGGGCTTCAACGTCCGCCGCGGTCGGCAGAACTTCTTCCTGACCGCCGGGCACTGCGGCAACGTGGTCCGCACCTGGACCGCCGACCGGCGGGGCGCCCAGGTGCTGGGCACCACGGTGCGCAGCAGCTTCCCCGGCAACGACTTCGCGCTCGTGCGCTCCGCCCCGGGTGCCGCCGGGCGGGGCGCGGTCAACCTCTACAACGGCCGGGCGCAGGACATCGTCCGGGCCGCAGACCCCGTGGTGGGCCAGCGGGTGGTGCGCAGTGGAAGCACCACCGGGGTCAGCACCGGCCGGGTCACCGCCGTCAACGCCACGGTGAACTTCCCCGAGGGAACCGTCACCGGCATGATCCAGACCACCGTCTGCGCCGAGCCGGGCGACAGCGGCGGCCCGCTGTTCAGTGGCACCACCGCGCTGGGCCTGACCTCCGGCGGCGCGGGCGACTGCCGGATCGGCGGCGTCACCTTCTTCCAGCCGGTGACCGAGGCGCTGCGCGCCTTCGGCGTCGAGGTCTTCTGACGTCCCCGCGCCCACCTGATGGAGATGTCCGGGGACCGGGAGGCGGCCCGCGAGGCCATCAACCTCGCCCGGCAGCGCTGCCTCTACGGCCGGGCGGCCCGCCCGGCCGATGCCGCGGACGGCTCACAGCGGCCGTGGCGCGCTGGTTGAGGACGCCGAAACCGGGCATGCACAGCACTCACAGCGGACCTTTGTGCAACACGTGGCCTCCGGCCCTCACGCGGTGGACGGGTGCGGAAAGAAGGTTCGGGGCGGGCGAAGACTTCCGCGTCCATCCCCGGCCGGGGAACGCCTGAGGGCCCGAGGCACCGGGCGGATGCCGCCGTGAACGAGGAAGGGGCACGTCGATGACGACCAGCGAGTCGAAACCGGTCACCAGGCGGCAGGCGGAGGCCGACCGGACGGGTGCGCACCGGGCCGGGGACGGAGGCGGCGTCCAGACCGCCGAGCCCGCGGAGCGCAGGCGCGGCGCGCCGAGCCCCGAGGAGCTGCGGGCCGACATCGAGCGCACCCGCGCCGAGATCGGCGACATCGTGGAGGCGCTGGCGGCCAAGGCCGATGTGAAGGCCCGCGTCAAGGACAAGATCGGGCGGGTCAGGGGGAACCTGGCCGGCAAGGCGCAGCGGATCTCCGCGCCGCAGGCGCGTTCCACGGCGGCGGTCGTCATCGGCGCCGGGGCGGTGACGGCCGGGACGTGGATGTGGCGTCGCCGCCGGGCCGCCCGGCGGGCCAGGGCGCGGGCACGGGCCGCGGCGGTCGCGCTCGCCCTCACCCGCCCCGTCCTGACCTCGGCCGCCGCCAGGAACCCCTGGGTGCGGGGAGTCGCGGCGGCGTCGGTGGGGGCGATGGCGATCCGGCGCATGCGGCGGCGCCGCCGGGTGCACCGGATGGTCGTCGCGCCGAAGTGAGCCGAAAAGGGAACGGGACCGGCCTTGATGAAGACCGGTCCCGTTCAGGCGTTCCGCGGCCCGCTCCACCGCGGAGGCGCCGTGCGGCGATCAGCTCACGCCGAGCAGTTCCTTGATCGGGTCGAGGGTGAAGTAGATCACGAACATCAGCGAGATCACCCACATCAGCGGGTGGATCTCGGCGAACTTGCGGCGCGCGGCCTTGATCACCACGTAGGCGATGAAGCCGGCCCCGATCCCGGCGGTGATCGAGTAGGTGAACGGCATCAGCACGATCGTCAGGAAGGCCGGGATGGCCATGTCGTAGTCGCTGAAGTCGATGTTGCGGATCTGGGTCATCATCAGGAACCCGACCACCACCAGCGCGGGGGTGGCGGCCTCGAACGGCACCATCGACACCAGCGGCGAGAAGAACATCGCCACCAGGAACAGCAGCCCGGTCACCACGCTGGCCAGCCCGGTGCGGGCGCCCTCGGCGACACCCGCCGCCGACTCCACGTAGGTGGTGTTGGACGACACCGAGCCGACGCCGCCGGCCGCGGCGCCCACCGAGTCGACCAGCAGGACGCTCTTGACCCCGGGCAGGTTGCCGTCCTTGTCCAGCAGCTTGCCCTCGGCGCCCACGCCCACCACGGTGCCCATGGTGTCGAAGAAGTCGGCCAGCATGATGGTGAAGATGAACAGCAGGGCGGCCACCACGCCGGCCCGTTCGAAGCTGCCGAACAGGCTGAAGTCGCCGATCAGGCTCAAATCCGGCATGCCGATGATCTCATCGGGCAGCTTCGGCACGTTCAGCTGCCAGCCGTCGGAGTTGATCTGCGGCTTGCCGTCGGGGCCGACACCGGAGTTGAAGGGGCCGACCTTGGCCACCGCCTCCACGATGATCGCGATGATCGTGGTGGAGATGATGCTGATCAGGATGGCGCCCTTGACCCGCAGCGCCACCAGCACCACGGCGGTCAGCAGCCCGATCACGAAGACCAGGGTGGGCCAGCCGGACAGGCTGCCGCCGGCCCCGAGCTGCACCGGCACCGAGGATTCGCCCTCGGCGCCGGGGATGCGCCGGATGAACCCGGCGTCCACAAAGCCGATCAGCGCGATGAACAACCCGATGCCCACCGCGATGGCGGTCTTCAACCCGGCCGGGATGGCGTGGAAGACCGCCACGCGGAAGCCGGTCAGCACCAGCACCGCGATGATGATGCCTTCCAGCACCACGATGCCCATGGCGTCTTCCCAGGACATGCCGCTGGCCACGCTGTAGGCCAGCACGGCGTTGAGTCCCAGGCCGGCCGCCATCGCAAACGGGTAGCGCCCGAAGACGCCCATCGCTATGGTGAGCAACCCGGCGATCAGCGCGGTCGCCGCGGCCACCAGGGGGATGGCGGACCCGGGCTCGGTCAGGTCACCGAGGTACTGCCCGTCGGCGTCCAGAGCGGTGCCGATGATCAATGGGTTGAGGACCACGATGTAGGCCATCGTGAAGAAGGTGGCGAGCCCGCCGCGCACCTCCTGGCCCACGGTGGATCCGCGTTCAGAGATCTTGAAGAATCTGTCCAGTGCGTTGGCCGGCTGGGCGGTCTGCCGCCCGTCGGTGGACTTGGTGTCCTCGCCGGCACTGAGGTTCTCACTGCTCACGGCCGCAGACTGGCAGACGCCGACAACGCCCAAAAGGGGACGAGCAGCACGACTTCGCAACGAAAGCGTTACTGCATCGTCCCAGTTCACGACGGTTTCACCGACGTGGTGGCATCGCTCACATTTCAGCTCGTCTGCTGCCGGTCGGCGTCCTGCTTTCCGGCGGCCGACCCCCCGGCCGGGCGTATCCGCACGCCCGTGATGGCGTGCCGGTCGACCGCGGTGACCTCGATGATCCAGCCGCCGGCCCGCACCCGGTCGCCGGGGCGTTCGGGGATGCGGCCGAGCGAGGCCAGCACCAGCCCGGCCACGGTGGTGTAGCCGCCGGGCGGCACCGTGCCGAGCACCACGCCGATGTCGGGCAGGTCGTGGATGGGAAAACCGCCGGGCAGCAGCAGCGCCCCGTCCGGTTCGCGCCGCACGGCCATCACATCGCGGTCGGTCTCGTCGTAGATCTCCCCGACGATCTCCTCCAGCAGGTCCTCCATGGTGACGATGCCGTCCACCGCGCCGTGCTCGTCGATGACCAGGGCGAACTGCTGGCGGCCGGCCTTGAACTGCCGCAGCGCCTGGGAGACGCGCAGGCTGTCGGGGAGGGCCACCGCGGGACGGGCCACCTCGGCGACCGGTGCGGTCTCGTCGTAGGTGATCAGTTCCCGCAGGTTGACCACGCCGACGACGTCGTCCACATGCCCGGCGCGCACCACCGGCGCCCGGGAGTGGCCCGAGTTCGCCAGCTCCGTGCGGGCCCGCCCGACCGGGGTGTCGGCGGTCAGGGTGAACACCTCGCGGCGGGGCACCAGGATCTCCCGCAGGGTGCGCTCGTGGATCTCCAGCGCACCGGAGATGATCAGGCGCTGCTCGGCGGTCAGCCCCCGGTTGCCGAGCACCAGGTCCCGCAGCTCTTCGGGGGTGAGCTGTTCTTTGACCGCCTGCGGGTCGCCGCCCAGCAGCCGCACCACCACGTTGGTGGACGCCCCCAGCAGCCACACCACCGGGCGGGAGATCATCGACAGCAGGTCCAGCGGCCGGGCCGCCAGCAGCGCCCACCGTTCGGCGAACTGCATCGCCAGCCGTTTGGGCGCCAGCTCCCCGATCACCAGCGTCACGAACGTCAGCAGCGCCGTGACCAGCGCGATCGCCGCCGGCTCGGCCGCCTGTCCCAAGAACCCCAGCACCTCCACCAGCGGCCGGGCCAGCGACACCGCCGCGGTCGCCGAGGCCAGGAATCCCGCCAGCGTGATCCCGACCTGGATGGTGGCCAGGAACCGGTTGGGGTCGCGCGCCAGCCGCACCAGCCGCCGTCCGCCCGGCCCGCGCCGCTCCAGTTGCCGCAGCTGCCCTTCGCGCAGCGACAGCAGCGCGATCTCACTGCCCGAGAAGGCGGCGTTCACCAAGATCAGCGCACCGACCAGCGCCAGCACGGACCAGTAGCCGTCCATGGGCTGCCCCCATCCACTCCCGTCGGCGGGCCGCCTGCGAGCCACACTCGCGGGCGGCCCGCGCCCAAGACCATTCCTCTTGCCGCACGGCCCCGGCCGGGCCGGTCGCGTGCGGGCCGGCCCGCCCGTCCGGACGAGCCGCCGCTCATCGTCCGGGGGACGAGCGCACAGGGTATCGGTCGTCTTTCCAGGGGGGCCGACCGCACCGCGGCCGAGCCGCGCCGGCGCGTCCGGGCGCTCCCGGGCCCGGTGAACGTCGGCGCGGGCACGTTCTGGAAGGCAAGGCGCGAGAGCCTGCGGGTGGCCGTGCCGACGGCTCCGCCCGCGGGCCGGGGGTGCTCAGCCGGCCCCGGGACGGCTGTGCCAGGCGTGCAGGAAGGCGGCGGCCAGGTCCTGGGCGCGGGCGGTGAGCGTGTCCACATCGCCGTCCTGGTCGCCGGCGATGCAGCGGCGGGCGAGGCCGGCCAGGCCGTCGGCGGCCTCGTTGAGGGGGTGGCCGCTGTGCCCGGCGACGTGTTCGAAGCGCAGCCCGGGCCGGGAGGCCACCTGCTCGGCCAGCCGCACCAGGGTCGGTTTGGTGCTCTGGGCGGCGGCGCCGAAGCGGGGGCGCAGGCTGTAGCCGTTCGGCATCAGGCCGACCCGGCCGGACTGCCAGGCCCGCAGGAAGCGCAGCGCGCCCCTGCTGTCGATGAGGAGGGTCATCGGCCGGTCGGTGTCCAGGTCGGTCAGCAGCATGTGGACGGCGCGCAGCTCACTGATCATCGCCCCGGACCTGCCGTTGGGGTTGAGCATCCCCCGGTAGGTGCCGCCCGCGCATCCCCAGTGGCCGGCGCTGCTGACGTATCCCCAGCCGACGTGGGGGTGCTTGAAGCTGGCGTCGGTGGCGGCGATGAGCACGGCCGCGTCCGCCCAGCGGCGCTGCTGCCCGCGCAGGCCGCGCCGCACGATGGCGGCCGGCTTGCGGGGGCGGGCGGGCAGGGCGCGCACCAGCGCCTCGGCCCGCTCGATCATCAGCTCGGCCGAATGCTGGTCGCCGAGGTAGGCCGCGTCGAAGGCCAGGGACACCGCCTCGGCGATCTGCCCGGGGCGTCCGGCGCCGAACACGTGCGGGCGCAGCGCGACGGCCCGGGCCCGCAGGTGCTCGGCGAGCAGGTCCAGCGACTTGTCGAAACCGGCGGGCGACAGCGTGGACATGGGGCCTCTTCGGCTGGGCGGCGCTGCTGGGGGACGGGCGGTTTACTTCACAGTAGCGAGGTCCGGGCGGGATGGACATATTCCCGGGCGGCTCGCTGTCAGATGGCGTTGACCCGGGCGGGGACGGCGCCGGCGGGCGCCGATGCGTGCATTCACGCGGGCGTAAGCCGAAGGAAGAGTTTTCTACGGCGATCTTGCAGAGCCTCTTAAAGGGGAGGGGCGTTGCGGAAAGAGCGCCGACGTCGGGGTGATGCAAAAGCTCTGGAAGAGGAGTTTTCGAAAAGGGGCGCCATTGGCGTCGGCAGGGCGCGGGCGCAGATCCTGAAAGCGGGTCTGCATTCGAAAACCGGTGCCTGGAGCACGCGGGTGGAAAAGGCCGGGCAGAGCGTCTTGCGGGGACGGCGGGCCAGGTCAGGCGCTTCGGCTCGGCCGCGAGCGCATGCTCTGGGCGGCCCTGCGCTGGGCGGCGGCGCGGCGGGCCCGGGCCATGCTCTCCCGCACCCGGGCCGCTCCCCGGGCGGCCACCGAGGCGTCTTTGACCCGGTCCCCATAGACGGCCAGGACCTCTTTCACGGGAGGCGGTGACCATTCCTCCCGGACGGGCTGCGCCACGGACTTTCCGTCGGCGGTGGAGAGCGTCAGCGGCGTGCGGCAGTGGGGGCACCGCACCGCCGAGTGGGCTTCGGTGCTCATACCGCAAATCATTCCCCAGGGGTCTGACAAAACAATCATTCGCCCGGCGCAAGAACCGGCCCGCCGGCCCGGCCGGGAACGATGAGTTCTGCGGGCCCGCCGGGTCGGTACGGGCGGACGAAGGGGGAAGACCATGACGATCAAGGAACCGGTGACCGAACTGAACCCGGCTTTCAGCAGCGCGACGGCGACCGCGACCGAGTGGTCGCAAGGGGAGGCGACCCTGGCGGAGGCCGAGCTGTACTGGCTGGCGACCGTGCGGCCCGATGGGCGTCCGCACGTCACGCCGCTGCTGGGCGTCTGGCTGGACCAGGCCCTGCACTTCGTCACCGGACCGCAGGAACGCAAGGCCCGCAACCTGGCGGCCAACCCGCACTGCGTGCTGCTGACCGGGCGCAACTCGCTGCGGGAAGGGCTGGACGTCGTCGTGGAGGGCGACGCCGAGCGAGTGGACGACGAGGCCTATCTGCGGCGGCTGGCCGGCGCCTTCGCCGGCAAGTACGGCCCCCAGTGGCGGTTTCAGGTGCAGGAGGGCGCGCTCCGGCGCTCCGAGGGCGGCCGGGTGTGGGCGTTCAAGGTGACGCCGGTGAAGGCGTTCGGCTTCGGCAAGGGCGAGACCTACAGCCAGACCCGCTGGCGCTTCCAGCCGCGGCCCGCCGGCTGAGGCCGTCGCCGCCCCCGGCCGGGCGCTGAGGGCTCACTCGTCCAGCTCGCGAAGCAGCCCGTGCAGCAGATCCGGCGTCCGGTCGGGCGGGGGGATCTGCGCGCACAAAGCGTCCAGGGTCCGTGAGTAAAGGTCGATGTCCTGGCCCCTGTCGAGGTACTGGGCGCTGTCCAGGTGCTCCAGGTAGACCACATCGGGCAGGTCGGGCTCCTGGAAGCGCAAGAGCGTGAACGGGCCGCCGGGCGCGCCCAGCCCTTGGCCGAGGGGCGCCACCTGCAGCGTCACATGGGGCAGCGAGCACAGCTCCAGCAGGTGGGCGAGCTGCTCGCGCATCACCCGCCGGCCGCCCAGCCGCCGCCGCAGCACCGCCTCGTCGAGGACCGCCCACAGCTTGGGCGGGTCCGGCCGGGTGAGCAGCCGTTGCCGCGTCTGCTCCAGGGCGACCATGCGCTCGTGCTCGGCGGCCTGGGAACGCGGATGGCGCAGCCGGGCCACCGCCCGGGTGTACTCCTCGGTCCGCAGCAGGCTGGGGACGAACTGCACCTCGTAGATGCGCAGCCGGGTGGCGGCCTCTTCCAGGGCCACGTACAGCTCCAGCCAGCCGGGCAGGATGTCGCCGAACTCATCCGACCAGTGCGGCATGGCGGCCCGGTGGCACAGCGCCATCAGCCCGGCCCGCTCGGGCCCGTCGGGATCCCGTAGAAGGTGAGCAGGTCGGCCACGTCCCGTTCCTTGATGCCGACCCGCCCCAGCTCCAGCCGGCTCATCTTGGAGGCCGAGCCGCGGATGACGTAGGCGGCGTCCTCGCGCGTGATGCCCCGCTCCTCGCGAATGCGGCGCAGCTGGGCGCCCAGCAGCATGCGCAGGACGGTCGGGCCTCCCCGGGACGAATTGAACATCCGGCTTATAGGCGGCTCGTCAACCGGGTCGGCCATGGACATCAATGCTCCTTTGCATGACGAGCCGGACATTACCTGGCAGGGGCGCTCGGGAGGGGCCTACCACCGTATCGTGCATTGCCTGACAAGTGGCATGGGATCTGCGGTTTTGCGGAAACATTGCGAATTCTGTCGCTCTCGGCAATGGCTTGCCGGGCGGCCTGGGAGGGGGCGGGTGCTTTCGTGCGCGCTTGTGCGGCTGAAAACTTCCGCTCCCGCACCGTGTCCGATAATGGCTCGACGCCGCATCCGCAATATGCCGCCCGGTCGATGGTAGAGAGGCCCTCGCCGTGCGGGTACCGACTATGAGAAAGCTCACAAGCGGTCTTTCCGTTCCGTGAGCATGCCGTTCACGGAGGCCTCTCCGACTTTACCGGTGGGGTTTATGGTCCGTCCACAGGACGGCGCGTGAGAGGACTCGGAGGCGGCGGCCGGGTCATCTCTGCGGCGCGGACGGCCGCTCGGGCGGCTCCCCGAGGGGGCGGGTCGCGTCCGGACCCGCTCCGGCTCCGCCGTCCACCGGGCCTGGCCGCGGCGGGGCGCGCCGCGGTTGAATCGGGGCGTGGAAAACCCGGCCCGTCCTGGGGACAACCCTGGGGACAGGCGGTGTACAACCACGCCTCTGCGCTGGTCGGGGCCTGTGGAGAGAAGTTATCCACAGGCTGTGGACAGTCATGTTCCCGGCGAGTATCCACAGCGTGTTCCACAGCGTCTCCTCCGGGCGTGGACAACCCCCGCGAATCTGGGGATTGTCCTGGGGAAACACTGTGGGCGACCTGTGGGTTCCGCAGCTCAGCGGCTGTGTAGAACGGTTATCCACCGCCTGTGGATAACTCCCGTCGCGGGGATGGCGGACGCTGTGCACGACCGCCTGTGGATAACTCCCCGCCGCCCGCTCCGCCCCTCCTCCCGCCTGGCACTCTGGCAGTAGCGGCGCAGGCCGCAAGCGGACGAGGACCGGCAGGGCGGATGAGGCTGGAAGAGGAGCGCCGGGAACGGTACGGCCCCGCAGCGAGCAGGGACGACGGCCGCCCCGGATGGGCACGGAGCGGCCGGATCGGCGAGCTCGACGCGGTGCGGGGCCTGGCGCTGTGCGGAATCCTGCCGGCCAACATCGTCGCCATGACCGGGATGGCCGGGGACGAGATCAAAGCCGAGCCCGGCGTGCTGCGGCACCTGTACGAATGCCTGGTGCACCAGCGCTTCTTCCCGGTCTTCTCGGTGCTGTTCGGGATCGGCGCGGCGATCTTTTTGCGGACCGCGCGGACGGGCGCGGAATCACCGCGGGCGGTCCTGCTGGCCCGCTTGGGGTTCTTGCTGATGTTCGGGCTGGCGCACCAGCTGCTGCAGCCCGGCGAGGTGCTGGTGTACTACGCCGTCACCGGGATCGGGGTGCTGCTGCCCGCCACGTTCCTGCCCCGGTGGGCCGTCCTGGCCTGCGGGACGGCGGCCGTGCTCGCCTCCCTGCTCCTCGCCGGCGGAGGCGTCACCTTGATCCCCGGCCTGTTCCTGCTCGGGCTGGCCGCCGTCGACTACGGCGTGCTCGACCTCATCGCGCGCCGAAGCCGCCGGATCACGGCGGCCTTCGCGGTGACGGCGCCGACGGCCGCCGGGCTGGGCCTCTGGCAGGTGCTCATGGGCGCCTCGGCCTTCGGCACCCCGCTGCCGGCGGCCGCCGGGGTCGTCACGGGCGCCGCCTACGCGATGGGACTGCTGGTGGTGCTGCGACATGAGCGCGTGGCCGCGTTCCTCTCCCCCGTCCTGCAGCCGCTGGGCAGGCTGGCGCTGACCAACTACATCACCGCCTCGGCCCTGGTGCTGATGGCCGACCGCCTGCTCGACCTGGGCGGCGACCCGCGCGTCGCGGCCCCGGCCGGCACCGTGGCGGGGATCCTCGCCGCGCAGACGGTGTTCAGCCGCGCATGGCTGCGGCACTACCGCTACGGCCCCCTGGAGTGGCTGTGGCGCTGCCTCACCTGGTGGCGGATCGTCCCCAACCGGCTGCCTGCACGCCCTGCCGCCGGCTGAACACCGAACCTTATGTCAACACGCCGCCTCCGCAGGCCGGGACGGGGACGCCGCAGCGGACACCACCCGGGCCCTTGGCGCAGGTGTTGAAAAGTTCACCGCCGGCGCGCCCGTTCAGCGGGCCGCCGAGAGGATCTGCGGGGGAGAGGGCAGGCGGGTCAGCGCCGCGGGAAGCGGATGCTCGCCGGTGTGCACAATGCCCATGCGTTTCGTCGCTCTGGTCAACGCGACGAATAGGTCGTTGGGACCCTGCGCGCCTTCGGCCAGAATCCGGGCCGGCTCGACGACCAGGACGGAGTCGAACTCCAGCCCTTTGACCCCGCCGGCCGTCAGCACCACGAGCCGTTCCCGCAGGTCCGCCTCTTCGCCCGGGCCGGTGGACGCGCCGAGCGCCCCGGCCAGCTCCTCCCGCAGCGCCGCCGGCGTCACGACGGCCAGGTGACCGCCGCCCAGCGCGGCCAGCTCGGCCGCCACCAGGGCGGACAGGCGGGCGGGCAGCTCACCGGCGGGAACCTGCGCCAGCCACGGCGGTGAGCCGGCGTGGCGCACCGCCGCCGGCGGCCGAAGGTCCTCGCCGGTCAGTTCGGCCCGCACGGCGGCGGCGAGGTCCATGAACTCGGCGGGCGTCCGGTAGTTGACGGTCAGCCGCTCCAGCCGCCAGCGGCCGGGAACGCAGGCATCCAGCACCTGCGCCCAGGACCAGACGCCGCCGGCGCCGCCGGTCTGGGCCGGGTCGCCGACCACGGTCATCCACCGGGCCGGGCAGCGGCGCAGCAGCAGCCGCCAGGCCATCGGCGACAGCTCCTGCGCCTCGTCCACGACGATGTGACCGAATGCCCAGGTCCGGTCGGCCGCCGCGCGCTCGGCGGCGGTCCGCGGGTCCGGCTCCTCGTGCCGGTCGGCCAGCGCCGCGGCGTCCACCAGGTCGCCGGCGGTCAGCGCGGCCTCGGCGTCGTCGTCCAGGTCGGTGGAGCGGGAACCGAACGTCACATCCAGCACGCCCTGGGCGTAGGCGATCCGGCGGCGCCGCTCGGCCTCGGCCCGGGCCCGGGCGGCGCGGTCGTCTGCACCCAGCAGTTCGGCGGCCTCATCGAGCAGCGGGACGTCCGCGGGCGTCCAGGGCGCCGACGGGTCCCGCAGCAGCGACTCCCGCTCGGCCCGGGAGAGGCCGGGGGCGGCCGAGGCCAGCCGGTCGGGGCAGGAGTACAGGTCGGCCAGCAGCCGCTGCGGCGTCAAGACGGGCCACAGCCTCTCCAGTGCGGCGTGCACGGCCGGGTCGCCGGCCAGCTCCCGGCGGATGGCCGCCACGTCCTCGGCATCGAACAGGTCGTCGACCCGTTCGCCGGGCTCCAGGTCGGCCAGCACCTCGGGCACCAGGATGCCGGCGTTGAGCCGGTCGGCGGCCTGGCGGGCCAGCGCGTCCAGGATGTGCCGGACCACGATCGGCCGGGCCCGGTTGTGCGGCAGGCGCGAGCGCCGGGCCGCCTCGCGGGCGCGCTCGCAGGTCGCCCGGTCCAGGTGCAGCACCAATCCCTGCTCGGTCTCGATCCGTAGCGCCTCGCGGGGAACCCACTGGCGGTCCTTGACGGCGGCGGCCACCACTTCGGCCATCATCGCCCGCCCCTTGATCTCGGCGACCTGCGGCGGCTCCGTCCCGTCGGCCCGCACCCCGGGGAACAGCTCGCCGATGGTCGCCGCCAGCACTCCGGTCTCTCCCAGCGCCGGCAGCACCTCCTCGATGTAGCGCAGGAACGTGCGGTTGGGGCCGACGATGAGCACTCCGCGCCTGGCCAGCAGGTCCCGGTGGGTGTAGAGCAGGTAGGCGGCGCGGTGCAGGGCGACGACGGTCTTGCCGGTGCCGGGGCCGCCCTCCACCACCAGCACGCCCCGGTGGCCGGAGCGGATGACGGCGTCCTGCTCGGCCTGGATGGTGGCCACGATGTCCCGCATCCGGCCGGAGCGGTCGGCCTCCAGCGCGGCCAGCAGCGCGGCCTCGCCGATCTGCGGGGCGTCGGCGTCTTCCCGCCGGGCGTCGAGGAGTTCGTCGTTGAGGTCGATGACGCGCCGGCCTTGGGTGCGGATGTGCCGGCGCCTGTGCACGCCCTGCGGGGCCACCGCGGTGGCCAGGTAGAACGGCCGGGCGGCCGGCGCCCGCCAGTCCAGCAGCAGCGGCTCGGCGTCCGGGTCGTCTGCGGCGTCCTCGGCGGGCAGGCCGATGCGGCCGATGTAGCGGCTGGGGCCGTCCCGGAAGTCGAGCCGGCCGAAGCACAGCCCGCGCTCGGCCGCCGTCAGGCGGGCCAGCCGCTGGGTGTAGCGGGACGCGGCGGCCTCGCGGTCCCAGCGTCCCTGGGCGGTGCCGTCGGAGTGCCGCAGCACGTCCGCCAGGCGGGCCGCGGTCTGCTCCCTGAGCCCGTCCAGCCGCCGGTAGAGCCGCGATACGTATTCCTGCTCGCGCGCCATTTCGGCTTTTGACAAAATGCCCTCCGAGGGGTATAATTAAAGAGAGGGTTTTGTTTTTGGTGGCGGGGTGAAGAAATAACGATAACAGCCCGCCGTGCATTCCCCGCGACTGGATTCCATCAAGCCTTTTCAGCGCGCCGTCTTCATCGCTCGCTTACGGTTCCGCGACGTTGCGGACGGTACGGCGACCTGGGAGAACCCCGCGCGGGCAGCCGAGGCTCCCGTTCCGGCAACGGGCCGTCGCGCGCCGAAAGGAGCTGCTCCCTCTTTCCCCGGAGGGGCGACGGGATGAGCCCACGACCGCGCCGCGGGCGCATCCCGCCTCTTATGGTGAACCGCCGATATGCGGTTCAGGCCGCCTTGCCGAGCTGGGCGACCTCGTCGTCGGTCAAGGAGATCGTGGCGGCGGCGAGGTTCTCATCGAGATGGGCCACCTTGGAGGTGCCCGGGATGGGCAGCATGACCGGCGAGCGGTGCAGCAGCCAGGCCAGCGCTATCTGGGCCGGAGTGGCCTCATGCCGGGAGGCGACCTGCGCCAGCGTGCCGCCGGCCTCGGCCAGGCGGCCGGTGGCCAGCGGGAACCACGGGATGAAACCGATGCCGTGCCGCTCGCAGTGCTCCAGCACCGGCTCATGCTGGCGGCTGGTGAGGTTGTAGAGGTTCTGCACCGTGGCGATCTCGACGATCTTGCGGGCCTCCTCCAGCTCCGCCACGCTGACCTCCGACAGCCCGATGTGCCGGATCTTGCCCTCGCTTTGCATGTCGCGCAGCACGCCGAGCTGCTCCTCCAGCGGCACCTTGGGGTCGATCCGGTGCAGCTGGTACAGGTCGATGCGCTCCAGCCGCAGCCGCCGCAGGCTCATCTCCACGCACTGGCGCAGGTACTCCGGCCGGCCCAGCGGCTCCCAGATGTTCGGCCCGTGCCGGGTGAAGCCGCCCTTGGTGGCGATCACCAGGTCGTCGGGGTAGGGGTGCAGCGCCTCGGCGATCAGGTCCTCGCTGACGAACGGGCCGTAGGAGTCGGCGGTGTCGATCAAAGTCACGCCCAGCTCGACGGCACGGCGCAGCACCCGGATCGCCTCGTCCCGGTCGGCGGGCTCCCCCCACACCCCGGGCCCGGTGATCCGCATCGCCCCGAAGCCCAGCCGGTGCACCGGCAGGTCGCCGCCGATGCGGAAGGTGCCGCTGGCCGCGGCGGGACGCTCGGTCAGGCGGGTCATCTATGCCTTCTCCCTATCTCGATGCCACAGACGGTGAACCTTGTTTCCGCCACGCGGTTCGCAGGGGACGGGCCTTCACCCGAGCCCCGCCCCGACTGCGGCGTACCCGCACGGGACCTGCGAAGACGGCGTGACGGAAACGGTTCGGCGACGATCTTCAGTCTGGCAAGCGCCCCGGGCGCGGCGGCCGGTCAAAGACCGACCCGCCACAGCAGCAGGATCAGCCCGGCCAGGATCAGCCCGGCCACGGCCAGCGGCACCCTGCCCAGCAGGAGCGTGAGAAGGTACCCCAGCAGGATCACCCCGGTGACCGCCAGCATGGCCCGGCCCCCCGGCCGCCTGGCGTCCAGGTCCTCCTCGTCGTCGAATTCGCCGTCCGGACGGTGCGGATCCGCCGGGTCCGTTTTCCGGCCGCCAAGGCCCGCAAACCGGTCATCGATGCCCGGATTCGGCTTGTCCGGGCTTTCCGGGACCGAATCGTCCCCGCGCCCGTCAAGATTCCCCCCAAGCTCGCCCAAGGTTCCATTCCCCGGGCGCGGGCCCGTGTCCTCCTCCTCCGGCCATCGGTCGTCCATGCCTCCGGGACCTGTGGCAGGCCAGGAGATCCCCGCCGACTCCTGCAGCTCGCGCTCCCAGAGGTCGAAGTCGTCCTGTACACCCATGAGGACTCCCTGACCGTCGCCCGGACACTTCACCCGCAATCTCCATCATCCGTCCTTCCCTGTCCGGGGGCGATGAACGGTCCGGTGGACGGGTGAAATTGGGCGACGGGGTGCGGAGGGGGCCGTTCCGGTTGCTAGGCTGCGGAGAGCCCGGGGAAGCGGCCACTTGCCCCTCCCGGGCGGGAATTGTCGAGGCGAAGGGGTCCACCATGAAGAAGCTGATCGTTCTCGCTGTCATCGCTCTCGGCGGCCTGGTGGTGTGGCGTCGCCTGCAGCAGGACCGCGCCGAGCTGGACCTGTGGACCGAGGCCACCTCCTCCGAGAGCTGACCGGCGGCCCGTGGGGCGTGCGTCCCCACCCGGGTTCAGCCGCACGGGAGCGCCTGAGCTTCCGTGCGGCCGGATCGCACGCGGCGGGGCGGCAGACCGCTTGAGCCGCGTGCCGGGCCATGGCGGGACGCCGGGGAAGACCCCGATGCCGCCCTGGGCCGCGTCCCTCCCGGTGATCGCGCCCAAGCAGCCGGGCTGCACCGGACGCGGCCCGTTCGCGGCGGCCCGCCTGCCATGACCGTGTTCTTCCGCGTTTTCCACACGGGATCCTGAGGGCCGGGGAGGGAGCCCAAGCGGTCTCAGGCAGCCCTCAGGACACGTGCTCGACTTCAGCGACCCCGTCCCGACCCGTTTTACGCACCGGGACGTCGAAGCGGCCCCCATCCAGAACACCTGACCTGGATGGGCGGCGCGTGCGTTCCGTCCCCGCCGTCAGGTGATGGGCGCCTCCCAGGCCTGCCGCCAGGTCACCGGGCCGACCACGCCGTCGACGGCCAGCCCTTTCTCCTCCTGGAAAGCCCTGCACACCTGCTCGGACCGAGGGCCGTAGGCCCCGTCCACGGTCAGGCGCCATCCGCGCTTGCGCATCTGCGCCTGCCACCGGCGGACATCGTCCCCGCGCATGATGGGCGGCTGCTTCAAATAGCGGCCCGGCCACGGCGGAGCCTTCGCCGCGGGAGGCTTGGGCTTGTCAGGGGCCGCATGTCCCAGGGCACGCGCCAGCGCGGCGGCGGTCTGCGGCCCGTACCGCCCCGTCACCCGGTCGACCTCATCGGGGTGCTTGCTCTGGAAGGACCTGACCGCCGCTTCGGTCTCCGCGCCGAAATCCCCGTCCACCCCGTACTCGGGCAGACGCTCACCGGCCTTGAGCAGGGCGCTCTGCAGATCGCGGACGCGATCCCCGGTGTCCCCGCGCTTCAGCTCCGGCTCGCCGGAGGGGGCCTTGCCGTTCCACTTGTAGGGCTTGTACGCCGGCCGGCCGTACCCGGCGATCACATCGGCGCTCCGGACGCGCCGCTTGACGGCATTGCCGGTGTTGCCCTCGATCGTCTGCACCCGGCCGCCGCCGAGCACCTTCTCGACGACGCCGACATGGTCGATGGCGCCGATCGAGTCGCTGCGGCCCCAGTCGAAGAACACGATGTCCCCCGGCTCGGCCCTGTTCACGTTGGCGACGGTGCCGGGGTACCAGCGTCCGATCTTCTGGAAGTCCTGGGCGTGCCAGACCGTGTAGGCCCGGTCCCCGCCCGGCAGGACGGCCGCCTCGTTGCCGCTCTTACGCGCCCAGTAGGTGACCGCCATATCGCACCACGCCGCTTTCCTGAACTCCTCCCCGTGCCGCCCGGCGTAGTCCAGCGTGATCGCGTTCGGCACTCCCGACATGCCGAGGGCGGCCCGGGCCGCGGCCAGCATCCCGCTCGCGTCGCCCATCAGGCCCCCTTCCCGCGGAAGATCCCGTCCTGGTCCGGCTCCCCGTACAGTTCGCGCAGCACCTGCTCCTCATCCGGCTCGGTCGCCCGGTGGACGCCCGGATGCACGTCCACCTCGCTCATGCGGGCGGCCTCCGCCGAGCCTTCCGGTTCCCTGACGTCGGGCATGATTCATCCTCGCTTTGATCTTCGAAGCCGGGAATCGACCGTGGCACGCCCGCAACAACCGGCAAGGACGTGCCACGTCTCCATCACGACGACGCGCCCAACGCACCGGGCCACCGCGGCACTTCGACCTTGCGACCGGCAGCGCCCGACGAGCACGGCGCCGCCACGCCCCATCCTCCGACGCCCCCGGGCCTCCTGCCAGCCGATCGGGTCAAGTCGGACCCTTTCGACACATGGGTCTCCCCCTCCCCGCCACCCCTGCGGGGGCGACTCGCCACCCCGCCCGCACGGTGTACGATCGGTCGCGTTCTCCATCACAACCTCATAGGCACCCCACCGGAGAACAAGGGGCCTTAGCTCAGTTGGCAGAGCACTGGCTTTGCAAGCCAGGTGTCAGGGGTTCGAATCCCCTAGGCTCCACCTGCGACAACGCCCCCATCCGGATCATGGACGGGGGCGTTCGTGCCATTAACGTGCCATTAGCCCACCGGCGCCAGCACCCTCATCACCGTCACCGTCACCGTCAGCGACCGCCGCCGCCTCGATCTGGGCGTCCAGCGATGCCGCGATGGCCTTGTCCGCCTCCGACGTGGCGTGCTGGTAGATCAGCGCCGCCCGCACCGAGTCGTGACCCATCCGGCGCATCAGGTCCCGCAGGCTCGCACCGCTCCGAGCGGCGATCGTGTTGCCGGTATGCCGCAGGTCGTGGAAGTGCAGGCCCGGGACGCCGAGCGCCGCCACCGCCTCACCCCACCGGGACGCCCGCCGGAAGTTGCCCCGCCGCAGCACACCACCGTTCGCCCCGGTGAACACCAGCGCCGCCGGATCGTCGGCGGTGTACCGGTCGAGGTGATCGCGTATTGCCGGAACGATGCCCGCCGGGAAGACGACGGTACGGGCACCGGCACGGGACTTGGTCGGCCCGAGCACCAGGTCCCCGGAGTCCATCTCCAGGTATTGCCGCCGTACCGTCACCGTCCGGGCCGCCAGGTCGATGTCCTGACGCTGGAGCGCCACCGCCTCACCCCAACGCAGACTCGCGAACGTGGCCAGCAGGACCAACGCCCGGAACCGATCATCACGGCGAACGTTCGCCTCCCCCTTGTCGGCCAGCTCGGAGAGCATCTGTTCGGCCGCCGCCTTGCTCGTGAAGGTGGTCGGGAAGGCGCGCATGGTCGATCCGTCCGGGAGCTGGTAGCGCAGCCGGTAGGCACCCGAGGGCAGCTTGCGGACATTGCCGACCGGCCGCCGGCCGATCCGGTCCGCCAGCTCGAACACCTGGGGAACGGTCAGCACCGGCCGCTCATCCGGCTTTTCATCACCGGCACCGCGGATTCGGCACGGGTTGCGTGGGATGATCCGGTCGTCTTCGGTCGCCGTGGTCAGGACCGCGCGCAGCAGCCGGTACGCCTTGGCGGTCACCGAAGCCGACACGCCCTCACTGAGCAGCGTCATACGCCACTCCCGGATCATGGGAGTGCTCAGCTTGCCCAGCGCGACACCGCCCAGGTACGGCGCGATGTGCCGACGCAACAGCCGCTCGTACAGTTCCACCGTCCGGGGCCGCAGGCCGGGACGCTGTTCGATCCACTTCGCGGCGTAGTCCCCAAGCTTGACTTTCGCCCGGTCCGGGTCCGTCCACTCCCCGTTGAGGATCTGCGCCTCGACAAGGGTCAGGTACCGATCAGCGTCGCCCTTGGTGGCGAACGTGCTGGGAGCGGTACGCATCTTGCCGTCCGGCCCCGGATACCGGGCTTGGTAGCGCCCTGACGGCAGCTTGCGGATATTGCCGAAACGCCGGTGGCCCGCCCTGTTGGCCATCAGGCCGCCCTCCAGACATCGGACGCCGTCAGGGGCTCCACCACACCGCCGGCGATGAACTCACGAAGCGCCGACTCGGGGATGCGGACATGCCCGCGCTTGCCCTCCTCACCGAGCCGAACGAACCGGATCCGCCGCTCCGCGATCAGCCGCCGAGGGAACCGCTCGGAAGTGTTGAGCAGTTCAGCCGCCTCCGCCACGGTCAGCAGCCGATCACCGGGCGGGAGAGGGTTGGTCTTCGGGGGGTTGCTGGTCACGCTGCCTCCGGAGTTGCCGAAAGTTGAGTGGCCATCTGTGTCGCTTGGTCGAGTTGCCGTCGTCGTTGGATGCGTTCGTCGATCAGGTGCAGCAGCCGTTCATCCAGCGGTCTGACGTCCGGGTCACCAGGCCCCGCCCGCTCCCAGGCGTAGACGCCGTCCGGGTCGTCGGGCCGGGCGGCCGGGATGCCCGCTTCGGCGAGGCGGGCGAGGACCCAGGCTTTGCGGTCGGCTTTGTGGTCGGCCAGGGTTTTGCCGGACCACTTGCGGGAGACCAGAATCCGCCGGCCTCCGTAGCCGAGGTGTTCGCGGCGGTGTGCTTTGCCTTTGCAGAAGCCGGGGACCAGGCCGGGCCGGGGGTTCTTGGGCTGGATGCCGTAGCGCAGCCAGTTCGCGCACGTCGGGGAGCACGGCTCATACCGCAGGGCGTCCGCCAGCCGGTCGACGTGCGCCCGCTGGGCTTCGGTCTGCGGTGTGTGGCATTCGGCGACGTTCTTGACCAGGTACTTGGTCAGGTAGCCGATGCAGCGCCGCGCATCCGGAGTGTCCGCCAACACCCCCTCGGCGTGGACCTGAGGACCGAACCGGACCACGTGCAGCGGCTCGGCGTCCGGGTCCGCCCCGAGGGCGTCCAGGGCGTCATCCCAGGTGGGCAGCACCTCCCCGGTGTCCGGGTCCACATAACCGCCCACGCCGTCATCACCGGCCGCCGCGTCCCAGATCGGAAGCCGCCCGTTGGGGTAGACGATCCGATCAGTAGGGGGCCACCACACTTGGTGGTAGGTGGCCGCCGCGACCCGGCGGAGGTCGGCGCGGGAGATGGTGCCGCGGATCGCCATGTGCAGATGCGGCGCCAGCCGGCGTTGCGGTTCGACGGTGGCGAAGTACTGCACGTCGTAGCCGACGAAGCGGCGCAGGTTCTGCACGAACCGGTCGATCAGCTTGGAGAAGTGCAGTGCGTCCCTGGCCGCCCGCCGGTAGTCGTAGGTGGCCGGGTCGACCGGGGTGCCGTCCGCCCGCACCTTGCCGTAGCTGTCGAGGGTGAGGGTCAGGAAGATCGACGGCCGGAAGGTCTTGCCGCCCTTGCCGAGGAACGTCCGCCCGACCGTGCGGTTCTCCACCGGCCGGCGGGGCAGGTCGGGCACGTCCTGGCGGCGGCGGGTGGAGCGGGTCCGCCGGGACCGCTGGTCGCCGGTGCGGAGCCTGCCCGCGACGCCGGTGCGTTCGATCTCCCGATCGAGTTCCAGCAGGAGCCCGTCCCACCAGGCAAGGTCCCCATGCTCGTCCGGCCGCCCCGTGGCCTCCACCGCATCCCGCCGCGCCTGGGCGTGGGCGCGCAGTTGCATCAGGTGGCGCTGTTGGGCATCCGGGTCGGCCCGCTCGATGACCGGTTCGGAGTCGAGGTGCCAGCCCTGGCCGCACTGCACCGCCCGGAGCTTGCGCTTGCGCTCAGCGCACGAGGGGCAGACCGAGGCCAGGGTGTGCCCGCAGGGCACGTCGAAGCGTTCGCTCTCGCCGGTGGTCAGGTTGACCCGCCGCATCGGCACCGGCCGGATGCACACCCCGTGCTCGACCGCCACCGCCTTGACGACCTCCCGCGCCAGCGGGGCCAGCGTCTTGACCGGCGCTGTCGTCTGTTCGGGACGGCCGGTCATGCGGCCTCCGGCCGGTAGGTGCCACCCGACAGGGCGTAGGCGACCATCTGCCGGATGTCCTCGTCCAACACGTACGCCGCCCGCACCCGCACCGGATCCGGGCAGGTCTCCAGCCGGACGAACCCGACACCGGCCCCGACCTCCGGAACGGTCGAGATCTGGTCGGCCAGCGCGCCCCGGTCCCGTGCCCCGTCGCCCAGGACCATGTCGACCTGTTCGTCCTCATCCAGCCGCAGCGCGATCCGGTCGGGGAACAGGTTGCGCAGGTTGTTGACCTCTTTGCGGGCGTCCTGCTGGGCGCCGAGCACGCAGTAGCCCACCGACCGGCCCTGACTGGTCAAGATCGCCAACGCGGATTCGGCCCGCTTGCGCAGGTCGCGTTCGGGGCTGTAGGCGGTCAGGAACGCCAGCTCATCCACCACGATCAGCCGGAACGGATGCTCCACCGAGGGGACGAACGTGCGGGTGTGGCCGGCGAACTGGTCGGCGCGGGCGTTCATGTCGCCAGCGGCCTCCTCCAGCAGCGCGACCATCCCACCGCCAGGGTCGGAGGAGTACCGGCCGAACCGCTCGAACAACACGCGGCCGTAGGACAGCTCCATCCGTTTGGGGTCGATGGCCCACACCTCGACCAGCCCGGCGACCATCAACGGCAACACGCCACGGATCACCGACCACAACACCGAACCCTTGCCCGACCCGGTCGCGCCCGCCACCAGGACGTGCGTGCCGAGGAGCCGCAGCCGCCACGGCGAACCGTCCTCCAGGCGGCCGACCTCCACCGCCCGCAGGTCCACCGCAGATGCGTCCGGAATCGGCAGCGCCGGAATCGGGGAGGCCAGGGCGTCGATGCGGACGAACTCCAGCCACACACGGCCCGGCCGATCCCCCTCCCGGACCCGCACCAGGGTCGCGCCGAAACCGTGCGCCAGGTTGGCCGCCACCTTCTCCCAGGCGTCGGGAGCCTGCCCGCGAAGCATCTGCACCAGCAGCCGGTCCGACGCGGCCCCGCACTCGACCCGCCGCAGCGTCGGCAGGTACTCGCGGCCACGGTGGGTTTTCGTGAGTCCGGCGGTGACCAGGACCGGTTGCCAGTGCCGCCGGTACACCCACCAGCCCCGCCACCACGACCACGCCGGACGGTAGACCCGGCGCACGAACGACGCCCGATCCACCGCCGCCCACACCCCCAGGCCGACCACGACCACCAGGCCGACGAGGGCGGGCACGTGCCAGCCGTACCGCCAGGCCAGCCAGCCGGCCCCCACCACGGCACCGGAGACGATCGGGTGGCGCAGGCAGAACACCACCGCGCGGGCCAGGAGGCGGAGCAGGTTGACGAGCAGGACCAGGCCCTCGGGCATGTGCCAGATCGGCGGCGCTCACTTCGGCGCGGCGAACGGATCCCGTTGGGCTTCGACGGCGACGTTGTCGCCCGGCTTGACCTTGCGGAACTCCCACGACATACGCTTGTTCACCTCTTCACTTCTGCACTGGTTGGGGAGAGCGACGTAGGCCGTGATCGCCTCGGCCAGCCGGTGCGCCGTGGCCAGGTCGTCATCGGTCGCCAGGCCACGGGTCGCGGGCGAGATCATCAGGCTGAGGTCACCGGCGCTGATGCTCAGGATCGGCCCGCTCTCCGGCCGGTCCGGGTACGTGGAGCAGGCAATGTAGGCGTCCGCGCCCAACAGCACGCTCAGCGACATGAACGAGGACCGGGTCACGCCGCCGCCCCCTTGCCGGTCCGGGCCGAGGAGCGTCCGGAGCGGTAGAGCCGTTCGACCTCAACCGCGTAGGCCGCCGCCTGTTCGGCCAGCCGCCGGGCGAACTCGACCTCACCGGCCCCGAGCCGTTCCGGAAGGGTCAGGGTGACCAGCAGCCGACCGGCCGAGACGGTGAACAGCGGTGTGCGCGAGCGGAACGCCTTGAACTCGCTGGAGGCCCCGGACCCGACCGGCAGCGACAGCGCCGACACCCGCCCCGCCATCAGGCCGCGTCCTTACCGGCCGCCGGACGAGCACCGCCCCGACCCGCCGCCGGAGTGTTGGGAGCCTGGACGCCGGTCGCCCGGTAGGAGTAGGCGATACGGGTGATCGGCTCACCCTGCGGGTTCTTGCCGGACACCTCGACGTACGGCGTCACCGTCATTCCGGTGAACTCCACCGGCCTAAACGGCCCCATCACCGGCTCCGGCAGCACCGGGCACTCCCGCGCGATGACCCGGACCCGGATCGCCGACGCCTTGTGCTTGGCGGCCGGGTCGGCGTCGTACACGTCCACCACCCACACCGGCAGGCCGGTGTCCTTGTCGATCTCCTGCCGCTTGGTGTCGAAGTTGGTCAGCGGCTCGGCCTGCCCGGTGGCGTAGACGCCGTGCGGGAACACCTGCCCGAACTCCACCGGGATCCGTCCCTGGATACCCATCCACATCACTCCTTCTCCGTATGTCCACTCGTCCGATCAAGTGGACTACTGTCAGCATAGGTGACCAACTCATGCGGACAAGTGGTGGAGTAGGTGACCTAGATCACATTGGAGTGATCAGTCGGGGACGCTGTAGACGTCTTCCAGCTCATGGAGCGTGCCGGGCATGACGACCTCGACCGCGAACAGCGCCGCATCGGTGGCATCATGCGCGGTCGCCAGGATCGACAAGACCGGATCAGAGGAACCGACCTGGAGCAACGTCGGCTCGTCGGCATCAGGCAGGCGAAGCGGTGAGCCGTTCGGCGATGTGGTCGATGCGCAACTGCCTGACAGAGCGCAGGTGCGCGCGGACACCGACCGGCAGCGGTGAGTCCGATCCAAGATCGGTGCCGTAGGCCAGTTCCGGCGGAAACCAGCAGGTCACCAACTCGGAGGGCACACCGTCCCGCGTGCTCACCCAGCGCCGCATGACCAGCGAGGCGCCCTCGCCCAGACCCAGCACGGCCACCACGGGCGAGGGTGCCGGCACCGTGCCCACCTGGACGAGACTCACGCCGTCGCGGGTCTCTGGTTGGTCGAGCACCGCCAGGCCGGGCCGGGTGACCTCACGTTCGGATGCAGGCCGCCCCTTCACGAACGAGCCCCGCCCGTGCTCACGGACGATCCACCCGTCCTGTTGGAGCATCTGCAACGCCCGGACCACGGTGGTACGTCCGACCGCGAACTCTCGCACGAGCTGCGATTCCGAGGGCAGCATCGAGCCGGGCGGGTACTGGCCCTCCTCGATCCGCCGCCGCAACTCCAGCACGACACGCGCGTACTTGGGAGGCTCGAAATCCAGACTCGGCATGGCGACCACCTGACGACTTGGGTACATGAGCGCACAAGCGCCTACGGCACTCTAACGCCCCCCGCCCCAGCCCGTCACCCCCGACCCCAGCCCTGACCAGGACTTTCAATCAGCCCACGAGGGGAAGAGGTCATCAATCCGTCTCACGGCACAGGGCCAGGCAGACCGTCACATGCAGATGGACCAGCGCCATCGCCGGGGCGAGCGGCGCATCCGCCGGAGGCGGTGACCACGCGGCACCCGGAGGGGTGCGCATGACCTCGGCCATCCACTCCCGAAATCCGCGATCGGAGCAAAACCCGGTGTGCTCTGCGGCGATGTCGTCCGGGGACCGGCCGGTCAACCGCGCCAGCTCCCACACCCCGCCTTGCACCGTGGCCGCCAGCATCCCCAAGAACCGCAACTGACCGTGCCGACGAGACAACTTGACGGCCAACCGTTCCACCTCAAGGAACGCCTGTTCGCTGACCCGGCCCCCCTCGGAGTCGCCGTAGGGGAGGCGCAACCCCGCATCCAGCAGCCGACGAACATCACGTGCCGCACTGGCCCGCCCCACCACCTCACCCCGTTCCCATGCTGCCGTGCCCTCGATGGTGCTGGGAGCCGTACACCGGCCAGAACCCCAGTGCCCCGCGGATCTGCATGCGCAGGTCGTCCGGTTCGGGTGATTCGAGCATGCGCCAGCCGCCGGGGCCGGGCACCATCGCCCGCCACAGGCCGGAGGCCAGCCCGTACCAGATCGTGATGTTGGGGAACTCGTCGCCGAACTCCCGTCGCGTCAGCCGCCAGACCGCTTCCAACTGGTCGGCGCGTACGGCGGGAACCCAACGGCCCGCCTCGTCCGTCGCTGCTGCTGCCCCGCTCACGCCGGTTCCCTCCAGGGGTCAGTGACGATTGCGCGCGCTACGCCCTCGGGGTCATCGGCCGGGCCGATGGTCCGCCCGTCGCTCCAGACGAACCACCATTCGCCGTCGGTGAAGTCACAGGCGATGTCCTCCGGCGGCCGGACCGAATGCGGGTAGATGACCCGCAGCACCACCGGGCCGTGCCAAGCCCGCACCAGCGAAGCGCCGAACCCGTCGCCGTCCTTTTCCAGACAGAGGCGCAGGGCCTCCAGGTGGGTCACACGCGGGTCAGACGCCGACCCCTCAGCGCCCGCCACCACATGCAGGTCAACGCCATGCAGCGCCGCGCGGCGAGCGTGCCTGCCGCTACGCCCCGGCATCGGGCACCGCCAGGCCCTTGACCGCCACGACCGCCTCATGCAGGTGCGCGTCATCGGCCGGAGCGATCATCACGCCGTTCGCCGATCGGAACCACAGCTCACCGCCGCAGTCGTCCCGGACCTGGCAGCGCACCTGCACCAGCACCCCCGGCCCGCCGGAGACCACCAGCAGCGGATCGGACTCCGCCAGCTCCACCGCGAACCCATGCGCCCGCAGCGCTTGCGCCAACGCCCACAACCGCACCCGCTGCAAGTCCCGCTCCCGAGGGGCATCCATCGCCCGCCCCGCACCACGCATGAACCCATCACCTCCTGGCCGCTCCAACAGCACGCCAAGCACGCACCTCGACCACCGATCAGCGATCCGATCCCGGCGACCGAGGCAGCCGGCCGCCTCCGTAAACCCCGCAGGCTCCTCACGCCGCCCGCGTCGCCCGTGGAGGGCTGCACTTCAAACAAGGCGTACGTGCCAGCCCAGGCCCCGACCGCTCATCCCGCCGCCCGACCAACACCGCCCGGCGAGGATGAAGCCACTTCCAGCCACGCCCACCGCAGGACGTGCACTCCCTTACGGAACGCTCACCCCTCATACCTCTAGGCTTCCGAGGCACCGAGCGAGTTCCCATGTCTCACCCCCGCCTCAGCGCTGAACTTTGACTGCACTTCGGTTAGATCACCCGCCCTCCGCGGGCTCACTGATCAGCCGCAATGTCAGACTTGAGCGCATGGCGGAACTCGACGGCGCACCTGTCGCCCCCGAAGCGCTCCAGGCCCTAGGGCTGATCAACTATGGTCACTTCACGTCCATGCGCGTCGATGACCAGCACGTACGCGGACTCTCGCACCACCTTGACCGACTGGTTCGTGATTGCCGAGAAGTGTTCGATGCCGACCTGAACCGTGACAAAGTGCGCGAATACATCCGGCGCGCGATCAGAGACAAGCCCGGATCGTTCGTGGTCCGGGTCACCGTCTTCGACCCGGACCTAGAGCTGGGACGCCCCGGAGCAACGGCCGAACCTCGCATCCTGGTCACCACGCGTCCGGCCGGAGCCTGGCCGCCGCCCCCGATGCGCGTCCAGTCAGCCAGCTATCGCCGCGATCTGCCCCACGTTAAACACATCGGTCTCTTCGGCCAATTGTGGTGCCGCCGGAACGCCCAGCTCAACGGGTTCGATGACGCCCTGTTCATCGACAGCTCATCCTTTGTCACCGAAGGTGCGACGTGGAACATCGGTTTCTACGACGGTGACCGCGTCATCTGGCCGAGCGCCGATGTCCTGCCAGGCGTGACCATGCGACTGATCACCCAAGTTCACGAGCAGACCATCACGGCTCCGGTCAACCTTCGCGATGTGCCCAGCATGGAAGCCGCGTTCGCTACCAACACCACCGTAGGCGTTCGCCCGATCACCGCAATCGACAACGTGCAACTACCGGCCGAGCATCCCATCTTCGAGACACTCCGCAAGGAATACGAAGAGATCCCGCCAGAGCGCATCTGACGGTCAGCGATCCCCTAAAACCCTCCAGGAGAATTGTTGCCCATCACCATCAAACTCTGGTCAGGCCGTGAAGCGCGAGCCCTCCGCGAGGCAAAGCGGATGAGCATCCGTGATTTCGCTGCACATCTGGGCGTCAGTGAGCGCATGGTTTCCAAGTGGGAGAAAGAAGCGGAGAACATCCATCCTCGGCCGGTGAACCAACAGGCCCTCGACTCATCCCTAGCGGCTTCCACCCCGGAAGAACAAGAGCGGTTCGCCGCATTGGTCGGCGAAACGGTCCAGCACACCCCCGCCGCCGTACCCGACACCCAGGCCAGTGCACCACCAGGCGAACCGCTCCCGCTGAACGAACCACACCAAGTCCGCCACCCCATCGACGGGAAGCTAATGACCCTGGTCGATGCTGGTGTCTTCCTGGCGGGAGAGAAGGACGAGCCCGTTTACCTGCCCGCGTTCTATATTGACGTTTTCCCCACCACGAACGCCGACTACGCCCGTTTCGTCGCAGCAACCGGCCACCCTGCTCCCCAGCACTGGAAAGACAACAGCCCGCCGGACAACCTGCTAGACCACCCCGTGGTGTTCGTCACCTGGCACGACGCCACCGCATACGCCCAGTGGACCGCCAAGGCTCTACCCACCAGCCAACAATGGGAGAAGGCCGCCCGAGGCACCAGAGGTGACACCTATCCTTGGGGTAGCCAGCTCACCCCCGCGAAATGTAACGTCCGCGAAAGCGGAATCCGTACCACCACCCCCGTCAACCGCTACCACAGCGGCGTAAGCCCATATGGCGTCTACGACATGTGCGGCAACG
Source organism: Thermomonospora sp. CIF 1 (assembly GCF_001896795.1). Lineage (NCBI taxonomy): Bacteria > Bacillati > Actinomycetota > Actinomycetes > Streptosporangiales > Thermomonosporaceae > Thermomonospora > Thermomonospora sp. CIF 1. The sequence goes on from NZ_MOYN02000002.1 coordinate 36,931, forward strand.
TCTGGGAGTGGTGCTCCACCCAGTCCGAGCCGGGCCGCTACGAACTCAAGGGCAGCGCCTTCACCAGCCCGTTCAAACGCTGCACGCCTGCGAACTTCAACGATGCCTCCGCCGACATGCTTGACGATGACACCGGCTTCCGCTGCGTCACCCCCGCCGAAACCATGCGCGCCCTCCTGAAGATGAACAGCTAGCGGCCCCCGCAATCGTTGCCGAATTCAGCTTTTTGAGATCAAGGCGGCGGCGCTGCGCGCCGCCGCTGCGGCCCGCCGGCCACGCCGCCCGGCGCGTGCGGCGTGGGCGCCGGTCCCCGGGCGGCGAACCGCCGGGCCGCACACGACGACATCGCTACGTCATGCCTCCCGACCTACTCGCGCTTCGGCTGTGCATCGGTTCCCCGGGGTACAGTGACGGCCTCCGAGTAGACACCGAAGGTGACCATGGCCGCGGAACTGGCCCCGGAGTTGAAGCATGCGCTGAGGCACTTGCGCAAAGTCCGTTCACGACGACCGTGTGAGTCCGAGGGCTTGGCGGCATTTGCGGACTGGCGTGAGGAGATGGCCGGGGCTCTGGAGTTGCTTGCCCGCCATCTCCTCTACGAGGAGGACCGTGCGCAGGCCGCAGCAGAGGCCGCCCAGGCGCGAAGCGAAGCCGCGCAGATCCGAGCGCAGGCCAGACCTTAGAACGGTGCCTCCGGCGGGGGCACTCCGGCTCCGAGAAGCCCAGGCGTACCCGTGACGGTGGTCTGTGGTGACGGTGGAAGCCTGGTCTGCCCGCCTACCGCCGTCCCAGGCACAGCCGAGCAGACCAGGGCCAGGCCGCGAAGGTCGTTCGTCCAGTGGGGCGCTCCACCTTCACGGCCTGGCCCTGGCCCGCTCCCCGGAGGGTGGGACGACGGCAGACGGGAAGACCAGGCAGGGTGAGCCGTGCCGCGAAGCGCGGCGAACAGCCAGATCAGAGGCCCGCCGTCGTGCCATTAGCGTGCCATTAGGGGTGGTGATCAGGGGGCAATCACGGTCACTTGCGGATCATGGGGTGCGCTGGTCAGAGGGGGGATCGGGGGTGATCTCCGCGGATTTGCAAGCCAGGTGTCAGGGGTTCGAATCCCCTAGGCTCCACCCAGCCGAAAGCCCAGGTCAAAGCCTCATGCTCCGCCTGGGCTTTGATCGTTTGAGGGGGCTTGCCGGCGTGTGCGCCCGGTGCATGCCCGATCGGGTACGGCGTGCGGTGATCGCGTTGGGCTCGTTCGGCGCATGCGGGGTGGGCGCCGGTCGCCGGGCGGTCGCAAGACGTCGGCTATGTGATCATCTAGCGGTGAGCTACGACCTGCCGTATGGGAGGGCGAACGCCCTGAAAGCGACGAGCAGGCCCTCCGAATCCATAAGGCCTTGTACAACAAGTACATCGCCAGTCGCGTCGACATCCCGCCGACGCCTTTGATCGCCGGTTCGTCCGGCTCCTGTTGCAGCGCTGGCCCGAGCTGAGCGAGGACGAGAACACGCCGTGGTCGACGGCGCCGCTCATCAACGAGGCCTGCGGTCCCTACATCTATTTCCCGTGTCGCTCAGCCGAGCCGGTGAGGCGTCCGCCTACGCGGCCGAAGTCGCGGCACGGCTGGGTCTGGTCTGCTTCGACGTGCAGTCGTGTCGGCTCTGCTGACGCCGGGCCCTTGACCGGACCCCTCATGGTCTGAGGCAGAGGAGCTGCGGTTTTTTCAGGGAATTGACCCGGTGGTGACGGCGTGGTCCTTCACAGATCGCTCCTGTGCCGTCCTTCTCCTGTCTTCGCGAGTGCTCAGGCGCCGGCTTGCGGGCCGGTGCCGCTTCTCGGCGGCAGCGGTCGCTGGGGAAACCTCCCCTGCATCCGGACGCCCGAAGCGGCCGGGCGCATGGCAAGGATGTAAATCGCTGGAACATGTGTCCCGCGCCGTGCGAACGTTGAGAAGCGGTGGGTTCTGGGCGCCCGGGAATGATCTGAAGAGGAAGGGCATGACCGACACGCTGCTGCTGACGGGAGTGGTCGGGTCCACCGCCTACGGCCTGGCCGGGGCCGATTCCGACGTGGACGTGCTCGGCGTGTACGCGGCCCCCACCACGGTGTTCCACGGGTTGCACCCGCCCACCGAGAGGACGGCCACGAAGGTGAGCACCGACCCGGACCGCACCCTTCATGAGGCCGGCAAGTTCGCCAGGCTGTGCCTGTCGGGCAACCCCACGGTGACCGAGCTGCTGTGGCTGCCGGAGGAGCTGTACCAGGTCCGCACGCCGCTGGGGGAGGAGCTGATCGGCATCCGCACGGCGTTCTTGAGCGCGCCGCGCGTCCGTGACGCCTACCTGGGGTATGCCACCCGGCAGTTCCGGAGGCTGGAAGCCCGGGGGGACGGGTCGTTCAGCGCCGACACCCGCAAGCGGGTGGCCAAGCACGCCCGGCACCTGGCCCGTCTCGTCCACCAGGGGCTGGAGCTGTACCGCAGTGGGCGCCTCACCGTCCGGCTCGCCGACCCCGAGTGGTACCTGGACTTCGGGGCACGGGTCGCCGCCGGGGATTTGGATGTGGCACGGGCGCTGATGGCCCGGGGGGAGGCCGACTACGCCGCCGCGCGCACCGTGCTGCCGGAGCGGCCCGACGAGGATGCCGTCGAGCGGTGGCTGCTGAAGGTCCGCGCCGCCCACTACACGCACCCGTGCTGCAAGGGGGATTGAGGTGACGTCCCGGACGGCGAGCGCACTTTCCCTGACAGGCGGCCTCCAATAGATTACTCTCTGTGATTTCAGGGAGTGGGGAGCGTGTGTCCGGGACGTTCCCGTTGACGCGGCGCAGGGTGCTGCTGTCCGGGGCGGTGGCCGCCACGGTGGCGGGGATCTGCGGCGGGACGTCCCGTCCGGTGTCGGGCCGGGGGCGGCCCAACGTGCTGCTGCTGGTCACCGACGATCAGCCGCTGCATACCGAGTGGGCCATGCCGGTTCTGCGCGACATGATCAAACGGAGCGGTGTGCGTTTCACCCGCGCCTATGCCACGACGCCGCTGTGCGGGCCGTCCCGTGCCTCGATCCTGTCGGGGCGGTACGCCCATAACCACGGGGTGCTGCAGAACGGCCGTCCCGAGCGGCTGGATCAGAGCACCGTCCTGCCCCGCTACCTGCGGGAGGCCGGGTACCGCACCGCGATGTTCGGCAAGTACCTCAACGGCTGGGACGTCCACCAGGCTCCGCCGCACTTTGACGAGTACGCCCTCATGCACCCGCCCAAGTACGGCGAGACCTGGTGGAACGTCAACGGGAAGGTGAGCAGGAAGCGCGCCTACAGCACCTCCCTCATCAGGGACCACGCCGTGCGGTTCCTGCGGCGGCACCGCGCGAGCGGACGCCCGTGGTTCCTGTACCTGACTCCCTACGCCCCCCACGCGCCGTTCACCCCTGAGGCGCGGTATGCGAATCTGAGCGTCCCTTCATGGCGCGGCAACCCCGCCGTCGCCGAGTCGGATAAGCGGGACAAGCCGTTCTATATTCGGCGGTCCGACCCCGATCTTCACCGTGCCCGCCGCATCCGCGCCGGTCAGCTGCGCACCTTACGCTCCGTGGACGACCTGCTCGGCGCGGTGCGGGACGAGCTGCGCGCCCAGCGCCGGCTGGACGACACGCTCATCATCGTCATCAGCGACAACGGCTACTGCTGGGGAGATCATGGCTGGCACGCCAAGAGCGTCCCCTACTCCCCCGCGGTCCGCATCCCGCTGTACCTGTCGTGGCCGGCCGGCGGGCTCGGCAGGGGCACCACCGACGACCGGCTGGTGGCCAACATCGACATCATGCCCACGATCTTGGACGCGGCGGGCATCGATCCCGGCGCCGCGAGACTGGACGGCCGGTCGCTGCTGCGTCCCGGGGAACGCGACCGGCTGCTGTTGGAATGGTGGAAGAGGGGCCCGGGGCAGGCCGGGCATAGCTGGGCGGCCACGGTCACGCGGGACTACCAGTACATCGAGCACTACGACACCATCCTGCGCCGGGGCAGGCCGGTGGGGTCGGGAGCGGTGGTGCATCGCGAGTACTACGACTTGCGCAAGGACCCGCACCAGCTCACCAACCTGCTGCACCGCACGGGGTCCGGCGTGGCGCGGCGGCTGGACGTGGCGGGTCTGTCCGCCCGCCTGGCGGCCGACCGGAGGGCCTGACCGCGAACCGCCGTCCCGCATCCGCGCGAGTTCCGCTTCGGGGCGTGCCCGGACCCGCTGAAGCGGTCGCCGGACGAGTCGTTCCCGCAAGGGCCGCGGCCGGGCTCAGCCGGCGGCCTCCTCGCGGAGCTTGTCCTGGAGGATCTGCATGTCCTCCTCGGCGGCGCCGGTGGCGAGCTGGGACAGCTCCTGCAGCGAGACCACGGAGGAGCGCTGGCGCAGCGGCGGGACCCAGCCCTTCTCCGGGTCGTGGCGGCGGAGGATCTTGGCGGGGACGCCGCCGATGACGCAGTGGTCGGGGAACTCGCCGCGGACCACCGCGCCGCCGGCCACCGCCACGTTCCGGCCCAGCTTGGTGCCGGGCAGGATGATCGCGCCGGTGCCGATCCAGCAGCCGTCCCCGATGACCACCGGTTTGTTCTCGGGCCACTGGCGTCCGATCGGGGTGTCCAGGTCGCTGTAGCTGTGGTTCTGGTCGGTGATGTAGACGTTCGGCCCGGTGAAGACGTCGTTGCCGATCTCGATGGACTGGTGGCCGACGATGTAGGTGCCGCGGCCCAGCGAGCAGCTGTTGCCGATCTTGACGATGATGTCCGGGCCCAGGTCCAGACCGGGGACGAACCCGGCGGAGATGGTCACATGGGTGCCGATCAGGGTGTGGTCCCCGATGGAGATCCACCGCTCGCCGTAGATGGCGCCGGTGGGGAATCCGATGCAGGCGCCTTCGCCGAAGTAGGCGAAGCGGTACCGGCCCGGGGTGGACGGGGTGATCTCACCCTGCCGTTGAATCCATTCCCAGCCGCGGTGCACGGCCGCGTGGAGGCAACGGCGGACCCCCGAGACCAGAACGTGTTTCAGCGACATGCGGCACACGCTACCCGCTGGTAAACCCTCGCAGGAAAGTACCCCCATTGACAAATCCGGAGCTTCCGGATGCCAAAACTCTCAGTGGCCGCCCGCCACGGGGGTTCTCACCGCGGCAGGGGCACGCCGGTGTGCCGCTTCCGCCGGTTGAGGAGGGCAGTGACGCGATGCCGAAGGCCCGCCGGCGGGCGTGAGGGTCTTCCCCGTGCGGGCTTCACCGGTCAGAGGGGCGGCCCGGCCGGTGAACCTTGTCGGCGCGTCGGGGACGGGGACTTCAGCGGTGTCCCGTGCCGTGCCGTTGTCCGGGCTGCTCGCCTTAATCCGCGGAGATGGCGTGGCGGAAGGGCGCGCCGCCGGGCGGTCGTGCCGTTCAACACCTGGCCCCGGGGCATCGGGGACGGGAGCCCAGGCGGTGTCCGAGGCCATGACGTTGCAGGTCACAGCACCTCTTTGACCCCGAGGCCCCCGTCCTCACCAGTGGGAAGGTCGTGTTGAGAGGTTCAGCGGAGCCGTGGCGGCATGGGCTAAGGCGTCGTCGTCGGCTCCGGCATCCGCTCGCCCAGGGTGTGCGCTGCGGAGCGCCGGGATGCGAGGGCCCCGGCGGCCCCCGCCGCCGCGATCATGCCCAGCATCACCAAAGCGGCGTTACGGGCGCGGTTCGCCGGTTTCGGGGGTTCGAGCCGGTGGGCGGTGTCTGCCAGCATGGCGCTCAGCCGGGGCGCCAGGTCCCGCTCCACATAGCCGGCCGCGCGTTCCAGGCGGGGGGCGCTCCAGCCGCGCGCCTCCAGCAGCCGCTCGGCGGCGAACTCGCGGGAGTGCCGCATCGCCGGGCCGAGCCGGACGGCCGCGGTCACCGCGCCCTGCCGGGCCGCCTCCTGCATCCGGCGCAGCGGGGATGCGTCGACTTCGACCTGCGGTCTGCGGCGGACTGATATCAAAGGGGACACGCTACCCTCCCTGTCTGCGAGGTACCGCCCAGCACCCTTCCCGCAGGGCGCCGGGTAAACCACGCCTGTGGGATGATGCGATCACGCACCGTAAGGCAGATACCGGCCCGAGCCCTGGGTAGGAACGGGCGGGTCATGAAACCGGGGTCCGGCCGGACGGGGCGGGACGCCCGGTGGGACCCGACCCGCAGGGCCCGTCTCTCCCACCGCGGCGGGCGCCCAGAACGTTAAGGAGGCGGCCTTTCATGGCTGAAGAGCTCATCGCGACCCTGAACACCACCTTCGGGCCGATCTCGCTGCGGCTCTTCCCCGAGCACGCGCCCAAGACGGTGGCGAACTTCGTGGGGCTGGCGGAGGGCACGCGGCAGTGGACCGACCCGCGGACCGGCCGTCCCTCCAACGCGCCGCTCTACAACGGGACGATCTTCCACCGGGTGATCGACGGGTTCATGATCCAGGGCGGCGACCCGCTGGGCACCGGCACCGGCGGCCCCGGTTACCGGTTCGAGGACGAGGTGGACTCGGGGCTGAAGTTCGACCGCCCCTACCTGCTGGCGATGGCCAACGCCGGGCCCAACACCAACGGCTCGCAGTTCTTCATCACCTTGACGGTGGAGCAGACCGCGCACCTGACCGGCGCGCACACCATCTTCGGGGAGGTCATCTCCGGGCACGACGTGGTGGACCGGATCGGCAAGGCCCCCACTGGCCCGCGCAACCGTCCGCTGCAGGACATTACGATCGAATCGGTGACGATCGAGCGTCGCCAGTCGTAAGTCAAGGGTGTGAACGGCACGTCCGCACCCGTGCGAGGAGCATGAGCGGTGGACGCACAAGCCCCTGGGGCGCCCGCGGAGGCGCCGACCTGCTACCGCCACCCGGGCCGGGAGACCTACGTCCGCTGCACGCGGTGCGACCGGTACATCTGCCCGGACTGCATGCGCGACGCCGCGGTGGGCCACCAGTGCGTGGAGTGCGTCCAGGAGGGCAGCCGGACCGTGCGCCGGCCGCGCACGGTCTTCGGCGGTCAGATCCCGGCGACCCCCGTGGTCACCTACACCCTGATCGCGCTGAACGTGCTGGTGTACCTGGCGCAGCTGTCCTCGTCGCGGATCGTGTACGACTTCGCGATGGTGGGGGTGCGGTTCGACCCCTACGGCGAGATGCACGGGGTGGCCGACGGTGAGTGGTACCGGCTGATCACCGCGGCCTTCCTGCACTCCCAGCCCGGCGGCGGCTCCTTCGGCGTCACCCACATCCTGTTCAACATGTGGGCGCTGTGGGTGATCGGCCCGCAGCTGGAGCAGGTGCTGGGGCGCTGGCGGTTCACCTCGCTGTACCTGCTGTCGGCGCTCGGCGGCTCGGTGCTGCTGTACCTGGTCGACCCGACCGGCGCCGCGGTGGGCGCCTCCGGGGCGATCTTCGGCCTGTTCGGCGCGTTCTTCGTGATCGCCAAGCGGCTGAACGCCCCGGCCGGGGGCATCGTGTTCCTGCTGGTGCTCAACCTGGTGATCACCTTCACCGTGCCGGGGATCTCCTGGGAGGGGCACATCGGCGGGCTGCTGACCGGCGGGCTGCTGACCGCCGTGTACGCCTACCTTCCGCGCGTCCAGGGGAGCGATCACCAGCGTCGCACCGTGATTCACGCGGTGGCCGTCGCCGCCCTGCTGGCCCTGTTCATCGCGCTGGTCGCGGTCAAGACGTCCGAGCTCACCGGGCTGCTTTCCTTCTGAGCGGCCCGGCGCCCCGGGCACGGTGAAGTCTCCACGGCACGGGTGTGGAAGTCGTGTCCACACCCTGTGGATAACTTTCGTGGATTGGGACGGGCCGAAGATGGGTAAAGATTCAACCCCTTGAATTCGCCGAAACCGGCCGGGGCGTCAACGCCAGCGAGTGGACAAGATGACGCCCAGGATGATGGAGCCGAACCCGATCCCCAGGTTCCAGTTCCCCAGGTCGCTCATCAGCGGCACGTCCGTGGCGGTGCTGGCCGTCACGTAGAAGGTGGCGATCCACACCAGCCCCGCCAGCCACAAAAAGAGCATGGTCGGCACCAGCCAGCGCGGGCTGACGGCGGCCTTCTGCGACCGCTGCGGCGGGGTGTAGACGGCCTTCTTGCGCACTTTCGACTTGGGCACGGTGGCTCGTTCTCCTCACGGCGGACGGCACGCGGCGCGATGGTCCGCGCATGGCTGTTTCGTCGGATAGCGTAGCCGCTGGTGAGCAGCGTACGGCCTGACGGCCGATGGGGCGAGACCCCGGCGGGCGAACGCGCGCAGGCCGCCCTCATCGCAGCCGGCCCATGTGCCCGGTCACGGCCGGAACGCCCCGCGGCGCGGTTGCGGCACAGTGGATCTTTTTCGACACTCGTTTCGGGCCGGCCCCTCCAGCGGGCCGGTGCGCCGCGCAGGCGAAAAGAATCGGTACGGACCTAGCCGGGACGAGTCGAGGACGGAACACTGCGAGTCATCATCCGCGGCCTGGGCGAGCTGTGCATCACCGCCGGGCTGATCCTGCTGCTGTTCGTGACCTACCAGCTGTGGGGCACCGACCGGTACACCCGCCAGCAGCAGGACCGGCTCAACAAGGAGCTGCTGCGGTCCTGGAACGCCCCCGACGAGAAGATCACCACCGAGAAGGTCAAGCTCGGCGGCGGGCTGGCACTGCTGCGCATCCCCCGGCTGGGGAGCAAGTACCGGTATGTGATCGTCGAGGGCGTCGAACCCGAGGACCTGCGCAAGGGCCCCGGCCACTACCCGGGCAGCGCGATGCCCGGCCAGATCGGCAACTTCGTGGTCTCCGGCCACCGCACCACCTACTCGGCCCCCTTCAACCGCATCGACCAGCTGCGCCGCGGCGACCGCATCCTCATCGACACCCGCCGCAAGCAGTACGTCTACAAGGTCACCGGCCACCGCATCGTCAAGCCCACCGCCGTCGAGGTGACCGCGCCCGTGCCGTTCCACCCCGGCCGCAAGCCCACCAAATCGCTGATCACTCTCACCACGTGCCATCCCAAGTACTCCGACGCCAAGCGCCTCATCGTCTTCGGGGAACTGGCCGAGCAGCGTTCCCGCCGGGTCGCGGCCCCGGCCGGGCGGTAACCTCCCATCGGGATAGGAGGTCCCGTGTACGGATGGATCTGGCGGCACCTGCCGGGGCGGGGACCGGTCCGCGCACTGATCGCCGCGGGGCTGGTGGCGGTGGCCGTGCTGCTGCTGTGGTACGTCGTCTTCCCCTGGGCCGAGTCGAAGGTCCGCTTCGATGAGAACACCGTCGAAGGCGGCTCCGTCGGCACTCCCGGCCCGGCCCCGGCCCGGACGGCCGATGAGCGCTGACGGCCCCCGCGTGCTGGTCGTGGACAATCACGACAGCTTCGTGTTCAACATCGTCCAGTACCTGCTGGAACTGGGCGCCGACTGCGTGGTCAAGGACCGCTCGGATGTGACGGTGGACGACGCCGCCGGCGTGCACGGCGTGCTGCTGAGCCCCGGCCCCGGCCATCCCGCCGACACCGGCGTCTGCCTGGAACTGGTGAAGGACGCCGAGCGGCGGCGCCTGCCGCTGCTGGGGGTCTGCCTGGGGCACCAGATCATCGGCCATGTCTACGGGGCCGCGGTCCATCGGGCGCCCGAACTCGTCCACGGCTACACCAGCCCCATCGAGCACGACGGCGAAGGGGTCCTGGCGGGCCTGCCGAGCCCGTTCCAGGCCACCCGCTACCACTCGCTGGCGGTGGACCCGGCCTCCGTCCCCCGCGCCCTGAAGGTCACCGCACGCACCCCCGACGGGGTGGTCATGGGACTGCGCCACCGCGACCGCCCCATCGAGGGCGTGCAGTTCCACCCGGAGTCCGTGCTGTCCGAATGCGGCCACCGCCTGCTGGCCAACTGGCTCGCCACCTGCGCTTTCGTGCCCTGAGGGGCGCGTCCGCCAGGCATTGCGAGGATTTTTCAAAAAAATCGGCCGATGTCTGTAACGACCGGCCCGTGAGAGGCGAATCACTCGATGAGGGCCTCCGCCATTGCCCCCGAGTGGCGGAGGCCCTCCTTCGTTTCCCGGCTCCACCCCCGTAACGGGCGGCGCCCCGGCCTCAGCGAAGAGACCGGGGCGCCGAAAGCCGTCAGGGCCGACCGGCCCTCCGGCGGTGCGGATCAGCCGCCACCGCCACCGCCGCCGCCCGGCGGGCCATGATCGTCGCCGGGATCGCCGCCATCGGGGTTCTGCACCACCAGGATGATCACCGTGGTGCCCGGCAGGACCTCACGCCCCGGCTCCAGGCTCTGCTGGACGACCGTGCCCACCTGCTGGTCGGGCGACCGCTGCGGCACCACCTGCACCTGCACCCGCAGCCCGGCCGCGCGCAGCGTGTTGACCGCGTCGGCCTCGGTCTGGCCCACCACGTTCGGCACCCGGACGTTCTCCGGGCCGGACGAGACGATCATGGTGATCGTGGAGCCCTTGGGGGCCTGCGTTCCGGCGGCCGGCGAGGTCTGGATGACCATGCCCTCCTGGACCTCGGAAGAGGGCGAAGAACGCTGGGTGACCTTGAAACCGCTCGCCTCCAGCACCTGCCGGGCGGCGTCGGCCGGCTGGCCGGTGACGTCCGGGACCGCGACCTGCTCGGGCGGCTCGGGGCCCTTGGAGACCACCAGCGAGACCTCGCTGCCGCGCTCGACGCTCTCCCCGGGGGCCGGATCGGTGCTGATCACACGGCCCCGGCGGACCGTGTCGCTGTACTCCTCCTCCACCGAGCCGACTTTCAGCCCGGCCTCCTCCAGCTCCTCCTCGGCGTCCTGCCGCCGCTCGTTGCGGACATCCGGCACCTCGACCATCTGCACGGACGCCGAAGGGCTGGCGGTCGCCCCGCCCTTGCCGCCGCCGCTGGACAAGGCGTAGCCGATGAGCGCGGCACCACCGATGAACAGCGCCACGACCAGCGCCCAGATGGCTATCTTCTTGCCGTTGCGGCCGGACGGCTCGGGGTCCTCATAATTCACCGGGGGCAGCTCGTAACCGGTGTTCACCGGGTGCTGCATCCGGGTGTGCGGAGGCACCCCGCCGGGGCCCGCCGGGCCGCCGGGGACCGGGCTCATCACCCGGGTGCCCTGCGGGGCGGCCCCGCCCATCACCATGGTGGACGCCGCGGGCGCCGACACCGGCATGCCCTGCAGGGCCCGCTGGATGTCGGCGCGGAACTCCGCCGCGCTCTGGTAGCGGAGGTTGGGGTCCTTGGCCATCGCCTTCATGACGATGTTGTCGCACCACTGCGGGATGGCCGGGTCCAGCTGGGACGGCGGGACCGGCTCCTCCCGGACGTGCTGGTAGGCGATCGCCACGGGGGAGTCCCCGGTGAACGGGGGACGGCCGGTCAGCAGCTCATACAGCACGCAGCCGGTGGAGTACAGGTCGCTGCGGGCGTCCACCCGCTCGCCGCGGGCCTGCTCCGGCGACAGGTACTGGGCGGTACCGATGACCTGCGCGGTCTGCGTCATGGTGGCGGCCGAGTCGGCCATCGCCCGGGCGATGCCGAAGTCCATCACCTTGACCTCGTGATTGCGGGTGAGCATCACGTTGGCCGGTTTGATGTCCCGGTGGATGATCCCGCCGCGATGGCTGTAGTCCAAAGCCCGCAGGATGCCGTCGGTGATCTCCAGCGCCCGTTCGGGGACCAGCCGCCCGCCCTCGCGGAGCAGGTCGCGCAGGGTGTTCCCCTCGACGTACTCCATCACGATGTAGGGGATGGAGGTATCGCCCACCTGGTCTTCGCCGGTGTCGTAGACCGCGATCACCGAAGGGTGGTTCAGCGAGGCCGCCGACTGCGCCTCCCGGCTGAAACGGGCCTGGAAGACCGGGTCGCGAGCCAGGTCGGAACGGAGGGTCTTGACCGCGACGACCCGGTCCAGCCGCAGGTCCTTGGCACGGTAGACCTCGGCCATGCCGCCACGCCCGACCACTGTCTCGAGCTGGTAGCGGCCACCGAGTAGCCGAGGCTGAGTCATGTCGAATGCACTTTCCCTCGTACGTCTACGCCTACTCCGAACCTAGCCCGTCACCCGTCGTCGGCTCCTCCGGCTCCGGCTCCGGTTCCGGTGGCGGCTCCACCGGTGGTGATGGATCGGGTGAGTTGCCACTCTCCGAAGGGGTCGGCGACGGGCCTTGGGGGGTTGGACTGCCTGTTGTCGGAGAAGGCCTGGGCCTCCCCGTAGAGGACGCGCTGGGCGTCGGAGTCGTTGACGCGGTGAAGTTGTTGCCTGGAGGTCTGGGACCGGGCCAGGCGGGCAGGCTCGGCGTGCCCGTTGGCGATGGTACCCGGCTGGGAACCAGTGAGGACGGCTCGGGGACCACCGATGGAACACGATCCCTGGTCTCCTCGATGCCGGCCGACGGGCCCCGTGACAGCGATCCGGCGGCCACCGCGCCGAGCGCCAGCACCCCGGCGGTCACCGAGGCGATCGCCACCACGGTGCGCCGTTGCACCCTCACCTTCGTGCCCGCGAACGCGACCCGGGATCCCGCGGCGGCGGAGAAGCCCGCCGGGTGCACTCCCGTGAGGGTATCCGCCGTCTCCCCGTCCTCCAACTCCGACCACGTGGCCAGGCCGCCGCTCGGCCGCAGCGCGTCCACGGCGGATCCCCGGACGGTGGCCGGTTCCATGCCGGCCGCTTCGTCCAGCAGGCGGGTGCGCGCCACTTCGGACGTTCCGTCACGGACGTCGCCGTAGCCGTCGTCGAACGCGTCATCGAACGGGTCGCCGAAGCGATGGGCGGGCAAGGACGCGCCGGAGCCCGCGAGCAGGTCGCGAAACGAGCTTTCCACCGGCTCGCCGGCCTGCAGCGCATCGTGGATCCGGAACGCCTCGTCCGCCACGGCCTGGGCGCTGGGCGGCCGGTCCTCCGGATTCTTGGCCAGCAGGACGCGCACCAGCGTCCGCACCGCCTCCGGGATCTCCTCCGGCAGCTCCGGAGGCGCCTCCCGCACATGCTTGAGGGCGATGGCGACCGGCTGCTCGGCGTCGAAGGGCGGCCGCCCGGTCAGGCATTCGTACGCCACCACCCCCAGGGAGTACAGGTCGGTGGCGAAGGTGATGGGCTGGCCCGAGGCCTGCTCGGGAGAGACGTAGTGAGCGGTGCCCATCACCATGCCGGTCTGGGTGAGGGTGGCGACGTTGAGGCCGCGGGCGATGCCGAAGTCGGTGATCTTCACGACCCCGCTCGGGGTCATCATCAGGTTGCCGGGCTTGACGTCGCGGTGGATGATCCCGGCGCTGTGGGCCACCTGCAGCGCCCGGGCCGCCTGGGCCACCACGTCCAGGGTGGTCTCCACCCCCAGCGCGCCCTGGCGGGCCAGGATCCGCGACAGCGACTCCCCCGACACCAGCTCCATCACCAGGTAGGCCAGGTCGTCGTGCTCGCCGTAGTCGTAGACCTGGGCGATGCCGCTGTGCTGGAGGGCCGCCGCATAGCGGGCCTCGGCGCGGAACCGGGCCCGCGCCTGCTCGTTGCCCACATGTTCCTGGCGCAGCAGCTTGACCGCGACGGGACGGCTGAGCAGCTCGTCGCTGGCCTCCCAGACCTCGCCCATGCCTCCGGTGGCCAGCCGCCGCAGCAGCCGGTACCGGGAGTCCAGGACGAGGTCGGCCGTGGTCACTTGCGGAGAACCTCCCGCATGACGCTGACCGCGATCGGCCCGGCGGCCTGCCCGCCGGAGCCGAGGCCCTGGGTGAACACCGCGAAGGCGTACCGCGGTTCCTGCGCCGGGGCGAAGCCGACGAACCAGCGGTTGTTGTACTCGACGCCGTCGATGTCGGCCGTGCCGGTCTTGCCGGCCACATCGCCCAGGCCCTGGGCGGTGCCGGTGCGGGTCACCTCGCGCATCATGTCGGCCAGCTGGTCGGCGGTGTCCTTGGAGATCGGCCGGGCGTACACCTCCGGCTCGGCCTCCTCGATGACGCTCTGGTCGGCGGCCCGCACCCGCTGCACCAGGTACGGCTTCATGATCTTGCCGCCGTTGGCCGCGGCCGCCGCGATCATCGCCATGTGCAGCGGGGTGGCGCGGTTGTCGCCCTGCCCGATGGAGGCCAGCGCGGTCTTGTCGTCACCGGCGTCGGGGAAGGAGCTCTCCACGGTCGGCATGTCCGGCTCGACCGGGATCTTCTTGCTGAACCCGAACTCCTCGGCCAGCTTCAGCACCCCGTCGGTGCGCAGCCGCTCCACGCCGAGGATCGCGTAGGTGGTGTTGCAGGACTCGGCGAAGGTGAGGATCAGCGGGGCCTGGCCGGAGCCGCCGCAGGCGCCGCCCTCGTGGCTGTTGGGCATCTGGGTCCTGGTGCCGGGCAGCGTGTAGGCCGACGGCGCGGGCACGGTGCTGCTTTTGTTCAGGCCCTGCTCCAGCGCGCCGGCGGCGATCAGCGTCTTGAAGGACGACCCCGGGGAGAAGGTGTCCTCCATCGCGTTGTTGATCAGCGGCTTGAGCCGCCGGTTGCGCTCGTTGACCTGGCCGTCCTTGTTGGGCTTGCCGTCCAGCTCGTTCAGCCGCTCGGCGCCCTTGAGCCCGGTCTGCGGGGCGACCTCGTTGGGGTCGTAGGAGGGGTAGCTGGCCATGACCACGATCGCCCCGGTCTTGACGTCCATCACCACGATCGCGCCGCGCAGGTTCGGGTTGGCCCGGCTGAGCTGCCGGTAGGCCTCGCGCTGGGCGTCGGGGATGATCGTGGTCTCCACGTCGGCGCCGATCGCCGGCCGGCCGATGAACTGGTCGAACCAGCGCTGGTTGGTGATGCGCTTGTCCCGGCCGTCCAGCAGCGAGTGGTAGGCGCGCTCGATCCCCTTGGCGCCCCCGTTGAAGTAGCCGGTGATCGGCGCGAAGACCTCGCCGTCCTTGTAGGTGCGGGCGTAGTTCTCGCTGTCCTCCCGCTTGGAGGAGGAGACCAGCACCTCGCCCCCGGCCAGGATCTTGCCGCGCGGGCGCTTGAAGACGTCCAGGTACTGCCGGTTGTTGAGCGGGTGGGTCTGCAGCTTCTCGGCCTGGCTGCCCTGGATGTAGTTGACCTGCACCATCAGGGCGCCGATCAGCAGCAGGGCGAAGACCGTGACCTGCCGCAGCGGCTTGTCCATGTTCATGCTCGCGAACCCCCGATCGCCGGCAGCGCTCCGTCGGTCATCGGATGCTCACCACCTGGGTGAGGCCCTCGTCCTGGATGGCCTGCGGGGCGGGCTGGCGCGCCTGGTGGCTCATCCGCACCAGGATGCCGATCAGGATCCAGTTGGCCATCAGGGACGAGCCGCCCTGCGCCAGGAAGGGCGTCGTCAGACCGGTGAGCGGAATGAGGCGAGTGACGCCTCCGACGATGACGAACACCTGCAGCGCCAGGACGAACGAGACGCCCCCGGCGAAGAGCTTGAGGAAGGGATCACGGGCCGCGATGGCGGTCTTCATGCCCCGTTGCACGATCAACGCGTACAACAGCAAGATCACCATGAGCCCGGTCAGGCCGAGCTCCTCGCCCATGGAGTCGAAGATGAAGTCGCTGAAGGCCAGCGGGGTGCGCCACGGCTCGCCCTGGCCCAGGCCCTTGCCCAGCACACCGCCCTCGCCCAGCGCGAACAGGCCCTTCATCAGCTGGGCGCTGTCGGCGTACTCGCCGCCCATCCGGATGCAGGCGGTCAGCCCGGAGCCGATGGTGTTGCCGGCCTGGATGTAGGGCTCGGTGCCCGGCGCCACCGAGACGACCTTGTCGCCCACCAGGCAGCCGCCGTCGAAGTAGGGGTCGGGGTTCTGCCAGATGCTCAGCCGCTGGTTGACGTGGCCCAGGAACGGAAGCTGGGTGGCCACCAGCACGCCCAGCGCCAGCATGCCCACGCCGATCAGCACCCACGACAGCCGCTGCGTGGCGATGTAGAGCATCGACACGAACAGCCCGAAGTACAGCAGCGCGGTGCCCAGGTCCTTCTGGATGAACAGCACGCCCAGCCCGAACAGCCAGATCACCATGATCGGGCCCAGGTCCCGGGCGCGCGGCAGCGACAGCGGGCCGATCTTCTTGCCCACCAGCGACAGCGCCTGCCGCTTGTTGACCAGGTACCCGGCGAAGAAGACCACCAGCAGCAGCTTGGCGAACTCGCCCGGCTGCACCGAGAACGGGCCGATGAAGATCCACACCCGGGCGCCGTTGATCTCCGCGCCCAGCCCGGGCACGATCGGCAGCAGCAGCAGGACGATCGCGCAGGCCCCCAGCGTGTACATGTAGCGCTGCAGGATCTTGGAGTCCTTCAAAAACAGCACTGTCAGCGCGAACAGCAGGATGGCCACGAAGGTCCACTGCAGCTGGGTGCCGGCGGAGGCCAGACCCGAGGTGACCACCTTCTTGCCGTCCCGGATGGCGTCCTGGACGTCCTTGCTGGTGGACAGGTCCAGCCGGTAGATCATCGCCAGGCCGAGCCCGTTCAGCGCCACCGCCAGCGGCAGCAGCAGCGGGTCGGCGTACGGGGCGAAGCGGGCCTGGATGTAGTAGGCCGCCCCGGCCAGCACCGCCAGACCGCCGCCATAGCCGACCAGGCCGGCGGGGATCCGGCCGTCCCGGGCCAGGCCGACCTCGGCGAACGCCGCCAAGGTCATGACCATCGCGAAGATCAGCAGCGCCAGGCAGGCGGCCTTGCGCGGCTGATGCTGCACGGGTACCTGGTCGGGGAGCTGCTCGGGGGCTGAGCTCATCTACGGCCGCCTCACTCCGTCACTGGCGTTGTTGCCGCCGGGGCAGTCGTCGATGCCGCTGCCGGCGGCGTCGTCACTACAAGCCCTGCCGCGCCCGTCCAGCTCCTCCAGCTTGGCCAGGGCGGCCTGCCGGTCGCCGAACTCCAGCGTCCCGTCCTGCACCGCCTTGCGGTCGGAGGCCGGCAGTTCGGCCAGCCTGACCTGAGACTCCTTGATCCGGGTCGGCTTGCAGCCGTCCTGGCGGCTGCCCCGCATCACCGCGATCCGGTCCCCGACGGACTCCAGCGAGTACTTGCACACCTGGCTGGCCAGCTTCTTCCAGCCGTCGGCGCCGCTGAGATCGACGTATCCGGGGCTCTTGAGGTTCGACTGCAGCGCCTCCGGCAGGTCCTCCACCCGGATCGGCGGGTTGGGCTGCTGGTGCGCCGGGGCCTTGCTGTTCAGCTTCAGCCCCAGCAGGCTGTTGGGCGACCCCTTGTAGACCACCACCATGCCGTTTTCGGCCTGGGCGTAGAAGCCGTCGTTGCGCATCGAGTACACGGCGAAGGCCGCGCCCCCGCCCACCAGGACCACGAACACGCTGACCATCACGATCAGCCAGGTCCAGCGGCGGCGCGGCGCCCGCGGCGGGGCCATCGGCATCGGCTCCGGCGGGCGTCCCATCGGCTGCGGCTCGCGTCTGGGCGCCGGAGCGGCCTGCGGCGGCGGCATCTCCTCCACCGCCACCGGCGGTTGCGGCCTGGTGTCGCGCAGCTGGGCGGCGCGGCCCGCCGGGGTGTCCGAAGACGGCGGCGCCGGCGGCGGTGGCGAGCCGCCGGCCAGCTCGGCCAGCTCGCTGTGCTGGACGTTGGCCGCGGCGCCGACCGCCTGCGGGCTCTGGTTCGGCGGCGGCGCGCCCGGCGGCAGTTCGATCACATCGGCGACCACGCAGGTGATGTTGTCCGGGCCGCCGCCCCGGTTGGCCAGGTCGATGAGCTGGTGCACCGCCTGCTCGGGGTCCTGGTACTCCGACAGCACCTGGAAGATGGTCTCCGCGGTGACCACTCCCGACAGCCCGTCCGAACACAGCAGATAGCGGTCGCCGACCTTGGCCTCGCGCAGCGACAGATCCGGATCGACCTCGCCGCGGCCGTCCAGCGCCCGCAGCAGCAGCGAGCGCTGCGGGTGGGAGGCGGCCTCGTCCGGGCTGATGCGGCCCTCGTCCACCAGCGACTGCACCAGCGTGTGGTCGTGGGTGATCTGGAAGAGGCTGCCGTCGCGCAGCAGATAGGCGCGCGAGTCGCCGATGTGCACCAAGGCGACCTGGGTGCCCGACCACAGCATCGCCGTCAGCGTGGTGCCCATGCCCTGCAGCGCGGGGTCGGACTCTACGATGCGGTGCAGCTTGTCGTTGGCGGCCTTGACGGTGTGCTCCAGCGCGCCCAGCAGCTCACTGGCCGGCAGGTCGGTGTCGAGCTTGCGCAGCTCGCCGATGGCGGCGGCGCTGGCGATCTCACCGCCGACATGCCCCCCCATGCCGTCGGCGACCGCGAGCAGGTGTGCGCCCGCGTACGCCGAGTCCTCATTGCCCTCGCGCAGCATGCCGACGTCGGAGCGTGCGGCGTATCGGATTCCTATGGTCATGGGCGCAACTCGATGACGGTCTGTCCGATACGGATCGGAACTCCGGGGGGGACGGGCGTGGGCTGATTCACCCTGTTACGACCGAGGTAGGTCCCGTTGGTCGAGCCGAGATCTTCCACGATCCACTGACCGTTCTGCGCGTAAAGCCGGGCGTGCCGGCTCGAAGCGTAGTCGTCGGCGACCACGATCGTGGCGTCATTGGCGCGACCGATGGTGATGGGCACACCGGGCGACAGCTCCATGGTCAGGCCGGCCCGGTCGCCCTGGGTCACCACAAGCCGGCGCGGCCCGGCCGGCTGGGGGGGCCGCCGGGATCCCTCCGGGCGCTGCCGCGGACGGGCCGTGCGCCGGGGAGCCCGGGCACGACCCGCCGCCCGGGCCGCGGCCTTGGAGGAGCCGAACATGTCGGCCCGGATCACGCCGACGGCCGCGATGACGAACAGCCACAGCACCGCGAGGAACGCCAGCTTGATCAACGTGAGGGTGAATTCGGACATCGGAGTGGGGGCTACTCCCTATCGCGGCGGAACACGAGAGTGGTCCGGCCCATCGTGACCCGTGCCCCGTCGACGAGAGTCACCCGCCGGATGGGATTGCCGTTCACGAAAGAGCCGTTCGTCGACCCTAGATCCACCAGGACGACTTCGGGACCCTCTACGCGAATCTCGGCGTGATGACGTGAGACCCCCGGGTCGACCAGGCGAAGATCGCAGTCGGTGCCGCGGCCGAGCAACGTCACCGGCGTGGTGATCTCATAGGTCTGCTGGGTGCTGGGCCCGACGTCCTGCGCGGTGGTGACCAGCAGCCGCGGCCGGCCGGGGAACCCGCCAGTGCGCCCCTGCGGGATGTCGCTGGCCGGCTTGCGGATCTCGCCGCCCTCGACGATGGCCCCCCGAACCACCCCCGAGCGGATCCGGAACAGCCCGGTGGCCAGATCGCCGGCGCTTTCGAACCGCACCTGCACCGGTCCTACGAAGGAGTAGCCCTGCTCCTTGGCGTACTCCCGGGCCAGGTTGGCCAGCTCCTGGCTCAGGCTGTCGGCGTAGACCGCCAGCCGCTGGCTGTCGGCCTGCGAAATCTCGACGACGAAGTCGTTGGGCACCAGTGTGCGCCCGGCCGCCACGATGGCGGCGCGCTCGTCCATCTCCCGCTGTACGGCGCTGGCCACCTCGACCGGCTGCAGCTCCGACTTGAACGCACGAGCGAAGGCACCCTCCACCATGCCCTCAAGACGTCGCTCGAAGCGCTGTAGGACACCCACGGGCACCTCCTTTCTCCACTGGTAGACGATCGTATCCGTGCTCCGGTTCGCAGGAAGTATCCGTGTGGCGAACCAGTGCCCGGACCGTGCTAATCTTTTCGAGCAACCCCGGGCGGGTGGCGGAACGGCAGACGCGCACGGTTCAGGTCCGTGTGTCCGCGAGGACGTGAGGGTTCAAATCCCTCCTCGCCCACTTCGAGCGTAGGGCCAGTGTGGTCGGCGGTGGTACCGCCTTCCCCGCTGGCTCTTCGTCGTGTTGGCCCGGGGGGACGACCCCCCGGACCCCCCGCGTGTGGGGGCTTCGCCCCCACGCCCCCGGTCCGTCGGGGTTCTGTTCTCCCCCCTTGATGTGGAAGGTGCCGCGGGCGGGGGTTTTGTGCCGGATGAAGAGCTGTTTGATGCGGGCTCCTTTCTGATCTTTGTTGGTGATCTTCGGGGGGCTGCTGTCGCCGGGTTTGGGTCTCCCTTGTCGTTGTGAAGAGCCGGGGCTTGGAGCGTTGGGGATCTCTGTTGCCTGGTGGGCTGTGGAGATCCCTGTTGTCTTGTGCGGCTGGTGGGGTGATTCGCTTTGGCGGGGGCGGTTGTTTGCGGGCTGCTCGTTAGTGCTGGTTGGGATGGGGCTTGACGGTGGGTCTCGTTGTGCCTCCTTTTGAAGATGGGGGTGGCGGTCTCAGGTTATGCGTCGCGCCTGGTCGTGGTGGGTGGCTCGAAGGTTTGGAAGCTCTTCCCACTGTCTCGCGAGAAGAAAGCCATGACCAGGGGTCTGGGGGATGTGGATAACCCTTCATGGAGAGGGCTGACCTCTGGGGGAGCGGGTGGCCGGTAGGGGCGTGCGGGGGCGGGAGCGGTGGTGCGGGGCGGCCGGGGCGTGGGTCGGGGCTGATCACGTTGCCTGTGGCCGGCTGGGGGAAGGCGCGTTCTGCTTGCCGCGTCAGGGGGGCGGGGAGCGAAGCGGCTTCCGGCGGTTTGGGGTGGGATGTTCGGGCCGTCTCGGTGATGCGCTCGCCGGATTTCCCGCCGGGGTGGGGATGCGTCGTTCGGCGGGAAAACGGTGCGCTGCCCTGAGCTTGTGGTGTTGGGTGGGTCGGTGAAGATTCGGCGAAGGTGGACGCCTTACGTCGGCAGGTATTTTCTGAAGCTGGTTTTTGTGTGTTGGGTTGGTGCCGCCGGTTGGTGATTCACGGTTCGGGGGCGATGACCGAATGGAACGCCGGCCCGGGCTGTGCTGGTGCAGCGTGTGGGCCGGCGTGCGGATGTTTTTGGGTTCGAGGGTTATGTGGTCTCCCTGAGAGCCTGTCGGTTTACGGGCTGAGGGCTCGGTGAGGTGGCGGGGCCTGCTCAGGGTCGAGTGACCGTTCACGGGTGGGGTGCGCGGTCACGGGGAGGTCTTTTCCGGCTGCTGTACGGGTTGGTCCTTTTGAACTTTCGGGAGTCGCTGCGTCTGCTCGGAAGCGGCCGCCGGTGCGGACGCATCGCCGGGCAGGTCGGGGGCCGAGGTGGTGAACAGCAGGGCCGGGAGGGGGACGTCGAGGATGCGGCTCAAGGCCAGCAGGTCGTCGGCGTCCAGGGAGCAGGAGGGGTTGGCCGGGTCCAGGTCGGCCGGGGTGCGGGGGCGGCCGGTCAGGGAGCCGAGGGAGGAGGCCACCTGCTCGGGGGACAGGTTGCGGGTCTGGCTCCACCAGGCGACGTTGGCGGCCACGGCCTGGTTCATCGTGCGGGGCGGCAGGCCGGTGGCGGTGAGGGCGGCCGGTGGACGGCGGAGCGCGTGCTTGCCGCGGCGGGCGGTCAGGCCGGTCAGCGGGAGGACGAGGGCAGCCAGGACGGGCAGCGCCCACGGGTAGGAGGAGGTGTGCGCGGTGAAGGAGATGGGCTCGTCCAGGCCGGTGATCTCGCCGCGGACGGTGTAGCGGCCGAAGGCCGGGGCGCCCACCGAGAAGGGAATGGCGTAGGTGCGCTCCTGGCCGGGGGCCAGCGTGCCCAGGGCCGGGGCGGTGATGGGCTCGGTGGGCTCGGGGCCGCGTCCCACGGTCAGCGACAGCGGCGGGTCGGTGAGGGTGGCGGTGCCCTCGTTGCGGAGGGTGACGCGCAGGGTGCGGTGGGCGGTGCCGCCGAACCACGCCTCGCCCGGGCCGCCGCCGGTGACGGTGACCTTGGTGGCGGTGAGCTTGCGGGAGGAGCCGGCGGCGGTGGCGGTGCGGCGTTCCGCCTCCGACAGGGTCGGCACCCCGCTCACCTTGATGGGGACGGTGCGGGCGGTGCCGCCGGAGACCGGGCGGACGGAGACCACGCACGGGCAGCCGATCGGGGGCTTGCCGACGCTGAGCATGACCGTGGCGGTCCTGCCCTCCTGGACGTAGGTGCTGGCCGAGGAGGCCACGGCGCAGTCCACCGTGCCGCGCAGGCCCTCGTTGCCGCACAGCTCGACCAGCACGTTGCCGGCCGGCCAGCCGACGAGGCGGACGGTCAGCGTCTGGCCCACCTTGACCGTGGTGCGGTCCAGGCGGATGGCCGGCTCGGCGTGGGCCGGGGCGGCCGGCAGGGCCAGCAGCGCCACGGCGGCCAGCGCTCCGGCGCGCCGGGCCCTGCGCAGGAGGGACTTCACCGGGCGTACCCGGAGCGGCGGCGCCGGGCGTACAGGACGGCGGCGAGGAGCAGCAGGACGGCGGTGAGCGGGAGCCATGGGATGTTCCAGATCGAGGACTTGCGGATGATGGGTCGGGCGGCCAGCGGGGCGCCGCTTTGGGCGTCGGTGGGCGACAGCCGGATCGAGGAGGTCAGCCGTCCGGCGGGGAGGATGCCGTCGAGCTCCTCGCTGAAGGTGTAGCTGTTGCCGGGCAGCAGCTCGGGAACTTTGCGCGCGGCCTGCTCGCCCAGCGGCAGCCCGAAGGGACCCTGGGCGCGGATCCTGGCCAGGGCGGTCACCCGGATGTTGCCGGTGTTGCGGACCGTGTAGGTGACCTTCATCCGGCCGCTGCCCACGGGCGGGGCGGAGTACTCGGCGCGCAGGTCGGAGATCTGCAGCGAAGGCGTGATGGGGCCTTTGACGCGCAGGTAGATGCGGGCCGCCACGCGCCGGTCGACGTTGACGAGCCGGCCTTTGGCGTCGGTCTCCTGCTGGGTGATCGAGGCGATGACGCCTCCGCCGTGGTCGCCGGGGGTGGCCTGGTGGGGCACGGTGAGCGTGAACGGCACCCGGACGGTCCTGCCGGCCTTGACGCGCTGGACGCCCCGGTCGAACTTGACCCACGTGCCCACGTCGGTCGGCTGCCGGTCGGCGGTCAGCAGGGCGAAGGAGCCGTCGGCGGTGTTGAAGGCGTCGGTGGCGTAGACCCGGAACGTCAGCGTCCGGTCGCTGAGATTGGAGATGGCCACCTCGTCCTTGATCGTCTGTCCGGGCGAGGCGTTGTAGACGAAGTAGTCGCGTCCGCTGGGGCCTTTGGGACCGACGGGACGCACCGCCCAGGTCATCCCACCGGCCCGGGGGTCGGGGGCCGTGCCCGGGCGGCCCGCCGTCGGGACGGCGGCGGAGACCTCGGCGGGGGCGGCGGCCGATGCGGCCGGGGAGGCGGCGGCGAGGAACGCCGTCAAGGCGAGGCCGGCTGTCAGGGCGGCCGTTTTGGTCATGTGCGGGCTCCGCCGAAGATGCCGGGTGGCGCCGTCCCGGGCGTCCGGGACGGCGCCACGGCCGGGGGTTTCAGGACAGGGTCAGGGTGAGGGTGCCGGTGTAGGTGCCGGTGGCCACACCGGCCGGGATGAGCAGGTCGAGCGCCGCGCCGGCCTCGAAGACGCCGCCGCTGCTGCCGCCCTCCGAGGAGGCCAGGGTACGGGCCACGTCCAGGCCCCGGACGGCCGGCCCCGGGGTGACCGTGGCGTTGGAGCCGTCGTTCACCACCGAGGCGGTGGGGGTCCAGCCCATGTTGGCGGCGGGAATGATGTCCCCCTCGGCGGAGGCCAGGTCGCTCATCTGGCCGACCAGGCTCCAGCCGGCGTCGGTGCCGCGGGCGTCGGTGACGGTGGCCTTGTTGAGCCGGCCGGTGGCGTTGCCGCCGGGGGCGGCGTCGCTGAGGGTCACCTCGGTGCCGGCCACCGACAGGGTCAGCGCGCCGGTCCGGGTGACGTTGGCGATGATCACCTGGTCCTTGCTGTCGCCGGCCGGGGGCTGCCCGCCGCCGTTGTCGTCGCCGCCACCGGGGTTGTCGCCGCCGACGAACGTCACCGGGATGGCGGTGTCCTGGCTGCGGTCGGGCAGGCCGTGCGCGGCGAAGGTGAGGATGTAGCACTGGGTGACCAGGCAGTCGACCTGGTTGCCGTCACCGTCGGTGTAGCGGGCCTTGATGCCCGTGAGGGTGATGTCGAAGGTGCCGTCGGCGTTCATCTTGGCCTGGCTGGGGCTGCCGGAGGCGTTCTTGTGCACCCACTTGGTGGCCTGGAAGGCGTTGGCGTTCAGGTACCACTGGTCGCCGTTCTTGGGGCCGAAGGACACGTAGATGCCGAAGCCGTTGTTGGCGTTGGGGTCGAAGCCCGAGCCGACGACGCGGATGTCCTGGCCGTCGGGGTTCAGCTCGCTGGTCGGGGTGACGGTGATCGAGGGGCCGGCCGCGGCGGCGGGGGTGGCCGCCAGGCTGAGCCCGAGCAACCCGGCGCCGGCCACGACGGCGGTGGCGCGGGTGAGCCGCCGGAGGTTGAACTTCATGTGGTTCTCCTTAACGGGGGGTACCGGCATGCGGTCATGCCGGAGTCGGGGGTATGCGGGGCCGCTGCCGGGCGGACGGCCGGTCGTGGCGTCGGCGGGCCGGGAGAGCGGGAGCGGCGGGGCCGTGCCGCCCGCGGTGGGCTCACCGGTCCGCCGGGGTCGGCCGGAGGGTCAGGTCCGGCGGAGCCTGCGCCGGATGATGAGCCGCCGGGCGGTGAGCCCGGCTGCCACCAGCACGGCGGTCGTCAGCCAGAACGGCCAGGGGGATTGGGCGGGCGGTCCGGAGGCGGTCTGCCGGAACGGCTGGACGGCCAGCGGCGTGGCCGCTCCGGCGGCCCCCGCCGCCGGCGCCGCCATGCCCGGGGACGGCAGGGGGGAGGCGCTGGAACCGGTCAGGGCGCCGGTGGAAGGGGAGGCGCTCGACCCGCCGCCCGGCCCGGTGGAGCCGCCGGAACCCGAGCCGCCGGAGCCGGGGTTGTCCGGGTCGGAGCCTCCCGGGTTCGGGGAGTCCGAGCCCTTGAAGGACACCGGGATGAGGGTGTCCTGGCTGCGGTCGGGCACCCCGTGGGCGGCGAAGGTCATCACGTAGCAGCGGGTGCGGGTGCAGTCCACGGCACGGCCGCTGCTGTCGGTGTAGCGGGCCTTCACCGTCAGGCTGACTGAGAACGTTCCAGACGGGCTCATGCGGGCCTGGCCGCTGCCCGCACCGCCCGGGTGCACCCACAGCGCGGCCCCGTAGTTGCCGGAGTTGGTGTAGTAGTCGGCCCGGCGGGGGCCGAACACCACGTACACGCCGAACTTGTTGTTGCGGTTGGGATCGAACCCCGAACCTGAGACCGATATGGTCTGTCCGTTGGGGTCGAGCCCCGTTGATGGGGAAACGCGCAGGGAGGCTGCGGCGGCGGGCTCGGCCAGGGCGAGCAGGCCCGTGCCCGTGACGGCCACCATCGTGGCCGCGGCGAGGGCACGCTGGAGCCGGCCCATGACGATCCTCCTTAGGTAAGCCTCACCTAAATCAGATTAGGCATGCCTAAGCTAAGGTATTGGTCCATCCAACGTAAAGAGGACACGCGACATCAAACGCTACGACGGCTGGATGGACAATGAAAACGTTCGCGACCTCCATCACAGTAGGCGTCTTGGGCCTGAGTGTATGGACAGCGCCACTCGCCAACGCCGACGGCTCCTCGGTCACCGGGCCCCAGGGGCAGACCCTCACGGTCTCCAAGGCCGCCGGCCTGTCCCCCGACGGCGAGAAGATCACCGTGACCGGCCGGGGGTATGACCCGAACAAGGGCATCTACGTGGCCTTCTGCAAGGACAACGGCCCCGACAAGGCCCCCTCGCCGTGCGGCGGCGGCGCCGACACCTCCGGCAGCACCGGCGGCTCGGTGTGGGTGTCGTCCAACCCGCCGCCCTACGGCAAGAGCCTGGTCGTCCCGTACGGGCCGGGCGGCTCGTTCGAGGTCACCATCAACGTATCGCCCAAGATCTCCGACGAGGTGGACTGCACCAAGACCAAGTGCGTGGTGGCCACCCGCGCCGACCACACCCGCAGCGGCGACCGCACCCAGGACGTGCGCATCCCCATCGCCTTCGACGAGGGCGGCCTGCCGGTGCCGCTGATCGCGGGCGGCGCGGCGGCCGTCGCCGTCATCGCGGTCGCGGGCGGGGCGCTGCTGATCCGTCGTCGCTCTCGCGCCGCGGCGGCCGCTCCGGCGGACGGCGGCGCCGGGGGCGACCGGTGAGCCGTGGGCCGCTGCGCGGGAGCGGCGGCCGAAGGAGAGCGCGCGCCGTCGTGGCACTCGCCCTGCTGGCCGGGCTGGGGCTGAGCGGATGCGCGGCGGGCACCGCGCCCGCCGCCGGCGGCGGCCAGGACCCGGCGGCCGGGTGCGGGCCGTCGTCGATGAAGGTCTCCTACGAGCCGGACCCGATCGAGCCTGCGCCCACTCCCAAGCTGCCGGTCACGGTGAAGTCCGCCGACGGCCGCAAGGTCACCGTGCGCAGCGCCGACCGCATCCTGGCGGTCAACATGTACGGCTCGATCGCCGAGATCGTCTTCAGCCTGGGCCTGGGGGACCGGCTGGTCGGCCGGGACGCCTCCACCACCTTCGCCGCCGCCCGCGACCTGCCGCTGGTGACCGTCAACGGGCACGACCTGTCGGCCGAGGCCATCTTGCGGCTGAACCCCACCGTGGTGCTCACCGACGCCGGGATCGGGCCGGCCGAGGTCCTGGACCAGCTGCGCGCCTCGGGCATCCCGGTCGTCCTGATCGGCGACGAGCAGACCCTGCCGGCCGTCGGCGAGCACATCACCGAGGTCGCCGCCGCGCTGGGCGTCCCGGAGGCCGGCCAGAAGCTCAAAAAGCGGGTCGATGAGGAGATCGAGTCGGCCAGAAAGCAGGCCCCGTCCGGCGGTGAGCCGCTGCGGGTGGCGTTCTTGTACCTGCGCGGCACCGCCGGGGTCTACCTGATCGGCGGGCGGGGCGCCGGCTCGGACGCGCTGATCGAGGCGATCGGCGCCGTCGACGCCGGGTCGGCCGCCGGGCTGACCGAGTTCCGGCCGCTGACCAGCGAAGGCATGATCAACGCCGCACCCGATGTGATCTTGGTGCTGACCGCCGGGCTGAAGTCGGTCGGCGGCGTGGACGGCCTGGTCAAGCTGCCCGGCATCGCGCAGACCCCGGCCGGCCGCAACCGCCGGATCGTGGACGCCGACGACGGCACGCTGCTGACCTTCGGCACCCGCACCGGCAAGACCATCAAGGCCCTGGCCGACGCCGTCTACCGGCCCTGTGAGTCGTGATGTCGCGTCCATCGACGATGCCCGGGCCCGCGGAGGGCGCGGACGCCACCGGAGAGCCGGCCGCCAAGCCGTCCGTCCGGGCGGTGGACGGCGCGGGGCCGGCGGGTGCCTTGCAGAACTCGGGGCCGAGAACGCCCGAACGGGCCATGAGCGGGGTTTCAGGCGGCCCGGTCGCGGACGCGTCCGGCCGGGCCGTGGGGGGTGAGGTCGTGAACGGCGTGGAGCCGGGACGTCTTTCGAAGGGAACGGTCGCGCCCGCGGCCGGGCCGGCGACGGAAAAGGGCGGGCGGGCGCAGCAGGCGCAGGTCGCCGCGGCCAAGGGGGGCGTGCTGCGCGGCGGGCTGCTGATCGCCGTGCTGGCGGTCGCGCTCGGCGCGATGATCGTCGTGGCGGCGAGCCTGGGGCAGGTCAACATTCCGCCGGCAGAGGTGCTGGGGTCCATCGCGCACCGGCTCGGGCTGGACATCGGGCCGCTGCCGTCCGGGCCGCAGGCCGAGAACGCGCTGTGGGTGGTGCGCTTTCCGCGCGTTGCGCTGGCCGCGGTCACCGGGGCGGCACTGGCCTGCTCGGGCGCGGTGATGCAGGGGGTGTTCGGCAACCCGCTGGCCGAGCCCGGCGTCATCGGGGTCTCCTGGGGCGCGGCGGTGGGCGCGGCCACGGTGATCGTGTTCGGCCTGAACGCGTTGGGCAACTGGACGGTCGTGCTGGCCGCCTTCGCGGCCGGGATGCTCACCACGCTGCTGGTCTATGCGATGTCCCGGCAGGGGGGACGGACCGAGGTGGTCACCTTGCTGCTCACCGGCATCGCGGTGAACGCCATCGCCACCGCGGCGCTGGGCCTGCTGATGTTCATCTCCAGCAGCGACGCGCTGCGCTCCATCACCTCCTGGCAGCTGGGCAGCCTGGCCTCGGCGACCTGGCCGGCGGTGGCGACCGTGGCGCCGTGCGCGCTGGCCGGGATCGCCGTCTCCTGCGCCTGCGCCCGCAGCCTGGATGTGCTGGCGCTCGGCGAGCGGGTGGCCCGGCAGCTGGGCGTGGACGTGGAGCGGCTGCGCTTCACCGGCATCGTGATCATCGCGTTGACCACCTCGGCGGCGGTGGCCTTCAGCGGGATCATCGCCTTCGTCGGGCTGGTGGTGCCGCACCTGATCCGGATGGCGATCGGCCCGGGGCACCGCACGCTGATCCCGGCCA
Organism: Thermomonospora sp. CIF 1; assembly: GCF_001896795.1. NCBI lineage: Bacteria > Bacillati > Actinomycetota > Actinomycetes > Streptosporangiales > Thermomonosporaceae > Thermomonospora > Thermomonospora sp. CIF 1. Next base: position 65,206 of record NZ_MOYN02000002.1, read on the forward strand.
GCGCGCTGGGCGGGGCGGTGCTGGTGGTCACCGCCGACCTGGTCGCCCGCACCTCCATCCCCTACCAGGAGCTGCCGCTGGGGGTGCTGACCTCGCTGGTGGGCGGCCCGTTCTTCTTCTGGCTGCTCCGCCGCACCCGCAGCAAGTCGGGAGGCTGGGGATGATCGCGCTGCGCCGTCGGCCGCGGCTGCCCGAGCCCGCCGCACCGGGCACGGTGGCGCTGTCCGCTCGCGGCCTGGCCGTCCGCAGGGAGGGCCGCACCGTGCTGTCGGGGATCGACCTGGAGGTCCGCCACGGCGAGATGCTGCTGCTGGTGGGCCCCAACGGGGCGGGCAAGTCCACCCTGCTGGGAGCATTGTGCGGGGACATCCGGCCCGCCGAGGGCCGGGTGACGATCGCGGGCCGTCCGCTGGAGTCGTGGACGGCGCGCGAGCTGGCCATGCGCCGGGCCATGCTGCCCCAGCACCATGCGGTGGCGTTCTCCTTCACGGTGGCCGACATCGTCCGGATGGGCCGCTCGCCGTGGGTCGGCACCCCGCTGGAGGAGGAGGACGAAGAGGCCGTGCAGCAGGCCATGCGCGAGGCCGACATCGACGCCTTCGCCGACCGGCCCTTCACCGCGCTGTCGGGCGGCGAGCAGGCGAGGGCGGCGCTGGCGCGGGTGCTCGCCCAGCGCACCGCGACGCTGCTGCTGGACGAGCCGACCGCCGCCTTGGACATCAGGCACCAGGAGCTGGTGTTCACGGTGCTGACCGCCCAGGCCGCCGCCGGCCGGGCGGTCGTGGCGGTGGTGCACGACCTGGACCTGGCCGCCACCTACGCCGACCGGGTCGCGGTGCTGTCGGGCGGCGCCGTGGTGGCCTGCGGGCCGCCGGCACAGGTCCTCACCGCGCCGCTGCTCAGCGAGGTCTACCGGCACCGCATCGAGGTGCTGCCGCATCCCCGCACGGCCCGTCCGGTCATCCTCCCCGAGCGATGACGAGCGGGCCGCCGGATGAAACCCCAGGAAGGAATGAGGACGTGGAGCAGGAACCGTTCACCCCGGACGTGGTCGAGGCGATCGCCCGGCACATGAACGACGACCACGCCGAGGACTCGGTGCTGATCGTGCGGGCGCTGGGCGGGCAGCCCGAGGCCACCGCCGCGGTGCTGACCGGTCTGGACGCCGACGGCGTGGACTTCTCGGTGGAGGTGGAGGGGCGGACCGTCCCGGTGCGCATCCCCTGGAGCAGGCGGCTGACCGAACGCTCCCAGGTGCGGGTCGAGGTGGTGCGGATGTACGACGAGGCGCGCAAGGCGCTGGGGCTGCCCCCGCGGGAGCAGAACCGTTCGCACTGAGACCTTTTCGGTGCGCCGTCTCCGCAGGTCGCGTGCGGGCCCCGGCAGGGCCCGCTCCCGGCGTCGGAGACCGCGCGCTTGAGGGGGCACAGCGTCCGTCGCCGGCGAGCCGGGACGGGGGCGCCCGCCAGGGTCCTCGTCCCGGCCGGCTGGAGATCTTCCGGAGGAGGGGGCCGGGTCTTCCCGCCGGGAACGGCCCCTCTACCGTTGCCGGGGGCGCCGTAACCCGGTCGCGGTCGTCGTTTCTTCAGCGTCCGGCCGGTCCGCATCGCCGGATCGGCGGGCGATTCGGACAGAAAGTTCCGATAAAAATGATCAGACCTCTTCCGTAGATCCTTAGGCAAGGCTAACCTAAACTCGCTTGATCTGCGGTTTCTAAGGGAGGGGCCAGTGGGCGAAGCGCGCCCGGAGAGCACTTTGGAACGTTTCTCGATCCGGTTGCGGGCGGCCACCCGCACCGATCACAGTGACAACGAGCACTCGGCCTACATGAGCGCTCTGCTGGACGGCCGGCTGGCCCGCGAGCAGTACGCCGCCCTGGTCGGGCAGCTCTACTTCGTCTACGACCTGCTGGAGCAGGCCGCCGACCGGATGCGACGGGACGCGGTGGCCGCCTCGTTCGACCTTCCCGGGCTGCGCCGCCGTGAGGCCCTGAAAGCCGACCTGGAGTTCTACTACGGGCCGGACTGGGCCGAACGCGTGCAGGCCAACGACGCCACCCGCCGCTACTGCGACCGGCTGCGCGAGGTGTGCTTCGACTGGCCCGGCGGGTTCGTGGCCCACCACTACACCCGCTACCTGGGCGACCTGTCCGGCGGGCAGGCCATCGCCACTCTCGTGACGCGGACCTACGGCCTCAGCGACGACGACGGCGTGCGCTTCTACCGTTTCGCGGAAAAGCCCAAGCACCTCAAGGACCGCTACCGGCAGCTCCTGGACGAGGCGCCCTGGGACGAGCCCGAGCGGGCGCGGATCATCGAGGAGGTCAAGGTCGCCTACCGGCTGAACGCCGAGCTGACCGCCCGCCTCGCCCACGACCTGCGCATCGACCCCGCCGCCTGAGGAGGGGCGGGCCCACCGGCGGGTTTCAACGAAGACGGGGCATGGAAAACAGCACCTCATCGGGCCGAGATTTCACGCTGGGTGCCTGACCGATCGCCTCACGTGCGGGCGCCCACGGTTGCCGAGTGAGGCCGTCATGCATGTGCTCCGTCTGTGTCCGGTGTTCGAGCCCCCGGCCACCGCCCTGCTGGGGCGCGGCGCGCGCTTCGCTCCGATCGGCGGCATGCACAGCCACACCGCGCAGCTCACCCGGGCCCTGGACGAACTGGGCGTCCGGCAGACCGTGGTCACCACCCGTCCCCCGACCGCGCCGGCGGTCGCCAGGCTGGGACGGCACTGCCGGGTGGTGCGGCTGGGGGCGTCGGGACCGCTGTCCCGCCACTGCTACGGCCCGGCGGCCTGGCGGCGGGCCCCGACCCTGGTACGGGGCGTGGACCTGGTCCACGCGCACCTGGGCGAGGACCCGGTCGTCATGCCGCTGGCCCTGCGCACCGCGGCGTGCGCCGGGGCGCCGCTGGTGGTGACCGTTCACCACAGCCTGCAGCACACGCTGCGGGTGAGCGGGCCCCGGTCGCTGCTGCTGAAAACCGTCGGCGGAGCGCTGGAGCGGCGCCTGCTGGAACACGCGGACGCGGTGATCACGCTGACCGAGCGGCTGCGCGACCTGCTGCCCGGCGACGCCGTTCACGTCATCCCCTCCGGGCTCGGTCCCGAGTTCACCGCGCGATCGCCGGCGCGGACATGGCGGATGCCGGACGGCGATGCGGTGCGTCCCAGGCTCGGCTATGTGGGCAGGCTGCAGGCCCACAAGAGCGTCGACGTCCTGCTGCGGGCCTTCGCGCTGCTGGGCGGCGACGGCGGGCGCCTGCTCATCGTCGGGGACGGGCCGCAGCGGCCCCGGCTGCGGCGGCTGGCCGGCCGGCTGGGGATCGCCGAACGCGTCACCTTCCTGGGCGCCCTGTCCCACGACCAGATCCCGGCCGTCCTGCGCACGCTGGATGCGGTGGTGCTGCCGTCCCGCTGTGAAGAGTTCGGCTCGATCCTGCCGGAGGCCATGCACTGCGGCGTCCCCGTGGTGGCCACCCAGGTCGGCGGCATCCCCGAGCTGATCGAGCACGGCCGCAGCGGGCTGCTGGTGCCGCCCGGCTCCCCGGCCCGCCTGGCGGACGCGCTGCGCCGGCTGCTGGGCGATCCCGGGCTGGCCGCCGCCATGGCCGGCCGCGCCCGCCGCCGGGTCCGCGGCCACACCTGGGACCGCCTGGCCCGGCGCGTGCTGAAGGTCTACCAGTCGGTCCTCACGACTCCGGCGCCACAGCCCTTGCCCGCGTCCAAAGTCGTTCCGATCAAATGACGGCACGCCTCCCGAAAAGGACCGGCCGCTATGCCGGTGGGCTCAAGGCGCTGTCGACGATCTCGCGCAAGGCGGCGCAGTGGGAGGCGAAGGCGGAGCGTCCGGCGGGGGTGAGGGAGAGCCAGGTGCGGGGGCGCTTGCCCACATATCCCTTGGTGACCTTGACGTAGCCGGCCTTCTCCAGGGTGGAGACCTGCTTGGACAGCGCCGAGTCGGTGATCTCGACGGTGTCGCGGACGAAGGCGAACTCGGCCCGGTCCGCGGCGGCCAGCGTCGCCATGACCGCAAAGCGCACGGGCGCGTGGATGACCTCGTCGAGCCGGTGCCGGGGGTGGTTCATCGCCGTCCCTCCAGACGGGCGCCGAGGAAGGCGGGCAGGGAGACCACCACCGCACCGGGCAGCCACCACAGGAGCTCGCCCTCGAACCAGAGGACGCCGGGCATCAGCACGGCGGCGTAGAGAACCGCCCAGCTGGCGATGATCATCGCGTGCCGGCGGGCGAACCCGTGCCGGCTCACCGGCTGGCGGACGGCGTAGGCCGACAGTGCGGCGACGACCGCGCCCCACACCGCGACCGACGCGGCGACCCCGCGCGGGCCCAGCCCGAGCAGAAGGGTCGCCACGAAGGCCCCGGCGCCGTAGATCTGCAGGTAGCGGACGTACCAGCGGGAGCGGCGGCGCACCCGGCGCTGCAGTGTCTCGGCCCGGGTGAGCGCGGCGCCGGCGGCCTCGGCGTCGATGTTCGGCATGACCATCCCCTTGCTCTTCGGCGACTATGTGATTCTAAGAAAGTACTTTCCAAAGTGGCAAGTACTTTCCGTGCAATGTCACGCCCGGCGCCGCCACTGCATTCGCTGAATTGTTTGACCAGGTCATTACTCTCAAGCAGCAGCCCAATGGCCGGGCGGGTCCACCCGGCCACAGGCGGGGGACCGGTCGGGGTTCATGCGGGGGCCGCTGCACAGAGCCCTGGTGCGACGGCGGCCGGAAGCCGGTTTGGGCTGGTTGGCATGGCGGAACCGGGCTCTGGAATCATGGCCGACGCTCGGGCGAGACATGATCGGCCCGGCTCGGAAGGAGAGACAGTGGACGTAGAACGGACGGCGCTGCCCGGCATCGGACTGCAGCATGTGTTCACCACCCGCCGGGGGCGGCAGATCGGGGTGGTCTCACACCGCAATGGACAGCGGGACCTGGCCGTCTACGACAAAGAAGACCCCGACACCTGCGTGGTGATGGTGAAACTGACTCCAGAGGAGGCGAACGTGCTGGCGGAACTGCTGGGGACCGAGCGGGTGGTGGAGCGGCTGGCCGAGCTGCACCGGCAAGTGGAAGGGCTGGTCACAGAGCAGATACCGATAACAGCGGGCTCCCCCTACGACGGCCGCACCCTCGGCTCCACTCAGGCCCGCAGCCGGACCGGCGCCTCCATCGTGGCGGTGGTCCGGGACGCCCAGGTGATCGTCAGCCCACGCCCCGACTTCGTGTTCGCCGCCGGTGACAAGGTCGTCGTCGTCGGCACCGGAGAGGGTACGGCTGCGGTGGCCCGTATCTTCTCGGACGGGTGATCGATGCATTCGGTCGCCGTCCAACTCATAGAACTCGGTGCGATCATCCTGGCGCTGGGGCTGCTCGGCTCCATCGCCGTGCGTTTCTCCATCTCGGCCATCCCGCTGTACCTGATCGCGGGCCTGGCGTTCGGGTCCGGCGGGATCCTGCCGCTGACCGACAGCGAAGAGTTCGTCTCGCTGGGCGCCGAGGTCGGAGTCATCCTGCTGCTGTTCACCCTGGGGCTGGAGTACTCGGCCGACGAACTGGTCGGCACACTGCGCACCTCCGCCCCGGTGGGCCTGGCGGACCTGGTGCTCAACGCCGCCCCCGGCGTGATCGTGGCGCTGCTGATGGGCTGGGGCCCGGTGGCGGCGCTCGCGCTCGGCGGCGTCACCTACGTGACCTCCTCGGGCATCACCGCCAAGGTCATGGGAGACCTGGGCTGGCTCGGTAACCGCGAAACCCCCGCGGTGCTGTCGGTGCTGGTCTTCGAAGACCTGACGATGGCGGTCTACCTGCCCATCCTGACCACTGTGCTGGTCGGGGCCGGGCTGGCCGCCGGGGCCCAGAGCCTGGCCATCGCGGCGGTGACGGTGGCGGTGATCCTGTTCATCGCCCTGCGGTACGGGACGGCGGTGGAACGCTTCGTCGCCAGCCCCAACGACGAGGTGCTGCTGCTGAAGGTGCTGGGGCTGACCGTGCTGGTCGCCGGGCTGGCCCAGCAGCTGCAGGTGTCGGCCGCGGTCGGCGCCTTCCTGGTGGGCATCGCCCTGTCGGGGCCGCTGGCGCACACCGCCCGCGAGATCATCACCCCGCTCAAGGACCTGTTCGCGGCGGTGTTCTTCGTCTTCTTCGGCCTGCACACCGACCCGGCCACCCTGCCCCCCGTGCTGGGCATCGCGGCGCTGCTGGCCGTGCTGGGCATCGCCACCAAGCTCGGGACGGGCTGGCTGGCGGCCCGCCGCGCCGGGGTCGGCCTGAAGGGCCGGCTGCGCGCCGGCGTCTCGCTGGCTCCGCGCGGCGAGTTCAACATCGTCATCGCCGGCCTGGCCGTCTCCGGCGGGGTCGATCCGCGGCTGGGCGCGCTGGCCGCGGCCTACGTGCTGATCCTGGCCATCGCCAGCCCGCTGCTGGCCCGGTTGGCCGAGCCGCTGGCCCGCAAGATCGAAGGCCGCGGCAAGCCGCAGGCGCAGATCGACGAGGACCTCCCGCCGGAGATCCCCGTCCCGGCCCCCGCCCTCGACGATGCGGCCGGGAAGGCCGCCTCCGGCACCGAAAGCGGCGACGAGGAACCCCGGGACGACGTCAAGGAGGCCAAAGAGGTCACCTGAGGCCCCGCCGCCCCGGCGGAGAACCAGCCGTCCGACGTCGTCCAAGTGACCCTTCCGAGGTTGCCGGGCATCGGCCCGCACCCCCTTTCCGGGAGGCCGGGGGTGCGGGCCGATGCCGGTTGAGGTCCGGGCGGCCTCCGGCGAAGGGAGGCCGCATGCGTTCGCGCCCTGCGGAGGGCGGTTTCTTTGGGCGTTCCCGTTGTGGGGAGCATCGCTCACCGGGATGCTCCGGGCGGCGCGGGTCAGCGCCTTTGGGAGGTGAGCCGTTTCTCCAAGGCCGCCAGGCGGCGCTCCAGCTCGGTGATCCGGTCGACGATCGGAGGGTCCTGCAGGAGCTGGGCGAGCTGGTCGGCCTCGTCGCGGTCCAGCTCGATGGTGTGCCGCGGGGAGTCCGGGTCCTCCCCGTTGTAGATCATGAGCGTGCGGTGGCCCTCATGGTCGATGAGCACACCGAGCCGATGCCCACGGCGGGTCTCGTAGTGGTGCACCGTGCCGGTGCCGGGAATCGTGTGCATGGTCTCGGCTCCGATCAAGTGGGAGAGGTAGGGGCGGGGTCGGGATCGCCGTACTCGCCGTACCAGTGGGCGAGCCGGCCCTTGCGGCCGACGGCGCGCAACCGCCGTTCGGTGGCTTCACGAGTGGCGCTTGTGGTCACGATGAGCAGCTCATCTCCTTCCAGTAGCGGGGTGGTGTCGGTGGGCACGAGGGTGCCGCCGTCCCGGACGATCAAAGTGATCGCCGAGGGAGCGGGCAGCCGCAGCTCGGCGATCTCCACGCCGTGCAGCCGGGACCCCTTCGGGACGGTCACGGTCAGCAGCTCGGCGCCCAGCAGGTCCAGCGGGGCCGCCTCCACCTGCAGCTCGCGGGCCTGATCGGCGCGGGTCACCCCCAGGTGCCGGGCCATCGCCGGCAGGGTCGGCCCCTGGACCAGGGTGAACACCACGACCAGCACGAACACGATGTTCAGCAGCTCGCGGCTGCCCGGCACGTCCGCCACGATCGGGAAGATCGTCAGCACGATGGGGACCGCCCCGCGCAGCCCCGCCCAGGAGATGAACGCCTGCTCGCGCCAGGGCACCTTGAGCGGGATCAGGCAGACCGCCACCGAGATCGGGCGGGCCACAAGCAGCAGCACCGACCCGACCACCAGCGCCGGCAGCAGCGCTCCGGGCAGCTCGCTGGGATCGACCAGCAGGCCCAGCAAGATGAACAGGCCGATCTGGGCGAGCCAGGCGGCCCCCTCGGCGAAGGAGCGGATCGCCGCCCGGTGCGGCAGCACCGCGTTGCCCAGCACGATCCCGCACAGGTAGGCGGCCATGAAGCCGCTGGCGCCCGCGACACCGGCGGCGGCGAACGCCACGATGCCCACCCCCGCGGTGGCCAGCGGGTACAGGCCGGAGGCCGGCAGCGCCACCTGCCGCAGCGCGGTGGTGCCCGCCCAGCCGGCCAGCAGCCCGATGACCATTCCGGCGACGAGCTGGTAGGTCACCTGGGCGAGGACGCCGGGCGGGGACGGCAGCGCACCGGTGGTGCTGAAGACCGTCACCAGGATCACCGTGGGGGCGTCGTTGAAGCCGGACTCGGCCTCCACGATTCCCGACAGCCGCCGGGGCAGCGGCAGCGACCGCAGCACCGCGAACACCGCGGCCGCGTCCGTGGAGGAGACGACCGCGCCCAGCAGCAGCGCCAGCCGCCACTCCATGCCCAGCAGCAGGTGCGCTCCGGCGGCGGTGACCAGGACGCTCACCGCCACTCCCACGGTGGCCAGCACCCCCGAGGGGGTGAGCAGTCCGCGCAGATCCGACCAGCGGGTGGTCAGACCGCCCTCGACCAGGATCACCGCGAGCGCCAGCGTGCACAGCGTCTGCGCCAGCTGGACGTCGTCGAACTGGACGCCCAGCACGTCCTCCCCCAGCAGCACGCCCAGCGCCAGGAACAGCAGCAGGCTCGGCAGCCCGATGCGCGCGGCGGCGCGCGCCGCGGCCAAGCTGACCAGCAGCACCACCCCGCCGGCCAGCAACACTTGGTAGAGCTGCTGCAGAGTCACGCCCGTGCGGCTACCACTGGCACAGGGGGAACGAGGGCGGGGTCGCGCGCTTGTGATCGTGCTTTTTCAGGCGTGCCTCCCGGTGCTCCGTCCGCCGCGTTCGTCGGCTCGATCCCCAGTCTGACCAGGTGGGAGGCGATTCGGGATGGGGGCGGGCCCCCATTTGGCAGGGCGTTGATCATGTACTTGAACAGCATGCGGACACCCATGCCCTGACGACTGCCGATGCATGAGAGCCGCGCGCCCGCCCGAGGCGGAAAGATCTCGCCGAGCCGTCATCCGGGAGGGGCCTGTGCCCTGGGACGGCCGGTGACCGCCCCGGGGCACGGCATCTTCCCCGACTGCCGGGCACCATAGGCGACCTGCGGAAACGGTGCGCAAAGACGGTGCAAAGAGGTCAGTCCAGCACCCGCCGCACCGGCTGCCCGGTGACCGCCGCGATGCAGTCGAAGTCCTTATCGTCGTGCAGCACGGTCAGCCGGTACTCCTCGGCCGTGGCGGCCAGCAGCAGGTCGGCCAGGCCTGCGGAGCGGTGCGTCCCTTGTGCGAGCATTGCCTCCTGCACTTCCAGGGCACGCTGAAAAGCGCGTTCAGGAACGGGAACCCACCCGAAGACCTCGCGCAGTCGGGCGCTGACGCGTTCGTAGTCGCGACTGGATCGGGCGCTATAGAAGATCTCGATCTCCGTCACCGGGCAGACGGAGACCAGGCCCGCTCTGAGTTGGTCTTCCCAGTTCCGCGCTATGGCAGGGATTCCGTCGAGTCGGTGGAATGCGCTGGTGTCCGCGAGGAATGCCTCTGCCGCCATGGCTGCTCCAATGCCTCCAGGTCAAGTGCTCCCGAGGCGAAGAGTTCGGCCAACTCCCGCTGCGCGGGCTTGGCCAGCCGGACGCGCACCGCCGTCGCCTGCACTGCCAGGTTCACCGCCTTGTCGCGGTCATCGGTCTCAAGGAGCTCCATCAGCTCCGCGAGGGCCTCTTCGTCGATGTCGATGTTCATCCGTGTCATCTCCGCCCTCCCGGACCGGCCGATTGCCATGGCCGTTCCATGGTAGGCAGCGGTCCGGGCTGTGACGGCGACGTTACCGTGTGTCAGTGGACCTTGCGGGCGATTTTCGATTTGTCCCCTGCTTCGTGTGAGACTTCGGATATGAGCCTGGCCGCGCATCTGGAGGAGATCGGCCGTCCGCTGGTCGAGGAGCAGTTGAAGCATCCGACCGTCCAGGGGATCGCCAAAGGGGACCTGGACGAGCGGGTGTTCCGGTCGTGGCTGGAGCAGGACTACCTGTTCCTGCTGGACTACGTGCGGGTGTTCGCCAGGCTGGCCTGGCAGGCCCCGGACGGGCACCTGGGCGACCTGGTCGATCTGGCCCACGCGACGTTTCACGAGGAACTTTCGCTGCACCGCACGCTGGCCGCCGAGTTCGGAGCCGACCTGGAGGGGGCCCGCAAGGGACCGGCCTGCGCGGCGTACACGTCCTTCCTGCTGGAGTCGGCCGCCTCCTACGGCGAGGGCCTGGCCGCCCTGTACCCCTGCATGTGGGGGTATGCGACGCTGGGCGGCATCCTCGCCGCCGACCCTCCGGCAGAACCTCGCTACAAGCGCTGGGTGGACACCTACGCGGACCCGGGCTTTGCCGCACTGGGCCGCCGGATCGCCGAGATGATCGATGAGGCGGCCCCCGACCCCGAGCGGGCCGAACGGAAGTTCCTCGAGGGCATGCGGCACGAGCTGGCCTTCTGGGACGTGCCGCTGCCCTGAGGGACGGTCAGGGGGCCACGGGGGTCTTCCGCGCGGCCGGGGCCGGCGCGGCGGCGTGCCCCGCCGTGCCGGACAGCGGCCGGAAGCGGCGCAGCCGCAGGCTGTTGCCGACCACGAAGACCGACGAGAACGCCATGGCGGCACCGGCGATCATCGGGCTGAGCAGGCCGGCGGCGGCCAGCGGCAGGGCGGCCACGTTGTAGGCGAAGGCCCAGAACAGGTTGCCCTTGATGGTGGCCAGGGTGCGCCGCGACAGGCGGATGGCGTCGGCGGCGGCCCGCAGGTCGCCGCGCACCAGCGTCAGGTCGCCGGCCTCGATCGCCGCATCGGTGCCGGTGCCCATCGCCAGCCCCAGGTCGGCCTGGGCCAGGGCGGCGGCGTCGTTGACCCCGTCGCCGACCATCGCCACCGTGCGGCCCTGGGCCTGCAGGCGCTTGACGACCTCCACCTTGCCGGCGGGCAGCACCTCGGCGATGACCTCGTCGATGCCGACCGCCTCGGCGACCGCCCGGGCCGCCGGCTCGTTGTCGCCGGTCAGCAGGACCGGACGCAGCCCCAGCTCGCGCAGGCGGGCGACGGCCTCGGCCGAGGTGGGCTTGATCTGGTCGGCCACGGTCAGCACCGCGCGGGCGGCGCCGTCCCAGCCGACCGCGACGGCGGTGCGGCCCCGGGCCTGCGCCTCGGCCATGGCCTGCTCCAGCTCGGCGGGCAGGGCGAGGGACCACTCGGCCAGCAGGCGGGGCCGGCCCACCACCACGGCGTGGCCGTCCACCACGCCCTGTACGCCCAGGCCCGCGACGTTGCCGAACTCGGTGACCTTCGGCAGCGCTCCGGTGCGTTCGGCGGCCCCGGCGGCGATGGCCCGGGCGATGGGGTGCTCGGAGGCGCTCTCCAGCGCCCCGGCCAGGCGCAGCGCCTGCCCGGCGTCCACCCCGTCGGCGGGGATCACCTCGACCAGGGCCATCTTGCCGGTGGTGACGGTGCCGGTCTTGTCCAGCACGACGGTGTCGATCGCGCGGGTGGACTCCAGCACCTCCGGGCCCTTGATCAGGATGCCGAGCTGGGCGCCCCGGCCCGTCCCGACCATCAGCGCGGTGGGGGTGGCCAGGCCCAGCGCGCACGGGCAGGCGATGATCAGCACGGCCACCGCGGCGGTGAACGCGGCGGTGGCACCGGCTCCGGCGGCCAGCCAGTAGATCAGGGTGGCCAGCGCCAGGGCGATCACGACGGGCACGAAGACGCCGGAGATCCGGTCGGCCAGCCGCTGCACCCGGGCCTTGCCGCTTTGGGCCTGCTGCACCAGGCGGGCGATCTGGGCGAGCCGGGTGTCGGCGCCCACGCGGGTGGCCCGCACCACCAGCCGCCCGCCGACGTTGACGGTGGCGCCGGTGACCGCGTCGCCGGGACCGACCTCCACCGGGACGGACTCGCCGGTCAGCATGGAGACGTCCACCGCCGAGGAGCCTTCGATCACCTCCCCGTCGGTGGCGATCTTCTCGCCGGGACGCACCAGGAACGCATCGCCCACCTTGAGCCGCTCGACGGGGATGCGTTCGGTTCGCTCGCCGCGCAGCACGGTCACGTCCTTGGCGCCCAGTTCCAGCAGGGCGCGCAGGGCGGCGCCGGCCCGGCGCTTGGCGCGGGCCTCGAAGTAGCGGCCGGCCAGGATGAACATGGTCACCCCGGCGGCGGTCTCCAGGTAGATGGCCATCGCGCCGTCGCCGCGGGTGAGGGCGAGCGTGAAGTCGTGCCGCAGGCCGGGCATGCCCGCCTCGCCGAAGAACAGCGCCCACAGCGACCAGCCGAACGCCGCCAGGGTGCCCATCGAGATCAGGGTGTCCATGGTGGCCGTGCCGTGCCGCAGGTTGATCAGGGCGGCGCGGTGGAAGGGCCAGCCGGCGTAGACCACCACGGGCGCGGCCAGTGTGAGCGACAGCCACTGCCAGTACCGGAACTGCAGCGCCGGGATCATCGCCATCGCGATCACCGGGACCGACAGCGCGATCGCGGTGATCAGCCGCTGCCGCAGGGGGCGCAGCTCGTCGGGCTCGGCGGGGCGTTCGGGTTCGGCCGGGGGTTCGGGGAGCGCGGCGGTGTAGCCGGCCTTTTCGACGACGGCGATCAGCTCCTCGACGGTGATGTCGCCGGGCGCGCTGATCGTGGCCTTCTCGGTCGCGTAGTTGACCGTCGCGCTGACCCCGGGGAGTTTGTTCAGCTTGCGTTCGATCCGGTTGGCGCACGACGCGCAGGTCATGCCGCCGATCTCCAGTTCGATGCGCTCGCTCGCCGCACCGGTGGTCATCGCAGTCTCCTTGGGGCCCGCGGGTCCTCCGCCGTCGGTGGATCGTGGGGGCGGGCTGTTTTCTCGGGGGCGGGACGGCCCGTCAGTCCTTCAGCTGGTATCCGGCCTCTGCGACGGCCTCTCGGATGCGGGCGGCCTCCAGCGGGCCGTCGGAGGTGACCGTCATGCGGCCGCTGTCCAGGTCGACTTCGACGCCGGTGACGCCGGGGACCTGGCCGACCTCTTCCTTGACCGATGCCACGCAGTGGCCGCAGGTCATTCCGGTGACCGTATAGGTGCTGGTGATCATCCTCGTCCTCCTCGGTTACCCCTGGGGGGTATCTTGTCATCGATGCTGCCACTCCCTCCGGCGGGGCTGCAACCCCTACCCCCTACCCGTTTATGAGACATGCGTCATAGGAGGTGGGTGAGGGTGCGCTCCCCGCCTTGCGGCCCGCGCTCGGGCGGCTGCTGCGCGCCGTCTGCGTCAAGGGAGCGGATGGACTTCGCAGCCTTTTTGGCAGGGCTGTTGCGAAGAAGTTATCCACAGCCTGTGGAGCGCCATGATCCGTATGAGGGCAGAGTTATGCCCCTGTTTGTACAGGTATGCAGCGTGTAGGCACCGGGAATCCGGGCTCACTCCACGTTATCCACAGCTTCGTCCACAGCTGTCCACAGGCATGTGGACACAGCCTTGCGTACCGGCTACCCCTTCTGGGTCAAGGCAAGCTCAAACTTCTTTGACCTGCTCGATGCGCCGCCCCATGCCCGGAGGGTTCGAGGGGGACGCTGCCGGGACGAGACACAGCGGAGAGCGGCTTTCCCGCCGGATCAGGGCATGGATGGGGACATTCGCGGCCACACCGCGCAGGCCGAAAGTCTCGTCCGGGAGCCGGCGGGCCCGGGACCGGCTCCGGAGCCGCCCGCACCGCGCATCGGCGACCGGCGGCTCCGGAGCGGTCAGCCGGCGAACAGCGCCGCCACCTCTTCCCAGCGCTGAATCTCGCAGCCGTTGAGACGGTTGAACCGGGCGTTCACCGAGGCGCCCCGCCAGGTGCCGGTGACGGTGGCCACCTGGTCACCGCCGTGGATCTGCGTGCACAGGGCGTCCTTGGGGACGGGCTTGAACGGATCTGTGGCCTTCTCCAGGGCCTGGCAGGCGGCGTCGGCCTTCGGGTGGGTGCCGCCGGCGGGATCGCAGGTCAGGGTCCAGGTGGTGGCGGAACCCTGAGGCGTGGAGCGTACTTCGATGGTCAGCCGGGTCTGGGCGGCCGAGGACGGCGACACCTTGGCAGAGCCTCCGCCGTCGTCCGCAGCGCCGCATCCGGCCAGTGTGGCGGCGGCCAGAGCGCTCAGGCAGGCCGCTGTGGCGAGGGGCATACGGTACCGCATGCGCATTGGACGCACCGAGGCCCGATCGGGTTCCGCCGAATTCTGTGAAAAGCATCGCCCGCTTCGGCCCGCCGCCGCCGGACGGGTAGCGTGTGCGGGACGCCGCCGGTGACGGCGGGCATATGGCTGAAGAGAACCATGCCGCCGGTGCCGGGTTCCGGTGCGCGGCGGAAGGGTATGGCCGCGCACGGCGGCATCGGCGCAGCGGCCGACATTCTCAGGGCGGGGCCCGTCTTCGCCGGCCCGTGGAAATCGGCCCGGTGAGGGGCCGCTCCCGGCAAGGAAGCGGAGGAGTCGCGGCAACGTGATGTTTTTCGGGGAAGACGTTCCGGCCGTCGCTGTCACGGACGTACCGCAGGACGCCTACCTTCTCGACGTCCGCGAGCAGGACGAGTGGGAGGCCGGCCACATCCCGACCGCGGTGCACATCCCGATGGGAGAGCTGAGCGACCGGGCCGCGGAGATCCCGCGCGACCGGGACGTGTATGTCATCTGCCGGTCCGGGGTGCGTTCGGCCCAGGTGACCGTGGCCCTCAACAACGCCGGCTGGCGGGCCCGCAATATCGACGGCGGGATGAAGGAATGGGCCGGCGCGGGGCTTGCGATGGTCGCCGAGTCCGGCGCCGCGCCCCGCGTCATCTGACCGCACCCGCCGGAGCGTTCCGATTCCGCGGCCGTCACGCGGGTGTGGTGTGCGTTACGGCGGTCGTCCTCCAACGTGCGCATCATTTCCTTCACCAGGGCTCCGACTCGCTCGCCGGCGGCTCGTCCGGCTCGCAGAAGCCCAGGTCACCGGGGTGGTCGCGGCCGAACCGGAGAGGACCCGGCAAAGCCGCGGTGGCCTTTTCACAAACACCGGGCAGATCGGGTGGAACGCTTTCCAACCGACTTCACCGGCGCGGTGCGGGAAGCGATGGCACGATGACAGACGTGGGGCAGGCTCCAGGCGGTCAGGATGCGATCGTCCGTGCGGTCATCGAATGCGCGGCCGACGCGATCGTCGCCATTGACCCCCGCTTCCGGGTGACGCTGTGGAACCCGGCGGCCGAGCGGCTGTTCGGCTGGAGCGCCGCCGAAGTGCTCGGCCAATTGCCCCCGATCATCCCCGATGAGCTGCGGGCCGAGCAGAACGCGGTGCTGGAGCGCGTCCGCGAGGGCGGGCAGCTCTCCGTGGCGACCCGGCGGCTGCGCCGCGACGGGCAGCTGATCGACGTGCGCATCGACACCAGCCCCCTGCACGACGCCGACGGCAGGCTGCTGGGCTGGATGGGCGTCTACCACCCGGTGGCCGAGACGGACGCCGCCCAGCACCAGCTGGCCGAGCGGGCCCGCCTGGTGCGCCGGCTCAACGACGTGGTGGCCGACCTCAACGCCGAACGGGACCTGCCGGCGGTGCTGGACCGGATCACCACCGCGCTGGTGGAGCTGACCGGGGCCGACGCCGGCGGTTTCGTCCAGATCAAGGGCCGGAGCCTGGAGCTGGTCAGCGTGCAGGGCCTGCCGGAGCGGCTGCGCGGCACCGTCACCGAACTGGACTCCAGCCTGGTCGATGAGCTGCTGCGCTCGGGCAAGCCGGTGCTGCTGGCCGGCGCCCGGCGGGTGGACGAGGCGATCCGCGCCCACCTGCCGGGGCTGCACACGGTCGCCCTCGGCCTGTCGTACCTGCAGAACCGGCCGTACGGGGCGCTGTATGCGCTCTTTTCCGGGCGCAAGGCCGGGGACACCGAGCTGGAACTGCTGGAACTGCTGGCCGGGCACGCCGGGGTCGCCGTCGGCAACGCCGTGGCCTACGCCGATGCGGTCCGGCAGCAGGCGCACGAGCGGGCGGTGATCGACTCCAGCGCGGACGGCATCGTGGTGCTGGACGCCGCCGGCATCGTCCGGCAGTGGAACCCGGCCGCCGCCCGGCTCACCGGCCTGCCCGCCGAGCAGGTGATCGGCCGGCCGCCGCCGCTGCAGATCCCCGAGCCCGGCTGCACGCTCACCGTGCGGCTGGAGTCGGGGACGTGGGTGAACATGCTGTGCTCGCAGGTCGAGGAGACCGGGGAGCTGGTGGTCGACCTGCGGGACGTCACCGAGGCCAAGGCCCTGGAGGAGGCCAAGGACCTGTTCCTGGCCACCGCCGGCCATGAGCTGCGCACCCCGATCACCGTGGTGCAGGGCTTCGCCAGCACCCTGGTCAGCCGCTGGGACAAGCTGGGCGACGCCGAGCGGCGGGCCGCGGTGGAGACCATCGCCGAGCGGGCGCGGGCGCTGGCCCGGCTGGTGGAGCACCTGCTGCTGGGGTCGCGGGCGGGCACCGGCGAGCTGAAGGTGACCATCGAGCACTTCGATCTGGGCCGGTTGCTGGAGGCGTCGGTGGCCGGTTTCCGGTCGCTGTCGGACCTGCACCGGGTGGAGCTGGAGGTGGCCCCCGACCTGCCGAAGGTGGCGGGGGACTGGATGGCCACCGACATCATCCTCGGCCAGCTGCTGGAGAACGCCTTCAAGTACTCCCCGGACGGGGGCACGGTGACGGTGCGCGCCTGGGCCGAGGGGGACGAGCTGGTGGTCACCGTGGCGGACCGCGGGGTCGGCATCGCCCCCGGCGACCATGAGCGGATCTTCGAACGCTTCTTTCAGGGGGACTCCGGCGACCGCCGCCGCTTCGGCGGCATCGGCCTGGGGCTCTACATCGTCAAACGCCTCGCGCAGGCCCAGCGCGGCGATGTGGCCGCTCACTCCCGGCCGGGCGGCGGCACCGTCATGCGGCTGACCCTGCCCGCCGCTCACGCCTCCGGCGACTGATCCGATATTTCCGATCGGGGCGGTTTGGGGTGTGAGGCGACGAGCCGAGTGTTGTGTCCAGGATGTGACAGACGAAACGTCTCCGACAGGAGTAACCCCCGCTGTGAGTGGATAGGTCCACATGAGGGATCATTGGTACCTGTGTCTGCTTCTGGGGGGTGATCGGCCGTGATCGGAGGATCACTCGCCCATTGTGGGGAAATGGCATTTCCCTCAGGTTTCCGGTCGTCCGCATCGGGGCATTTCGGTCGTAGCACGAGAGTAACCGGCTAGTCCCGGAGGGTACGGGGAGGTGAGGGCGTCGAGCGTCGTACTGCTACCGCACGCGCCGTCCAGCGTCGCGATCGCCCGCCGGCGCCTCAGCTCCGAGCTTCGCGCCCTCGGTGTGCGTCCCGGAGCGGTGGACGACGCCGTCGTCATCCTCAGCGAGCTGCTCAGCAACGCCCTCCGGCATGCGCGGCCCCTGGAGTCCGGGCAGATCCGGGTGCGCTGGGAGTGCAACGGGGACGACATAGAGGTCTCGGTGAGCGACGGCGGGGCGATGACCGAACCCCGGCGCGGCCGGCCCACGCTGTCCTCCCTGGGCGGACGAGGCCTGGGCATCGTGGAGGCGCTCGCCGAGTGCTGGGGCGTCCACCACGATGGCGACTGCACCACGGTCTGGGCGGTGGTGCACGTCCCGCAGAAGACGGAGGACGGCGACTCGGCCCCCGGCATGGCCCACGCCGCGGCGTTCGCCGAAGAGTTCGCCGAGGACATCGCGGAACTGCAGCGCACCTCCTCGGGGGTGGACGGCTCCCGCCACGGCCTGCACTGAGCCTTTTCGGCAGGTGGCCCAAGGCGGGGCCGTGAAGGCGTCCGGCACCGCGTTCGGCTCACGGCATCGTCCCTGACTGCGACCTCCCCGTCACGACCCGAGGACACGAGGTGCCGGAAAGGTCCACCGGTGGGCACCGTCCCTCCGGTGAATGTGGCGTGGCGCACATTTTCGCCGAAAATCCTCGATGAGCTGTAATGTCTTGCACAGCTCGGGCGCTGTCGTGCCCCCGTCGACACCGCCCGAGCATCCAAGACTTGCGCGCGCCGCACGTTAGAGCGGGTCGCGCAGCAGAGGGCAGGACATGCACCGCGGGCCGCCCCGGCCGCTGCCCAGCTCGCTTCCGCTGATCCGGATCACCTCGATGCCCGCCGCCTCCAGACGGGCGTTGGTCTCGACGTTGCGTTCGTAGGCCACCGCCACGCGCGGCGCCACGGCCAGGGTGTTGTTGCCGTCGTCCCACTGCTCGCGTTCGGCCGTCACCGGATCCAGCCCGGTGTCGATCACACGCAGCCGCTCCACCCCCATCGCCGCCGCGGCGGCCTCCAGGAACGGACGCTCCTCGGAGATGAGCAGCTCACCGTCGTCCCAGGTGATGGTGTAGGCGGTCAGCGAATGGGCCACCGGCGGGTACATGACCACCGTGTCGACGTCGACCATCGTGCAGACGGTGTCCAGGTGCATGGTGGCCCGCTCCTGGGCGATCGGCACGGCCAGCACGGTGTGCGCGGCGCCGGTGGACAGCACTCGCCGGGCCAGCCGCTCCACTCCCGCCGGCGTGGTGCGCTCCCCGGTGCCGACCGCGATCACCCCGGGGGCCGGCAGCAGCACATCGCCGCCCTCCAGCGGCTCCAGACGCGGGTCGTAGATCGTCTCGATCCCGCGGAAACGGGGGTGGAAGTCGTAGATCAGCCCGGTCAGCGAGGTCTCCCGGCGGCGGGCGGGCATCGCCAGGCTGGTCACCGCCACCCGCGGGCCGATCCAGGTGCTGGAGTCCCGGGTGAACAGCAGATTGGGCAGCGGGTCGATGATGAAGTCCTGCGGGTCCATCAGCCGGTAGACCAGGCCGTGCGCGGACTTGAGCTCCTCGTGCGCCAGCCCCGCGATCAGCGTGTGCGCCAGTTGCTCGGGGTCCAGGTCGCTCAGGTACTCCCGGACGTTCTCGCGCAGCCGGTCGCCCAGCCGGGGGTCTGCGACGGCGGCGGTGATGGCCTGCTCCCGGGCGTCGGCGTACTCCAGGACGTCCTGCAGCAGCTCGGTCAGGTACAGCACCTCGACGCCGCGCTCGCGCAGCGCCTCGGCGAAGGCGTCGTGCTCCTCCTGGGCCCTGCCCACCCACGGGATCCCGTCGAACAGCAGCTTGTCGTTGTTGCGGGGGGTGAGCCGCTTGAGCTCGGCCCCGGGCCGGTGCAGCAGCACCGTGCGGAGCCGGCCGACCTCACTGTCAACCCGGTACGAAGGGGTCACCCTGTGCAGTCTATGTCGGTATGCACCATATGTGATCAATGGATCGGCCAACGGATGCCCCGAGCGGCCTCAGGGCTCGCCGGTGAGCAGGGTTTCGCCGGAGGCGGGCGATTTATGCTCACTTACGCCATGCGTTACTTCGATCCGCCGCTGTGGTGCTGATGCTCCGGGTGGTCCGGCGTCCCTCCGCGCACACGGTGCATCTCGGGGCCGCCACGCTGCTGAGGATCTCCGCCGAAGGGCTGGGCACCGCGCTGGTGCTGGTCGTCCAGGCCCGAACGGGACAGGCCGCGACCGCCGGCTTCCTCCAAGCGGCGATCATGCTCCCCTATGTGCTGGCCGGCCCGATCACCGGCCACACCCTCGACCGCACCGCCCGGCCGCGCGCCTTCGCGCTGACGATGACGGCCTGCTACCTGCTGGCCGCCGCCTTCCTGCTGCTGACGGCCGGGCGGGTGCCGCTGCTGCTGGCGCTGGCCTTCGCCGTCGCGATCGGCTGTACCGAGCCGGTCGTGGTGGCCTTCACCGGCCTGCTGCCCCGCTTCGTCCCGGCCCACCGGCTGACCTGGGCCTACGGGCTGGAGGCGGCGACCTACAACATCGCCGCCATCGCCGGCCCGGGACTGGCGGCCGGGCTGACCGCGGCGCTCGGGGCGGGCTATGCCGGTGCCGCGGTCGTCGGCTGCGCCACCCTCGGCATGACGCTGCTGCCGCTGCTGTCCGTCCCTCCCCCCGGCCATCGTCCCGCCCCCGCCCGGCGGCCGGAGGAGACCGGGGAGCGACCGGCCGCGGAACTCGCTCCGGCGGTCGGCCCCGACACCGCCGGAACCCGCTCGCAGGACGCCGGGCGCCGGGCGGCCGGGGAACATTCCGAGCAGCCCGCCGCGGCGATCGGCCGCGGCGGCGCCGCGGCCCGTCCAGAGCCCGCCGAGGCGCGGGAGGAAGGGCGTCCGGCGGGGAGCGCCGGGCCCGGCGGAGCGGCCTGCCACGCTGTCACCGCTGAGGCGCAGGGCAGCGGCGGCCCCTCTGCGGGGAACGCCGGTCCCGGCGAGGCGGAGACACCGCGCGATGAGCGGGTTGGAGCGGCCCTCTCCAAAGAACCCGCCCCCGAGATGAAGAAGGACGTCCCGGCACTCAAGGGACGGGCCCCGGCGCTGGATGTGATCGCCGGGGGGATCGTGGTGCTGCTGGGCAACCCGGTGCTGCGCGCGGTGACCGTGGCGACCACCCTGGCGTTCCTGGGCATGGGGGCGGTCGCGGTCACCGCCGTCCTGTTCGCCGAGCACATCGGGCGCAGCGCCGGGGTGGGCGGCCAGCTGATCGCCGCCTTCGCCGCCGGGTCGCTGATCGGGTCGCTGGGGTCGGCGCGCTGGCTGTCGGCGCGGCGGGCCGAATGGGTGCTGATGGCCGGCATGGCGGCCTTCGGGACGGCACTGGCCGTGACCGTCTGGGCGCCCTCCCTGCCGTGGGCGCTGGCCGGTTTCCTCCTCGCCGGGATCTGCGACGGCCCGGTGTTCGCCGCCACGCTGACCGTCCGCCAGCGCGAGGCCCCCGCCGACCGGCTCGGCCAGGTCAACACCACCGGCGGCAGCCTCAAGATCGGCTCGGCGGCGGTGGGCGCCGCCCTGGCCGGTGCCCTGGCCGGCTCGCTCGGCGGCCCCGGCCTGCTGCTCGGCATGGCCGCCTTCCAGTTCACCGGCGCCGCCTGCGGCGTCCTGCTGCTGTTGCTCGCCCGTCGCCGCGGGGAGTGAGCACAGCAGGTGACGGCGGGGGGTGTGAGAGCGTCACTTTCCGGAGGGCGGCCGTCGGGGCGGGCCGAGGCGGCCGATTATGGTTCGACGCTATGAGTGCGCTTCTGGACGGCAAGGTCGCGATCGTCACCGGTGCCGGGCGGGGCATCGGCCGGGGCGAGGCCCTGGAACTGGCCCGGCAGGGGGCCGCCGTGGTGGTCAACGAATTCGACGCCGAGGCGGGCAAGGCGGTCGTCGACGAGATCACCGCGATGGGCGGGCAGGCTGCGTTGCACGTGGGCGACGTCAGCGAGATCGACGACGCCAAGGCTCTCATCGACACCGCCGTGGAGACGTTCGGCGGGCTGGACGCGCTGGTCAACAACGCCGGCATCCTGCGCGACCGCACCCTGGTGAAGATGACCCCCGAGGAGTGGGACGCCGTCATCAAGGTGCATCTGCGCGGCCATTATGCGCCCACCCACTTCGCCTGCGAGTACTGGAAGAACAACGGGCGGCCCGGACGGATCGTGTGCACCGCGTCCTCCTCCGGGCTGCTGGGCAACTTCGGCCAGTCCAACTACGGGGCGGCCAAGGCCGGCATCGCCGCGTTCTCCACGATCGTCGCGCTGGAGATGGCCCGCTACGGGGTGACCTGCAACGCCATCGCCCCGGCCGCCCGCACCCGGATGACCGAGGGCGCCTACGGCAAGATCGAAGGCGGGGACGGCGGGGGCTTCGACTTCTGGCACCCCGACAACGTGGCGCCGTTCGTGGCGTTCCTGTGCAGCGACCAGGCCGGTTCCATCAGCGGCAAGGTCTTCGGCGTGCAGGGCGATGCGGTGGAGCTCTACCGGCCGTATGAGTCCGCCGCCGTCATCGAAAACGGCGGGGCGCGCTGGGACCCGGCTGACTTCGCCGACCGGGTCGGGGAGCTGTTCGAGACCTCCGGGATCAAGCCCGAGATCGAAAACCCGATGCGCCGGCTGCGCTACAGCATGACCAAGCGCGCCTGACGCCTGGTGCGCCGGTGCCGCGAGCCGCATGCGCGGCACCGGCGCCGCTCAGGCTCAGCCGGTCTTGATCAGCAGACCGCCGTACTCGTACACGGTGCGGCGGAGCGTGGCCGTCTTGACGAACGGCTCCAGCTCCTTGGGCACGGGCGGCAGCGGCGGCTGGTTGGGGTCGGGGCGCCAGTCGTTGATGTCGAGCAGGCCCGGTTCGACCGGCTCCAGCCCGCCCCCGAGCAGCAGCGCGTCGACCTCTTCGGGGCTGCGGGTCTGCCAGGGCACGCCGCTCTTTTTCATCTGCTCGTTGGACTTGGCGCGGGCGTCCGGGTCGTCGCTGACGACCTGGGTGAAGGCCAGGTGGCTGCCGGGGACGGCGCGGTCGATGACGCCGTGCAGCACGGTGCGGGGGTTATCGGCGTCCAGCAGGTGGTGGCCGACCGACAGGTACAGCACGGCCAGCGGCTCGCTGAAGTCGATCAGGCGCTTGGTGTCGGGGTGCTCCAGGATGGCCTCGGGGTCGCGCATGTCGGCGGTGATGACCACGGTGGAGCCGTCCCCGGCCAGCAGGGCGCGGGCATGGGCGAGCACGATCGGGTCGATGTCCACGTAGACGACCCGGGCGTCGGGTGCGTGCTTTTGGGCGACTTGGTGGGTGTTGTTGTCGGTGGGCAGGCCGCAGCCCAGGTCGATGAACTGGCGGATGCCGGCCTCGGCCGCCAGGTAGCGCACCACCCGGTACAGAAACAGCCGGTTCTCCCGGGCCATGTTGATGCCTTCGGGGAACAGCTTCGCGCCTTCCAGCACGAACTGCCGGTCGATCTCGTAATTGTCCTTCCCGCCCAGGGCCCAGCCGTACATGCGGGCGGATGCCGGGACGTCCGTGCGGATTTGCGGGATCGATTCGTCAGCGGCCACCATGCACTCCCGTCTGCTCAGGACGGCCGGTCGGTGGCAGCAGACTACTGGGCGAATGGGGACGATTCCGTCTTTTTTGGTGATCTTCGGTGGCGTCCTGCGGCGGGCCGGTTCGCCGTCCCAATAACACTCGATCCGAAAAGATGAAATTCGATCATCCTTATTTCGGGTGACGCGAGCGGCTCCGGTCTGCCGCGCCCCATGGCCGAGGTGGCGCGGACGAGGCCACCGCTGTTGTTTCCGCGTTCACGCAGCGGCGGCCTTCTTCGGCGGCCCCCGCTCGAACGGGTCCTGGCGGCGCTTGGACGCCCCTTCAAAGGGTTTCAGCTCCTTGGAGGCGGCGCGGTGGATGACGCTGCGCAGCACGGCGGGAGCATGGGTATCGAGACGGACGTCCCGGGCGTCGGGGGCGTACTTTCGAGCGGCTTGGTTAAAGGTCACACTGGCGGGACGGCCTGCTCTTCCATGGATATTCTCTGAATTTATAGGACGGCTACTAGAAATTCGTTCGGTTATAGCAGGCGCGCGTGGATATGCCCCCTGGCAGCCGGCGTCCATCTGCTCGCAGGGTTCGGCCGGGCGACCGATCGCCTCGGTCTTGACGTGCTGCAAGGCCGTTGTTCTGCTGAAAGAACCGGGAGCCCGCAGCATCCGGGAACGCCAAGCTCCGGCGAAACCATTCGGCGCCCGGCCCTGGTACAGGGGGCTGGAGTTTTGGCGGCACCCGTGACGTTCCGGGACGCGGCATCCTCCCTGATCGTGACGCACCGCAGAGACGGCGTGATGAAGAGGATCCGGTGGACTCGCCGCAAAGCCCTGGTCACCGCGGCTGCGGCCACGCTCCCCTGCCCGCTCGCCCCGCATCCGGCCCTCTCCGGACCGTGCGACCGGCCTACGAGGCGACGATCCGCGGGCGGCCGCTGGTGATGACGGCGGACCGACATGCCGCAGATCGCCTGGCTGGCCGCATGGGGCGTCGTCCCCGGTGAGCGGCTGCGGCGGCGGTGCGGCACGGAGCGCGGCTCGCCTTCCACTGCTTGGACATCGGCGCCTTGCGCGTCGCCGAGCCGACCAACGGGTGGGGCGGGGCAAAGGCATGGGAGCCTTCGGCACCGGCTGCTTCACCCGCACCTGTATCAGGCTGAACAGCCTCGGCGCCGACCTCGCTGCGGACGCGCCGTACCCGATCCGCCGGTTCGACCCCAGATTCGGCCCCCTGAACGGGCGCGACACCTGCCGGGTGCGCTTCCCCGCCGGTCGAGGCGTTCTGATCGCTCACCCTCTGCGGGCCGGACCGGTTCCCGGCCGGCGACCCGCTGAACCGGTGCGTGCTCGGTGGCGGCGACCCGCCGGCCGGCGCGGGCGGCGGCACCGAGATCGTCATCGCCGCCGGACCACCGGCGCGCCCAGGCCGGTGGTCCGGGCGCCCGGACGGCGCCCCGTGGGCTGAGGCGTCCGTCCGGGCGGGAACCGCTTACGGCTTCTTGAGCAGGCCGCCGTACTCGAACCGCTCCTTGCGGAGCTTGGAGGCGCCCTCGTACGGCTTCAGCTCCGGGGGGACGGGCGCCAGCGGCGGCTGGTCGGGGTCGGGGCGCCAGTTGTTGATGTCGACCAGGCCCGGCTCGACCGGCTCCAGACCGTGCCCCAGCAGCAGCGCGTCGACCTCTTCGGGGCTGCGGGTCTGCCAGGGGACGCCGCCGGCGTTGGCGATCGCGTCCAGCTCGGCGCGCCGCTCGGGGGGATCGGTGCTCACCACCTGGGTAAAGGCCAGGTAGCTGCCGGGGACGGCGCGGTCGATGATGGTGTAGAGGACCCGGTGCGGATCGTCCTCGTCCTTGATGTGGTGACCGACCGACAGGTACAGCACCGCCAGCGGCTCGCTGAAGTCGATCAGGCGCTTGGCGTCGGGGTGCTCCAAGATGGCCTCGGGGTCGCGCATGTCGGCGGTGATGACCACGGTGGAGCCGTCCCCGGCCAGCAGGGCGCGGGCATGGGCGAGCACGATCGGGTCGATGTCGACGTACAGCACCCGCGCGTCGGAGACGAACTGCTGGGCCACCTGGTGGACGTTGTTCTCGGTGGGCAGGCCGCAGCCCAGGTCGATGAACTGGCGGATGCCGGCCTCGGCCGCCAGGTAGCGCACCACCCGGTACAAAAACAGCCGGTTCTCCCGGGCGGCGTCGACGATCTCGGGGCTGTAGTGGATGTTCTGCAGCGCGAACTGCCGGTCGATTTCGAAGTTGTCCTTGCCGCCCAGCGCCCAGTTGTAGATCCGGGCGGAGGTCGGCACGTCGGTGGGGATGTCGGTCGGGACGGGGCCGTCAGCGTCCAAGGTCTGCTCCCATGCTCCACGA
This sequence comes from Thermomonospora sp. CIF 1, assembly GCF_001896795.1. Lineage (NCBI taxonomy): Bacteria > Bacillati > Actinomycetota > Actinomycetes > Streptosporangiales > Thermomonosporaceae > Thermomonospora > Thermomonospora sp. CIF 1. The sequence continues at coordinate 90,401 of NZ_MOYN02000002.1, forward strand.
GGATCCTGCACCGGATCTCGGCAAGATCAGACTAACGGCATGATCACCGACATCGGTGGCTTTCCTTCGGGTTTCGGACGGTGTCGGCAAGCAAGTCCTTTCTTATCGGGCGGACCGCTACCGGCGACCGCGAAAACGCGCGGTGGCGCCCGGCCCGCAGAGGACCGGGCGCCACCGTGAGAGCTCCTGCGGCGTCCGCTCACCGGCGCGGCGTCATCCGCCGCGCGGGCTCAGTGGACGGCGCGTTCGTGGCCCTCCCAGTAGGGCTTGCGCAGCTCGCGCTTGAGGACCTTGCCGGTGGGGTTGCGGGGGATGACGTCGATGAAGTCCACCGAGGTGGGGCACTTGAAGTGGGCCAGCCGCTCGCGGCAGTAGTCGATGATCTCCTGCTCGGTGACCTCGCCGGCCTTGACCACGATCGCCTTGGGGGTCTCGCCCCACTTGTCGCTGGGCACCCCGATGACCGCGCAGTCGGCGACCTTGGGGTGGCTCATCAGGACGTTCTCCACCTCGGCGGGGTAGATGTTCTCCCCACCGGAGATGATCATGTCCTTGACCCGGTCGTGGATGTAGAGGTAGCCGTCGGCGTCCAGGTAGCCGGCGTCGCCGGTGCGGAACCAGCCGTCCCCGGGCAGCGCGGATGCGGTGGCCTCGGGCATGTTCCAGTAGCCCAGCATGTTCTGCGGGGAGCGCACCCAGATCTCGCCGACCTGGCCGGTGGGCAGCTCCTCCAGGGTGGACGGGTCCACGATCTTGATCTCGGTGCCCTCGTTGGGGACGCCCGCGCTGGCCAGCCGGTGCGCGTTGGGGCCGTCGGGGTCGTGGTCCTCCGGGGGCAGCGCGGTGACCGCGCCGGTGGTCTCGGTCAGCCCGTACACCTGGAAGAACTTGGTGCCCGGCAGCAGCTTCATGGCGCCGCGCAGCACCTCCTGGCTGATCGGGGACGCCCCGTACAGCAGCACCTGCAGGCTGGACAGGTCGCACTCGGCGACCTCCGGGATGCTCTGCCAGAACAGCAGCAGCACCGGCACCAGGAACAGGTGGGTGACCTGGCGGCGCTCGATCTCGCGGGCGATGCCGACCGGGTCGGGCTCGCGGCAGATCACCCCGGTGATGCCGTCGAACACCACGGCGACGCTGAGCGCGTTGCCCGCGATGTGGTACATGGGCATCGCGATCATCATCCGGGTGTGCTCGTCCAGCTCCCACAGCTCGGCGGTGCTGGGCAGGATCGACAGGAAGTTGTCGTGGGTGAGCATCACCCCCTTGGGCCGCCCGGTGGTGCCCGAGGAGTACAGCTGCACGAACACGTCCGAGGTGGCCGCCTGGTGGGCGGGCGGGGCCGGTTCGTGCGAGGCGACCCACTCGGCGTAGTCGAGCCGGGGGGCGGCGGTGTGCTCGCCGCCGATCACCACCAGGTGGGTGGTGTGCTCCAGGTCGCCGGCCACGGCGTCGAGCAGCTCGGTGAACTCCGGTCCGACGATGAAGACCTTGGCGCGGGCGTCGTTGACGATGTAGGCGACCTCCGGCGGGGCCAGCCGGTAGTTGACCGGGACCTGGACGGCGCCCAGCCGGGCCGCGGCGAACAGCTGCTCGACGTATTCGATGGAGTTCTTGTCCAAGATGGCGACGCGGTCGCCGGGACCGACCCCGGCCGCGTGCAGGGCGGTGGCCGCCCGGTCCACCCGTTCGTCGAATTCCCGGTAGGTGATCTCGCGGTCGCCGTAATAGAACGCGATCTTGTCGGGGGTGGCCTGTGCGCGTTCGCGGAGCACATCGGTCAGAGGCTGCATGGGTGGGGCCCCCTTCGGCCGTTCCGGCTTATGGTGCGCCCCATCCTGCGATAACCGGATACTTGCCGACAAGGCCTTGATCGGGGGCTTTGTTCAGCGCTTGGTGATCAATGTGACGACCAGCATCACGACGGCCGCGATCAGGCCCACCAGCAGGAAGAACTTCACCGTCGACAAGATCGCGCCGAGCACCGAAAAGATCAGCCAGGCGGCCAGCAGGATTCCCGCGATCTTCAAAACCGTTTTGCTCATGTCCTCCACGCTATGCCCCGGTCCGGCCGGTGGCATCCGCCCATGGCCCGGCCTTCTCTCCTCCTCCAGGGGGAGGACGCGGGCTTGAGCACGCGACTCGGCCCCGCCGCCAGGGCTTCCTTGCGGCGTTCGGCCGCGGCCGGGGGAGTTCCATGGTTCGCGGCGATGCGCGAGAGGACGCGGAGTGATGACCGGGCCACTTCCGGTCACTTTTGGAGTGGTTCTGATTTGTCGGGAAAGTAGTGTTATGCGGGTTTTCCTCTGTGGGTTCGCGGGAACAGAGCCGCCCCTGTGAGGGGCGGAGGGTGAACGACGTTCGGAATGGGTGGCCATTCCGGCTGTTTCCCATGCGGCGCGAACCCGCGGTATCAAGGGCGGCTTCGCCGCCGGCTGCAAGGCCGCCGGGAAGAAACCGGCGATGACGCCCCGTACGTGGAAATCCAGCCGGTCTGCGCGTTCACTCGAGCACGGCGCGGACGACGGCGCCGGCCTCGGTGCCCGCCTGGGCGAGCACGGCTCCGCCGGGCGCCCAGATGCCCGAGCCCCCGGCGGCACGGGTGAAGCCGCCGCCGGTGGAGCCGGCGAAACTGGCCACCGCGACCCAGACCCGGTGATCGGCGGCGATGCGGCGGGCGCGCTCGTCCCGGACGGCGGCGTCCTTAGCGTGCTCCAGCACCCCGGCGACATACACGTCCATGCCCAGCGCCGCGGTGTCGGCGGAGTGCCGGACGATGCCGGTGTCCTTGCAGATCGCCAGGCCCAGCCGGCGTCCATCGACCTCCAGCACGGCCGGCTCGCCGCCCGGGGCGAACCGCTCGGCCTCGGCGGCGCCCAGCCACATCTTGCGGTAGGCCACGCGCGCGCCGGTGCCCTCGAAGGCCAGGATCGCGATGTGCGCCGCGCCCGACTCGCCGCGCACCGGGGCGCCCGCCAGCGCCACCGTCCCGGTCCGGGCGCACGCCCGCACCAGCGGCGCCAGCCGCGGATCGCCGGCCGTGATCGCCGGGGCGTCCAGCTCGTACCCCGTCAGGGACATCTCGGGGAAGACCACCACCCGCGCGCCCGCGGAACGCACCACGTCCGCATGCGTCGCCGCGTTCGCCGCGACGTCGTAGGAGACGCACGGCGGCTGGGCCACGGCGATGCTGAGCGGCTTGCGCATGGGACCCCCTGTCGCAGCGGAGCCTTCATGGTCGCACGAGGACGGGGGATCCGTCCCGGGCCGCAGGACGCCGCGGGCCCGGAACCCGGCGGGTTCCGAGCCCGGGACGGGAGGCGCCGCCCGGCCGCGGGACGGCCGGGATCAGGAGGGGTAGTTCGGGTTGTTGGAGTAGGGGATCTCGATGCTGATCGGGAACTGCGCGCCGGACAGCACGGTCAGCACGCCCAGGCGCAGGATCTCATCGAAGGTCCAGTAGAACTTCGACAGGGCGCCCGGAGCCTTCTCCAACGACAGCAGGCCCTCGCGGACGGCGATGAAGGGCTCCCACAGGGTGTTGAAGACGTTGTCCCAGAACGGGTCCCGCCGGATCTTCAGCCAGTCGGCGATCTGGTCGCCGAGCGTGTAGCGGGTCAGCGAGCCCAGGATGGGCCGGGTGACGTACTTCAGCGGCCCGCCCGGCACCAGCGTGCCGATGTTGAGCAGCATGTCGGCCAGCTTGATGCCCTCGGGCGTGGGGCCCAGGATCGGGTCCAGCACTTGCCGGGCCTGGGACTCGGCCTGGTCCCAGGAGTTGGGGATGTACTCCTCCTTGATGCCGAGCATGTAGGCGCACAGCTGCCAGGAGTGGAGGAACGCCTCGGCCTCGTTGTCCGGGATCGGCACCTTCCAGGTCTTCAGCTGCCGCATGACGCTGGTGGGCAGGCTGTGCCAGGTGACCATCATGTCGGCCTGGCTGATCGGGATCTCTTCTTCGGCGACCTTGTTCCAGTAGGGGGACTTGGGCAGCAGGTGCCGCACGCCCGCGTGGGCCAGCCGGGTCTTGATGCAGGTCACGATCAGCTCGCCGTCCGGCTCGTAGGCGTTGGCGGTGCCGATGTCGTACCCCAGCTTGGCGGTCTTGGTGATGCGGTCCCGCAGGTTCGCGCCGCCCCAGGAGTAGTAGACCGCCCGCGCCTCCCGGGGGATGACGGTGCTCATCATCCCGCTGACGAAGCCGTAGGTGACACCGAGGTAGAGCCCGCGCTTTTCGTTGAAGTGGAAGGCGGTGGCCAGCTTGTTCTTGTCGGCCCACGGCGGCAGCTGCTTGGCCTTCTCAATGAAGTCCTTCAGGTCCTTGGGCAGCCCTGAGGGCAGCGGCTGGCCGTTCTTGAGCCACTTGCGCAGCTCCTTGTTGACCTTCTGCACATCGCCGCGCTGGATGATGTCGGCCACCAGCTGGTCGGCCTCTTCGTCCCACACCCCCCTTGGGTCGGCACCCGTCCCGGTGCCCAAGACCGAGCCTTCGGGAGACCACGTCCACACGGGCCGGGCCTGCGCGGGGGTGGCGATGCCGAGCGCGCCGGCCGCGCCCAGCGCGCCGCCCGCCGCCAGCACGTTGCGCCTGCTGGGTGTCTTCATGCCTGCGTTCCTCCTCGGGGCGAGAGCAACGTCTTGATACGGTGAAACGTGATCTGCTTCTGCGTATCATCGACGGTATGTCTAATAACAGCACACTGTGTCGGTGCTCACAAGACCCACCGCGTGAGGGATCCACCGGGCCCCCGGAAGCCCTCGGTTGGGGCAAAATCAGTCGTCTCAGGGGTGGGGTCGGGTCGTCTCAGGAGGAAATCGTGGAGCCTACGTTGTCCTTCCTCATGACGACCTCGGGGGACGAGTCGCTGATCGAGCGCGCCTACACCGATGCCGTCGAACAGAACGACGACATGGACGAGACCAGCGCGCGCATTCTCGACGCCGCCTACGAGCAGTTCTGCCGGATGGGCATCCAGCGGTCCACCATGGAGGACGTGGCCCGGCGGGCCGGGGTCTCGCGGATCACCGTCTACCGGCGTTTCGCCACCAAGGACGCGCTGGTCGAACAGGTGGTGCGCCGGGAGTTCCGCCGCTACTTCGACCAGTTCCTCATCGACATCCAGCAGGCCGAGACCGCCGCCGACCGGGTGGTGCTGGGCTTTGTCAGCTCGCTGCGCGCCATCCGGCGCAACCCGCTGATCGGCGGGCTGATCGAGACCGAGCCGGACCTGGTGGTGCCCTCCATGATCAGCGACGGCGGGCGGACGCTGGCCGTGGTGCGGCAGTTCGTCGCCGGCCAGCTGCGCCGCGAGCAGCAGGCCGGCAACGTCTCACCGGACCTGGACACCGACCTGGTGGCCGAGATGATGGTCCGCATCTCCGCCTCGTTCCTGGGCATCCCCAGCTTCATCGTCGACCTGGACGACGAAGAGCAGCTGGCCGACATCGCCCGGCGGTTCCTGGTGCCGATGCTGCAGCCGCCGGCCCCCCGCGAGAGCTGAGCGGAGGGCCGCAGGCTCAAAACACCGAGGGGACGACCGCCTCGATCAGGTGCGGCCCCGGCTCGCTGAGCGCCTTGCCGAACTGCGCCGCCAGCTCCTCGGCCGTGCGGGCGCGGCCGGCCGGCACGCCCATGCCCTGGGCCAGCGAGACGAAGTCCAGATCGGGGCGGGACAGGTCGAACATGCTGCGCGCCGCCTCGCCGGCGGAGTTGGGGTCGGCGCCGACGCGGGCCAGCTCCATGTTCAAAACGGCGTAGGAGCCGTTGTTGAAGATCACGGTGGTCACGTCCAGCCCCTCCCGGGCCTGCGTCCACAGGGCCGAGAGGGTGTACATCGCGCTTCCGTCGGCCTCCAGGCAGACCACCGGACGGGACGGGCAGGCGATCGCCGCGCCGGTCGCCAGCGGCATCCCCTGGCCGATCGCACCGCCGGTCAAGGTGAGCCAGTCGTGCGGGGGAGCCCCGGCGGTGGCGCCCGCCAGCCACAGCCCCGAGGTGTTGGACTCATCGGAGACGATGGCGTCCTCCGGCAGCAGCGCGCCGATCACGGCGGCGGCCTTCTCCGCGGTCAGCGGGCCGGACGGCGGCTCGGGCCGGGACGGTTGCTGCACGGGCGGGGCGACGCCCCCGGCGACCAGGTCGGCCAGGTGGGCGAGCGCACCGGCCGCATCGTCGCCGTCCCCGGCGAGCACATGCACCTGGCAGCCCTCGGGGACCAGGTCGCTGGGCTGGTTCGGGTAGGCGAAGAACGACACCGGGCGCTTGGCGCCGGCCAGGATCAGGTGCCGCAGCCCGGTCATCTGCGCGGCGGCCATCTCCCCCAGGTAGGCCAGGCGCTCGACGGCCGGCAGCCCGGCGCCGCGCTCCAGCCGGGCCGGGAAGGTCTCGCACAGCAGCTTGGCCCCGGTGGCGGCGGCGATCCGGCCGGCGGCCTCCAGCCCGTGGCGGCGGGTGGCGCCCCCGCCGAGGAGCAGCGCGCACGGCTCACCGCTCTTGAGCACGGCCGCGGCCGACTCCACCACCGAATCGTGCACCGGCGAGGCCGGGCGGGAGCGCACCGGCGTCGCCGGCTGCGCGCCCTCCGACCAGCACACGTCCGCGGGCAGGATGAGCGTGGCGACCTGTCCGGGAGGCGTCAGCGCCGCCGCCACGGCCTCGGCGGCGTCGGCGGGAACGTCCCGGCTGCGGGCCGAACGCCGGATCCAGCCGGAGACGGAACCGGCCAGCGCGTGGATGTCGGACTCCAGCGGGGCGTCGTAGCGCTGGTGGTAGGTGGCGTGGTCGCCGACGATGTTGAGGATCGGAGTGCCGGCCCGCCGTGCGTTGTGCAGGTTGGCCAGCCCGTTCGCCAGGCCCGGGCCCAGGTGGAGCAGCACCGCGGCGGGGGCGGAGGCCATCCTGCCGTAGCCGTCGGCCGCGCCGGTCGCCACCCCCTCGAACAGGCACAGCACACCGCGCATCCGCGGGACCGTGTCCAAGGCGGCCACCAGGTGCATCTCCGAGGTTCCCGGATTGCTGAAGCACACCTGGACGTCTGCGTTCACCAGGGTGTGCAGCAGCGCCTGTGCACCGTTCACGTCACTCTCCGAACGTTTCAGTCGAACAGGACACCGGGGTTCAGGATGCCCTGTGGGTCGAAGACCTGCTTGATCTGCCGCATCAGCCGCAGCTTGACCGGGTCCTCCAGGTCCAGGAAGTAGGGGCGCTTCTCCCGGCCGATGCCGTGCTCGCCGCTGATCGCCCCGCCGCGCCCCATGGCCTCGGTGAAGATCTCCCGCAGCACCGCGGTCAGCTTCTCGGGATCGGGCTGGAAGACCGACAGGTGCACGTTGCCGTCCCCGGCGTGGCCGCACCCGACGATCAGCGTGCCGCGCCGCTCGCCGATGCCGCCGACCGCCTCGAAGAAGTCGGCCAGGTCGGCGCGGGGGATGACGGCGTCGACGATGGCGTCGGCCCCGGCGCTCTTGGCCGCCCAGAACGCCTTCTCCCGGGCCGTGATCAGCTCCCGGGCGGCGTTGCTCTCCAGCACGTACACATCGGCGGCGCCGAGCTCGGTCAGCAGCCCGCCCAGGGCCTCGATGTCGGCCTCCAGCCGCTCGGCCGAACGGTTCTCCAACGTGACGATCAGGTACGCCTGAGTGGTCTGCCGGACCTGCTCCGGCACCCCCAGGTCCACGTCGGCGTTCGCGGTGATCGCCGCCATGGCCAGCATGTCCACGTACTCGAGGATCAGCGGGTCCAGCCCGCTGCCCACCAGCTTGGGCACCGCGGCGGTGACCTCGCGCAGGGACGAGAACGGCGCCAGCACGCTGGCCTGGTGGGCGGCCCGCGGCCGCAGCCGCAAGGTGGCCTCGGTGACCACCGCGAGGGTGCCTTCGGAGCCGACGATGAGCTGGGTCAGGTCATAGCCGGTGGAGGTCTTGACGTACCGGCCGCCGGTGCGGATCACCTCGCCGCCGGCCAGCACCGCCTCCAGCCCCAGCACCTGGTGCCGGGTGACGCCGTACTTGACCGCGTGCATGCCGCCGGCGTTGGTGGAGACGGTCCCGCCGATGCTGGCGCTGCTCTCGCCGGGGAACACCGGGTAGATCAGGCCCGCCTCGGCGGTCAGCCGGTCCAGCTCGCCCAGCGTCACCCCGGCCTGCACCACCGCCACATGGTTGGCGGTGTCGATCTCCAGCACCCGGTTCATCCGCTCAAGGGAGAGCACCAGGCCGCCCGGGACCGGCACCGCCCCGCCCGACAGCCCGGTGCCCGAGCCCCGGGGGGTCACCGCGAGCCCGTGCTCACCGGCCACCCGCAGCACCCCGGCGACCTGCTCGGTCGTCTCCGGGCGCACCACGAAGGCGGGCGGCTGCGGGGCGACGCCCAGCGCCTCGTCCCCGCCGTAGTCGGCCGAGATCTCCTCACCCGACAGCACATGCTCGGCTCCGACGACGTCGGCCAGCGCCGATCCGACATCCGCCAAGGCAACCCCTCCTCCGCCGTTTTCGCGCCCGCCGGGCCTGGCCCGTCCGACTCGGTACAGAAGGCCGGCGAAGGCACCATATGAGACTTACGGCACTTTCCGGTAGGGCGGAAGGCCCCGCCTCGGCCTGCTCGTGGACGGCCTTCGCCGGTGCGTGCGGGCGGTCGTCTTGCGCGAGGCCCGGGAGGCCGCGCGGTCGTCCGGCTTCAGGGGAGAGCCGCTGCGGCGGCGGCCGCTCTCGGGGGATACGGCGGACGGCCGGTGACGCGGGCGGGCGCTTCGCCCGGGCCCGCCTCACCGGCCGGCAGGTGCTTGCATCACATCGACGGCGAACCCTTTCCGCCCGCCTCCGCCATGGACTGCAGACGGTGTGCGCAACGGTCGAAAGCGGCGGCGTGGGGCCATGCGGCATACGGCCGCTGTTTCTCTTCCCGGTGCCTGCGGCAGCCGGCTGAAAGGGTTCGTCGGGTCGCCGGCGGCCGTGAAGCGGCGATGTCCGCTGAAATTCTTCGGGATCACCGAGGTTTTTCAGTGGATGCCGTGGTGCTTTTTCTTATATCGGTGCTCCTTGGGCTTCGGTGCTTGCCCTTGGTGTGCTGCTGCTCAGGGCCGCGGTGCCGGGCCCGTTAGCGCTGGAACCCGTACTGGGGACTGTGAGCGTCCTCGTGTCCGTACCAGTTGTCGTGGTAGGAGTCGTTGTACTGAGGGCCGTACCAGTAGCCGAAATCGTCCCAGGGGCCGTAGTTGCGGCCGCACTCGCCCCGGCAGGCCCGCTGCCCGGCCTGCTCCACGGCGGCGGCGCCGTGCTCGGCCGCCGCGGCCGCCGACGCCGCCGGCAAGGCGCCGCCCAGTGCGAACGCCGCGAGTGCCGCTGCCGCCAGACTTTTCCTCATCTGAGCCTCCCAGCTCATTGCAGAGAATGTTTTTCTACCTGATGAGACGCACCAGGAATAACACGTTCACCGGCGGCTTCCAAGGGTGGTGGAGCTGGAATTTATGAGCTTGGCGAGACTATTGCAATTCTGCGAGGACATGTCCCCGTGAGATGTTCAAAAAAGGCGGGATATGGCCATTTGAGAATGGTCGGCGAGATGAGTGCGTTGCCTGCCGCCGGGGCGGCCGCGGGGCTATGACGACAGCCAGCCGGGGCTGACCATGCCGGACTCATAGGCCAGCACCACCAGCTGGGAGCGGTCCCGCACGCCCAGCTTGCTCATGATGCGGCTGACATGGGTCTTGGCGGTGGCCGGGCTGAGGACCAGGCGGCCGGCGATCTCGTCGTTGCTGAGCCCGGCGGCCACCAGCCGCATGACCTCGCGTTCGCGCTCGGTGAGCGCGTTCAGCCGCGGGTCGGGGGCGGGGGCCTTCACCCGCCCGGCGAACTCGGCGATCAGCCGCCTGGTCACGGACGGGCTGATCAGCGCGTCGCCGCGGGCCGCCACCCGCACCGCGCGGATCAGCTCCTGCGGCTCGGTGTCCTTGACCAGAAAGCCGCAGGCCCCGCCGCGCAGCGCGGCGTAGACGTAGTCGTCCAGGTCGAAGGTGGTCAAGATGACCACCCGGACGTTCTCCAGACGCGGGTCGGCGGTGATCCGGCGGGTCGCCTCCAGGCCGTCCATCCCGGGCATGCGGATGTCCATCAGCACCACGTCGGGGCGCAGCCGGCGGCAGGCCTCGACGGTCTGCTCGCCGTCGCCCGCCTCGCCCACCACCGCGATGTCGTCCTCGTCGGCGAGGATGGAGCGGAAACCGGCGCGCACCAGCCGCTGGTCGTCGGCGAGCAAGACCCTGATCATGGCTGACTCCTCTGCGGCCTGCGAAGAGCGGGGACGGTTCACCGCGCAGACGCCCCGTTCCGGTAGGGCAGGCGGGCCCGGACGGTGAACCCGCCGCCCGGACGGGGCCCGGCGACCAGCTCCCCGCCCAGCGCCCGGGCGCGTTCCCGCATGCCGCTGATGCCGCTGCCGGGCGGGCCGGCCGGCGGGACGGGGCCGCGGCCGTCGTCGGTGACCTCCACCGTCAGCTCCCCCGGCCCGTGGTCGAGGCGGACGGTGACCGCGCCGGCGCGGGCGTGCCGGGTCACGTTGGTCAGCGCCTCCTGGACGATGCGGTAGGCGGCCAGATCCACCTCGGTGGGCAGCGGGCGCTGCTCGCCGCCGGTCTCGGCGTGCACCTGCAGCCCGGCCAGCCGCGCCGACTCGATCAGCTCCTCCAGCCGCGCCAGCCCCGGGGCGGGCGCGGTGGGCGCCTGTTCGCCGCTTTCCCGCAGCACCCCCAAGGTGGCGCGCAGGTCCCGCAGCGCCGTCCGGCTGGACTCCTTGATCGCGCCGAGGGCGGCCTTGGCCTGTGCCGGGTCCTTGCCGATGCGGTGCAGCGCCGCCGCCGACTGGACGTTGATGAGCGACAGGTGGTGGCCGACCACGTCGTGCAGTTCCCGGGCGATGCGCAGCCGCTCCTCCCCGGCGGCCCGCCGCTGCACCTCCTGCAGGTAGGCCAGGCGGCCGTGGCGGACCTGCCCGAGCGCCACCACCGCCACCAGCCAGCCGGCCAGCATGAACAGGGCGATGCCGTTGACCTCGTCGTTGCCGGCCAGCGTCCCGGCGCCCACGCAGATCAGCGCCAGCGCGGCCAGCGCGACGGCCGCCTGCAGGCGTCCCTCGGCCGCGACGGTGTACAGCGCGACGATGAACACCACCAGCAGCGGCCCGTCGTAGGCGCTGCCGAGGTAGTAGGCGATGGTGACGGCCAGCACGAAGACGGCGACGGCCACCGGACGCCGGCGCCGCAGGTACAGCGCCCCGCAGGCGGCGGCCGTCAGCGCCCAGCCCGCGACGGTGACCGGCCACGGCTCCAGGCGCTCGCCGATGAACGCCCTGAGCCCGGTGACGGCCATCAGCGCGAACATCCCACCGGCGATCGCCGCGTCCGCCGCGCGCCCCTGCGGCAGCCGCACCCCCGCAGCCCTACCGAACGCCATGGGGCCAGAGTAGGTCGGTTCCGCGGCCCCGGCCGTCCCGCGGGGCGAGGACGCAACCACGGGTGTACGCCGCGCGGCGCGGCCGCAACTTGGGCGGTACGGCGGGTGTCGACGCAGGGCCGATGACCGGGGGCGAGCCGTGCGCCGAGCCTGACGGCCATGAACACGCCTTTCACGTCCGGCAGGGCCGCATCCGCCCTCGTCGGCCTGCTGGTCGGCGGGGCCGCGGGGTTCCTGCTGATCGAGACGGTGGGCGCCGTCGTCACCTTCGTCCTCGGCCGCACGCCCGGTGCGGGCGGCGGCGGCGCGCCGCCGGCCGCCTTCATCGCCGTTCCGGTGCTGTGCGCCCTGGCCGGTGCCCTCATCGGGGCCCGCCGGGCCGGCCGAGGTTCCCGACCACGCGACCAGAGGTGAACGAGCATGTCTTCGACCCCCCAACCGACCGTGGCGAGCGGCCCGGCCGCCGTCCGCGCCGCCCCGGGCCGTTTCGGCGAGCTGGCCGCCTGGTCACAGCGGCACCGCTGGAGCGCCCTGCTGCTGTGGGTGCTGCTGGTGGCCGCGATCACCGTGGCGGCGCAGGCCGCCGGCGGCGGCTACCGCAACGACTTCTCGCTGCCGGGCACCGACTCCCAGGCGGCCGCCGACCTGCTGAACGAGCACGGGTCCGCGCAGGCGGGCGGCGCTCTCCAGATCGTCTTCAAGGGCGCAGGCGGCCTGGCCGCCGACCGCGCCGGCATCGAGCGGACGCTCGAGCGGGTGCGCGCCCTGCCCGGTGTCGCCGAGGTGCGCAGCCCGTTCCAGGACCGCGCCGCGCTGTCCGCCGACGGCACCATCGGGTACGCCACCGTCACCCTTGCCGGCAGGCCCGAAAGCGTGCCCAAAGAGCACGTCGCGAAGATCGTGGACACCGCCCGCTCCGCCGCACGAGACGGCCTGCAGGTCGAGGTCGGCGGGGACGCGGTGCGCGAGCTGGCCGAGGAGGAGGGCGGCGGAGGCGCCGAGGGCGCGGGCATGATGGCGGCGCTGGTGGTGCTGGTGCTGCTGTTCGGCTCGCTGCTGGCGGCGGCGCTGCCGCTGCTGACCGCGGCGCTCGCGGTCGGCGGGGCGGTCGGGCTGATCGCGCTGGCCTCGCACGTGTTCACCGTCGCCGACTTCACCCCGCCGATCATGATGCTGGTCGGGCTGGGCGTCGGCGTGGACTACGCGCTGCTGATCTTCCACCGCTACCGGCACGAGCTGATCGGTGGCGCGGACCGGGACGAGGCCACCCGCATCGCGCTGGAGGCGGCCGGGCGGACGGTCTTCTTCGCCGGCTGCACCGTGATCGTCGCGCTGCTGGGGCTGGTGGCGCTGGGCCTGGGGTCGCTGCAGGGCGTGGCGCTGGCCGTGGCGCTGACCGTGCTGGTCACCATGGCGGCCTCGCTGACCCTGCTGCCGGCGCTGCTGGCGGTCTTCGGCGGGCGCATCCAGCGCCTGGTGCTCAAGCGCGCCGCCAAGGCCCACGCCAAGGGCCGGGTCGAGGGGCGAGGCTGGCGGGCGATCGCCACGGCCGTGCAGCGGCGTCCGCTGGCCGCCCTGCTGGTCGCCGTGGCGGCGCTGCTGGCGCTGGCGGCCCCGGCGCTGGACATGCGGCTGGGCTTCGCCGACGCGGGCACCGACTCGCCGGAGTCCACCAGCCGCCGGGCCTACGACCTGCTGGCCGAGGGGTTCGGGCCGGGGTTCAACGGGCCGCTGATCGTGGTGAGCGCCGGCGAGCCGGCCGCGGCCCAGGAGCTGCGGGCCGCGCTGGCCGGCACGCCCGGTGTCGCCGCCACCACCCCGCCGCTGCCGGCCCGCGACGGCGCGCTCTCCACCGTCATCGTCTTCCCCAAGACCGCGCCGCAGGACGAGGGCACCGCCGAGCTCGTCCGCACGCTGCGCCAGGACGTGCTGCCGCCGCTGGCCGAGCGCACCGGCGCGCGCTACCTGGTCGGCGGGTCCACCGCCGCCGCGCAGGACTTCGCCGAGTCGGTCGCGGCGCGGATGCCGCTGTTCGTGGCGATCGTGGTGGGACTGTCGGCGCTGCTGCTGATGGCGGTGTTCCGCTCGCTGCTGATCCCCCTCAAGGCCGCGCTGCTGAACCTGCTGTCGATCGCCGCCTCGCTGGGGGTGATCACCTTCGTCTTCCAGGACGGGCGGCTGGGGGCGCAGCCGGGTCCGATCGAGGCGTTCATCCCGGTGATGATCTTCGCGATCGTGTTCGGGCTGTCCATGGACTATGAGGTGTTCCTGCTGTCGCGCATCCACGAGGAGTGGCGGCGCACTCAGGATCACTCCCATGCCGTCCGGGAGGGCCTGACCGCCACCGGCCGGGTGATCACCGCGGCGGCGGCCATCATGATCGTGGTGTTCGCCGCCTTCATCCTCAGCCCCAGCCGCATGCTCCAGCAGTTCGGCCTGGGCCTGGCGGTGGCGATCCTGCTGGACGCGGTGGTGATCCGCTGCCTGATCGTCCCGGCCGCCATGCAGCTGCTCGGCCGCCGCGCCTGGTGGCTGCCGTCCCCGCTGGCCCGCCGCCTGCCCCACCTGGCTCTGGAGCGTCCGGACGGCGCCTGACCGCCTTAGGCCGCGGCGGCGCGCTCTAGGACGCCCGGCGACGGCATCGGAAACGGATCCGCACAGGCCCGCCCGGTAGGGGCGGGCCTGTGCCCGTGTCGGTGGTGAGGTGGCCGGATGCGGGCGCGTGGACCGCCGGTGGCCGGTTGATCAGGCCGGACGGGGACGGCACGGGGCGTCGGCCGCGGCGCGGCTGGTGGCCAAACCCAGACCGTCCACCGCGCCTACGAGGCCGGCCGGGTGAACACGCCCCGCTGAACGCCGGATTTCAGCGGGGAGCGGACTCGTCGATGATGCGGAAGGTCGGGCAGGGCCAGCGCCACATGCAGGCCCGGCAGCGCCGGCTGAGGTGGGTGGGGTCGCTGGAGATGCCGCCGGCGTCCCGGGGCTGGTGAAGCTCCAGCAGCCGCAGCGCCAGGTCGGTGAGGGCGATCACCTCGTCGCGCGCACCGGTCAGAAACTCCAGGTCCTCTCGGCTGATATGGGTATTGACCGGGACGTAGCCCTCCCGGTTGACCAGGCGTGACAGGTAACGGCCCGCCGAGTGCCACGAGGTGGACTTCTCCGAGCGGGTTCGGATCGCCTCCAAACGTTCCCGAAGGCGCACCAGGTGCGGGTCGCCCCCGGTATGACCAAGCCGCTGATGCACGTGCACAGCATTCCGTACTCGCGGCGCGGGTGAGGGGCAAATCCCACAGTTCATCACCCCGAGAAGTGCGCAAACATGCACTTACACGACAAGTCGGCCATGCGATCAGCGCCGGAGATCGGCCGGACACTCCCCGCCACACGGGAGTCGCCGAGCGTCTGGCCCCGGCGGGCGGCGGCAGATAGTGTGCGGCTCGTGGAGCTAAACGTCACAACTTCGTCTCAGGGGGATTACGCCGTCGTCACCGCGACCGGCGAACTGGACCTGTACACCGCGCCGCGCCTGCAGACCGCGCTGGCCTCCCTGATACGCGACCGCGCCGACCGGGTGGTGGTCGACCTGAGCGGGGTGGAGTTCTGCGACTCCACCGGAGTGAACGTCCTTCTGGCGGCGATGAAACGGCTCCAGGAACAGGGCGGCACCCTCGAACTGGCCGGGCTGCGCCCGCCGGTGCGGCGCATCCTCCAGGTCACCGGGCTGGACTCGGTCTTCACCATCGCCGAGGCAGTGCCCACCCGCGGCGTCTGACGCCGCCCTCCCGGCCCCGATGACCGGGGACGCCCGGCAGGCGCGCACTACGATCGGCTGCATGGAGCCACAACAGGGATCGGACGGCCCACCGCAGGCCGGGGACGTGGCGGTCATCATCCCCGCCAAGGACGAGAGCGAGCGGATCGCCGCGACCGTCAAGGCCGCCCTCGACCTGCCCGGCGTGGATCTGGTGGTCGTCGTGGACGACGGCTCCTGCGATGCCACCGGGCGCCTGGCGGCCGAGGCCGGCGCCCGCGTCGTGCGGCACAGCCGCAACCGGGGCAAGGCCGCCGCCATGGAAAGCGGCGCCGAGGCGGTCAAGCTGCTGGACGAGGGCCGCGCCGCCCCCCGCCACCTGCTGTTTCTGGACGCCGACCTGGCCGAGACCGCCCGCGAGGCGGCCCCGCTGATCGAGCCGGTGCGGCGCGGCGAGGCCGACATGACCATCGCCACCTTCACCACCACGGTCAAGCTCGGCGGGCACGGCTTCGTGGTGCGGCTGTCGCGGGAGGGCATCCGCCGGGCCACCGGCTGGCAGGCCACCCAGCCGCTCAACGGCCAGCGCTGCCTGACCCGGGCCGCCTTCGCGGCCGCGTTGCCGCTGGCCCCCGGCTTCGGCGTGGAGACCGCGCTGACCATCGACCTGCTGCGCGCCGGCTTTCGCGTCCAGGAGGTCAAGGTGCCGCTCGCGCACCGCGCCACCGGCACCGACTGGCGCTCCCAGCTGCACCGCGCCCGCCAGTTCCGCGACGTGGCCCGCGCCCTGGCCGCCCGCCAGCCCGTGCTCACCCGTCTGGCCCACCGCCGCAGGTGACCCCGCCCCCTCCTCAGCCATCGGGCTCCCCCGGAGCCCCGCCCGCACGTCCCGGCGGGACCGCGCGGGACGGCCGGGACGCCAGTGCGGCCATGAACACCGGTGACACCAGGCGGGACGGACACGCCACGGGCACCCGCCCGGCGGATGGGACGCACAAGATGGGAACGGCCGGGCTGGCCGGGATCGGG
The DNA here is from genome assembly GCF_001896795.1 of Thermomonospora sp. CIF 1. Taxonomy (NCBI): domain Bacteria; kingdom Bacillati; phylum Actinomycetota; class Actinomycetes; order Streptosporangiales; family Thermomonosporaceae; genus Thermomonospora; species Thermomonospora sp. CIF 1. Next base: position 106,626 of record NZ_MOYN02000002.1, read on the forward strand.
ATCTCCCTGGCCTGCTTTCTGCTGACGGCGCTGCTCGGCCCGTCCGCCATGCAGCCGGCGCTGCCCGGCGAGCGTGGGCAGCCGCCGTACTCGCTGGATGCGGCAGCCCCCCCGCACCTGGTGATCGGGCTGGTCGCCGCCGGAGTGCTGGCCGGCGCGGCCGGGCTGGGACTGTGCCTGCACGCCGTGCGCCGGGGCTGGCGGTGCTCGCCGCGCCCGCTGCTGGCCGCCGGGCTGCTGGCGGCGGCGGCACTGGCGCTGATGCCGCCGATCGGCTCGGCCGACCACCTCAACTACGCCGCCTACGGACGGATGGCCGTCACCGGCCACGACCCCTACGGCACCCGCGCGGCCGATCTGCCCGGCGACCCGATCGCCGACGCCGTGCAGGAATGGCGCCACGTCCCCTCGGTGTACGGGCCGGTCGCCACCGCGCAGGAGGCGCTGGCGTCCTGGATCGGCGGCGAGTCGGTCCGGCTGACGGTGTTCGCGCTGTCGGTCACCAACGCGCTGGCGTTCGCGCTCACCGGCTGGATCCTGCACCGGGCCTGCCGCACCCCGCTGGGGCGGCTGCGCGCCGCCCTGCTGTGGACGTGCAACCCGCTGCTGCTGTACCACCTGGTCGGCGGCGCCCACAACGACGCGCTGGCGATCGCGGCGGCGGCCGGGGCGCTGGCGGTCTTCGCCGGGACGTCGCATCCGGCGCGGCGGGCGGTGGCGGCCGGGGCGCTGGCGGGCCTGGCCGCCGCGATCAAGTTCCCCGCGGCGGTGGTGGGCGGCGGACCGGCCTGGGCGATGCTGCGCCGCCGCGCCGCCGGCCGGCTCCTCCTGCTGGGCGCGGGCGCCGCCGCGGTCGCCCTGCTGGCTTATGCGGCGGCCGGAGACCAGGCCTTCGACCAGGTCAGGCGGGCCGCCAACGCGGTGTCGCTGGCCAGCCCCTGGCATCTGGTGGACGTGGCGCTGGGAGTGGGCCGGCACCGGATGCTCATCCGGATCGGCTCGCTGGCGCTGCTGGCCGCCTTGATCTGGCTGCTGGTGCGCGCCCTGCCCCGCGACGCAGAGCGCGACCCGGACGCGGCCGAGGGCCTGGTGGTGGCGGCGGCGCTGGCGCTGGCCTGGCTGCTGACCGCCACCTACGTGCTGCCCTGGTACGACGGGCTCGGCTGGGCGGTGCTGGCGCTGCTGCCCTGGTCGCGGTTCGACTGGGCGCTGCTGGCGCACACCACCGCGCTCAGCCTGGCCTACCTGCCGGCCCGCGACCCCGCCCTGATCGGCCTGCCGGACGAGCTGGGCTGGCTGGTCACGGTGCTGCGTTCGGACGTGGTTCCCTGGCTGCTGACGGGGCTGCTGCTGTGGGTGGCGGTGACGGCGCTCCGCCGTCCGGCTCATCCAGCTCCAGCGCCCGCACACTCGCCGCCAGCGTCAGCGGGACCGCCAGGCTGAAGGCCACCGCCGGGACCACCACCCCCGAGTCGTTGACCAGCATCCCGACGATGGCCAGCGTCAGCGCCGCCATCAGCGCCGGGCGCAGCGCCGGGCCGCGCCGGTAGGCCCGCTGCAGCAGCGCCGCCCGCCACCGCAGCGGCCTGGCCAGCACGAAGTACAGAAAGCACAGCGCCCCCAGCGCCGCCACCGTGAACGGCCAGTAGCCCAGGCTGCGCAGCATCGCCTCCGCCTTGCGCGCGATGACCTCCCCGGCCTGCCCGCTCACCAGGTCGTCCCAGAACCGTCCCAGGTGGGAGGGGTCGGCGCGGCGGGCGTCGAGGAACGAGATCGCCAGCACCAGCGCGGCCCCGGCCAGGCAGCACACCGCCAGCCACAGCGGCGAGACCCGCCGTCCGGCCACCAGCAGCCCCAGCACCGCGAACGCCGGGACCATCGCGATCACGCCGCCGAAGTCGCTGCCCCACCCCGGCCAGCCGTCGATCGCCACCGCCACCACGGCCAGTGCCGCCACCACGGCGAGCGCGGCCGTGCGCCGCCCCTTGCGCAGCGGACGCTCGGCCAGCCAGGCCGCCGACAGCAGCGCCGCCACCGCGAACAATGCGAACGCCTGGTTGCCGAACCCGTAGAAGCGGCCCGCCACCAGCGCCGTGTAACCCATCAGCGCGTTGAGCTGCAGGTGCGAGCCGGTCAGCACGTCCACGCCCAGCACCAGCGCGGTGACGGCGGCGATGACCAGCCCGCCGCCCACCGGCGAGCGCCGCCACGGCCCGGCCAGCGCCAGCGCGGTGAGCGCCGCCATCCACGCCGTCACGCTGCAGATCAGCAGCGGCAGCGGATGCTCCGAGCGCCACCACGGCAGCAGGTTGGCCAGGAACGAGGCCACCGGCGCCGCCGCCCCCGCCAGCGCGACCACCCGGGTCCCCGCCAGGATCCGCCGTCGCGTCAGCGCCGGGGCCGATGCGGGCGCTCCCGCCCAGCGGCGGCGCAGCGCCACCGTCGCCAGCCCGTACAGCAGCAGCTGCCCGCCGAACAGCACGATGAAGAACGCCGGCTGCACCCGGCGGATCGCCTGGGCGGCGACGTCCTCATCGTCGAGGTCGTGGACCTTGGCGGCGGCCGGGGCGTCGGTCGGCTCGGCCCGCCAGCGCGACCCGATCGCCTGCTTGGGCTGCGGCAGGCCCAGCGCCCCCAGCGCGGTCGCCGTCAGGTCGGTCAGCGTGACCAGGCCGTCCTGCCGGGTGGCGGCGGAGGTCAGCAGGGCGGGGCCGAAACCGGGACCGGTGGCCAGCGCGACGTGCAGGTGGGGCGTGGTGCCGCTGTCCGACAGGCCCGCCACCAGCACGGTCGCATCGTCGGGCAGCGCCTTCAGCACCGCCGCCAGCTGCCGGTCGGCCGCCGTGGCCGCCGCCGCCCGGCTGCGCCGGCTCACCGGGATCGGCACGCCGTCGGCGTCCACCCCGGCCCTGATGTGGGCGCGGTGCACGGCGTCGATCTCCACCATCGTCAGCGCGCAGCCCGACCAGTCCGCGGCGGGCACCCGCGCGGGGGACGGCGCGTACCGGTCCACCCGGCCGCTTGCGTCGGCCGCCCCGAGCACCGCGCCCGGGCCGACCGCCATCGTGCATCCGCCGGCCCGGTGCACGGCGTCCCCCAGCAGGCCGAGCTGAGCCTTGTAGGAGGTGGCCGCGTTGTCGGCGACGAGCCGGGACCAGTCGCGGACGCTCGCCGAGGAGCCGGAGACCAGCGGGGTGGGCGCCAGCGCGCACTCGCTGTGGGGGAAGCGGGCGCGCTGTCCCGCCGACACGGTCAGCCACCCGTCGGCGGGGCAGGTGTTCCCCCGGGTGGTGCGGACGCTCAGCGCCCCGGCGGCCCCCTCCCGGGTCAGCCGCCACAGCGTGGGGGTGCCGTGCTCGCTGACGTCGCTCCAGCGCAGCCCGGGGATCCCGATCACCGCCACGCGCCCGTTCACCTGGGCGTGCGCGGCGGCCGGGAACGCCAAGGCGACCGCCATGACGAGCGTCAGCAGGGCGCACAGGGACACCGCACCGCCCCTGCCGCCGGAAAGTCTCCTCCCGCGCTGCGCCAACCCGGGCACCTCCATCGTCGGAATCCGTCCCAGGCTAGTCAGCGTGCGGCCCGCCCATGCCGGTCGCCGTACCCTGCTGTGCCGTCGGGAGGACAATGAGCCTTTTCCGGCAAGGTTCATCACGGCGGCGACGAGACGGGCGCGTGGGCATGGGCGGACGAAGCGGCAGGACGGGCGGATCAGCGGCCGATCTGGCGATCCTGCTGGCCGGGGTGGCGCTCGCCGCGGCGGCGATCGCCCCGATCGCGGTGCACTGGCTGACCAACCCCCCCGACCAGCGGCTGGTGGACCTGGAGGTCTACCGGGCCGGCGGGGAGGCCGTGCTGCGGGGGGCGTCGGTGTACGACATGCTCACTCCGCCGCCGCAGCTGCTGCCGTTCACCTACCCGCCGTTCGCGGCGCTGCTGGCGGCGCCGCTGGCGCTGCTGCCCTGGCCGGTGGCGCAGGTGGTGTGGGTGACCGCCATCTACCTGGCGCTGGGTGTGGCGGTCTGGTACTCCTTCCGCCCGCTGCTGGTGCGGGCCGGACGGTACGCTCCGCTGGCGGCCGGGGCGCTGGTGGGGGCGCTGGCCCACCTGCAGCCGGTGCACGACCAGACCCGCTTCGGCCAGGTGGGGGTGTTCCTGCTGGTCATGTGCGTGGCCGACTGCCTGTCGCCGGCCCCCCGCTGGCCGCGCGGGATGCTGGTCGGCCTGGCCACCGCGATCAAGCTGGTGCCCGGGGTCTTCCTGATCTACCTGCTGCTGACCGGGCGGCGGGAGGCCGCCTGGAACGCGGTGCTCACCGCCGCCGCCGCCACGCTGGCCGCTTTCGCGCTGCTGCCGGCCGACTCCATCGACTTTTGGTTCGACGCGGTGCTCAACAACGACCGGGTCGGCGCCAACAACGCCACCACCAACCAGTCGATCAACGGCATGCTGCTGCGGCTGTACTGGCCGGACGCGGTGACCAAGGCGCTGTGGCTAGTCTGCCTGGCGCTGATGGCCTGGATCGGTTTCCGGCTGGCCCGCCGCGCCTCCCAGGCCGCCGCGCGGCTGGACGGGGCGTCCGCATACGGCCTGGAGCTGGCCGGGATCGCCATCACCGGGCTGCTTTCGGTGCTGCTGTCGCCGGTGGGGTGGGTGCACCACCTGGTGTGGATCGTCCCGGTCCTCGGCGCCCTGGTGGGCGACGGGCGGGACCTGCGGCGGTGCCTGGTGGCCGCGGGTGTGGCCGTCTTCTTCGCCTTCCGCATCCCCTGGTGGGGGACGCGGCTCATCGGCGAGGGCCACAGCGCCCTGGAGCGCTTCACCGGACGCGTCGTGCAGGACGCCTTCGGCCTGGCCGCCATCGCGTTGGTGGTGCTCTTGGGTCACTGGTTGGTCAACCGCGTTCAAGGACAATCTGACCGGAGGGTTCCTTCTCCTGACCAGCCGGAGGTCGGTACCCTCACACCGTGATTCTTGTCGCACTGGCCATAGCGGGCATGGTGTCGGGGGTGGCCGGCCTGACGATCGCGGTGGTCGCCCACAACCGGGCCAACCAGGTCGTTCAGGAGTGCGCGGACATGCTCCGCAGACACCTGCAGTCCGTCAATGGGCCAGTGGACGGCCAGGCGCTGCGCGACCTGGCGGTCGTGCACTACGACGCGCTCAAGGAGATGTCCGGCCGCCGCTCGTTCTCGCTGGCGCTGATCAACTCGCTCGGCGACGGGGTGGTCCTCAGCTCCATCAACGGCCGCACCGAGACCCGCACCTACGCCAAGGTGGTCCGCGGCGGGCGCAGCCTGGAGGTGCTGTCGCCGGAGGAGGACCAGGCGCTGCGCGGCGCCCGGCTCGGCAAGGGCCCGGTGGTGAGCATGGACGACCCGCTGCCGGACTTCGGCGGCAACACCACCTCGGCCCGTACCTGATCTTTCGCCCGCCGGCGATGTCGCCGAGCCCGCGCCGGGACGTGCGGGCGACGACGTAAACTCGGGTCTGCTGAATCCACTGTCGTCTCACGGTCGTCGCGTGCACTCTCCGCCTCGGCGGAAGGAGCCCGCCGGACCAGTGGGCCTTTTTTGCGGCCCGCACTCCCGAGAACCTCAGGCGGCCGCCCGGGGAGGCGGCTCGGCGTCGCCTCGCGCCGCCGGCCGCGGGGCCCTTGCGCGCCGTCTTCGGGAGGGACGGGCCTGAGAAGGGTTCATCGGTGAAGGTCGTCGCCGCCGCGACGGGGCGGTCCCGGGCGGCGAGACCGGGACGGGTTCGGACGCTCCCGGCGAAGGCCGCCGGGCTCGCTGAAAGGTTCACGGATGCGTTACGCCTATCTCGGTCCCCAGGGCACGTTCACCGAGGCCGCGCTGCACGCCGTCCCGGAGGCCAAGGACGCCGAGCACGTCCCCTACAGCACCGTCCCGGCCGCGCTGGACGCGCTGCGGCGCGGCGAGGTGGACGCCGCGGTGGTCGCGCTGGAGAACTCGGTGGAGGGCTCGGTCCCCACCACCTTGGACGAGCTGGCCACCGGCCAGCCGCTGCAGATCGTCGGCGAGGTGCAGCTGCCGGTCTCGTTCGCGCTGCTGGTGCGGCCGGGCACCGACTTCGCCGACATCAAGACCGTCGCCTCGCACCCGCACGCCCAGCCGCAGTGCCGCCGCTGGCTGGCCGCGCACATCCCGGACGCCGAGTGGCGGGCGGCCACCTCCAACGCCGAGGCCGCCCAGATGGTGGCCGACGGGCACTACGACGCCGCACTGGCCGGGGCGTTCGCCGCCGCCCGCTACGGGTTGTCGGTGCTGGCCGAGGACATCCACGACGTGCCGGATGCGGTGACCCGTTTCGTGGTGCTGCGCCGCCCCTGCCCGCCGCCGGAGCCCACCGGCATGGACCGCACCAGCGTGGTCGCCTTCATCGGCGAGGACCACCCGGGCGCCCTGCTGGAGATCCTGACCGAGTTCGCGGTGCGGGGCATCAACCTGACCTTGATCCAGTCCCGTCCCACCGGCACCGGGCTGGGCTCGTACCGGTTCTGGATGGACTTCGAAGGCCACGTGGCCGAAAAGCGGGTCGGTGAGGCGCTGATGGGGTTGCGCCGGATCTGCGCCGATGTGCGTTTCCTGGGCTCCTACATGCGGGCTGACCGGATCCGGCCATGATCATTGGGTCATACTGGCGGTCCTTGATCATCTTTGTGGATTCGCCGGATGCCGTCTTTGCGGGCGTGTCCGCACCGTGATCGCCGCGGTTTCCCGTCCCTTTGAGTCGTCGGCGCATCCCGGTCCGGTCGGTACGGAGTTCGCATGCGCAGACTGCTGATCGCGCCGGTGGCCGCGGCCGCCCTGGTCGCCGGATCGCCGTCGGTGCCGGGGCCCCTTCCCGGGATCGCGATGGCCGCAGCCGACGAGGTGAAGCCGGCCGTCACGAAGTTCACCGAGTTCCAGGTCACCCCCACGGAGGTCGACGCCGCGGACGGGCTGGTGAGGTTCTCGGGCAGGCTGGTCCATCTGGACGCCGACGGCGCGGAACGCCCCGTGGCGGGGGTTCCGCTGCTGCTCAGCTACGGGGTTCCCGAAGAGGAGCTGGTCACCGACTCCGACGGCCGCTTCGCGGGAAGCGTCTATGTGCATCACTCCAGCGTCTCCCTCCACGTCCGGTATCAGCGGACGGCCGACAGCCCCTATCGCAACGCGGTGAGCCCTTCGGTGCCGGTCACCGTGACGGGCAGTGCCGAAACCCGGCTCTCCATTCGGGTGACTCCCGGCGACAAGATCTTCGCCCAGGACACCGCCCAGGTCAGCGGGAAGGCGGAATGGCGGCGCGTGACCGGCCAGTGGCTCCCGCTGAAGGGGCACACCGTCCGGGTGATGTGCGGGACCGACGGACAGAGCGTGCGCACCGCGCTCGATGGGACTTACGCGATCCCCTTCACGGTCCGCCGGCGGTGCAACTTCTACGTCCACTACCCGTCCCACGAGCCGCAGACGCTGCTGTCGTCGACGGCTTCTGCACGGCCCACGCCGGAGGTACATGTCCGCACCCGCTTTGCGGACGTCGAATGGCCCCGTGCGGTGGAGCGCGGCAAGAGAATCCTGGTCACCGGTTACCTCTACGGGAACGAGGATGCCGGATTCAGCCCCGTCCGCGGCGCGCGGGTGAGGCTGGAGTTCTCTCCCGACGGGCGGCGGTGGAAGCACGCCGGTGATTCGCCGGTCAGCGAGGAGTCGCATTTCGAGCTGTCCGCCCTCGCCCCCGGCAAGGGCTACTGGCGGATTCGCACCCTCCAGGTGCCCTCCTACTGCACCTCTCCGGGAGTCCTCCGGAGCGCCCTCATACCGGTCAAGGACCGCACCCGGTTCACCGGGTTCAACGCCTCTCCCGAGCCGGTCCGCAAGGGCGCGGCCATCACCGTCAAGGGCACGCTTCAGCGCCGGACTCCGGCGGGCGTCTGGAAGGCGTTCGGCAAACGCGCGGTGACGATCGAGTTCCGGCCCAAGGGCTCTGGCACCTGGCGCCGGCTGCGCACGGTGAAGACGAACGCCAAGGGCCGCGTGCTGACCAGGTTCAAGGCCGTCCGGGACGGCTACTGGCGGCTGTCGTTTGCGGAGGCGCCGCTCTTCTTCGGCAGCAGGAGCGCCGCGGACACGACCGTGCGCCGGATACGCGAAGAGGCGAGCGGCGGACGCCGGTCCGGCAGGCACGGGCCGGCGTCCGTGTCCTGATCGCCGAGGTCAGGGCCGTGGCACCCGGCCGGGCGGGGAGACGGCGCGGGCACGGGCTTTGCCGGTCCGTGGCCTCCGGCCGCCCGCAGGGCCGATATCGGGGGCGGGGGGCGGCGGCGGACCGGTAGCCTCGGGTTTGTGATTGACCTGCGAGCTCTTCGAGAGGACCCCGAGCGGCTGCGCGCCTCGCAGCGCGCCCGCGGTGAGGACGAGGCCGTCGTCGACCGGCTGATCGATCTGGACGAGCGGCGCCGGGCCGCGTTGTCGCAGTTCGAGAAGCTGCGGGCCGAGCAGAAGAGTTTCGGCAAGTCGGTCTCCAAGGCCAAGGGGGAGGAGCGGCAGGCCCTGCTGGAGCGGGCCAAGGAACTGGCCCGCCAGGTCAAGGAAGCCGAGGCCGAAGCCGACCGGCTGCAAGAGGAGCTGAACGAGGTTCTGCGCGGCGTCCCCAACATCATCGAAGAGGGCGCCCCGCCCGGCGGCGAGCAGGACTTCGTGGTGCTCGAGCACGTCGGCGAGCCGCCGACCTTCGACTTTGAGCCCCGCGACCACCTGGAGCTGGGCGAGCTGCTGGGCGCCATCGACACCGAGCGCGGCGCCAAGGTCTCCGGGGCCCGCTTCTACTACCTGACCGGGGTGGGGGCGCGGCTGCAGCTGGCCCTGCTGAATCTGGCCATGGAGCAGGCGATCGAGGCCGGGTTCTTCCCGATGTACCCGCCGGTGCTGGTCAAGCCGGAGGCGATGGAGGGCACCGGGTTCCTGGGCGCCCACGCCTCGGAGGTCTACCGGCTGGAGGCCGACGACCTGTACCTGGTGGGCACCTCGGAGGTGCCGCTGGCCGCCTACCACATGAACGAGATCATCGACGATCTGCCCCGGCGTTATGTGGCCTGGTCGTCCTGCTTCCGCCGGGAGGCCGGCTCCTACGGCAAGGACACCCGCGGCATCATCCGCGTCCACCAGTTCGACAAGGTCGAGATGTTCTCCTACTGCACGCTGGAGGACTCTCACGCCGAGCACCTGCGGCTGCTGGAGTGGGAGAAGCAGATGCTGGCCAAGGTCGAGCTGCCGTACCGGGTGATCGATGTGGCGGCCGGCGACCTGGGCGCCAGCGCGGCCCGCAAGTACGACTGCGAGGCGTGGCTGCCCTCCCAGAACACCTACCGGGAGGTCACCTCGACCTCCAACTGCACCGACTTCCAGGCCCGCCGCCTGGCGGTGCGGCACCGCGGGGAGGACGGCAAGCCCCGCCCGGTGGCCACTTTGAACGGCACGCTGGCCACCACCCGCTGGATCGTCGCCATTTTGGAGAACCACCAGCAGGCCGACGGCTCGGTCCGCGTCCCCAAGGCCCTGCAGCGCCACCTGGGCCTGGAGGTCCTCGAGCCGGTGCGCTGACCGCGCTCGTCCCTCAGCCACCCGAACGCCGGGTCCCGCAACCGCGGGACCCGGCGTTCGGCGTTCCCGGCCGTTCGCGGGCCACCCTGGCTCTTTCCGTGATGGCAAGTCGTGACTTGACGACTTGGAAAGTCACTGCTTTACTTTCCACCATGGAAAGGCAAGAGTTCACGCAGGGGGCGCTGCCCTCTCCGCAGGAGGCCCGGGCCGCGCTGGAGGCGGTGGAGCAGGCTCGGGAGTCGGTGAAGACCACCCAGTGGCCGATGTGGTACTTCGTCGCCCTCGGGGTGTGGGTGGCCCCGCTCGGGCTGCTGTCGCGGATGCCGACCGACTTCCCCCGGGTGCTGGTGGCGCTGGTGGCGCTGATGGCGTGGATGGGGCTGTTCAGCGCCATCGTCGCGCTCGGCGCCAGGAAGACCGGTGTGGTGCCCTCCTTCTCCCGCGAGCAGGTGGTGCACATCGCCGCGATCCTGGTGCCGGTCGCCGTCATCGCCGCGCTGATCGGCTGGAAGGCCGGGACGGACTGGGCGCTGCCGTCCTTCAGCGCGCTGGAGGGAGCCATGATCGTCCTGTACGCCCTGTGGGTGCGGCACCGGAGCGCTCGGTCGGCATGACCACTGCGGAAAAGTCCATCGAGGGCTTCAACCCGGTGATCCACGCCCCCAACCGGCTGCGCATCTGCGCCCTGCTCAGCGCCGCCGACCAGGCCGAGTTCGCCTTCGTCCAAGACAAGCTGGGCGTCAGCGCCTCCGTGCTCAGCAAGCACGTCAGCGTGCTGATGGACGCCGGGTACGTCAAGCAGACCAGGGCCGTCCGCGACACCCGCCAGCGGGTGTGGCTGTCCCTGACGAAGGAGGGCCGCGCCGCCTACAAGGCCCATGTCGCGGCCCTCCAGGCCATCGTCAGCGGCGAGCTGGACGCCTGAGGCCGCGCGCGGAGGGAGGGCCGTCCCGCCGCGCGCGCCTCCGTGGGATCGCGGCCGAGGCCCATGCCGGTGCTCGTCTCCGGCGGCCTCCCCGATGCGTGGGACGGTCCCTAAGGAAGGGGGCGTCCCGGAGAAATGCGGCGATGGCCCGCCCGCGCGGGCCGGTGACCTGCCGCGTCCGCGCCCGCCTTGGCGGTTCTTCCCCTCGGCGGTGAATCGGCCTGCGGCTCTCCGGGGCCCGCCGGCCGGTATTCGCGGTGTCGGACCTGTGTGAGACGGTGACGTTGTTCGTTTCAGTGATGGATCGGCTTACGGTTTATGCGCGGTATATCGGTGCGGTTTGTACCGGTATGCGGCGAAGTGGCGGCAGATATGGCAGAAAGTGACTGATCGCGGCATCATGGTGGGTCCGCTGCCCGGAAGGCCGGGCGTGAGGGGAGCGGGACGTGTACGCAGGAGCGGGGGAGGACGGCTTGGCTGAGCGGAAGGCACCGCCCCGGCTGGTCGCCACCGATCTGGACGGCACCCTCGTGCGCTCCGACGGCACCATCTCCGCGCGCACCGTCCAGGCGCTGGCCCGGGTGGAACGCGCCGGCTCCACGCTGGTCATGGTCACCGGACGGCCGCCGCGGTGGATGCGGGACGCCGCCGCCGCCGTCGACCACCGCGGCATCGCCATCTGCGCCAACGGGGCGGTGCTGTACGACCTGCACACCGAGACCGTGCTGCGCACCCGCCTGATCGAGGCCGAGGTGGTCGACGAGGTGGTGCGGCGGCTGCGCGAGGCCGCCCCGGAGTTCCGCTTCGCCGTCGAGTACACCGACGGGTTCGTCTATGAGGCCAGCTACGACCTCGGCCGCTGGGACCTCGAGGCGCTGGGCGGCCGTCCGGTGGGCGAACGGGAACTGGTCAGCCGGGGCGGCATCAAACTGCTGGCCTTCCACCCCGGCGCCGACCCCGACCGGCTGGCCGAGGAGACCCGCAAGGCCGTGGGGGACCTGGTCACCGTGACCCACTCCTCCGGCCGGGGGCTGATGGAGATGAGCGCCCACGGCGTCACCAAGGCCAGCGCCCTGGCGGAGCTGTGCGCCGAGCGGGGGGTGGCCGCCGCCGACGTGGTCGCCTTCGGTGACATGCCCAACGACCTGCCGATGCTCACCTGGGCCGGCACTTCCTACGGCGTCGCCAACGGCCACCCCGACGTGCTGTCGGCGGTCACCCACACCATCGGGCGCAACGACGACGACGGCGTCGCCAAGGTCCTGGAGCAGCTCTTCCCCGCCACCGGCGCCGACGTTCGATGAAACCCTCTCGGCCCGCACTCCCGGGAGCCTCAGGCGGGAGCCCTGACGACGGGGAGCCCCTGCCGCCCCGAGCCGCACCGCTGCTCCCGGCTGCGGCGCTCCCGCGTGCTCGGCGGCGCGGGAGCGGCCGGCTGCAGAGGGTTTCAGCGGGGACGCCGCCGGGCGGGAGCGCTCACAGGTAGGGGCCGGAGGCGTGACCGGAGCGGTGCTTGTGCTCCTCGTCGCCGCGGGACTGGGCCGCGCCGGAGGACAGGGCGCCGGCCGGCAGCGCGCGCCGCATCTGCTCCAGCTGGGCGCGGGCGGCCATCTGCTGGGCGAACAAGGTGGTCTGGATCCCGTGGAACAGGCCCTCCAGCCAGCCCACCAGCTGGGCCTGGGCGATGCGCAGCTCGGCCTCGCTGGGGACCTCCTCCTCGGCGAACGGCAGCGACAGCCGCTCCAGCTCCTCCACCAGCTCGGGGGCGAGCCCTTCCTTGATCTCCTTGATCGAGGAGGCGTGGATCTCCTTGAGCCTGGCCCGGCTGGCCTCATCCAGCGGCGCCGACTTGACCTCCTCCAGGAGCTGCCGGATCATCCCGCCGATCCGCATCACCTTGGCGGGCTGCTCGACCATCTCGGTGACGGGGCGCTCTTCCTCCCCGGAGTCGTTGGAACCCCCCTCCACCGCGATGCCGTTCGGCCCGACCACGAGAACCTGGGGATTCTGCTCTGATGCGTTGCTTCGGGGCTCGTTCATAGTGTCTCCAGTTTCACATGCCGGGTCACCGGCCCGACCCCCTACGGTAGGGGTGGTCTTGCCGGTACGGCCGCCGTCCGCCAGAATTTGGTGGTTTCGGAGTGTTCGTCCGTCGGTGGGGTCCGGCCGGCGGCAAGGCCGGCGTGCGCACCGCCGCCCGTCCCGTGCGGCGGGACGGGGTCATGGGACCCCGCGGCGCCGATCCGGGCAGGTGCGATCCGGCCCGCCTGCCGCTTTGCGGGCCGGCCGTCATGAGCCGCTCGTCCTCCAACATCTCCACCCTACGTGCCGGACGCCCGGCTCGATCGGTGTCGCCGACCACACCGGAAAGGGCGTCCGCCGGGTGCCGTTTCGGGATTTCGGTGACGGCAGAAGAACCAGAGGCGCATGAGAAGCGGACAGGCCGGATGCATCCCCACGGATCAGCGCTTTCGGGGTGCGTTCACGGCATTGGAGGAGTATCACGTGCCTTAGGCTGCTGACGACCTGTTCTTGACCGATCGCGCGGGGACATGTCCGGAGGGGAGAAGCGGTGGCGAAGAACGATCCTGACCGTCGTTCCCTCGAAGAACAGCTGGCCTCCCTGGATGCCATGAGCAGAGAACAGGGCGGTTCCCCTTCCTCCGAGCAGGGGGCCCCGTCCGCCGCGCCGGCCGAGCAGGCCTCCGAGTTCCCCGCCAACCCCTGGCCGGCGTCCCCGCCGCCGCTTCCGGCCCAGCCCGGGCCGATGGGGTATGCGCCGCCCCTGCCCCCGGACAACGGGCCGCCGTCGTTCGCCCCGCCCCCGCCGCCTCCTCCCCTGACCGCGTTCGCCCCCTACGGCGGCGAGCCCGCCGCCCAGCAGCCGGGCGACATGCCGCCGGAGTACGGCTCCGGGCCGCACTCCGCTGGGGACGGGCAGCACCAGGGCGCACCGCCCTATGCGGCCCCGCCCGCCTATGCGGACCCGTCGCCCCAAGGCGAGCAGGCCCCGGCGGACTCCCCGCAAGCCGAGGCCGCTCCCGCCCACCCGCAGGGCTATCCGGGGCAGCCGATTCAAGACGGCCAGCTCCCGCCGCACGCCTACCAGAGCCCGCCGTCGCCGGACGGACCGCCTGCGCCGCCCTTTTACCCGGGGCTGCCGCTTCCGGACGCCGCTTCGCCGGGCGCGCCCTCGCAGAACCAGCCGTTCCCGGGCGACCCGTCCGCCTATCAGGGACAGGCGTATCAGGACGCCGCGGCTTCATCGGGGGCGCCCGCCGCGCAGGACCAGTCGTTCTCCGGCGATCCATCCGCTTACCAGGGCCAGCCGCAGCAGGACGCCGTCTCCCCCATGGGGACTCCCGCCGCGCAGGATCAATCGTTCTCCGGCGACCCGTCCGCTTACCAGGGCCAGCCGCAGCAGGACGCCGCTTCGCCGGCAGGGGCTCCGCAGGGCCAGGCGTTCCCCGACGGATCGGCGGCGCCCGGCGCTCCTCCCGCTTACCAGGGCCGGCCCTACCCGGGGCCGCCGCAGCCCTATCCGCCGGCGCACTACGGTTCGCCCGCACCGCAGCAGGGGCCGCCGCTGGCACCGCTGCCGCCGCTTCAGGAGGTGCCGCAGCGTCCGCCCACGGCCCCGCCGACCTCAGAGAGCCTGAGCGCCGAGACCCTGCTGCGCGAGCGCAAGACCGCGCCGTCCGGCGGCTGGCGCAGGATGATCTTCAAGGCGACCGGCGGCGCGATCCGCCCCGGCGAGTCGGCCGCCGAGCGGCGCCGCCGGGAGCTCATCGCCCGGGCCCGCACCCCCGTGGTCGGCGGCCACCACCGGGTCGCGGTGATGTCCCTCAAGGGCGGCGTCGGCAAGACCACCACCACGGTGGGGCTCGGCGCCACGCTGGCCTCGCTCCGCGGCGACCGGGTGATCGCGGTGGACGCCAACCCCGACCGCGGCACGCTGTCGGACAAGGTCCGCCTGGAGACCGACGCGACCGTGCGGGACCTGCTCAACGAGCGCGACCAGATCCAGCGGTACGCCGACGTGCGCGCCTTCACCTCCCAGGCCCCCTCCCGGCTGGAGGTGCTGGCCTCCGACCGCGACCCGGCGGTCAGCGAGGCGTTCAGCGCCGAGGACTACCGGGCGGTCGCCGAGGTGCTGGAGCAGTTCTATTCGATCTGCATCACCGACTGCGGCACCGGCCTGCTGCACTCGGCGATGGCCGGGGTGCTGAGCCTGGCCGACCAGCTGGTGCTGGTCAGCTCCCCGTCGGTGGACGGCGCCCGCTCGGCCAGCGCCACCTTGGACTGGCTGGACGCCCACGGCCACGGCGACCTGGTGCGCAGCGGTGTGGTGGTGCTGTCGATGGTGCGCGCCCGCTCCAAGAGCAGCGTCGACCTGGACAAGCTCCAAGAGCACTTCGAAAGCCGCTGCCGGGCGGTGGTGCGCGTCCCCTACGACGACCACCTGGAGGAGGGCGCCGAGGTGGACCTCGATCAGCTCTCCCCCGCCTGCCAGGACGCGTATCTGCAGCTCGCCGCCATCGTGGCGGACGGCTTCGCCTGGCCCCGCTGAGCGCGCGCCGCACGCCCGCGGAAAAAGGGCCGCGCGAGCACGCCGCGCGTCCCGCTATCGTGGTGCCTACCGATGGCATGGAGAGTTCGCATAGTGGACTAGTGCAGGCGCCTTGAAAGCGCCCAGGGCTGGGGACAGTCCTCGTGGGTTCGAATCCCACACTCTCCGCTCGGTACCAGGGGCAGTGGCGTCCGGGCCGCTGCCCCTTAGTCGTGTTTTCCGAGCGTCCCGGTCTCACCGCTTCCGGGATGCCGCCCGCGGTGCGCCGGGGTGACCGCTCAGGTGGTCCCGTCGGTTCTTCGCCGCCTCCGCGCCGGCGGCTGGAGCGCCTGACGGGGAACCGGTCCGGACGCCGCACGCGGATGCTCCCGTCCCGCATCCGACCTCCCCGCGATCAAGGCCGCGGCCTTGGCGAGGGCCTGCCGTCCGGTGTGTGCGGGGGCCCCGCGTCCGGCGCGGGCGGGGCCGGGACGGCGGGCGTGCCGGGCCGGGGCGATGGCCTGGTGGAGCAGCGCGGCGGTCTGGGCCGCGGTGAGCCGGTCGGCGGCGTCCCGGCGCATCAGCCCGGTGATGACCGGGGCCAGCGGGCCGGCGTGGACCGGGTAGGGCGGCTCGCAGGTCAAGACGGCGTGGCGGGCGGCGCCGGCGCCGGCCGCCGGGTAGGGCCGGTGCCCCTCCACCGCGTAAAACAGCGTGGCGCCCAGCGACCACAGGTCGGAGGCGGGGACGGCGGGTTCGCCGCGCGCCCGCTCCGGGGCGGTGTAGGAGGGCGCCCCCAGGACGGGGACGGAACCGGCGGGGACCGGCTCGTCCGCGCGGGCGGCGATCCCGAAGTCGGTGAGGACGGCCCGGTCCCGGCCGCCCAGCGTGCCGATCAGGACGTTGGCGGGTTTGACGTCCCGGTGGAGGATCCCGGCGGCGTGCGCGGCCTGCAACGCCCCCAGGATCTGCAGGCCGATGCGGGCGGCCCGGTGCGGGGGCAGCGGCCCGTCTCGTTTGACCAGGGAACTGAGCGCCCGGCCGTTGATCAGCTCCATGATGAGCCAGGGACGGCCGTCGTGCTCGGCCACGTCGTAGACGGTGATGGCGGCCGGGTGCGCGACCCGCGCCGCCGACCTGGCCTCGCGCAGGGTGCGCCGGCGCCGTTCGGCCAGGCGGGCCGGGTCGGCCCGGACGGGCGGGAGGGGCTCCTTGGCGGCCACGTCGCGGCGCAGCCGTTCGTCGTGGGCCCGCCAGACCACGCCGCAGCCGCCGCGGCCGATCTCGGCGATGAGGCGGTACCGCCCGGCGATCAGCGCACCCGGGAGCTCGGTCATACCGCGACCATATATTTTAATTGAAATCCAAAATGTTACTCGTGAGTTCGTTTGACCGAACCGGCTCACTCTCCTGTGGGGGCGGCGGGCGGCGGGGGCCGGTGGCCGTCCCCGGGGCGGTCCGGTGATTTGGCATATCTCACACCCTTGGCATATCTCACACTCGCCGAGGTGGCCGCCCGCATTATTTTTGATCTAGATTTTACAAGTAGCTACTTGTTTTTCGTGAATTTTTCCTGCCCGCCGGCGTCCTGCTGTGCGCATCGTGAATGGAGATGGTCGGTGAGTGCCCCCACATTGACGGAAAGTGACATCCGCTCGGGCGTACTAGGGCTACAGGAGCTGTTCTTCTCGACCACCGACCGGCGCGGTGTGATCCGGCAGGGCAACTCCGTGTTCGCCCGGGTCTCCGGATACTCGCTGGAGGAACTCGTCGGGGCGCCGCACAACATCGTCCGCCACCCCGACATGCCCGGCGGGGCCTTCCGCCTGATCTGGGACCGGCTGCAGGCCGGCCGCGCGGTCGGCGCCTACGTGCGCAACCAGACCAAGACCGGCGGCTCCTACTGGGTGTACGCGACGATCAGCCCGCTCCACGACGGCTACATCTCCGTCCGGATGGTCCCGGACGGGCCGATGTTCGCGCTGGCCAAGCAGATCTACGCGCAGGCGGTCGAGGTCGAGCGCGAGGCGATGCGCACGCATGGGGCCGGCCGCCGCGAGGCCGCCCTGGTCGGGATGAGGACCATCGAAACCCTGCTGCAGCAGCACGGCTTCGGCTCCTACGACGAGTTCATGCTCGACACGCTGCCGGCCGAACTCTCCTCCAAGAGCCACCTGCTGTCGCTGGCCCACGCCCGGCCCGGCGCGCACGGCCCGGTCGCCGAGGTCCTGGAGGGCAGCAGGGCGCTGGACCGGCTGCTGGGCGACCTCATCGGCCGGCTGGCCCAGTACCAGAACCTCAGCGAGGAGTTCGCCCGCACCTCGGCGCACGCGCTTGAGATCGCCCATCGGTTGGATCGTTCCGTGCAGGACGCCCAGCACGCCTCGGACGTGGTCGCCGACTCCGCCCCGGTGCTGGCGAACGTGGCCCGCGTGATGGCCCTGCCCATGCACGATGCGGTGAACGCGCTGGAGCGGCTGCAGGCCTCCCTGGGCCGGCTGCGCTCGGACGTGGCGGAGCTGCGTTTCAAGATCTCGCTGGCCGGCCTGTACAACCACATGGCCGCCGCGTTCGCCGCCGAGGTCGTCGACGGCGCCGCGCCCGCCGACGCGCTGAGCGCGGTGCCGCTGCTGTGCGACGCCAGCCGCATCGGCGTGCTGGAGATGTCCGCGCAGGTGCAGCAGGTCAACGACGCGCTGCACGACATCGCCGCGCTGGTGCGGGAGGCGGCCGGGCTGCTGGGGGACTTCCGCCGCTTCCTCGGCCAGTGGCGCATCCTGGTGATGCGGCACCGGGTCGGCGAGGCCGTCCGCGACAAGCTGCAGCGCATCGACGCGGAGATCGCCGCCAGCTGGGAGTGGATGCAGACGCTCAACTCCCTGGGCCAGGAGTACGAGTCGGCCGTGGTCCCCTTCGACGCCGAGCTGCTGCAGGGCCACCTGGCCAGGATCCAGGCCACCCTGGTCGCCGCTTGAAACGATCCAGACCGGACCTTTTTCAGCACCTGGCCCCGGGCGCCGCGGGTGGGAGCATCGAGGGCGTTCGGCACTGTGACGTTCCAGATCACGGCATCGTCCCCGGCTCGACCGGCGGAGAGGGCGTGTTGAAAAGGGGTTCACCGAGACGGTGAGGCCCGGCCGATGGGCGGGAAAATCCGATGACTCGCCGCGGCCGGGCCGATTAGCGTGTGCCAATGCCGAGTATGTCGACCATGGCCGTGTATGTGATCGCGGCCACTTTCGTTCTGATCGCCCCCGGTCCCGCCGTCCTGTACGTGGTGTCCCAGGGCCTGCGGCACGGCTCCCGCGCGGCCGTCACCGCGGTGCTCGGCGTCCACATCGGCACGCTCGTGCAGGTGGCCGCGGCCGTGGCGGGCCTGTCGTGGCTGCTGGTGAACTCCGCGACGGCCTTCATGGTGGTCAAGTACGCCGGCGCCGCGTACCTGATCTACCTGGGCGTGCGGACGCTGCTGAGTCGCCGATCGCCGGAGGCCGAACAAGACCTGCCCGCACCCGCCCCGAAGGGACGGCGCCGCCTGCTCGGCGAGGGCTTCCTGATCAACCTGCTCAACCCCAAGCTCGCCCTGTTCTTCCTGGCCTTCCTGCCCCAGTTCGTGGACCCCGCCAAGGGCGCCCCCGCCCTGCAGATCACCGTCTTCGGGCTGCTGTTCGTCCTGCTGGGCCTGTGCACGGACGGCGCCTATGCGCTCCTGGCCGGCGTCATCGGCCCCTGGCTGCGCCGGAACGTCCGCCTGCTGCGCGGCGAACGCTACGCCGTCGGCGGCACCTTCATCGGCCTCGGCCTGTTCGCCGCCCTCGCCCCGTCCGCCCAGCGTCACGCCTGAACCCGCCGGGGAACGCGACGCCCCGGCGGATGGTGCGATCTGCGGTGGTGCCCCAGAACGCCCGTTCGAGGCGCCGCCTGGGGCACACCGGCGGATCGACGATTGTTCCCCACCTCGTGTCCGCCTGATGGCTCGTCAGTGGACTTCCGGGCCGAGCAGATGACCTTCCGCGCCGCGGCGGCGTTGCAGAAGGGCGGGTGATCGGAGAGGTCCGCCTCCACGCCCCGGGATTCGCCCCAGCCGGTGGACGCTTACCCCGCCAAGGTCGCAGGCAGCGGCCGGTCCGGGGAGCGCAGCCACACCCGTTCGCCGTCCGGGCCGACGGTCAGCCCGAAGTCCTCGTGGCCGGGCCGTCCCTGTTCGGTCCACCACCGGTGGGCCGCCTCGACCTCATCCCACAGGCGGCGGGGGCCGCCCTGGTAGACCTCGGCCTCGGGGGCGTCGTCGAAGAACGCGATGGCCCAGGACCGGCATCGCAGGCTGAACAGCCAGCCCAAAACCGTGCCGTCCTTGCGGCTGCTGGTGGCGTACACCATGTCGGGGACCAGCAGGCCGACCGTCCACCACGCCGGGCCATAGGGAGTGTCCCATAGGTCGGCCGGACGCAGCCGAGTGGCCGATTCGACGGTGCCGGGCGGCCAGCCCCCGCCGGGCGGGAGGTAGTCGTTCCGGTCGATCTGTGGTGTGCGTTCCGGGCGGGAGCCCATGAACCGCACCGGCCATAGAAAGGGGCCGGAGGCGATGCCGTCTTCTTGAACGGTGAGGCGGACCAGGGCGCCTTGGTGGGTGAGGGTGGTTTCCCACGGTGCGAGGATCACCCCGCCGGGGCGGGTCTGCTCCACCCACGCGGTAGGGATGCGCCGGACCGCGTAGGTGCACTGGACGCGGTCATAAGGAGCGCCGTCCGGCCAGCCGGCGGCACCGTCCCCCACGATCACATCAGCGACCAGGCCCACGGCCGTGATGCGGGCCCGGGCCGCCTCCGCAACGGCCGGGTCGTACTCGATGCCGACCACCGTGCCCGCTGCGACCCGGGCGGCCAGCAGAGCGGTGGTCCAACCGGTCCCGACACCGAGATCCAAGACCCGGTGCCCGGGGCGGACGTCCAAGTCGGCGAGCATCCCAGCGACCAACGACGGTTGCGATGACGAGGAAGTCGCCGTCTGCCCGGCCGCGGCCGGGTCAGGCTGGTCGTCCCACTGGGTGACGATCGGGACATCCTGCTCAGCCCAGGCCGCCCAGCCGCTGGGATCCCGGCGGCGGTCGACGCGCACGTTCTGACCGCTGTCCGGATCCTTCGGCCAGATCACGTCGGGAAGGAACAGCGACCGGGGCAGCGCGGCGAACACCTGTACCCATCCGGCGTCCAACCGCCCGGAGGCGACCGCCTCGGCCAGCCACTCAGGTGTCGTGGTGGTCGCGGGGGTCACTTGCGGTGCGTCCCCTTGGGAGGAGGCCCCTGTTCGTCCTGGGTGGGAGGACCTTCTGGCTTGGGGTTGTCCTCCGGTGGAGACGTGGAGTGCTTTCCCATGTCGGCTCCCTCCGACGTCGGAGTGGAATGGCGCCTTCATGGTGGTGGAGGCCAACCGCACGGGTCAATACTCACAGTGGTGAGACGATTACAAAATGCCGGATCCGGCCAAGGGCAAAGTTCACCGATACAGCGCCGGGCCACCCATTCACGAGGGTCATAGCCCAGCCGACCCCGGAACGGGCCCGTAACGATCTCGGACGCGCCGAGGCCCCACGCCGTAGCCTGGGAAACGCGACATCACCCAGGCGGAGGTGTGGGGCCTATGCCCGAGATTATCAGTGTGCTTGACCCAGGAGCACCTTTCTCTAAGCGGCTCGCTTACCACCGCAAGCGCAGCGGAAAGACCCGTGCGGTTCTCGGCGGCCTGGTCGGCCGGTCCGCCGAATGGGTCAAAGGGCTGGAGACCGGACGCCTGGACATGCCCAGGCTGCCGATGCTTCTCCGGCTGGCCGACATCCTGGAAGTCGACCTGTTCGACCTGACCGGCGAAGCGCGTCTGTCGCAGGCCGCCTACACCAAGCACTCTCATCCCTCGCTGGACACCATCAAGCGTGCTCTGACCGCCTACCCGGCCAAGACGACGAACCCGGTGGCGGCTGATGTCCTGGCCGGCAGGGTCCAGCAGGCATGGCAGCGCTGGCACGGCCAACGGCGCGAGCGGGACGCCATTGCTCCTTTGCTACCGGGGCTGTTGGCTGACGCCGGTGCGGCCGTCCGCTCTCTGCAGGGCGACGAGCGGCGCCGGGCCGCTCGGCAGCTCGCGCAGATTCACCATCTGACGCAGTTGTACTGCGCATTCCAACCAGCCCCCGAACTGGTCTACATGGTCAGCGACCGGGCGATGATCACAGCTCAGGATGCAGATGACCCCATCGCCATGGCCGGTGCCGCCTGGTACCTCAACCACGTATGGCGGGATGTCGGTGAGGCGGCTGAAGCCCGTGTCGAGCTGGCCTTGGACATCGCGCGAATGTTGCGGCCGGAGCGGTCGACGGAGGAGCAGGCGCTGTATGCGCTCATGCATCTGGCTGTTGCGCTGTCTCACGCCAAGCTGGGCCGTGAAGGGGAGGCGTGGCAGCACCACGACACGGCGTATGAGGCCGTTCGGCGACTGCCCGGATACATTCACCCGTGGCTGATGATCGGGACGGGGATGGTCGAGCACTACGCCGTGACCATCCACCTCGACCTGCAGAAGCCCGGGCGGGCTTTGCAGGCGGCCGAACGGATCGATCCAGCCGCGGTTCCGAGCCGTACCCGTCAGTCCCGGTACCTGGTGGAGGTGGCCCGCGCTCACCACCGGCAACGTGATCCCGTCGCGGCCGTGCATCTGATGCTGAAGGCCCGTGAGGCCAGCTACGACACGTTCGCGTTCAGCCTGTTCGCGCGGTCCATGGTGGCGTCGATGCTGCCGGATCCCCCGGCGACGGTGGCCGATGAGGTCCGGGATCTGGCCGGAACCCTCGGCTTGGCCGCTTAAGGGGTACGGTCTGTACCTCCTGCCATAGGGGTACAGAGTGTGCTTTGTGTGACGCGTCGCTCTCCTACCGTCATCGTCACGGCGGAGTTGCGGCGCGTCACTGCTTCGTGGCCATCCGTAGTGCTGCTCTGCGGCTCCGCGCTTCGGAATTGAAAGCGGCCCCGGACGGTGCTCGTGACGCCCTACGGTCCTCGCTCTTTTCCGAGCCGGGATCGCGCTTGGGGGGCGAGGTGAAGCGTGCGGAGGTCGGTGCTGCCTGGCTTGGTCTGACCAGGCACTACCCGGAGGCTCGGGTGTATGCGCCGGCGTCCGGGCGGTGGGCTGCCTGCGTTCAGGCGAGTTCATCCACGCCGACACTCCGGGCGGGCTGGATGAGGCTCTGGCGAAGGTCTACCGGCGGCCTGCCGGCGGGGCTGTCCCGTTGCGACGCGATCAGTGAGTCTTTTCAACACGCTGTTCCCACAGGTCTTGTGCGGGGATGGCGCGGCTGGGACGGTGCCGTGGCCTGCGGCGTCATGGCCTCGAAGATCGCCGAGGTCCTCGTCCCGAGCCACCGGGACTACGTGCTGGAAAGCTCGGCGAAGGGGGCGGTGACCCGGGGTTTCGGGGCATCGCCCCGTCCGGCGGCAGGGCTTGGAGCGTCGACCGCCTGCCCCTTCGGTGTGGTGGGGCTCAGCGGCCGGTGCTGGAGAAGTGCTGGTAGTCCTTGGTGCCGGTCCAGTCGCCGCCCCAGCCCCAGCCGATGGCGGCGAACGCCTTGACCACGGCGTCGCCCTTGTGGATCACGCCCGGGTCCTTGCGGGAGCGGTCTTTGAATTTCACGCAGTCCTTGTGGGCGACGTGGCCGGAGGCCGAGACATAGGGGTTCTGGCAGGGGTTGATGTCGATCGCCAGGCCGTAGGCGTGCTGGGACCAGTTGCCCGAGCCGGTGGCCTGGCGGCAGTTGAACGCCGAGGTGTTGTTGGCCTCGATGGAGTCGAAGTCGCTGCCGCGGTACTTGTCGACCGGCTCCATGCGTTCGATCGGGTACTTCTGGTCGAACAGCTTGCGGAAGACGCCGACCAGGTCCTCGGCGGCGGAGGCGTTGACGATCAGGCGGCCGTGGTGGACCTTGCCGTCCATGCCCCAGTGGGTCATGTCGATGGCCCGCAGCCGGGAGGGCGGCACCGGGCAGCCCTCGCGCCACGAATGCCGCAGGTCCGCGGCGGTCACCTTCTTGATGTCGGCGGTGAAGCGGGCCGCTTGGCGGTCGTCCTGATCCGGTGACGGGGGGACGGCCGGGCCGCTCGCCGTGGGCGGGGAGACGCTCTCTCCGGCACCGGTGCGGTCGGGGTCTTCGCCGCCGCCGCATCCGGCCGGCGCCCCGCCCAGCGCCATGGCCGCCAAAACCACGCTGATCAGGCGTTTCTTAGCCACGTCTCCAGGATCGCACGGCGGCGGAGGTGCCCGGGCACTCCGGACCGATCGCAGGGGGCGCGGGTGTGTTCCCGGGCCGGGACGGAAGATATCCGTTACGGTGCCGGTAGATGGTCTGTCCACGCACCGGCAGGGATTGCGATGACCGACCGGCAGGACGACAAGGACGTCCCCACTCTCGAGGACGAGCTGTTCGCGCTGGGATCGGAGGGCGCCGATCGCGGGCGGGCCGAGCCGATCATCCGGACTCCCGCCGTCCCGCCCTGGGAGCGCCTGGCCAAGGTCGACCGGGGAGATCTGGTCCGGTTCGCCGCGGGGTTCGCCACGTTCGCCTTCATCGACCTGGTGATGATGTACGGGCCGCTGATGGGCCGGGGCGATTCGGGCATGCCGCAGTTCGTGGCGCTGCTGGTGCTGGCGTTCGGCCTGGGCGGCATGTTCGCCTGGCATGTGCGGGGCGCCTGGCGGCCCTACGGCCTGGGGATGATGGGGGGCTGGGTGGCCTTGACGCTGTTGTCGGCGGGTTTCCTCACCGGCCTCATGGGGTGAGTGCGGCCGGAGGGTTTCAGCGGACGCCGCGGATGTGCTCGTCGACCGCGCCGAAGGCCCGGCCGATGGCCTTGAGGTCTTCGGGGGAGATGACGTCGACGAAGAAGCGCCGCACGGTCTCCACGTGGTCGCGGGCGGCGCGTTCCAGGGCGGCGAAGCCTTCGTCGGTGAGGATGGCGTAGACGCCGCGCTTGTCGTTGGGGCAGGCTTCGCGGCGCACCAGGCCCTTGCTCTCCAGCCGGGTGCAGGTGTGCGACAGCCGGCTGCGGGACTGGCTGGCGTGCTCGGCGAGCTCGGCCATGCGCAGCGCGCGGCCCGGCGCCTCCGACAGCCGCACCAGGATCTCGTACTCGGAGGTCGAGAGCCCGTGCTTGGCCTTCAGGTCGCGGTCCAGCAGCTCGTGCAGGCGCGTGCTGCCGTCGATGTAGGCGCGCCAGTCCCGCTGCTGGCCGGCGTCGAGCCATCGGGGTTCGCTCATGTCGTCCAGTATAGTCTTTAAGTTGAAGTTTCAACTATTTTGTGGCCTGCTGTCCGGCTTTCCGGGCGGATCGGGCCTCCCGTATCGCGCCGGAATAATTTAGATTTCAACTACGTTCTGCTCAGGTGTCCCCTTCCCCGGTACGTTCCCGGTACGTCTTCCGACCGCTGGAGGTCACGATGCCCGCCATCACCGCCGACCCGCTCACCCTGCCGCGCCTGCCGCGCATGCCCGAGGCGGAGCGGGCCGGCCGCCGCGTCGCCAAGGTCGTCCGCGCCCGCCGCCAGCTGGAAGGGGAGGGCTTCGTGGTGCGCCGCCCCTTCCCCGGCATGGACCTGGCGCTGGCCGACCCGTTCCTGCTGCTCGACCACATGGGCGCCGTCGAGTACGCCCCCGGCGAGGCGAAGGGAACCCCCTGGCACCCGCACCGCGGCTTCGAGACCGTCACCTACATCATCGACGGGGCCTTCCAGCACCAGGACACCACCGGCGGCGGAGGGCTCATCTCCGACGGCGACACCCAGTGGATGACGGCCGGCGCGGGCATCCAGCACATCGAGCAGCCCCCGCCGGAACTGGTCGCCAAGGGCGGGCTGTTCCACGGCGTGCAGCTGTGGGTGAACCTGCCGCGGGCCCAGAAGTGGGCGCCGCCTCGCTACCAGGACATCCGCTCCACCGACATCAAGCTGCTGTCCAGCGCCGACGGCGCCTCGCTGGTGCGCGTGATCGCCGGTTCCCTGGCCGGGCACGAAGGGCCGGGCATCACCTACACCCCGATCACCTACCTGCACGCCACCGTCGCCCCCGGCGCCCGCCTCACCCTGCCGTGGCCCGCCGACTTCAACGCCCTGCTGTACGTGCTGTCCGGCCGCGGCGTCGCCGGGCCGGAGGACCGCCCGGTGGAGGAGGGGCAGCTGGCGGTCTTCGGCGGCTCGCCCCGCACCGAGCACGGCGATGCGCTGACGCTGCGGGCCGCCGACACCCAGCCGCAGGCCAGCAAGGACGGCTGGGAGGTGCTGCTGCTGGGCGGGCTGCCGATCCGCGAGCCCATCGCCCGCTACGGCCCGTTCGTGATGAACACCCGCGAGGAGATCATCCAGGCGTTCGAGGACTACCAGGCCGGACGCATGGGGCAGATCCCCGCTCAGCGGGTGCCCCACCGTTCCACCGCCGACGAGCAGGGCATCGGCTGACCGCCTTAGGGCGTTCCCCGGCGTTCGCCGCCCCGCCCGGCGGGTTCTCCTCATCCCGCCCGGTCCAGGAGGGTGCGCAGGATCGGCTCGGTGTGGGTCCACAGCACCGCCCCTCCGATCCCGGGGACGAGATGACGTTCGGCGCCGGGGATGCGGCCGGCCAAAACGGCCCCGTTGTCCGGGGAGTGGGAGGTGTCCTCCTCCCCGTACCACAGGTCGACCGGCACGGTGATGGACGCCAGGTCGAACGGCCAGCGGCCCATCGCCAGCACCGTGTCCCGCGCATAACCCGCCGGGCCTTGGGCGAACCCTTCCGCAAGGGCCCGGCGGTAGGCGGACGCGAACGCGGCGTCCTGGTAGACCTCCAGGTCACAGGCCGGGCTGCCCTTCATGACCAGGTCCCACATCGCCTCGGGACCAAAGCCCGCGAAGGTGCGCTCGGCGCGGGCCGGGTCGCGGGCCACCAGCTCGACCAGGCCGCGCAGCTCCTGTGGCAGGGCGGCGGCGAAGGCGGGCGCGGCGATCTCGTCCGCGCCCGACACCACGGCCAGCCCCGCCACGACCCCCGCGGCGGCGCAGGCCAGCGCGAACGGTGCGCCTTGGGAGTTGGCGACCATGAGCGGCCGGCCGAGGCCGCGCAGCGCGGCGAACGCGCCGATGTCGGCGGCGTGATCGGCGAACGTCCGGCCGGGAAGTGGGGTGGAGACGCCCGTTCCGGGCCGTTCGACGGAGATCAGGCGCACGCCCAGCGCATCGGGCACGCCGCCGCCGACCCCCAGCCACCGTCCGGTGGCCGCCCCCGGTGACAGCAGCACGGGGATCCCGTCGGGCGGCCCCCACTCGGCCCAGCCGAGCACCCGGCGGCCCGGCAGCAGGGTCCGGCCGAGCCTGGCCGGATCGTCGATGCGCACGCTCATGGACGCCAGTCTGGCCACCCGGGACGGGCGGGAACGACTGATTTTCTCTCCCGGGACGTCAGGCGCCGGCCAGGGGAACGGCGGCGACCGGTTCCCACCGGTACAGGTGGCCGTCCCGCACCTGTTCCACCAGGTGGGCCCGGCGCACCGTGAACTCGCAGGGCTCGGGGGGATCGGCCAGCGCCTTGAGGATCGGGGCCGTGGGGCCGTCGGCGTTGCTGTAGGCGACCGACACATGCGGCGTCCACACCGGACGGTCGTCCAGGTCGTCCATGTGGTGGGTGGTGATGGTCTGGGCGATGCCCTCGCGGATGGCCTCGCGCACCGGGTCGAGCGCCCGCTCGGGCGTGATGCCCATGGCCACGCCCTCCAGGTAGACGTACACCCGCCCGATCCGGACGGTGATCGGCGGCAGTTTCCCCAGCGACTGGGTCACCGCCGTGAGCATCGCGGTGACCTCGTGCCGGGGGATCTCGTCGGCGAACCCCACGATCTGGGTGGTGATGTGCAGCCACTCGTCCGGGACGGGGTCCAGCCCGCTCAATCCGGCCAGGCGCTCCCGGAAGCGCCCGGCCAGCTCGCGCACTTGCGGCTGGTCGTCCACCAGCAGGTGCCACAGCAGCATCCGCCGTCCGGGCCGCATTCCCGGCCGCCACCACCAGTGATCACGTATCAGTTCAGGAGCCTGCACCACCGGCCTCCCCCCGCTCTTCGTGGAACCTTCTGCACCATGCCGTCTCCATGGTCAAGGCGGCGGGGGCGATGCCGTGAAGGTTTCCTGCCTTACTTGCGGCCTTGCCGTAGTTGCAAACTAGTTGCAATAGTGGTCCCGCGTTCCCCCGCTCGGTCTCCGGCCCGTCCCGCGGCCGAGCGGCGCCGCGGCGCCGGCCTGAGGGCGCGGATCATGCTCACGAACGAGTTCCCAGGCCGGCGCCGCGTCTCAAACCATGTCCATCCCACGGGCACAGCGCGCGCCACCGGCGAAATGCTCCTCAAGAGAAGCAAAAGTGAATACAGGTGCACGTTGAGAAATTCATGCGCCGCATCTGCCGACCGGTAAAAGTCCACCCCGGATGAGAAGGGCTCCGGTGTCGTCACCCGGCTCGGGGATAAGGGGAAGGCCGAGGGAAACCGCCGGCCGTCCCGGTGCCCAGGGCGGCGCCGGGCCGTCCCGAGGGGGGATGCGTGGACAGCACCAGGCTGGCCCTGGCCGCGCTCGCGGTGCCGCTGGCGCTCGCGGCGGCGGCCCCGCCCGGGCACGCCGAGCAGGCCAGGGTCTTCCAGGCCGATCTCGGGCCGCTGAGCGGCTCCGGCGCCCGCGGCAGTGCGACCATGGCGCTGGACGGCGACCTGCTCACCGTCGAGATCACCACCGGCGGGATGACCGCCGACCAGCCGCACCTGCAGCACCTGCGCTTCGGCGGGCGCGACACGTGCCCGCCCCCGCAGGCGGCCGGCGACGGCGCCCTCAGCACCGCCGAGCTGGTGCCCTACACCGGGGACATCCAGGTCTCCCTGACCACCGAGGGCGACACCGGGCCGCAAAGCGCGCTGGCGGTGACGCGCATGCCCGCCGCCGACGCCGGCGGCACCCTCTCCTACCGCCGCGCCTTCCGGGTGCCCGACCGGGTCGCGGCGGCGCTCGAAGCGGGCCGGGTCACCATCGTCCAGTACGGCGTCGACGTCAACGGCAACGGCCGCTACGACTCCGACGCCGGCCTCAGCGACCTGGACCCCTCCCTGTACGCCGAGGCCACCTTCCCGGCGACCTGCGGCCAGGTCAGGCCCGTCCCCCAGGGCGGCACGTCGGCCGGCGAGGGCGGCGCCGCCGGGGCCGACCCGCGCCTGCTCGGGCTGGGCGCGCTCCTCATCGCCGCCGCGGGCGGCGCCCTGGCATGGGGACGGCGGCTGCGGCGCGGCCGGTGAACCCCGATGGGCAAGCATTCGGCGAAGAAGTCGCCCTGGCCCGGTCTCGGCCTGGCGGCCTTGGCCGCCGTGGCGCTGGGAACGGCGGGCGCGGCGCTGATCGTCACCGGTCTGGACGGAGAGCCGCCCGCCCCCGCCAAAGGACGGCCGTTGGCGCGCCCCGTGGAGGCCGCCGCCCCGCTCCACGCCCGCTCCGAGCCGGTCAGGGTGACGATCCCCGCCATCGGGGTGGACGCCGGGAGGCTGGAACCGCTGCAGGTGGACGCCGACCGGCGGCTCCCGGCGCCCCGCCGCCATGATGCGATCGGCTGGCATGCGGCCGGGCCGTGGCCGGGACAGGCCGGGGCGGCGGTGCTCGTCGGGCATGTGGACTCCGGGACCGGCCCGGCGATCTTCCACCGGCTGGGCGCGCTGCGCCCCGGCGATGTGATCACGATCGGCCGGGCCGCGGGGCCGGACGCGGTGTTCACCGTCCACCGCGTGGAGCGGTACCGCAAGGAGGAGTTCCCCACCCGCCGGGTCTACGGCCCCACCGGCAACCGCGCGGAACTGCGGCTGATCACCTGCGGCGGCGCCTTCGACAAGTCCAGCGGGGCCTACCGCGACAACACCGTCGTCTACGCCACGCTGACGGGGCTGCGCCGCCCCGGTTCTTGATCTTCATCGGGGACGCGGGCGGGGCCGCCCGGCCGATCCTTGAGTCCGGAGCCTGCGGGCCGCGCGTCCTTCCATGAGCCGTCCGAGCGGGCTTTGAGGCGGTCCCGGCCGACGTCCGCCCCGGCGGTGCGGCGTATGCGCAATCCCACGCGTCCGATGATCGAGAACTCTCGCGGACGGGCGGTATGAGAGCCGATCGACCGATACCGTCCCTGGTGAACGACCGCGGCGGGATCGTCCCAGGGCGGGGAGCGGACGGTCCCCGAGTGCGAAGCGGCACAGATGCGACCAAGGGAGTGCGCATGTCTTACGACCTGAGCGGGCCGGTGCGCCTTGCCGTCATCTACTACTCGGCGACCGGGACGGTGTACGAGCTGGCCAAGGCGGCCGGGCTGGCGGCGGAGAAGGCCGGGGCCGAGGTGCGGCTGCGCAAGGTCAGGGAGATGGCCCCGCCGGATGTGATCGCCGCCAACCGGATGTGGAGCGAGCACGTCCAGGCCACCCGGCACATCGCCGAGGCCACCTTGGACGACCTGGACTGGGCGGACGCGATCATGCTCGGGGCGCCCACCCGGTACGGCATGCCGGCGGCCCAGCTCAAGCAGTTCATCGACAGCACCGGCCCGCTGTGGGGCGGCGGGCGGCTGATCAACAAGATCGCCTCGTCGTTCACCGCGGCGGCCACCGAGCACGGCGGGCAGGAGGCCACCATCCTGGCGCTGAACAACACCTTCTACCACTGGGGCGCGATCATCGTCCCGCCCGGCTACGCCGACCCGGTGCAGTTCCGCTCCGGCAACCCCTACGGGACGAGCCACACCTCGCAGAACGGGGAGATCCCGCCCGGCGAGACGCAGCTGGCGGCGATCGAGTTCCAGGCCAGGAGGGTGGTGGAGGTCGCCCAGGCGTTCAAGCGGGGCCGGACCGTCTAGGCGCGCCGGGGTTGCTGACGGGACGGGCCGGCATGCGCTACTGTGTTCGAACAGTCGAACACAGGTTCGACTCGTGGGGAGGCATGCGGTCACACGCCGGGAGGCGGCATGGGGGCGACACCTGCGGGCGTTGCGGACAGGGCCCGGTGCCGTGGCGCGCGGCGGACGACACGCCGTGGCGTTTTCTATGGAAATCTACGGCCGCAGCTATATGAGCTCATACGCTCCGAGACCGTGGACCCCGTGCGCAACCCCTATGCTCCCGGCGCCGGGCAGCGCCCGCCCGAGCTGGCCGGGCGCGACCGCGAGCTGCAGCAGTTCGAGGTGGTGCTGGAGCGGGTGGCCCGGGGACGCCCCGAACGCAGCATGATCATCACCGGGCTGCGCGGGGTCGGCAAGACGGTGCTGCTCAACACCTTCCGCTCGATGGCGATCCAGCGGCTGTGGGGCACCGGCAAGATCGAGGCCCGTCCCGAGCAGTCCATCCGCCGCCCGGTGGCCTCCGCGCTGCACATGGCGGTCCGGGAGCTGGCGCCCCGCCACCGGGCTCCTGAGCGCATCGAGTACTTCCTCGGCGTGCTCAAGGCGTTCGCCCAGGCCGGTGAGGAACCCGCCGGCAAGGGCCGGGCGCGGGCGCACCGCTGGCAGCCGGGCATCGACGTGCCGGCGGTGCGGGGCCGGGCCGACTCCGGCGACCTGGAGATCGACCTGACCGAGCTGTTCGTGGACGCCGCCTCGGTCGCCACCGACCTCGGGGTCGGCATCGGGCTGTTCGTGGATGAGATGCAGGACGTGCCCGCCGAGGACATCTCGGCGCTGTGCGCCGCCTGCCATGAGCTGTCGCAGGTCGGCGGCCCGCTGATCGTGGTGGGGGCGGGCCTGCCGCACCTGCCGGCGGTGCTGTCGGCCGGCAAGTCCTACTCTGAGCGGCTGTTCCGCTACGCCCGCATCGACCGCCTCGACCGGGCCTCCGCCGACCGGGCGCTGCTGGCCCCCGCCGAACGCGAGAACGTCACCTACACCCCCGAGGCGCTGGAGGCGCTGTATGAGGCGGCCGACGGCTACCCCTACTTCGTCCAGGCGTACGCCAAGGTGACCTGGGACCTGGCCCCGGCCAGCCCGATCACCGCCGAGGACGTCAAGGTGGCCGCCCCCGAGGCCGAGAGCGAACTGGCGGTGGGTTTCTTCGGCAGCCGCTATGAGCGCGCCACCCCCGCCGAACGCGACTACATGCGCACGATGGCCATGCTGGGCGACGACCCGGTGCCGACCGCCGCGGTCGCCGAGGCGCTGGGCCGCAAGCCCTCCAGCCTCTCGCCCGCCCGGGACGGCCTGATCAAGAAAGGACTGATCTACAGCGCCGAACGCGGCCTGGTCGCCTTCACCGTGCCCCACTTCGGCAAGTTCCTGCGATCCCAGCCGAACTGACCTCCGCGCTGCTGGGACCGTGGGCGGCTGCCCACCGCTGCGACTGGAGAGCCACACGAACCTCATGTGACTCAAGAAATCTAGGTGTTCCTAGGGGCAACCCTAGAGAGCACTAGATTTCCCTTGCCCCGGGTGTCGCGTTTTCTACGGCGATCTAGTTCTGCCGCTAGATCACCGTAGAAAGCCCAAGGCACGCATGCGGGAGCCCGGGCAAGACCGCCCGTCCCTTCGGCCGGACGGTCAGCGGGACATGACGTACTGCCTCGCGCACTCCCGGCATTCCCCGCCGGCGGGAGCACCGGCCGCCGCGTCGCCGGCCTTTGAACCGCCCGCCCCGACGGCCGAGGCCGCGCATCGGCATCCCCCCGAAGCCTTGACCGCGGCGGATCCCGCCGCCGAAGCCGTGAGTTCACCGCCGTGATGCCCCTGAGACGCCGCCGCAGAGGACCCGCTCGACGGTGGTGCGGCCTGGGCGACGTCGGTGCCCGGGGGCGCGGGTTCGCCGTCGTGGTGCTCGTGGGAAGCAGCGGCAGGGGAGCCGGCCGCCGAAAGCGCGGTCTCGGCGCCGTTTCCCGGGGATGGAGGTTCGGTGCTGCGGTGCTCCCGCGACGGAGGGACGGGAAGGACGGCCGCCCCGGGCGCGGCTGTGGAAGGGCCGGTGGCCTGGGAGGTGGGTGTGGCGGGGGCGGGCGCTGACGGTGCGTCCTCGCGGGGGGCGGGGTCGAGCACGGCGGCCCGGACGGTGCGGTCGCGATGCGCGGTGGACACCGCGAACACGACCTCCACGGGGCGTCCGTCCCGGTGGGCGGGGTAGGCCAGGAAACGCCAGCAGCCCTCGCGCCACACGTCCAACGGCTCATCACTGTCGAGCAGGGCGCGGTACTGCCGCCACGGGCGGCTGCGTCGCAGGATCTTCTGGGATTCCCGCAAAGGGCTGCGGCGGCGTTCGCACGGCACCGCGGGGCGGCGCCGGCGCCGCAGCAGCGCGGCCGGCTCGCGGGACAGGGCGGTCAGCGCCGCCAGTTCGAGTGCGCACAGCGCCCAGGTCTGCCACGGCCCGCCGGTGAGGACCTGCATGCCGTCGGCCGTCCCGCCCAGGGTGGCCAGGGCGGCCACGGTGAGCAGCGCGGCCCGGGCGATCTCGCGCCGCCCGATGCGCTCATCGCTCAGCGCGCCGAAGCAGCCGCAGCCGGCGTCGGGGGTGCGCTGCCGCAGCTCACCGACCACCCAGGTGGCCGCCCCCAGCAGCAGCACGGTCGCCACCCGCACCGCCGGGTGCGCCGACAGCATCAAGGCGACGCCCAGCGCCACCTCCACCAGCCCGTGCACCACGGCCACCGGGCGGCTGCGCCGCAGCAGCACCGCCCAGCCGGGTTCGGCGGAGGGCACCTGGATGCCGTGGATCTGCTCCGGGCGCTGCGGCGCGGGCTCGCCGGTCAGCAGCTTGGCGAGCCCGGCGCCGGTCAGCACCGCGGCCAGCAGGAGCACCTGGGCGTCACTGACCATGGTCATCATGGCGATCCTTCCGGAGCGGGGTGAAAAGCCGCGGCGGTGGCGGTGAAGTCGAGCGTGACGTTGAAGCAGCCGGCGTCCAGGTCCCCGCCGAGAGCGGCGAAGCCGACCGGGGTCAGCTCCACGATCCTGCCGCGGGGGGACGTTCCGCACTCCACGCACCGGTCGCAGTAGCGGGCGGCGACGCAGCCGCACTCGACGATCGGCACCTTGAGGGCGCGTCCGCTGCACTCGTTGCGGACGATCAGCACGCTGCCGCGAGACAGGCAGGGCAGCGGAGCGCACCCTTGCGGGGCGTCGGCGCAGCCGCCGGCGTCCCCTTCCGGATCGACCGCCGGGTAGGCGGCGCCCGCTGCCCGGCCCGCCGCCGGGCCGTCGAACCAGGTCGCGCTGCCCTGCACGGTCTGCGGGGAGGGAGCGTCGGCGGGGGCCGGCACGATGCGGTCGGCCGGGTGGCCGGGCTGGGAGGTGCCGGGACGGACGGCGCGCGGCCCGTCCGGGGAGCGCACGCAGATCACGTCCATCAGGTAGCCGGGCTCCAGCATGGGGTGCCGTACCAGCACCCTGCGCAGGGCGTCTTCGGGAATGGTGAGCAGGGTGCGGCCGCGGTGCGGCCCGCCGTCCACCTCCACCTGCCGGCCGTCGCGGTCGCAGGACAGGATCGTTCCGGTGACGCGCGTGATGTCGACCCACACGCGCTCGGCCACGGAGCCGTCGGCGTCCAGCCGTACGATCGCCTCCCGCCCGGGCGTCAACGCCTGCGGCCCCGAGCGTCCCCCGTGCCAGACCGACGTGGTGGGGGCCATCGGCAGCCGCACCGGTTCGCCCGCCGCGGTGTCCAGGACGAGCAGGTGCGGGCTGGCGTCCACGATCGTCCCCCGGACGGCGCGGGGCGGCGCGTCGGGCACGGCTCCGGCGGGCGGGGCGGGCAGGTCGAATACGGCCCGGCTGCGCAGCCGTCTCAGGGCTCCGTCGGGCTGGGGCATCGGCGCTCCGGAAGGCGGTCTTTTGTCGGCACGGCTGTCAGGGCGGTCAGTCAAGATTGACGGGCGGTGGCCTTCCTGTCGACGGATATGTCGGTTCAAATCGGTCAGCGGGATGAGCCTCTCAACACCCGGATGGAGGAATCACCTTCAGGTTGACCCGAATATGTTGTTTTTGTTGATCCGAAATTACGGTCCCCGTGCGAGGGTCGAAACACGACGGCAGACGGGCGCTTCGGACGGCCGGCACGGAGCGCCGGGCGGACGGGGGTCGCGGCCGCATGCGGTGCACCCCTTGGCAACGTGACCGGGGCGCCGGTGCGCACCGCCCCGGGGACCGGGAGGTCGCGGGTTGGGACGAGGCAGCCCCCTGGGATCGGTGACCAGGTGAACAGGGCCCAGCAGGAGGAGTTCCACCGGTACGTCGCAGACCGGGGGCCCGTGCTGCTGCGCGCCGCCCGGCAGCTCACCGGCGACCGCACCGAGGCCGAGGACCTGCTGCAGGTGGCGCTGGCCAAGACCTACCTGGCCTGGGACCGCATCAACGACCGCGCGGCGGTGGACGGCTATGTGCGGCGGGCCATGGTCAACACGCACATCTCCTGGTGGCGGCGCCGCAAGCTGGAGATCTACCCCACCGATGTGCTGCCCGACCGGCCGGTGGACGACCACACCCGGCGCAGCGAGATGCACGACGCCCTCTCCCGCGCCCTGGCCAGGCTGCCCGAGCGGCAGCGCCTGGCGGTCATCTTGCGCTATTACGAGGACCTGCCGGAACCGGAGATCGCCAAGGTTCTCGGCGTGAGCGTGGGAACGGTCAAAAGCACCGTCTCCCGGGCGATGGCCAAGCTCCGCGAGGACGTCGATCTGGAGCACGACT
This sequence comes from Thermomonospora sp. CIF 1, assembly GCF_001896795.1. Taxonomy (NCBI): domain Bacteria; kingdom Bacillati; phylum Actinomycetota; class Actinomycetes; order Streptosporangiales; family Thermomonosporaceae; genus Thermomonospora; species Thermomonospora sp. CIF 1. The sequence goes on from NZ_MOYN02000002.1 coordinate 141,431, forward strand.
TCACCGCCCCCAAGGCCGCCAAGGAGCCGGACCCCCCGTCCGAGCGCGGCGCGCTCCCGGACGCCCGCCACGCCCCGGACACCTCCGAGCGCGACCGGTGAACGCACGCCGCAAGGCCTCTCGCTGATCATCTCTTCGATCATGACCCACGCTGCGGAGGGGTGGGCCACCGAACCTTTGCAACACGTGGTCTCGAGCGGCCGAGATACGGGAGCCCCGGCGGCGCACGGTGCCCCGCCATCGCGGGCCACCACCCCCTCCCGCCTGTCCTGAGCTGCGGAAACGGTGTGCTGAAAAAGTCCGCCGCCGGATCGGCCCAGGCCGGCGGGCAGGGCCGCGGCCGGCGCATCTCACCGGAGGGCTACATGGTGCTGACTGATCGGGCCAAGACCATGATCAAACGCACGGTGAATGGATCTTCCCGGTGGAACTGATGGGCCGCCCGCGCCCGACGAAGACGCCCTCCATGGAGCATGGCGCACCCTGCCGCACACGCCCCCCGACAGGGCGGCAATGGCCTTGTGAAGCCGCCGCCGAACGGGCGAAGCCCCTGGTTGGGGCGGCGATCACCGGAATGCGGGCATTCGCCGTCCAGATCCTGCGACCCGGGCCGCAAAGTTCTCCGACAAGACGTTCGGGAACGCCGCGCAGCAGGCGATCCGGCCGCTGCTTGCCGGGATCGAACCGGCCAGACCCGCCATATCGGAAGCGGCACGCTCTGCCCGCACAGGTAACCATATTGGTGATCTTGTGGTGTGCGGGTCAGAAGTGGTGTAAGCAAAGGCCCGTACCGATGTCATATGGCCTGTGTGATGAGGGCCTTCCACCGCTGTGGCGGGAGTGAGCCAAATGCCTAGGTGGTCTTCCGGAACCCCGGACGCCGATCGTCGGCTCGTCCAGGGGTTGCACCAGGGAGACGAAGAGACGCTGGGCGTCCTCTACGACACCTATGCCGAGCAGCTCTTCGACTACTGCGTCGCCATGGTCGCGGAGGAGAGGCGGGCGGCCGACATCGTCCACGACGCCTTCATCGACGCCCAGCGCCGCGCTCCGCGCATGCGCAACCGGATGCAGTTGCGCGCCTGGCTTTACGCCGCCGTCCGGCGGCGCTGCCTGCGGGGAGGCCGGGCCGCCGGCATGTCCTGGCGGTGGGCGGCGGCGTCGGCCTGGGCGCAGGAGCCGGGCGCCGCCGAGGCGGAGGTGACGCCCGAAGAGGCCCGCCGCCTGGTGGAGGCGATGCTGGGACGGCTGGACTTCCTGCACCGGGAGACCCTGGTGCTGACGCTGCGGCACGGCATGAGCCCCGCCGACATCTCCGCCGTCCTGGGGGTGTCGGCACGCCGCGTCGCCGCCCTGGTGGCCCAGGCCGAAGCGCGCGCCGAGGCGGCGATCACGGCCGAGCTGCGCGCGATGGTGCGGCACTGCCATGCCCGGCGGGACTCCCGGGAACGGTCCCAGTCCGATCCCGCCGCCGAGCCGCAGGAGGCTCCCGAGGAGCAGCCGGTGCCGGCCGGTGCCGCCGGAGGCGGTTCGCCGGTCACCGCGCTGCGGCACCGCTCCGCCGTGCGCCTTCTCGCCTCCGGCGGAACGTTCCGCAGGCGGCGCCTCAGACGCTCCGGCACCGGCCGGGCGGACCTGGAACCCCAGCTGGCCCGGCATCTGGCCGACTGCACCGAGTGCTGGCGGCGCGGCCGGGTGGCCGCCGGGAGTTTGCTGAAAGCGGCGCCGGCCCCGGTGCCGCCGGCCGCGCTCCGGCGCCGGGTGCTGCACACCGCCACCGACCCGGAGCTGGCCCCCCACCGCACCGACATCGCCGCGCGCGGCGGTCCGCTGACCCCCGCCGGGCTGCCCCGCCAGCCCGACATGCCCTCCCCGTACGCCCGGCGCTGGCTGTTCCTGGGGGGCGGCGCGGCCGGCGCGCTGCTGGCCGCGATGGTGGCGATCTTGATGATGGGGCCGGTCACCGCGAATCTGCGCTTTCCGTTCGACCCGCGCCCCCAGCCGTCCACCGAGGAGGCGCGGGAGAAAGGGGCGGAGAGCGGCGACCACCCGGCGTTGGCGGCGCCGGGCGCCGGCGGCATGCCGGGGCCCGGCGGCGGGTACGGCCGGACGCCCTCGCCGGGTCCGCCCTTCGGTGAGGTCCCGCCCGACGAGCCGCCGGAGGACCGCACTCCGCAACCGCCGGGGCCGGATCCGTCCGGGCCGCCCGGCCCGTCCCCGTCGCCGAACCCGACCCAGCCGCCGGATCCCTCGCAGCCCCCTCAACCTCCCTACCCGTCCCAGCCGCCCCTGCCGTCGCCGTCTCCGCCGCCCGCGGAAGGGCGGCTGGTCGTCGGCCCGGCCTCGGTGGTCGTGGGCCGGCAGGGCGCCACCATCACGCTCACCGCCCAGGACGGCCCGGTCGTCTGGACCGCGGTCACCACCAGCGACAAGCTGAGCCTGTCACTGGGGTCGGGGACGCTGCAGGCGGGCGCCTCGGTCGAGCTGCAGGTGGTGCTGGCCCGGCGTTCGCTGATCAATCTGCCCGGCAACGCCGCGATCACGGTGACCGACGCGGCGGGCAACCGGCACGAGGTCCAGGTGAAGTGGCGGCTGTCGCTGTTTTGAGGCCTCAGGGCCCGAGGTGTTCGCGGATCACTTCCATCCGCTCGCCCAGCGCCTGCTGGACGCGGGCCTCCATGGCCCGGGCGATGAACGGTTCCACCACCGTCTTCACCAGCGGGCGCATCCGCCGCACCAGCGCGGCCAGCTCGGCCGGCGCCAAGTCGCCGCCCGGCCCGTCCATCCGGGCGAAGACGTGCTCGCCGACCAAGGTGACGAACCGGTCGGCGATCACCTCGCAGTCGTCGCGGATCCGCTCGGCGACATCCAGCACCGCGGCCACGGGGATCCCGGCGGCGACCAGCTCGGCGCCCACGTGCAGCAGCCGGGGGCTGGGCACCCGGTAGCGGTCGCCTTCGGGCTCGATCAGGCCCAGCGCGGTGGCCCGCTCCAGCAGCGGGCCGATCTCCTCCTCCGCCAGCCCCTTGCCGAAGGAGGCCACCAGCTCCTCGACCGTCACCTGGCCGGGCAGCTCCTCCGACCAGGGGTCGGTGAGCACCTTCTCCAGGCCGAGGACCTCGCTGACGTCCCTGCCGTGCTCCCAGGCCAGCAGCAGTTCCTTGATGACCGCCAGGGTGTAGCCGCGCGCCAGCAGCTGGCCGATCAGCCGCAGCCGGGCCAGGTGGGAGTCGTCGTAGTAGCCGACCCGGCCGCGCAGGCGGGGCGGCGGCAGCAGCCCGCGGTCCTGGTAGGCGCGGACGTTGCGGACGGTCGTCCCGGCCGCGCGGGCCAGGTCGTCGATCCGGTAGTCGGCCATCGCGGTGACTCACCTCCCGTTGACCGCCCTGATCTTACGACCGATCATTGTCACATTGATCGATGTCAAGGTTTGGGGGCGGTTGATGACCGAGGCGCCATCGAGCGACCAGCTGATCGAGGAGACCCTGCTGGGCGGGCCGGCCCGCTACACCCGCGCGCAGGTCGAGAAGCTGTCGGGCGTCCCGGCCGACTACGGGCTGCGGATCTGGCGGGCGCTGGGCTTTCCCACCCCTCCCGAGGACGAGGCCGCCTTCACCGACGAGGACGTGGCCGCGCTGCAGGAGATCCGCGAGCTGCTGGACACCGAGCTGGTGGACGAGGAGATGGTGCTGCACCTGGCCCGCGCGGTCGGCCAGACCATGGGCCGGCTGGCCGGCTGGCTGGGCGGGGTGTGGCTGCGCCGGCTCGGCCAGGAGATCCCCGACGACCAGCCGGTCACCGAGGAGCTGGTGTTCACCGCGCTGGCGGCCACCGAGGAGCTGCGCCCCCGCTTCGAACGGCTGCTGCTGCACGGCTGGCGCCGCCAGCTGGCCGCCTCCGCGCTGCACTCGCTGACCACCACCGCCGCCGCGACCGCCGACCCGGCCAGCGGGGTGGCGCTGATGGCGGCCGGTTTCGCCGACGTGGTCTCCTTCACCCGCCTCAGCCGCCGCATGGACGAACGGGAGCTGGCCGAGTTCGTCGAGCGCTTTGAGGCCACCGCCGCCGGGATCATCGCCGACCTGGGCGGCCGGCTGGTCAAGACGCTGGGCGATGAGGTCTTCTTCGTCGCCGCCGACGCCGCCGTCGCCGCCGAGATCGCGCTGTCGCTGGCCGGACGCCACGGCGTCGACCCCGGCTTCCCGCGGGTGCGGGCCGGGCTGGCCTACGGCGAGGTGATCTTGCGGCTGGGCGACTTCTTCGGCACCCCCGTCAACCTCGCCGCCCGCCTCACCTCCATCGCCTACCCCGGCGCGGTGCTGGTGGACGGCGAACTGGCCGCCGCCCTGGCCGACGACGACCGCTACGACTTCTCCTCGCTGCGCCCCCGCCCGCTGCAGGGCCTGGGCCGGGTCCGCCCCCGCCTGCTGCGCCGCCGCACGTCCTGACCCCGCGGGGCGCCCCGGCCGGCGGCGCCCCGCGGGGCCGGCGGGGTCACTGCTTGGCCAGCGGGGCCAGGGCGCGCCACTGCTCCAGCGGCAGGGTCCGGTAGTCGGCGGTGATGACCTGGACGGCGGCGTGGTCGGCGCCGGCCTGGAAGTGCTCGGCGATGCGCCGTTCGGCCGCCTCCACATCGCCGATCGCGAAGACCGCGTCGATCAGCCGGTCGCTGCCGCCGCCCGCGAAGTCCTCCTCGGTGAAGCCCAGGCGCAGCAGGTTGTTGGTGTAGTTGGGCAGCTGCAGGTAGAAGGACAGATGGTCGCGGGCGCTGCGGCGGCCCCGCTCCAGGTCGGTGTCGAGCACCACCTTCACCTCGGGGGCCAGCAGCGGCCCGTCCCCCAGCACCTGCCGGGCCCGGTGGGTGTGCTCGGGGGTGACCAGGTACGGGTGGGCGCCGGCGGCGCGGTCCCGGGCCGCCGCCAGCATCTTCGGGCCGAGCGCGGCCAGCACCCGCTCGGCGGCCGGCACCCCGGCGGCGTCCAGCTCATCCAGGTAGCTCATCATCGTCGCGTACGGACGGCGGTAGCGGTCGCCGACCGCCGGCCCGTGGCTGATGCCCAGCCCCAGCAGGAAGCGCCCGGGATGGTCGTGGGCGAGCGCCCGGTGCTGGGCGGCCACCTCCGAGGCCGGATGGTCCCAGACGCTGAGGATCCCGGTGGCCACCACGATGCGGGAGGAGGCCTCGATGAGCACCCGGGCCGACTGCACCCCCGGGCTGCCGCCCAGCCAGATCGCCCCATAGCCGAGCTCCTCCAGCTCGGCGACCGCCTCCGCGATCGGCTCGGGGGCCTTGGGCCGCCGGGTCCGCAGCGCGGGAGTCCAAATGCCGATCCGTCCGAGTTCCATCCACGCCTCCGTTGTCGATCATCCGGCTCTTGTGGCAACCGGGCGGCGGTGCCCGCTGTTCCCGCCGCGCCGCTTCGGCGACGCCGGGGCGGGAGGAGTTCCGGGCACGACTCCCCGCCGGGGGCATGCCCGTGCCGCGGCCGGAGTTCCTTCAGGACCTCGTGCCGAACATGCCCGCCGATGATCGAACCGTGGCAAAGGCGCCCCGCCGCGGCGCGCGGTGACCGGCACCGCGCGCCGCAGCCGGGCCTCGGCTCAGGGCACCACGCCGGAGCGTGCCTCGGGTACTCGTCCGTACCGTCCATCGCCGCAGCGGCAGACGGTGGTGAGGAAGGCGATCGATCCGGCCGCGCTCATGCTCGTCCCCGTCGGCGCTGCTGGCAGGAGACACAGCAACGGGCGTACGGCAAGATCTCCAGCCGCCCCTCGGGGATGGGCTTGCCGCACTTTTCGCACAGTCCGTACCGGCCCTGCCGCAGCCGCAGCAGCGCCTCCTCGATGTCCTCCAGCGTCTGCCGCAGCGCGTCGGCCTGCACCAGCGCCGTGTCGTCGGGCTGCCCGTCGTCGGACCGCGTCAGGGCGGCCAGCTGGGCCTCCCGGCTGCGGCGCTCCTCCTCCAGCCGCTGCCGGACCTCCCGGCCCCGGGGGCTGTCGGGGTCGTAGCCGCCGGTGACGCTGTGAGCGGTGTCCAGGGTCATCGATGACCTCCTTTCGGGCGCCCGCAGGCGCCCCGGATAATCCAATGCCCCCCACGGTTTCGTGGAGGGCATGCCACGACGCCGATGTCCGGCCGCCGGGGTTCACAGCGGTGGTTTTCCGGACATCGGCGACGAGATCGGGCAGGATTTATTGGATCCGTCCTCACCATGAGTGAATTGCCCGGGCGGCGCAATCGGTGGCAACACCCATCTGGCGGCCGGGCCACCATGTAGAAGCGGGACCGCTCCAGGCGGCTTTCATCAGCGGCAATGGACGCCGTGCCCGATCGACCGGCCGGGGCGGGCGCGGCACAGTGGAGATGACGCCCGGGCCGACGAGCAGAGATGGGGGACTGCGGTCAGTGCGGCTGTTCTGGCGAGTGTTCTGGCTGAACACCCTGGTGTTCGCGGTGGCCACCGTGCTGCTGGCGATCGGCCCGTGGACGGTGTCGGCCCCCATCCGCCTGGTGGAGCTGGCGGTGCTGCTCACCGGGGCGGCGGCGCTGCTGGCCATCAACGCCGCGCTGCTGCGCTGGGGGCTGGCGCCGCTGGACCGGCTCACCCGCACCATGGCCACCGTGGACCTGCTGCAGCCCGGCCAGCGGCTGCCGGTCACCGGCAGCGGCGAGGTCGCCGCGCTGATCGACACCTTCAACCAGATGCTGCAGCGGCTGGAGACCGAACGCAGCACCAGCAGCGCCCGCGCCCTGTCGGCCCAGGAGGAGGAGCGCCGCCGCATCGCCCAGGAACTGCACGACGAGATAGGCCAGAGCCTGACCGCCGTGCTGCTGGAGCTCAAACGCCTCACCGACCGGGTCCCCGAGCCGCTGCGCGAGGACGTGCGGTATGCGCAGGAGACCATCCGCGACAGCCTGGATGAGGTCCGCCGGATCGCCCGCCGGCTGCGGCCCGGGGTGCTGGAAGACCTCGGGCTGGCCAGTGCGCTGACCGCGCTGACCAGCCAGTTCTCCGAACACACCGGGATCAGGGTGCGCCGGTCGCTGCATCCGGACCTGCCCCCGCTCACCCCGCAGGTGGAGCTGGTGCTGTACCGGATCGCCCAGGAGAGCCTCACCAACGCCGCCCGGCACTCCGGCGCCGGTGCGGTCGAGCTGAAGCTGGCCCCGGCGGACGGCGGGGTGCGGCTGGACATCACCGATGACGGCCGCGGGCTGAACGGGGCGCCCGAGGGCGCCGGGATCCGGGGCATGCGGGAGCGGGCCCTGCTGGTGGGCGGGCGGCTCACCCTCGAGTCCGGCCCCGAGGGCGGCACCCGGGTCTCCCTGCATGTGCCCACTCCTCCGAAAGGACCCCAGGAAGGACGAGGACCACGACCATGACCGACGAGACGGCGGCCCACCCGCAGGGGCGGGCCGTCTCCGAGCCGGCCCAGGGCCGCCCGGACGGCCCGGCCAAGACGCGCATCCTGCTCGCCGACGACCACGCGCTGGTGCGGCGGGGCGTGCGGCTCATCCTGGACGGCGAGCCGGACCTGTGGGTGGTCGGCGAGGCCGGGGACGGCGCCGAGGCGATCGAACAGGTGCGGCGTCGGGCGGGCACGCCGCAGGAGGTCGATCTGGCCGTGCTGGATGTGGCGATGCCGCGGATGACCGGCCTGCAGGCCGCCCGGGAGCTGTCGCGGATGTATCCGCGGCTGCGGATCCTCATCCTCACCATGCACGACAACGAGCAGTACCTGTTCGAGGCGCTCAAGGCCGGGGCGGCCGGGTATGTGCTCAAGTCGCTGGCCGACCGCGATCTGGTGCAGGCTTGCCGGGCGGCGGTGCGCGGCGAGCCTTTTTTGTACCCCGGCGCGATCAGCGTGCTGATCCGCAGCTACCTGGAGCAGGCCCGCCAGGGGGAGGAGCCGGAGACGCCGCTCACCCCGCGCGAGGAGGAGATCCTCAAGCTGGTCGCCGAGGGCCACTCCTCCCGGGAGATCGCCGACACGCTGTTCATCAGCGTCAAGACCGTCGAGCGGCACCGCGCCAACATCCTGGCCAAGCTCGGCATGAAGGACCGCCTGGAGCTGACCCGCTACGCCATCCGCACCGGCCTGATCGAGCCGTGACCGTCAGGGCCGGCGCGGCGGGAGCGTCACCACATCGGCGCCGCGATGCGCATAGGGCCCGGTCAGCTCGCCGACCTGGATGGCCCGGCTGATGTCGCTGGGGGTGACGAGCCCGATGACCCGCCGGTCCGGCGACAGCACCACGGCGCGCCCGTCGGTGCAGCCGGACATGTTCGCCAGCAGCTCGGTGAGCGGCTGCTCGGGCCGTCCCAGGGGGATGCCCTCCAGGGGGCAGGCGATCTCCCGCAGCGTGGTGGTGGCCCGCAGCGCGGCGGGGACGTCGCGGATCCGGTTCAAGGTGACCAGCCCGTCCAGCCGGCCCAGCTCGTCCACCAGCGGGTAGGTGGAGAACCGGCGGGCCAGCACGACCTGGTGGATGAAGTCCGCCACCGTCTCGTCCGGATGGGCGGTGAGCGGATGGGGCGTCATCACATCGCCGACGCGGACCCCGCCCAGCACCGTCTGGACGCGGGTCTGCTGCTCTTCCGCCGCGGCGGCGTTGACCAGGAACCAGCCGATCAGCGCCAGCCACAGCCCGTTGACCCCCATCCCGGTGACCACCTGCAGCAGCCCCAGCGTGATCAGGACGAACCCGAAGGCCCGCCCGGCGCGGGCCGCGCTGATCGCCGCCGCGTGCCGGTCGCCCCGCCACCGCCACAGCGCGGCCCGCAGCACCCGCCCGCCGTCCAGCGGCGCCGCCGGGATCAGGTTGAACACCGCCAGCACCACGTTCAGCAGCGCCAGGTACACCAGCGTGCCCACCGCCAGCGGCGACCCGGTGGCCCAGCCCACCGCCAGGGCCAGCAGCCAGAACACCGCGCCCAGCGCCACGCTGGTGAGCGGCCCGACCACGGCGACCAGGAAGTCGGCGCGCGGGGTGCGGGGCTCGCCGTGCAGCCGGGCCACCCCGCCCAGCAGCCACAGCGTGATGCCCTCGACCTCCACGCCGTGGCGTTTCGCCACCACCGCGTGCGCCAGCTCGTGCGCCAGCAGCGAGGCCAGGAACGCCAGTGCCGCCAGCAGCGCCGCCAGCAGGTAGGCCGCCGTGGAGTAACCCGCGAACGACTCGGGGAACAGCCCGAACGCCAGCCCCACCACCAAGATCACGACGATGACCAGGACGCTGACGTTCAGCCCGACGGGTATCCCGGCGATGCGCCCGAGCCGAACCGACTCGTTCATGACTCTCCTTGAGGAAGGACTCTCATCGCGAGACCTACCCGATCACGCCCGCTCTATAGCCCATCGCGCCGTTGGGTGCTGTTTCTCACCTCTCGTGTACGGGCCTGCACAGGACGGGCAGATATCCGTAATGGGGTTATTTGCGTAGGTGGGTGGTAGGGACAGGGCTTGGAAGCCGGACCGTCCCAGGGGCCGTGATCTCTCAGGGGCGGTATGAGCGCACTGGAGGGGGACCATGAGCGCCAAGCCCGAACCCGGTGGGACTCCGCACCCGGTGAGCGGCAGGGGCCGGCCCGCCGCCCCGGCCGCGTCGGCCGCGGGAAGCACCCCGCGCACGACCGCGCAGCCCACCGGACGGTCGTCCAGGAGCCGGGGCAAGGACTACGGCATGCGGGGGAACACCGCCCACCGTTCCGAAGAGTTCAGCCCCGACGATTTCGAATGACCGCGTGTTCGAACGACCGCGTGGCGGCCCGGCGCCGGAGCGAAACGGCCCGGCACCGGACCGTCCGCCCGCCGCGCCTCACCCGTCTTTACGGGACCGGTCTTTGCCGGCGAGCTCCTCGATGAGCAGACCGATGCCGATGCCCAGCAGCCAGACGTCCTTGGCCAGACCGGTCCCCTCCACGGTGGGCCGCAGGCCGCCCTCCTGCCGCATCCCCGGCGTCCGCAGATATAGGCCCACCAGTCCCGCCGAGAACGCCGTGAGCGCCGCGCCCGCCAGCGCGGACGGCACGAACGGCAACAGCAGCGCCGTGCCCAGCGCGATCTCGGCCCGCGACAGCAGCCTGGTGAAGGCCGCCGGGTCCATGTTCTTGAAGAAGGGGTAGGCGCCCGCGGCCATGCCGTGCACCCCCGCGGCCGTCTCCTCGTCCGCGTTCTTTTTGGACAGCCCGGAGTTCAGGACGTAGGCGCCGACCGCCAGCCGGACCGGCAGATGATGAGAACGTGTGAGAAAACGCATGCCTCCCCCGATCGGTAGGTGCCTGTGGCCCGGTCCCTACCCCCTGGACGGGAGGAATGCCCGCGCCCTCACCGGGACGCGGTCTGGCGCAGGGCGTCCATGACGGTCACGGCGACCCGCTCCACCAGGGCGATGCCCGCCTCCTTGGTGGCGTTGCGGTCGGACAGCACCGCGATCAGGTAGTCGTGGCCGTCGCGGATCCGCCCGATGCTGTTGATCACCCACAGCCCGCCGTCGGCGGAGCGGGGCAGCCAGCCGTTCTTGAGCGCCACCCGGCCGGCGGAGCCGGCCGCCGCGCCGACGCCCCACCGCTGGCCGGCGTTCACCGCGCCCATGAGCTCCCAGATCAGCTCGCGGTCGGAGGCGGCCAGCGGGCCGCCGGGGCCGGCCAGCGCGCGCAGCAGCCGGATCTGGTCGCGGGCGCTGGTGCCGGTCAGCCCCCAGCCCGCGCCGGTCGCCGTGGTCTCCCGCAGCCCCAGCGCCTCATTGGCCTCGCTCAGCCCGGCCGCCCCGCCGATCTGCGCCCACAGCGCACTGGCCGCGTCGTTGTCGCTGTCGATGATCATGCGGGCGGCCTGCTCGCGCTGCGGCCCGTCCAGGCTGCGGCCCTGCCGGCCGAGCCGCAGCAGCAAAGCCGCCAGGATGTCGACCTTGACGATGCTGGCGGTGACGAACCGCCGGGCGGTGCCGTAGGAGTAGCCCGCTCCGGTCGTCAGGTCGCAGGCCGACACCGACAGCCTGGCGCGGCCGGTGCCCCGCAGGGCCCGTTCGACGGCCCTGGTGAGCCTGCGGCGGTGGAGCGGGTCGAGCCGGCCTGGGCCGGTCCGGGACGTGCCGGTGAGGTCCATGGGTGAAAACGGGGGGTCGCGGTCATGAACGGCCGGTACGCGCCGGGACGGGATACCGGGCGAAGCGCCCAGGCTACCGGCTGTGGCGCGATCCGCACCCCGGCACGCCGCGGCTGTTTTCACCAATTGTTGACCCGGCCGCTCTCTTCAGCCGCCGACTTCCGGGCAGGGGCGAGTCGTTGCCGACTGCAGCGAAGGAGGCGTCATGCCGTTCGTCACCACTTCCGATGGCACGGAGATCTTCTACAAGGACTGGGGGAGCGGGCGCCCGGTCGTCTTCAGCCACGGCTGGCCGCTCAACTCCGACAGCTGGGAGGGGCAGATGCTCTTCCTGGCCGAGCACGGCTACCGGTGCGTCGCCCACGACCGCCGCGGCCACGGCCGCTCGGCCCAGGTCTGGGACGGCAACGACATGGACCACTACGCCGACGACCTGGCCGCCGTCATCGACGCCCTCGACCTGAGGGAGGCCACCTTGGTCGGGTTCTCCACCGGCGGCGGCGAGGTCGCCCGCTACATCGGACGGCACGGCACCGGGCGGGTCGTGCAGGCCGCGCTGGTCAGCGCCGTCCCGCCGTTCATGCTCCGCACCGACGACAACCCCGGGGGAGTCCCGATCGAGCAGTTCGACGAGGCGCGCGCCAACTCCCTGGCCGACCGCGCCCAGTTCTACCGGGACCTGGCCGACGGGCCGTTCTACGGCAACAACCGGCCGGGCGCCTCGGTGTCCCAGGGGGTGCGGGACTTCTTCTGGCTCCAGGGCATGCAAAGCGGGCACAAGAACGCCTACGACAGCATCGCCGCCTATTCGGCCACCGACTTCCGCGACGACCTGGCCGCCTTCGACGTCCCCACCCTGGTCATCCACGGGGAGGACGACCAGATAGTGCCGCTGGAGGTCGGCGGCAGGGCGTCGGCGGGGCTGATCAAGGAGGCCGAGCTGAAGGTCTACCCCGGCGCCCCGCACGGCCTCACCGACACCCACAAGGACCGGCTCAACGAGGACCTGCTGGAGTTCCTCAACTCCTACAAGAGCTGAGCCCCGCACCGGGCGGCATGCGGTCTGGAATAACTCCCAGAAGACACCGGTTGCCACACCGATGAACCCTTCCGGCCTGCGGCCGCGGGGACCTTGGACGGCGCGCGCCGGTTCAGGCCGTCCCCGGGGACGGGCAGGACGAAGAGGTTCGGTCCACAGGGTCCACGCAGTGAAGGGCAGCCCCCAACGGTGTCGCATCGCGTTCCGGTGAGCATTCTCGATCTGGTGCCGATCCCGGAGGGCCGGACCGCCGCCGAGGGCATCGCCGCCTCGATGGAGGCGGCGCGGCAGGCCGACGAGCTCGGCTACCGCAGGCTGTGGTTCGCCGAGCACCACAACACCCCGGGCCTGGCGGCCAGCGCCTCCGCGCTGCTGATCGCCCGCGCGGCGTCGCTGACCGAGCGCATCCGGGTCGGTGCGGGCGGGGTCATGCTGCCCAACCACTCCCCGCTCATGGTCGCCGAACAGTACGGCACGCTGGCCAACATGTTCGGCGGCCGCATCGACCTGGGGCTGGGACGCGCACCGGGCACCGACCCGATGACCGCCCGGGCGCTGGCCCGCTCCGCCGCCGACGCCCAGTCGTTCGCCCGCAACATCGCCGACCTGCAGGGCTGGTTCGGCGCTGCGGGCACGGCCCGCAGCGCGCCCATCTTCTCGGCGGTCTCGGCCGGCACCGACGTGCCCATCTGGGTGCTGGGCTCCACGGTCAACGGCGCCTCCATCGCCGGGCGGCTCGGGCTGCCGTTCTCGGTGGCCTCGCACTTCGCCCCCGAGCAGGTGATGCAGGCGATCGAGGTCTACCGCGACGCCTTCGACCCGAAGGCCCCCACCGCGCAGATCGACCGGCCCTACATCATGGCCGGCATCAACGTCCTGGTGATGCCCACCGACGAGGAGGCGCGGCGGCAGTGGACCACCGTCCAGCAGATGTTCCTCAACATCCGCCGCGGCCGGCGGGGCAAGATCCCGCCCCCGGTCGATCCCGATCAGGTCGCCCCGGCCTTTGAGCTGGCGTTCGCCGAGTCCGCGCTGCGCTTCAAGGCCGTCGGCAGCCCCAAGACGGCGGTGCGGGCGCTGGAGGAGTTCGTGGCGCGGACGGGCGTCGATGAGCTCATCGCCGTCACCTACACCTACGATCCCGCCGACCGGATGAAGTCCTTCCAGCTCCTGGCGGAGCACTGGTTCTGACGCCGGCCGCCTCAGCCCGGCACCGGCGCCCGGAACCGGGGAGGCCCGCAATGCGCGGCCAGGGCGTCCCGGACCGCGGCGGCGGACGGCCGGTCGGCGGCCCAGGCGATGTACCCGTCGGGACGGACCAGCACGGTGCTGGCGGTCGGCCCGCCCGCCCCCAGCGTGCGGACGCGATCCGCCCACGCCGCCCCGGCCGCTGCCGCCGCCGGGTCGTCCGCCCTCGGGGCGACCAGCAGGAAGCAGCCGTCGCGCAACGCCTGGTAAAGCCGCCGCCCATCGGCCAGGGGGATGTCGGGCGCCCGCCTGCCGGTCAGCCGGTGGGCCCCCTTGGGCGCCGGGTAGGCGATGCTCAGCCCGGAGGCCAGGCCCGTCGCCCGCCGCCGCAGCGGCGCGACGCCCGTGACGGCGCGGCCCAGCAGGTTGCGGACGGCGCGCAGGGGCGGCGGGCCGGTGACGACCACGCGCACGATGGCGCCGCTGGCCAGCAGCACCGCCCGGCCGACCGGGTGCCGCTCGGCCTGGTAGGAGTCCAGCAGGCCGGGCGGGGCCCAGCCCTGCAGGGCGGCGGCGAGCTTCCAGCTCAAATTGGCCGCGTCCTGCATGCCGGTGTTCATGCCCAGCCCGCCGGCCGGGGAGTGGATGTGCGCGGCGTCCCCGGCCAGGAACACCCGGCCGACGCGGTAGCGGGGCACCTGCCGTTCATCGCTGTGGAAACGCGACATCCACCGCGGGTCGTGCGCCCCGTAGTCGGAGCCCAGGGCCAGCCGCATGGTCCGGCGGATCTCCGGCAGGCCGACCGGGGCGGAGTCGGGGACCTGGTGGTGGCGGTCCCAGGCGACCACCCGGTACCAGCCGTCCCCGAACGGGGCCAGCAGGGCGAAGGCGTCCCCGGTGGCGTTGACGGTCAGCGCATCCGGCGGGTCTTCGGCCAGGCGGACGTCGGCCAGCATCATCGACCGCACCACCGACCGTCCCGGGAAGGCCAGCCCCAGCGCCCGGCGGACCGTGCTGCGCGCCCCGTCCGCCCCCACCACGTACCTCGCCCGGACCGTCCGGGCGGTGCCGTTCCGCCGCCGCAGCGTCACCTCGACGCCGCTCGCATCCTGGCGCAGCCCGACCGCCTCGGTGCCCTCCCAGATCTCGGCGCCGCATGCGCGGGCCCGCCGCTCCAGCAGCCGTTCCGTCTCGTACTGGGGGGTGATGAGGACGTAGTTGAACCGGCTCGGCAGGCGGGACATGTCCACCGTCACATCGCCGAACGCCCGCAGCGCGCGCAGCCGGTGCCCGGTGGCGGCCAGCTCGTCGGCCAGGCCGCGGGCGTCCAGCTGTTCCAGCGTCCGGGCGTGCACGGCGAACGCCCGCGACAGGTTCGACTCCCCTTGCCGCCGTTCCACCACCACGCACCCGGCCCCGGCCGCCGCCAGGTCACCGGCCAGCAGCAGCCCGGTGGGGCCCGCACCCACCACCAGCACATCAGCCGCGTATTCCACATCCCTGGGCCTACCCGGTCAGAGCGCCGCTTACTTAGACGAGAACGGAAAAGCGCGGCCGGCTCTGCGGGGGCCGGGGTGCCGCGGGTGAACCTTCGCGGCCGCGGAAACGGGCGGGTGGTGCTCCCATCAAGGGCTGGGGCGGCGTTCGTGTTCGAGAATGGAGTGGACGATGGAGTCGCGCCACTGGCCCCCGATGCGCAGGTGGTGACGGATCCGGCCTTCTTCGACCATGCCGTGTTTGAGCATGAGGCGGGCCGAGGTGGTGTTGGCCGGGGAACGCGCGCCCCAGAGCCGGTGCAGCCCCAAATGGTCGAAACCGAGGGTGAGGAGAAGACCGAGCATCTCCGAGCCCAGCCCTTGCCCCCAGTGGTCTTTGCGAAGGGCGAAACCGAGCTGGGCGCTGGACTGGCCGGGGTGACCGGTGTCGACGGCCAGCCGGGCGAAACCGATGGCCTCGCCGGTGGAGATCAGCGCGGCGGCCAGGGAATACTCGGTCCGCGGAACGGCGCGGGCGGCTTGGGTGACGGTCCGGATGGTGGCGGCCACCTGGTCGCGGGTGCGAGGTTCGAAGCTGAGATGTTCGGTGACCACAGGGTCGCCGTAGATGGCCAGTACGGCATCGATGTCGGCTTCGGTGAACTCACGCAGGACGAGGCGTTCGCCATGAACCATGACCGGGTACATATCTCTGAAGGGTAACCTCCATAAGCCGTTATGAACGGCACGGCTCAGCCGGCGATCCGCACTGCCGACCGAAGGCCGTGACGGGGTTTCTCGGAATCGAACGTTGAATTTTCAAGCCCGTGTGTTTCTGCAGGCCACACGCGGAGCGATGCGGCCGGAAGCGGCAGCGTGCACTGAGAGCGGAGCGGAGGAGCGCAGGCCGCTGACGGCCCCAGGAGCGGCAGTCGAAAAGCCCGCTCATCGCGGTTTTCCGTGCGAAATGTGGCATGTGTCCGCGCTGTATCGTTCCTGGTAAGACGCGGTGTCTGGGCCTTCTGTCGGCGGCATCGGCCGCATGAGCCACCTGACGTCCTCCCGTCTGTAAGCCGTGGCCGCTTGCGCACTGGCTTCCGCACCGTCGTCTCATCTCAAAAACAACCGACCGGCAAGAAAATCTTGGTAGAATTTTTCAACGGAATCGAGCGAATGCCCGTACCTCACCGCTCCCCATCAGAGCGGCGGCACCCGCCCCGGCCATGACGCGGTCCGGTGCCGCGCGCCGGGGTTTTCGCAACGAAATAGGGAACGTACCCGGGGCGTGTCGCCTCCTTCCGAGGTGGCGGTGCGCGCGGTCCCAGGCGGGCGCCTCCAGGCCCGATGACGGCTGCTTCCGCGCACCGCCGAATTCCGTTCTTCTCGCCTCCGCCGGTGAGCCTTTTTCAACCCGTGGCCGCAGCGGGCCAGGGGCGGGGGCGGCGATGCCGTCGGGGCATCGTCCCCGACCCCCTCATGCCCGTTGCGGAGGCGGCGTGCCGAAAAGGTTCAGCGGGCTCCCCCGGCCGGCCGGGCCCGCGGGCCTTGCGGGAACGCCCACCGACCGGGGCGAGCCGGAACGGCCGCCTGCGCGGTGCGGGCGCTCATCGGCTCCGGGACAGGGCGGCGGCCGGAACCTGCGTGTACGCCTCGATGGCCTGCTGGGTGTCGCGGGCGATCTTGGCGGCGCGGTAGGCGGGGGCGCCCAGCGCGGAGTGGACCCGCATGACGCTGGCGACGATGCCGCCGATGCGCCGGTCGGGCGGTAGCTCCAGGACGGGACGCAGCGCCGCCGCCGCCCCGTCCAGATCGCCGGTGTTGACCCGGGCGAGGGCCTGATCGGTGCGGGCGCCGGCCTCGTCGCTGAAGGAGCGTTCGGCCGGAGGGGCGCTTTCGTAGGCCGCGATGGCCTCACCGGCCGCGCGCTCGGCCTCCGCGTCGGCCCCCGGCAGCCAGATGCGGGCGTCGGCGGCGTAGTAGAGCTGGCGCGGCAGCGGGAAGGACATGATGCCCCCCAGCTCATCCAGGTCATCGCCCTGCACGGCCTCACGCGCCCGCAGCGCCCGGGCGATGGCCTCCTCGGCCCTCTCGGCGTCCCCGAGGGCGGCCCGGGCCCGGGCCTCCTGGGCGGGCAGCCAGACGGAGGCGGTGCCGGTGGTGCGGGCGGCGGACTCGGCGCCGAGCTGGGCGTAGCGGACCGACTCGTTCAGCCAGCCCGCCCAGTAGGCGATCAGCGACTGCAGGCAGCGCGTCCAGGTGCGCAACCCGTCGTGCCCGGCGTTGTCGGCGCACACGTAGGCGGTGCGGGCCTGGGCCATGGCGGCGTGCGGGTTGCCGACGTCGTGGGACGCCTTGGCGAGCATCCCGCTGACGGCCCCGGCCAGGACGTACAGGTCGGTGGTCTCGGCGGGGCGCTGCCGCCCCTCCAGCAGGCGGAACGCCACGTCCTGCAGGTCGACGAGGTCGCCGAGCAGGGACGGGAGGGGCTGCTTGGGGTAGGCGGCGGCCAGCCGGCCCACCTCCTCGCGGAGCTGGTCGAGGGTTTCGGGGCCGATGTTGCTGCCCTCGGCGGTGACGGTGAAGCGCACAGCGCGTCGTGCGGCCATCTCTACCTGCCTTTCCAACTGGTCGGTTCCGGCGGTGGACGCCGCCTGCGGCGGCGTCGCCTTAGCGGGGGCGAGGGCCGGCTCGGCGGCGATCTCGCGGGACGCCGGGGCCGGGGCGGCGGAAGCGGCGGTGAAGGCGGCGTTGCACCTGATGAGGACGGCCCGTTCGTGCTCGTCCATCCGGTCCAGGGCGCACGGGCTCAGCAACCGCAGCGGGCTGGTGCCGTACAGCGAGGCCAGCACGATGATCTGGGTGGCCTGCGGCTGCCGGGAGCCGGCCGCGGGAAAGCCCTCCAGCCGCGACAGCAGCGGCTGGTCCATGACCGAGCCCGGGGCCGAGGCGATGTAGCGCTCCACCACCTCCGGCTGGGACCACCCCAAGGCCATCCGGAAAGCCGCCAGCGGTGAACATCCGGTCATTTGTCGTATTTCAGCCGCTATTTCCTCGGTGGAGCGGCCTTGCTGGATCATTTGACTGCGCAGCCGGTTGACGTCCCGCTTGCTCCATCCGCTCATGCCGATCTCCTTGCCTTCGGCTTACCCGCCCAGAATCGCCGGAAGCTGACGAATTCGGCAACAGTGCAAATCGGGCAACGCCTGTCCGGGTGACATATGGCGATGGCTGGGTATTTAAAAAGCCCAGGTCAGAGGGGTTTTGGGGGGCATGGAAAGCATGTCGCAACACCTCGTGACAAGGGCTTGTCGGGACGGATTGACTTGCCGGTGACAGCAAGCACGTCAACCCCCGAGGGCGGGAGGTGTCTCCGGCCTTCGACATTTCGCAATCGCCTGGAGCCAGCGATGTCCGTGCTCCCCGTCGAACGGCATGTCCCGATGCCGCCTGCCCATTTCCGTACAAATCAACATGATCCCGACCTGCGGCGTGAGAAATTGCGTCTGGCGGCCCTTCCGAACGCCGTCGGCACGGCCCGCCGCTTCGTGACGGCGCAGCTGCGCGGGTGGGGCCTGGACCAGTTGGCCGGCGACTGCGAGCTCGTCGTCTCCGAACTGGTCACCAACGCCGTCATCGCCACCGGCGACCGCACGGTCCCCGCCGGCTACGCCCGGCTGCACGACCGGACCCCGCCCACGATCGTCGTGCAACTGCGGCTGACCTGGTACCGCCTGCTGTGCGAGGTGTGGGACGCCAGCCCGCGCCCCCCGGTCCCCGCCGCCGCGTCCCCCCTGTCCGAAGGCGGCCGGGGCCTGCACCTGGTCGCGGCCTACGCCGCCGGCTGGAGCGCCTACACCAGCCCCGCCGGCGGGAAGGTCGTCTACGCCTGGTGGAACCTGCCGGCGGCCGGCCCCGAAGGGACGGCCCGATGACCCGCCGCCCGTTCCGCGACTTCGACGCCCCGCGCCTGAAGGAGCCCACCTGGCGCCGCCCCGGACCGCCGCACGCCGCCCCCGCGCCCGCAGACGACCTGACCGAGGCCATCGCGGAACTCCGCCGGACGTTCGCCGAGTGGCTGCGCGACCTGGCCCGGCAGGCACAGAACGCCCAAGGGGACGCCACCGAGACGGCCTCCCTGCTGCTGCGCCTCGGCGCCTGCGCCAAGGCCGCCGCGAGCCTGACCGAGGAGAACCCCGCCACCCCACGGAATCGCCCCGACCGCCGCAAACCCGAACGAACACCCCCGCCCCCGACCCGCCCCCTTCATGAGCCCCGCGACGGGCCGGGCCGACATGACAAAAGCCGCCTGAAGTCCCCGGCCCGTCGCGGTCCCACCCCCCTTTTCCGCTCCATGGCCCCGCGGCCCCGGCCGGGCGTCTTCCCGAACCCCGAGACGCCCACCCCGGGGCCGCGGCCCGGCGGGCCCGGCTCCCGCCGATCACCACCGGCTCTCGTCCCCCCGGAGCCGGTGCCATGGCTGCGGCCCTGAGCTGAAACCGCCTGCCCCCAAGGCTCCCCCCGTTCCCAGCTCGGGGCCGCAGCCGCACGGGGACCTCCGGGCCTGCAGATGGCCGTCTTCCGAAACCGGTGCCGTGCGGTCGCGGCCGGTGAACGTGATCTTGGCCGCCGGAGGACGGACGCCCGGTACCGCGACCGCCTCGTCCCCGGCTGCGCGCACCCGCCCGAGCCTGCGGGAACGACGCGTTGAAAGGCTCGGCGGGCGCAGACGCCGGACCTGGAGCGAAGGAACAGGTCTCCGGCCGCCGCGAGGCGACTCGGCCGCAGCCGGATGACCGACGAATAGACCCCGCAGCAGGGCGGCCACCGCTGGACATGTCATGGCGGATCCAGGCGCCCGGCCCGGCAGAGGCTCCCGAGTAAGAACGCGTCCGGGCTGCGCGGGGCCGTGTCCTGGCCTGCGCAAAGGGCCAGGACACAGGCGGGTATGCGCGGCAGACGACAGAGCCGATCCGGTGATCGATCCGACAAGCCGCTGGTGTTGCTGCGCAGAGAGCCGCCGGAGCGGGAGGCGGCTCGGCGACCGGCGGTGTACGGCCCCAACCGGGTGCACCGGCGCGAACGCGAGTCTTTCGGCCGCTGGCCGGGGGCCGCCTGCCCACCTGGGGGCGGGTGCGTCGGCGTTCGTGGCCGGGACGGCGGCGCCGGACGAGACGATCCCGACGCTGAACGCGGCGCACGCCGCGTTCACGCCGCCGCCAGAGCATCAGGCCGAGCGGGTGGTGCGGACGCTCGCCGCCTGCCTTGCCCGAACAAGCCAAGGCCGTCTGGGACGGTGGTGGGGAGGGCCCTCATAGCACCCGGCGGCCTAGTGGTGCCGGAGGAGGGGGGAATGGTTGCCGCGGTGGTCTCATGGGTGCACCGAGGCTTCAGCTGGTCGGGTCCGTAGTCGGCGCGGCCCGGATCTTCAAGGGCGCAGGCGTCTTTCTCAGACGTGGTCGGCGCTTCGTCCTGGGACCCGGATCATCGGCGCCGGAGTCGTGTCTCGGTGCAGGTGGTCGGCTGAAGGACGGGGGTGTGCGGTGGGGGTGCCGGGTGCTGCGAGTGGACGCTTGCGGCACGGGCGGTCTGAGGGAGGAGGCTCGGCTGCGAGTTCGAACCAGACGCTGAGGTGGCCGGGCAGGAGGGTGCGGTAGCCCCAGGCGCGGGCGAGGGCGTCCAGGATGGGCAGGCCGCGGCCGCCTTCGGCGTCGGGGTCGTCGAGGCGGTGGGGGACGGTGGGGCCGGCGCGGTTGGTGACCTCGATGTGCAGGGCGGCCGGGCGCTGGGCCGCGCTGAGGGTGACGGTGGGGCCGCTGCCGTAGCGGACGGCGTTGGTGACGGTCTCCGACAGCAACAGTACGGCGTCGTCGGTGGCCTGGCGGATGCGGTCGGGGCGGTCCTGGAGCAGGCGGGTGAGCCAGCGGCGGGCCCGGCGTACGCTGGCCGGGTCGGCGGGCAGGGTGCAGGCGCCCAGCGGGATCCAGCTCATTTGGCGCCCACCAGGCGGGCGATGCGGGCGGCGACGGCGTGGACGTCGTCGGCGCCGGTGACGTAGGGGCCGAAGGCGAACATCCAAGCGCCCCGGCATTCGACCACCGCGACGTTCAGCCGCATGTCCGGCTGCCCCGGGTAGAGCACCCGCAGCACGGCCTCGCCCGGGATCGGCCACAGCAGCACGGACTCGCACCCGCACTCCCGCAGCAGATAGCACAGGCTGCACAGCAGCCGGAACCGCAGCACCTGCGGTGAGGTCGCCTGAGGCATCGCACACCCCTCCCGGTCCAACGAATCCACGACGAATTTCCGCAATCACCCGGACACACCGCGTGATCGACGCTACGTTCGGAGTGTGCACTGACGCGCAGCGTGACTGCAAGCAGAACTAACTGAACTATTTCAGTTTGGTAGTAGGAACTATCCGGAGCGGCTCGGGAGACAGCGCATGGCAGCACGGAGAAGCCCCACGGTGCGAAAGCGTCGGCTGGCCGCCGAACTGCGACGACTCCGCAAGGAGTCCGGACTGACGCGGGAACAGGTGGCCGAACGGGTCGGCTGCGCCCCGATCACGATCACCCGCATCGAAACCGGCCAGAGCGGCGCCCGGCTCGGCGAGGTCGCGCTGATGCTGGAGACGTACGGCGTCACCGGCGACAGGCGCGAGGCACTGATGCAGGTCGCCCGCGACGCACGCAAACGCGGCTGGTGGCACCCGCACACCAAGGCCATCCCGGAGTGGTTCCAGACCTACATCGGCATCGAAGAAGAGGCATCGTCACTCCGCATCTACGAGGCGGAGGTTGTGCCTGGGCTCCTGCAAACGGAGGCGTACGCGACCGCCACCTACCTGGCGGAACCGGTGCTGCTGGAGAAGGATGAGATCGCTCGCAGGGTCGCCCTACGGATGGAGCGGCAGCGGCGGCTGCTCGAAGCCAACGACGCCCCAAGCATGTGGGTAGTGCTGAGCGAAGCGGTCTTGCGTCGTCATGTCGGCGGCAAGGCAGTCATGAGAGAGCAGCTTCAGTACTTGGACACGCTCTCGCGACGTCCGAACGTCATGTTGCAGGTCCTGCCCTTCTCAGCAGGGGCACATCCCGCCATGCAAGGCGGATTCACCATTCTGAGCTTTCCAGAGCCGGAAGATCCGGACGTTGTCTATGTTGAGTACCGCCTTGGGAGTATCTACCTAGAAGGGCATGAAGAGGTAGATTCTTATGCGCTCCTATACAACCACCTCTGCGCTCAGGCTCTCAGCCGTGACGGGACGCGCGATCTCATCGCACAGGTGGTGGACGACATGAGGGAGCCCTAGTGCCTGGGGAGACGCGGATGATCGAGACGAACTTCTCTCAGATCTCCTGGCGGAAGAGCAGCCGCAGCACGGGTAATGGCGGCAATTGCGTGGAGGTCGGTCTCTGGCGTAAGAGCAGCCACAGCACCGGCAATGGCGGCCAGTGCGTCGAGGTCGGTGTGTGGCGCAAGGCGAGTACCAGTGCCAATAACGGTTCTTGCGTCGAGGTTGCCTTGGGCGGGGCGGTGGTGCTGGCTCGGGACTCCAAGGACCCTGACGGGCCGGTTCTCGGGTTCAGCCCGGATGAGTGGCGGTCGTTCATCACCTCGGTCAAGGCCGGACGGCACGACCTGCACTGAGCCCTCCGCAACACCCGGTCCCCAGGCCCATGCCTCGGCCGGCCTGCACGGCATCGGGCCGGGGCATGCTGCTGCCTGGGGAGGTGGTGCGGTCCAGCGTGCTTACGTGCTGCTGAAGGACTTCAGGAACAGCAGGGTCTGGGGCCTGCCCAGGTTGTGACTCGGGCTGGTGCATGGCTTGAGCCGCAGCGCCCAAGATCATTACTCAACGTCCTTCAGAAGCTCGCCAGGATCGAGTCCGACAGCGCAGAGCAGGTCGCCGTATTCCTCTCCCAACGCGAATTTGCGCCCAATCTCCTGAACCGCCTGCCTACGGGCCTCAGTGCTGTCACGCATGATCTCCCACACGGCAACAGGCAAGCCGCCTTCAGGCTGCTGGTCAGCGAACCATGCCTTGAGCAAAGAGTCCCCGTGCGCTGTCGGAACCGCCCCGTCATGGCCGCGCAACTCCCAGAGCCCAGCCCGATAGAGAGCCGCGATCGGGTAGTCAGGACGACCGGCCCGCTCTCCAGATCGGCGGAACTCCCTGAGAAGAGGGACCAGCTCAACCACCGTGTCATGCCAAGGCAGCAGGCGACTCCCACCCTCGGCCGCCCGGCCGATCCCCCAGAGCAGCACCACTGCCTGCTTCAACATGGGCAGACCATTGACTCGGGCAGGCCGCAGATCGGAGATGGACGCAAGAACTGCTCCCAACGAGTGCTGACTATCTCTCACTTCACGGCCGTCCTTGAGGAGAGAGGCTCATCGTTCCGCTTGTCGCTTAGGTCTGAGGATGGGGTGAACGCTGGAGTCGCACCACCGACCTCCGGCAGCAGAGACGGTGGTGTGGATGCGTCCTCCCCAAGCATGCCGTCTCGCGCATGAGACCGCCGGAGAACGGCGTTGGCCGGCAAGCGGGCCGGAGACCGGCGGAGACCGAGACGGCAGAAGCCGGAGCTGATCAGTAGCCGGAGCGGTTTTGAACCCAAGCCCTGCTCAGTGCTCCTTGTGGAGGCCGAGCCGGCCGCTGGACCGCCGGGCTATGGACCGTTCAGCGGATCTGGGGTGTCGGGACGACCTAGAAAGCCGCCGAACGGCGTATCGGTGTCTGCGGCAGGTCGTTGTCCGGCGGCGGCCAGCATTGATCGCCCGCGATGTCCCCGCCCGACCTGCGGTGGTGGCTGCAATCGCCGTCCGGCCGCGCAGACCGCTCAGCCGGAACAGCGGCATGAGCCGCCAACGGATCCCATCTGCGCCTACTGCTCCGGGTGCGCGACCTGGACACTGCGCGGGCACCGTCCCCACATCGCCACACCTAACCGCGACCGGCGGGGGACGGTGCTGGGAGCGCTGGAAGCGACGGTCAGCACCTGGGCGTATCGGCTGGTCGGCTAGGCCGCCGCGGTAGAGCGGGCTTCCCGGTGTTTGATCATCGCCGAGGTCGGGACCGGTGCGGGCAGTCCGATCGGCCTTTCAGCAGGTGCCGGGTGGCCTGCCTGGGCAGATCCGCTTGTCGGTGCCGTTTCGGCCGGTGCGCTGCCCGTGAATCCTGGCCGGTACGACGACCAGGTCCCCGACTCGCTCGCGTCCCACTGCATCTCCTCGCCGGACTTGGTCACGAGGGCGATGAGGCGATCACCGTTGATTCGGGGCTCCTGACACACTCCCAGGGGCCGTGCGTCCTGAACATCCACCGGGTCACAACCGGGACCTGGGAAGGCCCGCGTGCCGTGCGAGATGAGGGCAGAGCATTCCTGTGATCGAGCCGATGCCGCTGACTGCGAACGGCGGCCGACAGGAAGGCGTCCGTCCATCAAGCCTTGGACGTCCCGTCCGGCTACGGCCGCCTGTCAGGTACCTGTCTGGCAAGGGGAGTCATGACCCCGCCTGACCACAGGGCGCTGGACTCTCCCGAAGGCCGGTTCCGTCCCATGCCGGGCGTCGGCGATCCAAGGACAGGTTCCTCGCCGATCCCGGCTGGTGCTCCCACATCGTCGCGATGCCCGGCGCGCTCGCCGAGGACGTGACGACGCCTGGTGCTCGTGCCGGCCGCATGCGGACAGCAGGACAAGACGGCTCTGGGATGTCGCGGCCGTACCCGCAAGATCGAAAACGCCCCCGCCGGGGGCCGGACCCCGACGGGGGCGCTGGTAGAGCGGAGGATCGGGGATTTGAACCCCGGAGAGGCGGTAAGCCTCAACCGCATTAGCAGTGCGGCGCCATAGACCTGACTAGGCGAATCCTCCTTGGACCATGGCCTCCTTGGACCATGTGGGTCGGAAACAGGCTACCCGGCAAAGGTCCGAGCGGCAAAGTGCGGCACGGCAGTTGGGCCCGGACAAGGTCGTCCGAATACGGTCACGTCCCGCCCGCCCCCGCCGGGCGGGACGTGACCGAAGACCGCAGGTCAGGCGTTGCAGGCGTCGCGGAGCTTGGCGCCGCTGCTGATCAGCTTGCTGGTGTCGGGCATGCGCAGGTTGCCGGAACCGGCGTCCCGCAGCACCTGGGCCAGCTCCTCCAGGTCGTCTGCGACCTGCTCGGCGGCCTCCTGGACGTCGCCGCCGGCCTTGCGGCCCTCGGCGCGGACCTTGGCGGCGGCGTCGGAGTAGACCTGGGCCGCGGCGCCGGGGTTGCTCAGGTGCTGGCTGGCCTTGGACGGCACGGCGCCGATCTCTTCCACCATGGCCTGGCAGGCCGCGGTCTTCTCCGAGTCGCCGCCGGGGAGGCAGGCCGTCGCCGCCAGCATCGCGCCACCGATGGCGAGGACGCCAAGGAGCCTGGTGGTCTGCGTACGCATGGAGATGTACTCGCTTTCTGTGGGGGGCTGTTGACGGGAACGCGGGTGTGCCGCGTTCCCGTCGCTCTACCTCCTTTTGTCGTCAGGGAAAGGCAATTGGTTGGGATCGATCGCTCATGAGCCGAACACGGCCGTGCGCGCGCCGACCCCGGCCGACGGGTCGTCGCAGAAGACCCCGTCCACGCCCAGCCTGTAGAGCTTGGACAGCCATCCCCCGACATCGCCGGTGGCCGCCCGGTAGCCGGGAGCGGCGGCGTTGCCCTGGCGGAAGTCGGCGGGCAGGAACTCGTTCTCGTTGCGCACCGTCCAGGTGTGGACGGCCAGGCCGTGCCGGTGCGCGTCCCGCACCAAGGTGGTGGGCTTGCCGAGCCGGCCGGAGGAGTCCACCGGGACGATCCAGCCGGTCGCCGGGCCGATCCCGTCGGCGTAGGAGGAGATCCACTTCAGGCCCGCGGGTTTGACCAGGTCGGCGTAGGTGCGCCGGTCGCCCTTGCGGACCAGGTCGTACGGCGCGCCTGAGCCGTCGATCAACTGGATGAGCCGGACCTTGGTGAGCTTGCGCAGGTCCCGCAGGTTGGAGGTCTCGAACGACTGGATGAAGACCTTGTCGCGGCGGCTGTCGAACCCGTACTTGTGCAGGGCGGCCACCAGCGGCTCCTCCATCGACAGCCCGAGACTGTCGAAATAGCTGGGGTGCTTGGTCTCCGGATACACCCCGACGCCGTGCTTGCGGGCCAGATCGAGCACCTCCTCCAGGGTGGGGATGGGCTCCAGGCCGTTGAAGACCGTGTTGCCGGGACGCAGCCCCGGTATCCGCTCCTCGGCGCGCAGCGTCCGCAGCTCGGCCAGGGTGAAGTCCTCGGTGAACCAGTCGGTGCGGGTGACGCCGTCCACGGTCTTGGTCCGTTTGCGGTCGGCGAACTCCGGGTGCTCCTCGACGTCGGTGGAGTCGGCCAGCCAGTTGTCATGACGGGCCACCAGCCGGCGGTCCTTGGTCATCACCAGGTCCGGCTCGATGTAGTCGGCGCCCTGCGCGATGGCCATCCGGTAGGCGGCCAGGGTGTGCTCCGGCCGCAGCCCGCTGGCTCCCCGGTGGCCGATGACGATGGGACGGCCGGCCCGCTCGGCCGCGGCGGGCGCGGGCTCGTCCAGCACCACTGTGCAGAACCCGGCGACGGCCGCTGCGACCAGCCCTCCGGCGAGTATCCGTGTGATCCGAGACATGACGCACCTCCGTTCTGGTGCGTCCGAAACGTAGGGCTGGAATCTTGCCGCTGCCGGACACTGAGGCGACGTGCGGAGAAACACCGCCTGACCGTCGGGGAGCCCTCGGTTGTTTTGCTTGACAGGACGGGTTTGAGTGGATTGCGTATGGTCGGTGTGATGGTCGCTTTATCAGTGGAGTCGGCTGGATGCCGTTTGAAGCTTGCTACCGGGGCGGGAACCAGGTGGGTCATGGATGTCCGGGATTCTGGTGTGACGGCGAATGGCGGCGGAAGGAGCTCATCTCCACAGTGGGCCGATGGCTGAATTCAGCCATCGGATTGCAGGGGATATCACTTGACTCCTCTAGGGGAGTTGATTGTTTCGGCTGGGCCGCGAAGGCAATGAACGTATCGGCGGAAGACTTCCCCGCGTTCGCCTGTTGGAGCGACCAGATCGGGCTCTGAACTGGAAACACGACGACCAGAGGAAGCGGTGGACGGACCTCCGGGGGCCTTGCTCAAGCCCTGTATTCGAGGTTCGCCTCACCGCTTTCGTGTGCCTCTGCCGGCGGGTGACTAATCCGCCGCTTCAAGGAGAAGCTTGCGTGGGCGGTTGGTTCAGCCGAAATTGTCGGGACACTGTCGGTTGTGGATCTACGAATAAGGGTCGTCGGCTCCTTGTTGTGTTCTTGCCTGGTCGGCAGAGACAACGTGCTGAGAAGGTTCACGGAGAGGAACTTGCGAGCAGCGGCTGACCACCGGTTGATGTCGGCCCCGGTCGGCGGCGCGCAGGCACCGCCTTCTGGCGGTTCACTGAGAGGTATGGCATGACGCTCGTCGAGTTCGAGGCCAAGCTCCTCGATATCGATCCCGAAGAGATGGCCTGCCGAATCGAGTCCGCCGGCGGGCGCCGCACGTCCGAAGACCGCCTGCAGCGGCGGTACGTGTTCGACATCGACACTCCGCCCGACCCGGCGCGGTGGATGCGGCTGCGAGACGACGGCGTCAGGGCGACCCTCGCCGTCAAGCACATCGTCCATGACGGAATCGACGGCACCAAAGAGGTCGAGGTCTCCGTGGACGACTTCGACCAGACGCTCCTGCTTCTGCAGGAGCTGGGATACAAGCCGAAGTCCTACCAGGAGAACCGCCGCACGAGCTTCCAGCTCGGCGAGGTGCACCTGGAGGTGGACGAGTGGCCGCTCATCCCGCCCTACCTGGAGCTCGAAGGCCCGTCCAAGGAAGCCGTCCTCGCGGCGGCCGACAGGCTGGGCATCGAACACGGCAGGCTGACGGGCATCAACACGGTCGAGGTCTACCGCCGATATGGCATGGACATCACCGACTACCCCGAGCTGAGGTTCGACCTCGAGGGCGGAAGCCACCGCTGACGCGAGCCCACGAGAGCGGTTCAGCCGGGAAGCCGCAGGCCCGGTGATGAGTCACCGGGCCTGTCCTCACCCCGGCCTCATCGGCTGGAGCACAGGCCTGGGCCACCTGCCGCCTCGTCACGTCCCACGACCGCCCCGGGCATCCGGACAGGGCCCTCTCCCGTGGCGCGAGCGCCTTGAAGCCACCGAACGAGAGCTTCGAATCGATTGGACCACGACGCAGGCTGTCTTAGACTTGAGAGCACCGTGGTGCACAGGAGCAACGGGTCTAGGCAAGGGCAGAGACCTGCTAGACTCTTCACCAGCACCACGCACCTGGCAGACAGACCAGGAGCCAAGCAGCCGTAGCTCAATGGATAGAGCATCTGACTACGGATCAGAAGGTTAGGGGTTCGAATCCTCTCGGCTGCGCAGCAGGTCAAAGGCCCCTCGCGATCACCGCGAGGGGCCTTTTGCTAACAGGTTTGCTAACAGCGGACTCCGCTCGGGCCACGGATTCCCCGACCGCCGCGGCGAAGATCCCAGCGGCTTCCACGAGCTGCTCGTTGATCACGTGTGCGTAGACCCGCAGCGTGACCGCCCGGATCGGCGTGGCCGGCCCGGGCGGTCACCCGACGGAGACGCCCGCCAGGAGCAGCGTGCGTGGATGTGGCGAAGGTCATGCAGCCGGGTATGCGGCGGCGGTTCGGCCGGGGGAGGCCCCGTCCTTCGGGGCGTTGTGGGCTTTCATCAGGTTGGCCACCAGCGAGGAGACCGTGTCGGGGTGAGCGGGGCCACCCTGGGCGGGGCGGAACACGTGATCATCGGTGGAGTGCCAAGACTCCCCCGGTTTCGGGTTTCTCGGCGGTCTGACGCCCGCGGTGAGCCTTTGGAACCTTGACCGTATCCGGCAGTGATGCCGACGACGCGGGATCGGCTGCTCTCGGTCGTCCCCTCGACACGTCGGCCACCCATGAAGGCCGCCGAGCCGGTGATGTGGATGGTCGCACCGTCGAGGTCGATATCCCGCCGGCGCAGGTTCAGCAGCCCGCCGCGCCGGAGAGGAGCCGATGTCGTCATCAGGAGAGACGTCCCCCGAGGTTGAGCAGGCCGCGCCTCGGTGGACGATGCGACGTGTCCTGCCCGTTTTGTCGATGAAACCCGAATGATCGGGGAGCCGGTCATCGCCGTCCGAATACCGTGCCCCGGTGATTCGGCCGGTTCGTGTCACCCGCCACAGAAGATCGGCGGTACCCCTGCCAGGCTGGACGATACTTACGTCAAGGGCGCCCCAAGTGGGAGGCGTAACGGAGTCGGCGGGACCACGCGGAGCGGCAGTGAGCGACAACGGCGCGGCGCCCCTGGGCCGGGACGAGATCGACCGCGCTCTGGCGTCGCTGCGCGACGAACGCGACCGCATCTCCACCGCCCTGTACGACCTGGAGAACCACCCCGGCTACCGGCTGCTCGAAGGCAGCCGGCTGACCGGGCTGACCCGTCGCCGCTGGCAGGAGGCCACCGACCGGCTGGCCACGCTGTGGCGGCTGTTCGACGCCTACCAGCGGGTCCTGGAGGAGGCCGAGGCGCTGCGCGAACGGCACCCGCGGCCCGCTGCGGCGGTGCTGCGGGAGCTGACCGGCCTGCTGTCCGGGCCGTCGGTGAAGCTCCTGCCGCAGGAGGTCTCGCTGCGGCGGCGCTCTCTCCTCGACCCCACCGGCGAACGCTGCACGCTGGCAGAGAGCGTCCGCCGGATGAGCGAGGCCTACCGCGAGGTCACCGAACTGGTCGCCACGGTCGACGCGGCCTGGGAGGCGCTGCTGGGCCCGCTGGGCGAACTCGAGGAGCAGTGGCGGCAGGCGACCCGGCTGGCCCGGTCGCTGGGACGCGGCCGGGACGCCGAACTGGACCGCATCGGCCGGGAGCTGGCCGCCGTCGGGCAGACCGTGCGGACCGACCCGCTGGCGCTCGCCCGCGACGGCAAGGCCGACACCGCCCGCCTGGAGGCGTTGCGCTCGGACCTGGCGGCGGCGCGCCGCGCCCTGGCCGAGGCCGTCCGGCTGCGGGAGGACTACGACCGGCGAATCGGCGAGCTCACCTCGTCCCTGGAAAAGCTGGAGGAGGTGGTGCGCCGGGCGCGGCGGGACTACCGCACCGTCCAGGTCAAGATCGCCTCCCCGGGGGTGAGCGAGCCCGCCGACCCCGCCCCGCGGCTGCGCGAGCGGCTGGCCTCCTTGGACGGGCTGCGGCGGGCCGGCCGCTGGGCGGAACTGGCGGGCGAGGTCGCCGAGCTGGAAGAGGCCGTCGCCGGTGCGCTGCGCCAGGCCGAACGCAGCCGCCACCTGATCGTCGGGCTGCTGGAGCGCCGCGACGAGCTGCGGGGACGCCTGGAGGCCTACCAGGTCAAGGCGGCCCGGCTGGGCCTGGCCGAGCACGGCGAGCTGGTGCGCCTGCAGGAACGGGCCCGCTCGCTGCTGTGGACGGCCCCTTGCGATCTGCAACGATCCACCGTCGTGCTGGCTGAGTACCAGCGTGTGCTCAGATCCCTCGAAACGGGGACGGACTGATGGAAAAGTGCACCCGGCCGGGTTGCCCCGGCTACATCGAGGACGGCTTCTGCAACGTCGATGGCCTGGCCCCCGAACCCGTTCCCGCCCAGCCCACGGCCGTCAGCGGGGCGCCCGGGGGGCAACCCGCCCCGCCCACTCGCCCCAGCGTTCCCGCCCCCTCCCAGCCGTCCGGCGCATCCGGGGCGACCGGCTCGGGCCGCACCGCCTCCGGGCGCAGCGCGCGCACCGGCGGTACCGCCTCCACCGGCTCCTCCCGCCGGGGCATGCTCGGCGCCGGCCTGGTGGAGGTGCCGCCGGTGCCCTACCGGGACCCGGCCACCGCCATCATGCGCAACCCCGAGGTGCCCGAGAACCGGCGCTTTTGCAGCGTGGACGGCGAGCCGGTGGGCCGCAGCCGGGACGGCCGCCCAGGACGCACCGAGGGTTACTGCCGCAAATGCGGGCACCCGTTCTCCTTCACCCCCAAGCTGCGGCCCGGCGACCTGGTCGGCGGCCAGTACGAGGTGCTCGGCTGCCTGGCCTTCGGCGGGATGGGCTGGATCTACCTGGCCCGCGACAAGAACGTCAGCGACAGCTGGCGGGTGCTCAAGGGCCTGCTGGACTCCGGCGACGCCGACGCCATGCGGGCCGCCACGGCCGAGCGCGCCTTCCTGGCGCAGGTGGACCACCCCAACATCGTCAAGATCTACAACTTCGTGCAGCACCCGGACCCGCACACCAAGCAGCCCGTCGGCTACATCGTCATGGAGTACGTCGGCGGCAAGTCGCTCAAGGAGATCGTGACGCAGCTGCGCCGCGAGCACGGCGAGGAGGCGTCGCTGCCGCTGCCCCAGGTGATCGCCTACGGGCTGGAAGTGCTGCGCGCCATGGGCTACCTGCACAGCCGCGGCCTGCTGTACTGCGACTTCAAACCCGACAACGCCATCCAGTCCGAAGAGCAGCTCAAGCTGATCGACCTGGGCGGGGTGCGGCGGATCGACGACGAGGACAGCCCGATCTTCGGCACCATCGGCTACCAGGCCCCCGAGGTCCCCACCGACGGCCCGTCGATCTCCTCCGACCTGTACACGGTGGGCCGGACGCTGGCGGTGCTGAGCTTCCCGTTCCGCGGCTACACCGGCCGCTACGCCCACAGCCTGCCGCCGCGCGAAGAGGTGCCGCTGCTGATGCGGCACGAGTCGTTCTACCGGTTCCTGTGCCGGGCCACCCACCCCGATCCGCGGGCCCGTTTCCAGGACGCCGCCGAGATGGCCGAGCAGCTCACCGGGGTGCTGCGGGAGGTGCTGGCCGCCGAGGACGGCCGGCCGCGCCCGGCCCCCTCCACCCTGTTCGGCACCGAGCAGCAGGCCGCGGGCGCCACCCTGCTCGAGCCGGCGGACGAAGCGGGCAGCGGGCAGAGCGCGGTGCTGCCCGCGCTGGATGTGCGCGCCGCCACCGCGGCGCTGCCGGTGCCGCAGGTCAGCCCCGCCGACCCGGCCGCCGGGTTCCTGTCCGGCCTGACCGCCCGCGACCCGGCCGACCTGGAGGCGGCGCTGGCCTACTCGCCGGTCTCCTCGCCCGAGGTGTCCTTGATGCTGGTGCGGGCCCGCATCGGGCAGGGCAAGCTGGGCGAGGCCGTGGAGCTGCTGGACCGGCTGGCGGCCGAGCGGCCCGAGGACTGGCGGCTGGACTGGTACCGGGGGCTGGCGGCGCTGGCGGCCGACGACCGCGCCACGGCCGTGGCGATCTTCGACGACCTGTGCAACCTGATGCCGGGGGAGAAGCCGCCCAAGCTGGCGCTGGCGTTCGCCCACGAGCGCAACGGCAACCTGCCGGCGGCGGTGCTCTACTACGACCTGGTGGCACGCACCGATCCCGGCTATGTCAGCGCCGCGTTCGGGGCGGCGCGGGTGCGGCTGGCGCTGGGGGACCGGGCCGGGGCCGTCGCCGTGCTGGACTCGGTGCCGCGGGTGTCCAGCCACCATGCGGCCGCCCAGCTGGCCGCGGTGGCCGCCGTCGTGCGCGGCCGCCCGCCCGCCGAGCTCAACCCGGCCGAGCTGGTGGCGGTCGGGCGGCGGCTGGAGGCGTTGCAGCTGGACGCCGAACGCTACCAGCGGGCCGCCGCCGAGGTGCTGGAGGCCGCGTTGAGCTGGACGCTGGCCCACCGCTCCTCCGCCGGGCAGGGCGCGCCGCAGGTGCTGGGCGTCCCGTTGCAGGAGGGCCCGCTGCGGCGCCGGCTGGAGAAGCTCTACCGCGGCCTGGCCCGCCTGTCCGACGATGTGGAGACCAGGCACCGGCTGGTGAACCGGGCCAATCGCGTGCGGCCGCGGACGCTGCTGTGAACGAGTGCTCAGGCGACCGGATCGAGGCAGGGATCATGGAACCCACGGCGGCCACCCGCTGCCCCGGCTGCACCGAGGCCGTCTCGGCGGACGACCAGTTCTGCGAAGCGTGCGGCCGGTTCCTGCGCGGAGCGAGCTCCACTGCCCGCCCTTCGGCGCCCCATCCCGGGCCCGGGGACGGCGGCGGGTCTGCCGCGGCGTCACCGGGCCCGGAAAAAGAGGAGAAGGCCGCGTCCGCGCCGCCTCCCCCGGCCGACTCCACGGCGTGGGAATGGGACCTTCCGTCGACGGTCGCATACGGCCCTCCGTCCGCGGCGGGGGGCGCCGTGCCGGAGCCCGAGCCGAAGCGGGCCGGAGCGCCGTGCGTGGAGTGCGGTGCGGCCGAGATCAGCGAGGACGGCTACTGCGAGCGGTGCGGGGTGCGCCAGCCCAGCGGACGCGAGCATCTGGAGATCGAGATCGCCGGTGCCGCCGGGGTCAGCGACCGGGGGTTGCGCTACCGCCGCAATGAGGACGCCATGGCGGTGGCCACGGCCGCCGGCAAGGTGATCGCGGTGGTGTGCGACGGGGTCTCCTCCGCGCCGCGTCCCGAGGAGGCCTCCAAGGTCGCCGCCGACACCGGCGCGGCCATGCTCGTCGCCCAGCTCACCGCGGGAGCCGACCCGCAGACCGCCACCCGGGCGGCGCTGGCGCGGGCGGCCAGGGCGGTCACCGCGCTGGCCGACTCCCCCTACGACGCGCCCGCCTGCACGTACGTGTCGGTCGTGGTGGGCGACGGCGCCGTCACCGTGGGCTGGGCCGGTGACAGCCGCGCCTACTGGATCTCCGGCGGCGGCGGCGCCCGCCCGTCCACCGCGCTGACCGTCGACGACTCCTGGGCGGCGCAGATGGTGCAGCGGGGCCTGATGACCCGGGCCCAGGCGTACGCCGACCACCGCGCCCACACCGTCACCGCCTGGCTGGGCGCCGACGCCGGGGAGGTGACGCCGCGCGCCGAGACCTTCCGGCCCGGTGGGTCCGGCGTGGTGGTGGTGTGCAGCGACGGCCTGTGGAACTACCTGCCGGAGGCCGCCGAGCTGGCCGAGGCCGTGCACGGCGCGCGCAGCCGCTGCGCGAGCGGGTCGCCGCTGGAGATCGCCAGGTCGCTGGTGCGGACGGCGCTGGAGGCGGGCGGCCATGACAACGTGACGGTGGTGCTGATCCCCTTCCCGCCGGGGGACGCCGAAACCCCTCCCGCAAGGGCGGAGGCTCTGGTGCGGGGCGAGACCGGGAGGTGACCGGGATGCCGGAGTTCACCATCAAAGTCGACCAGAACCGCTACCTGCCGGTGAGCGGCGGCGAGGTGCACGCCATCGTGACCGTCGAGGCCACCGGCTCGTCCGCGCCGCCCGGCGGGGGCGCCGCCGAAGCCGCCGAGGTGATCATCATCGACACCTCCGGCTCCATGGCGTCCGATGGCAAGCTGGCCGAGGCCAAGCGGGCGGCCCGCACGGCGGTGGACACGCTGCGCGACGGCGTGCACTTCGCCGTGATCGCCGGTTTCCACCGCGCCGAGCCGGTTTACCCCGGTGGGGAGAGGCTGGCGGTGGCCTCCGCGAGCACCAAGAAGGAGGCCAAGAAGGCGATCGGCCGGCTGACGTCCGGCGGCGGCACCGCCATCGGCTCATGGCTGCGGATGGCCCACGGACTGATGTCCCGGCAGGGCGCCGGCGGGGTGCGGCATGCGATCTTGCTGACCGACGGCCAGAACCAGCACGAGACCGCCGAGGAGCTGGACGCCGCGCTGCGGGCGGTGTCCGGGAGTTTCGTGTGCGACTGCCGGGGAGTCGGCACCGACTGGAGGGTGGCCGAGCTCCGCAAGATCGCTTCTGCGCTGCTGGGCAGCGTGGACATCGTGGCCGACCCGCGCGACCTGGCGGCCGACTTCCGGGCCATGACCGAAAACGCCATGGGCAAGACGGTGGCGGATGTGACGCTGCGGATCTGGACGCCCCTGCACGGGACGCTGAAGTTCATCAAGCAGGTCTCGCCCGCCCTGGAGGACCTGACCGGCAAACGCACCGACTCGGGCCCGCAGACCGGGGACTACCCGACCGGGGCGTGGGGCGAGGAGATCCGCGACTACCACCTGTGCGTGCAGGTCCCGCCGGGCGAGGTGGGCCGGCAGATGCGGGCGGCCTGGGTGAAGCTGGTCGTCCCCGACGGCGCCGGCGGCGAACGGGTGGCGGCCACCGGTAATGTGCTGGCCGAGTGGACCGATGATGAGGCCAGATCCACTCGGATCAACCCCCGCGTGGCCCACTACACCGGGCAGGAGGAGCTGGCCGAGGCCATTCAGGAGGGCCTGGACGCGCGGCGGGAGGGCGATCTGGACACGGCGACCGCGCGGCTGGGCCGTGCGGTGCAGCTGGCCCGGCGGGCCGGCAACCGGCAGATGGAGGAGCTGCTGGGCAACGTGGTGGACGTCATCGACCCGGTCACCGGAACCGTCCGGCTGAAGAAGAAGGTCGAAAAGGCCGACGAGATGTCGCTGGAGACCCGCTCCACCAAGACGGTGCGCACCCGCAAGGACGGAGGCTGAGGCCATGCCGCACTGCCCGAACGGCCATTCCTCCGCCGCCGAGGACTACTGCGACGTCTGCGGTGAGCTGATGGCCGGTGCGGCGTCCACCGCCTCCGGGCCGGCCGAGCCGCCGCCGGAGCCGTGCCCGGTCGACGGCACGCCGCGCAGCGGGCGGTTCTGCGAGACCTGCGGATACGACTTCGAGACCGGCAACCGGGGCGGCGGGCCGCCGCCCCAGCCGGCCCGGCCGGCGGTTTCCGGAGGCTGGTCGGCGGTGGTGTCGGCCGACCGGGAGTACTTTGCGACCGTGGTGGCCGAGATGGGACCGGACGCCGCCGCGCTGACCTTTCCGCCCTATGCGCCGGACCGGCGGTACCTGCTGGTCGGCCCGCAGGTGCGGATCGGCCGCCGCAGCCTCTCGCGCGGCTTCGTCCCCGAGATCGATTTGAGCATCCCGCCGGCGGACCCGGGGGTCTCGCACATCCACGCGGTGCTGCTGGCCCGCCCGGACGGCGGCTGGGCGCTGGTGGACCCGGGCTCCACCAACGGCACCACCATCAACGGATCGACCGAGCCGATCGCCTGCAACGTCGAGGTGCCGCTGAAGAACGGCGACCGCATCCACGTCGGCGCATGGACCACCATCACCCTGCGGAAGGAATGACGAAGGCGTGAGTAGCACGGTGCGGCGGCCGGCATCGCCCCATCCGTCCGCCGCGACCCGCCGCCCGGGGGCGCCGGCGCGGCCGCGGCGCCGGCTGCATCTGCGGACCGTCCCGGCCCGCATCCGCGCGCTGACCGCGGTGGTGCTGGTGGCGGTGGCGGCGCTGTTCGGCACGGCGAGCTGGGCGATCGGCAACGCCCGCACCGGGCTGGAGGTCATCGGGCACGACGCCGGGCCGCAGGTGATGGTCACCGGCGACCTGTTCTTTGCGCTCAGCGACATGGACGCCCAGGTCGCCACCGTGCTGCTGCTGGGCCGCGATCACCGGCTCGGCCGCGGCCGGGCGGCCGCGCTGGAGCGCTATGAGCAGCGCCGCAGCGAGGCCAACCGGGCGCTGCTGCAGGCCGCCCAGCTCGCCGGGGACGACCCCATCGAGCGGCGCACGGTGCAGGCCGTGCTGGACGGCCTGGGCCGCTATGAGCGGCTGGCCGGCCAGGCCATGCAACTGGACCAGGAGCCGCAGTACGCGCACCCGGCGGGCCGGCCGTCCCCGCGGGTGCTGGAGCTGTACCGGCAGGCCGGCGAGCTGATGAAGCTGGAGCTGCTGCCGCAGGCCTACAACCTGACGTTGGAGAGCGGCTCGATCGTCCGCAAAACCTACGAGAGCAAGCACTGGTCGGTGCGGGCCGGCCGGGTGGGGGTGCTGGCGGCCGGGCTGGCGGTGGTGGCCGCGCTGCTGGTCCTCCAGTGGTATCTGGCGCGGCGGTTCCGGCGGCTGCTCAACCCGGCGCTGGTGCTGGCCACGCTGGGGGTGCTGGCGGTGACGCTGCCGGCGGCCGGGCTGCTGGACTCGCTGGCCGGCCGGCTGCAGAGCGCCAAACGGGACGGGTTCGACTCGGTGCTGGCGCTGTCGCGGGCCCGGGCCATCAGCAACAGCGCCTACGCCGATGAGAGCCGCTACCTGCTGGATCCCGCTCGTGCCGACACCTACGAGCAGGTCTACTTCGACAAATCGCAGGCGATCTTGTACTTGGACGCCGAGCGCACCAAGAGCCTGACCGACTATCACGCCGGGGTGGGCCCGGCCGTGGAGCGCTTTGTGACCGGTGGCCGGGCGCAGGTGGACTTCCTGGGCTTTTTCGGCGACCAGGCCCGGCGGGCCGAGCCCGGCACCTCCCGGGCGCGGGCCTTGGCCGAGGTGCTCACCGGGTACCGCGCGTTTCAGGAGGGCGACCGGCGCCTGCGGGAGCTGGTGGCCGCCGGCCGGCCGGCGGAGGCGCTCGCCCAGCATCTGCAGGCCGACGCGTTCGAACGCTACGACGCGGCGCTGGTGCGGCTGGCCGAGCAGCACCGCACCGCGTTCACCGGCGCCATCGCCGACGGCGACCGCAGGCTGCGGGGCTGGCATGTGGCGCTGCCCGGTGCGTGCGCCGTCATCGCCGTCTTGGTTCTCCTCGGCGTCCGGCCCCGCCTGGCCGAGTACCGCTGAAGCCGCATCGGAGGTTTGCGATCATGCGTTCGTCCCGCATCGCCGGCCGTAGGGCGGCCGCCGCGGCATCGGCCGTCCTGGCGGCCGTCGCGCTCGCCGGCTGCGACGCCGGCGGGGCCGGCTCGATCCTGGACAAGTCCACCTTGCGGATCGGGGTGAAGGCCGACCAGCCCGGGCTGGGCCTCAAACGGCCGGACGGCACGTTCGAGGGCTTCGATGTGGACGTGGCCAGGTACGTGGCCGGCAGGCTGGGGTTCGCCGAAGAGGACATCACCTTCGTCGAGACGCCCTCCAGCGTCCGGGAGCAGGCCCTGCAGGAGCGGCGGGTGGACATGATCGTGGCGACCTACTCGATCACCGCCGGCCGCAAGACCAAGGTGACCTTCGCCGGGCCGTACTACGTCGCCCACCAGGACACCTTGGTGCGGGCCGGCGACGGCGCCGTCAGGAACGTGCGCGACCTGAGCGGCCGCAGGCTGTGCAAGGTCACCGGCTCCAACTCCTGGCGGCGGGTGACCGAGGAGCGCAAGGTCCCGGCACGGCTGGTGGAGACCTCTTCCTACAGCGATTGCGTGAACCGGCTGCTGTCGGGCGAGCTGGACGCGGTCTCGACCGACGATCTGATCCTGGCCGGGTTCGCCGCCCGGTACGGGGACAGGGTCAAGATCATCAATGCCCCGATCTCGGACGAAAAGTACGGGATCGGGCTGCATAAGGGCGATATCGACGGGTGTGAGGCGATCAACACCGCGTTGACCCAGATGTACCAGGATGGCACCGCCCGGAGGTTGCTGGACAAGTGGTTCGGCCGCACCAGCCTGCGGACCAACCCGTATGTGCCGCAGTTCGAAGGGTGCGGCTGAGCGCGCGGAATTCTTACCGGCCAGTAGGGATTACTGGCCAGTAGGAATTGGTGAGGACTGGACTTACCGTCCAGTACCGAAGAGGATTTCCCCCGGCGTTCCCGGAGCGCCCGCCAATGTGTGTGAAATCACCCCCATCGGGCCTTTGACCTGTGCAGAGCCGACAACGGCGATGCGGTTCGGGGCCGGTTGGCCGGGCACGTTACAGTGGCGGTGCGGAATTCGGGAGGCTGGGTGTTTTACACGTTCATGTCGCGCGTAGTGGCTCCGATCCTTCGCCTGCTATTTCGCCCAAAGGTCGAAGGACTGGAGAACGTCCCCGCCTACGGGCCACTGATCATCGCCAGCAACCACCTGTCGTTCATCGACAGCTTCATCATCCCGCTGTCGATCCCCAGGCCGGTGACCTACATCGCCAAGGCCGAATACTTCGAGCAGCCCGGGCTCAAAGGCCGCTTCATCCGCTGGTTCCTGACCACGCTGGGGCACATGCCGATCCAGCGGGGCGCCCGGCGGGCCGCCATGGGGGCGCTGGAGCAGGCCCTGAAGGTGCTGGAGAACGGCGGCGCCTTCGCGATCTACCCCGAGGGCACCCGCTCCCGGGACGGCCGGCTGTACCGGGGCCGCACCGGCACCGGCTGGCTGGTGCTGGCCTCCGGCGCCCGGGTGCTGCCGATCGGGCTGCAGAACACCGAGATCCTGCAGCCCATCGGGCGCCGCCTGCCGCGCATCTGCTGGCCCGGCCGCCCCCGCCCGATCGTGCGGATCGGCCCGGTGATGGACTTCTCCCACTACCGCGACCTGCCCCCGGCCAAGGCCCGGCGCGTGATCACCGACGAGATCGTCGAGACCATCCAGAAGCTGTCCGGCCAGGACTACGCCGGGGTCTACAACGAGAACGCCGACGTCTCCTGACCGCCACCAAAACGTCGTCACCGGCGTGTCTCGCCAGAGGTATCAGTAAGGTCGCGGGCATGGCTTCGTCACGTAGCGTCAATGCCCTCTTCCTCAGTGTGCTCACCTGCGCCGCTCTGGCCACCGCGTGCGGCGGCCAGAGCGGCGACGGCAAGGCCGGCGCCGATCAGGAAAGCGAACGCGCCGCCCCCGCGGGAACCGGCTACACCTCCGACCAGCTCCGCCAGGCGCTGCCCACCGAACTGTCCGGATACCGGCGCACCGGCGAGCCGGAGGCCGGCGAGTACGCCTCGCTGAAGAGCATCGCCAACTTCCTGCAACTGCAGCGCCAGGTCACCTACGACAAACCCCGCTGCGCCAAGGTCACCGGCGCCTCCGTCGCCCTCGACGAGGAGCTGCGCACGGTGCCGGCCGCCGTCGCCATCTTCTCCAAGGGCGGCGGCCACTCGGTGTCCACCACCTTGATGGCGGTGCCCAACTCCACCGCCGAACGGCATGTGCAGGTGCGGATGCCCGAGCAGTGCAAGCAGTTCCGCACCAAGATCAACGGCAAGTGGGCCGAGCACGAGGTGGTGGAGGCCGGCTCCGGCGACACCGGGCTGGGCTCGCGCATCGTCGGGGTGGCCAGCACCCTCAACGAGACCGCGGTCAAGACCTGGTACGTGGTGCTGCGCGGCCGGGGCTACCTGGCCACGATCGCCCTGTACGGGCCGACGGCCACCCGCGCCGAGGCCGAGCAGCTGGCCCGCCAGACCTACGACCACGCCGAACGCATCCTGCCCTGACAAGCGCTCACCGCGCACCGGCCCGCCGGCGTGGCGCCGGGAGGACGCCCCGGCGTCACGCCGTTCTCCCCGGCTGCGGCCGGAAAAGGTTCGGTGAAA
Organism: Thermomonospora sp. CIF 1; assembly: GCF_001896795.1. Classification (NCBI taxonomy): domain Bacteria; kingdom Bacillati; phylum Actinomycetota; class Actinomycetes; order Streptosporangiales; family Thermomonosporaceae; genus Thermomonospora; species Thermomonospora sp. CIF 1. Next base: position 181,509 of record NZ_MOYN02000002.1, read on the forward strand.
AGGAGCGATGGGACCAGGGGACCCGCCGGGGCCGATAACGTTCAAGCATGACCGTCCCCCGGCTGGCAGTCTCCGTGGACCTCGTGGTGCTGACCGTCCGTGAACAGCGGCTGTGCGCACTGACCTGGCGGCGTGACCGGCCGCCTTATGAGGGATGCTGGTCGCTGCCGGGCGGGTTCATCCAGCTGGATGAGGACCTGCCGGTGGCCGCCGCCCGGCTGATGGCCGAACGGGCGGGGCTGGCCGACGTCCGCATCCACCTGGAACAACTGGCGACCTACGGCTACCCCGACCGCGACCCCCGCCAGCGGGTGGTCAGCGTCGCCTACCTGGGACTGGCGCCCGACCTGCCGGCCTCCTCCCGCGCCCAGGTGCTGTGGCGGAGCGTGGACGAGCTCGACAACGAGCGCGCCGCCTTCGACCACCGCAGGATCCTGCGGGACGGGGTGGAACGGGCCCGCGCCAAGCTGGAGTACACCTCGCTGGCCGCCGCGTTCTGCCCGCCGGAGTTCACCGTGGCCGAGCTGCGCCGGGTCTATGAGATCGTCTGGGGCACCCATCTGGACCCGCGCAACTTCCACCGCAAGGTCACCGGCGCCGACCGGTTCCTCATCCCCACCGGCCGCACCACCACCCGCGACGGCGGCCGTCCCGCCCAGCTGTACCGGCGGGGCGACGCCGAGCAGCTGCGCCCGCCCATGCTGCGCCCGCGTCCATGACGCCGCCGGCGGCGTAGTCTTGGGACGTCACCCGTCACCTTTGGAGGGCAACGGTGCCTGAGGTCGCCACTCCTCGTTTCCGCTCCGTGCTGGACCGGTTCGCCGCCTACAAGCCCGGCAAGACCGCGGTCTCCCCGGACGGCCGGTCCTACAAGCTGTCGTCGAACGAGTCCCCGTTCGGGCCGCTGCCGTCGGTGCTGGAGGCGATCGGTGAGGCGGCGCGGCGGGTGAACCGCTACCCCGACAACAACGCCACCGCGCTGATCGAGGCGATCTCCGAGCGCTTTGCGGTGCCCGCCGACCACATCGCGGTGGGCTGCGGCTCGGTGGGCGTCACTCAGATGCTGCTGGAGGCGGTGGCCGAGCCCGGCGCCGAAGTGCTGTACGCCTGGCGGTCGTTCGAGGCCTACCCGGTGCTGGTGGCGCTGTCGGGGGCGCAGGCGGTGCAGGTGCCGCTGCGGGAGGAGACCCACGACCTGGCCGCGATGGCCGAGGCGATCACCGAGCGGACCCGCCTGATCTTCGTGTGCAACCCCAACAACCCCACCGGCACGGCGGTGCGCCGCGCCGAGCTGGAGTCCTTCCTGGACCGGGTGCCCGCCGACTGCCTGGTCGTCCTGGATGAGGCCTACCGCGAGTACATCCGCGACGAGCAGGTCCCCGACGGCCTCACCCTGTACGGCGACCGCCCCAACCTGGCCGTGCTGCGCACCTTCTCCAAGGCCTACGGGCTGGCCGGGCTGCGCGTGGGCTTCCTGGTGGCGCACCCGGTGGTGGCCGGCGCGGTCCGCAAGACCATGCTGCCCTTCAGCGTCAACTCCCTGGCCCAGGCCGCCGCCATCGCCTCCCTGGCCGCCGAGGACGAGCTGCTGGAACGGGTGGAGGGCACCGTCAAGGAACGCCACCGGGTCGTCAGCGCCCTGCGCGACCAGGGCTGGTCGGTGCCCCCCACCGAGGCCAACTTCGTCTGGCTCCGCCTGGGCGAGCGGACCTTGGACTTCGCGGCCGCCTGCGAGGCCCAGGGCGTCAGCGTGCGTCCCTTCGCCGGGGAGGGCGCGCGGGTCTCCATCGGCTCGCCCGAGGAGAACGACGCGTTCCTGGCCGTGGCCGCCGCCTACCCGCACCGCAACCGCTGAGCTTGCGCCCGTTAGGCGCACTCCCCTTCGGCCGCCAGGCGGTGGGAGGGGGCACTGCCGGGGGACGCACTGGCCTGGCCCGCGTAAACAGCGGGGCACGCGTCGTAGGAGTGCGTGACCTCCACAGTGGTGCTCCCAGTGGCCGGCACCGTCACGGTCACGGTCTCGGGAGCGCCATGGGCGACGTCATCGGCGTAGAACTGGACGGTGAGGGTGACCGTGCCGGCACCGGAGGCGGTGACCTTCACCTGCGCGGTGGCGGTGGTGCCCGTCTCGTCCAAGGAGAGCCCGACGATCTCCACGGCGGTGGCCTCGAAGGAAGCGGACGGGGACGGGCTCGGCGTGGGCGGGGGGCTCGGCGGGCTCGACGGCCTGCCGGGCGGAACGGCCGGGCCGCTGGATGGGCTGCTGCCGGTGGGGGCGCCGGCGCTCGGCCGGTCGATGCCGATGCTCGCCGCCCCGCCGGTGGCGGAGCGGCCGCCCTTGACGGCCGGGCTTTCGCCGGCGTCGAAGCCGGGCAGTGCAGAAGACTCCACGGGAGGCGCCGGTCCCGTCTCGGAGACGCCGGGCAGCGCCTCACCGGTGCCCCGGGCGTTCTTGCCGGAGGCGTAGACCACCGCGCCCGTGCCGACCACCAGCAGCAGGGCGGCGGCCAGTGCGATCAGCAACCTGCCGCGGGAGCGCCGGCGGCGCCCGTTGAGCATGGCCCGGGCCTGCTCGTCGCTGACCAGTTTGCGCGACAGCGGGAACAGCAGCTTCAGCACCGACGCCCGCTCACTGAGCTGCTCCCGTCCGCGTTGCTCCCAGGCGGGCCCGTAGGCGGCCAGCGCGACGGATTCCAGGCGGCTCACGAAGACCGGTGCGGTGACGGGACGCTCGTTGGGGTCGGCGGCCAGTCCGGTGGTGACCAGGGAGACGAGGGGCTGGGGGAGCTGCGGCCCGATCGGGCCGGCGCACCGTCCGCCGGTGAAGACCGGCGGCTCCCCGGTCAGACACTCATAGAGGATCGCGGTGGCCGAGTACAGGTCGGCGGCGGTCGTCACCGGGCCGCCGGCGGCCAGCTCGGGCGCCCGGTAGCGCTCCGCCCCCGCCGAGGCCGCCGTGCCGCCGCCGGCGATGACGCCCAGCCCGGCCAGTTTGCAGGTGCCTTCGTCGTCCACCAGGACGTTCCCGGGGCTGACGGACCCGTGGGTCAGCCCGCTGCGGTGCGCGGCGGCCAGCGCCAGCAGGACCGCCTTGCACACCAGCAGGGACGCCTCCGGCGCCAGGCGCCCCTCGGCCTTGATGATCCGCTCCAGGCTGATCCCGTCGACCAGCTCGCTGATCAGCGCGGTGCCGTGCGGGGACGTGACGTACTCGTGCAGCCGGACCAGCCCCGGGTCATCCAGCCCGGCGATCAGCCGTGCCTCGTCGTGGAACGCCTGCCGGCCGGGCGGCTGCGGCGGCAGGTACCTGATCGCGACGGGGGTGCCGGTGGACTTGCGGACGGCGAGCATCACCCGTCCGACGCTGCCCTCTCCGAGCTCACGGATATGGCGATACCCCGCAACCGCCCATTCTCCGCTCACATCACACCCTTCGCTCCGAGCAGCTTCGACCGTCCCGTTCCTCGGGGCCACCGTCGCGTCGGGCAGTGGCACGACAGAGACGGTACGGTGCGCTTGACCGTATCGCCGCTACTTTGCGTCCGTTTTTCGGAGGCGACCGCTATAGGTCAGACGTTCCGCCCGTCTCTCTGGTTGTCACGACATGATCGGCTTCCTGTGCGATCCGCGGCCCGTGCCCGCATGAAGCAGGCGGACCGCCATCAACGTAGCCGATCGGGCTGACGGTCGCGGAGGCGAAGCTTGGGGTGCGGGTTGCAGGCGGGACGTCTGGTGCGATCGCCTGCGTATTCGGCGAGCCGGGGGGTGAAGCGAACGAACTCGCTCTATCGGCGGGCTCTGCCTGCCGCAGGAGGCGGAAACCGTTTGAACGGCCCTAGAAAGGACGAAGCCGACCGGGGGCGGGGTCCCCGGACGGCGATCGGCCGGTGGACGGGCCGTCAGGTGGTGGCCTTGGGGCCGAGTTTCTCCACGATCAGCCGGTAGAGCTGGCGGGGACGGCCCGGCTGCGGGGTCCGGTTGGGAGGCAGCGGCCAGGCCAGGCCCTCCTCCACCAGGGTGCGCAGCAGCCGGCGGGCGGTGCGGGGGGTGACCCCCAGCATCCGGCCGGCGTTCTCGGCGTCCACGATGAGGGGCTGGCTGTCGCCGTTGCGCCCGCCGTTCTCGGCGTCGATCTTGTCGGCCAGGCGGGCGAGGATCTCCAGCCCCTTCGGCTTGGGCTGCGGCTGCGTGCGCGGCGGGGTGCGCGGCGCGGGGACCAGGGCCCGGCCGTCGCGGTCGAGGGCGAAGCCCTGGGCCCGCTGGGAGGTCTGCGAGCGGGCCAGTGCCGCACGGGCGTGGGTCTCGGCCTCGTGCGCGGTGCGGCCCATGCCGATGCCGACCTCGATGGCCACCCCGAGCTCCTCGCGGACCCGGTCCACGAACGGGGGAGTGCGGAAGCCCTCGGTGACGGCGGAGACCGAGCCCCGGGTGGCGGTGACCAGGTAGCTGTGGTCGTCCACCGGCCAGACCGAGGCGTTCATCCGGTGCGCCTCCTGCACCAGGGTGCGGTGCAGCGCCAGCTTCAGCTCCTCCCGCCAGTAGCGCGGGGTGACCCGCCGCGGCGTCTCGCGCAGCGTGGGGACGTCCACCACGATCACCACCAGCTGGGACTCCTCCAGCCGGTGGTGGGCGCCCAGCAGCGCGGCGGTCTGCAGGGAGCTGCGGATCGCCGCGCCCGTGGGGCGCACCCGGATCGTCGGCACGCCCGCCATCTCCATCCGCTCGGCGGTGGCGTGCACGCAGGTCATCGCCACGGTGGTGATGCCGCGCCGCCACAGCCGCTCGTGGAAGGCGGCCAGCGTGCCGGGGCCGGCGGCCTCCTCGCGCAGGTGGACGTTCTCTATGCCCAGGTTGATCTCGCTATAGGCCTCCTCGACGTCGGAACGGGTGAGCACGTCGATGCTGACCTTGGCGGGGTCGTAGCGGTCGTCCAGGGCCGCCTGCAGCAGCGCGCCCTGCAGCGCCGCCCCGTTCAGCGGCACGTAGGTGGCCGGCATGGTCAGCACCCCGGCCTTGCGCGCGAAGTCGTAGGGCACCGGACTGGCGAACAGGCACACGTCCACGGCCGACCCCAGCCGCAGGACCTTGTCGGCGGCCTCCTGCTCGTCCCGGTAGGCCGCGGCGACCAGCCTGCTGGGGATCGGCGTGGAGCTGTGGTTGCCCATGAGCATGACGCGTTCCACCAAGTCATGCGGGCCGACCACACCGATGGTCAAGTCCGGTGTCGAACCGGTCGATCTCGACGCGCTCATAGGCGACCTCCCCCGTGGGGTGGTGGCCCCTTGCGGTCGTGCGCGTTCGCGCATGCTCCGCCCAACCGTTGACTCATGGCTTGCCGCCCCTGCCTTCTGACCCAGCACCGCAGTTCCCGCGATTCATTCCTCATTGGGCAGATCGGGTCAGGGCGACGAAGTGTGACGCCCAGACGCGAAATCGAATCAAGAGTGCGGCGAAAAAGTAACCTATGGGACCCCTTGGTCAGTAACTTGTTACCATACGGACAGACACAATCCGGTATCTTCGGATGTCCGAAGTTCGGCGGTCAAGTTTCGCTGTCCGGAAAGATCCCTGCCCTGAGGGCTGATCGCGACGGGAGGTCCGGAGAGGGGTTGTCAGGGCTTTGTCAACGTTCTGGTCAGGTTTCGGGAAGGCTGCCTAGATTGTTGTCGAGTGCCCGAAATGTCGGAACCGTTGAGGCGGTGACCGCGCTCGGCGCCTGTTGATGACCGAGGGGTCACTTTTTGCGGTCGCCCGAAACCACCGCTTGAGCGGGAAACCTTCGGAAGCCGGACCGGGACGGCGCAGCCGCCCGTCCGAAGCGGCGCCCGGCCCGGCCGGGCGCCGAGGCTGCGGGACCATCATGCCCCGCCGGCGGCGTCCGGGGCCGGCGGCCCCGGACGCCTTCAGAGCACTTCGCGGACGATGTCGGCGCCGACCTGCGACAGCCGCTCGGCCACATGGGCGTGACCGCGGTCCAGGTAGTAGGCCTGGGTGATGACGGTCTCGCCCTCGGCGCTCAGCCCGGCCAGCACCAGCGCGCTGCCGGTGCGCAGGTCGTGCGCCACCACCTCGGCGCCGTGCAGCGGGGTGGGACCGAACACCTTGGCGCGGTTGCCGTTCACCTCGATGTTGGCGCCCATCTTGGTCAGCTCCCCGGCCAGCTTGAAACGGCCGTCGAAGATCCGCTCATAGATGTAGCTGGGGCCGTCGGCCAGGCAGGACACCGCCATGATCGGCGACTGCAGGTCGGTGGCGAAACCGGGGTACTCGTCGGTGATCACGTTGATCGGGCGCAGCGGCCGCTCCCGGCGCACCTGCAGCACCGCGCCCTCCTGGTGGAACTCCACCCCCATCTGCTCCAGCTTGTCGGCGGCCACCCCCAAATGCTCCAGGGACGCCCCGACCAGGCTGAGCTCGCTGCCGGTGATGGCCGCGGCCATGATGAACACCCCGGCGTCGATGCGGTCGGGCATCACCGTGTGCTCGACGGCGGCCAGCTCCTCCACGCCCTCCACGGTGATGAACCCGGTGCCGCCGCCGGAGATCCGCGCCCCCATCCGCTGCAGGAACTCGATGTTGTCCAGCACCTCCGGCTCCAGGGCGCAGTTTTTGATCAGCGTGGTGCCCTTGGCCAGCGCCCCGGCCATCACCAGGTTCTCGGTGCCGGTGTGGGAGGGGGTGTCGCAGTACAGGGTGGCGCCGCGCAGGTCACCGGCCTTGATGTAGATCACGCCGTTGCCGTCGCCGTCCACCTGCTCGGTGACGGTGGCCCCCATCCGCTTGAAGCCGTTGTAGTGGAAGTCCAGGTTCCGGCTGCCCAGGTTGCAGCCGCCGACGCCCTCGATCACGGCCTCGCCCAGCCGGTGCAGCAGCGCCGGGACGAACAGGAACGAGCCGCGGAACCGAGAGGCGATCTCGGCGGGCAGCACCGGGCTGCTCAGCGTGGAGGCGTCGATCACCAGGGTGCGCTCGGCCTCGTGCAGCTCTGCCTTGGCGCCCACGGCCTGGGCCAGTTCCACCGCGCGGCGCACGTCCTCGATGATCGGAACGTTCCGCAGCACCGTGCGGCCCTTGGTGGCCATCAGGGCCGCGCCGATCATCGGCAGCACGGCGTTCTTCGCGCCCTGGATGAAGACGGTGCCCTGCAGCTTGCGGCCGCCTCGCACACGGTACCGAACCTCGTGGCCCATGCTCATTGCGCCTAGCTCCTTATGGGATGCGGGTGTTGGGTTACCGGCCACCCGCTCGTCCACGGCGGGTCACGAGTGCCAGGCACGCCGCCGCCTGTGCGCTCTTGTAGTAAACCACCGTGCGGACGGTCCGGATGCCCGTTGCGCCCCCCTTTTGGAGGGCCGTCCTTCAGCTGTTTAGATCGCGGAACGTTTCGGAAGGTTCGTACCCTCCGGCGTTCCGAATGTGACCCATGTCGCAGGTGTGCAAACCAGGTCTCAGGTAAACCGATCCACCCAAGTTACCGCTGTTCGGCCGGTGGGATTCAGTGAATCCGTCACCCTCCCGTGGCCCGTGCGGCCACGCGGCGGGCGGCCGTGGCCCGGATGCGCGGATGGGACCGGTACCGAGACCGGCGTCGGAGGGCTTCTCACCGCCGAAAGCTCCGTTCCCTGCGAAGTTCCTGCCAAGAGGCGGTTCCCGTCAAGACACGCCGGGCCGCCGCCGCGGGCTCAGCCGAAGGCCCGCCCGGTCAGCCGTTCGTAGGCCTCGATGTACTTGGCCCGGGTGCGTTCGACGATGTGCGGCGGCAGCGGCGGGGGCGGATCCCCCGAGGCCCGGTCCCAGCCGGCCTCCGCCGAGGTCAGCCAGTCGCGCACGAACTGCTTGTCGAACGACGGCTGCGGGCCTCCCGGCGCCCACCGGTCGGCCGGCCAGAACCGGGAGGAGTCGGGGGTCAGCACCTCGTCGGCCAGCACCAGCTCGCCCTCCGGCGACCAGCCCAGCTCGATCTTGGTGTCGGCCACGATGATCCCGCGCTCGGCGGCCAGCCGCGCGCCCCGCCGGTAGATCTCCACGGTCACCTCGCGCAGCCGCTCGGCCACCTCGGCCCCGACCGCGCTCACCACCTCGGCGAACGTCATGGGCTCATCGTGCGCCCCCAGCGCCGCCTTGGTGGTCGGGGTGAAGATCGGCTCGGGCAGTTTGGAACCGTCCACCAGCCCCTCCGGCAGCGGCACCCCGCACACCGAGCCGCTGCGCCGATATTCCTTCAGCCCCGAGCCGGTCAGATAGCCGCGGGCCACGCACTCCACCGGCACCATCTCCAGCCGGCGCACCACCACCGCCCGGCCCGCCCACTCGGGCGGGGCGCCGTCCGGCAGCTCGGTGGAGATCACATGGTTGGGCACCACGTCCGCCAGCTGCTCGAACCACCACAGCGACAGCTGGGTGAGGATCTTCCCCTTGTCCGGGATGACGGGCTCCAGGACGAAGTCGTAGGCGGAGATGGTGTCCCGGGCCACCATGAGCAGTTCCCCGCCCGGCAGCTCATACAGGTCGCGGACCTTGCCGCTGTGCAGATGCTTCATGCCGCCTTCACCGTGTCCTCAAAGCTCGCCATGGTGGGCGCCGGATGCCGTCGGCCGGGTGCGCCCTCAAGCCGGCCGCCGTTCCAGGACCTCCACCGCGTCACCGACCCGGAGGGTGCCCACGGTGCGGGGCACCCCGTTCTGCCCGAACCGGATGCCGCGGCCGATGGCCCGGTAGGAGCCCAGCGTGCGCAGCGGCTCGCGGCCCCGCTCCCCGGTCTCCTGGTCGGTGGTGATGACCACGCACCGCGCGCACGCCTTGACCAGCTCGATCACCGTCTCGCCGATGCGCAGCAGCCGCACCCGGTCCTCGCCGAACGCCCCGAGCCCGCGCACCACCAGATTGGGCCGGAACCGGTTCATCGGCACCGGCCGCTCCAGCCGCCCGTTCAGGTCCTCCAGCGACTCCTGCGAGATCAGCAGCAGCGGGTAGGCGTCGGCGAACGCCACCCGGCCGTCGGCCCGGCGCGTCGCCCGGTGGCCGGTGAAGCGGACCAGCCGGCAGTCGGTCCCCAGCAGCGCCGAGAACCAGCCGGCCGCCTCATCGCCCTGGTCGATGCCCAGGCACTGGGAGCGGTGCACGTACACCTCGCGCACCGGCCCCGCGTCGGTCGCCTTGTGGACCAGCGGGGCGTCGGCCAGGGACGGGTCGGCGACCTTCACCGTCAGGACCTCCCCGTCGTAGGACGGCCGCAGCAGCGCCATGCGGGCCAGGTCCCGCTGCGACAGGAACCGTCCCTCGGGGGTGACGAGCATGAACTCGCGGTCGTGCCGCAACCCCGTGGGCACCAGCTCGGCGGTGGTCAGGGGCGTCCCGCCACCTCCCTTGAGCGGGTACACGGTCAGGCCGGTCAACACGGCGGTCATACGGGCTCCTGGCTGCGGACGGCGTCAAGCCGGACGGTCACGAGGGGGCGTCGGCACGGGCATCTGGCCTGCTTTCTGCGCGCTGGGGGTCAGGAGAGGGCGGCCAGGCGGTCGAAGACCGGGCCGAGCCGCTCGACGAACCGCTCCGGCCGGCACACCTCGTCCAGCCGCGCCTCATCCAGCGTCAGCCCCGCCGCGGCGGCGTGCTTGCGCAGCGTCTCGCGGAACGGGGTGCCGGTCTCCCAGGTCTCCATCGCGGCCTTCTGGACCAGCGGGTAGGCCTCGTCGTCGCGGGACATGCCCATCTCCACCAGCTCCAGCAGCACCGTGGAGGTGTAGATCAGCCCGCCGGTGGACTCCAGGTTGGCCCGCATCCGCTCGGCGTCCACCACCAGGCCCGACATCAGCTTGATGGTCAGGTTCAGCATGTAGTCCAGCGCGATCGAGGCGTCCGGCAGCGCGATCCGCTCGGTGGAGGAGTGGGAGATGTCCCGCTCGTGCCACAGCGGGATGCCCTCCAGCACCGGCACGATCTGCGCCCGCACGATCCGCGCCAGCCCGAGCCCGGCCAGCCGCTCCGAGAGGATCGGGTTCTTCTTGTGCGGCATGGCCGAGGAGCCCTTCTGCCCCTTGCCGAACGGCTCCCACAGCTCGCGGACCTCGGTGCGCTGGCCGTGCCGCACCTCCAGCGCGATGGCCTCGCACACCGTCGCCATGATCGCCAGCGCCGACACCCACTCGCTGATGCCGTCCCGCATCACCACCTGGGTGGACACGTCGGCGGGCCGCAGGCCGAGCCGTTCGGCCACGTACCGCTCCACGGCGGGGTCGATGTTGGAGTAGGTGCCCACGGCCCCGGAGATGGCCATCACGCCCACCGACTCGCGGGCCCGCCGCAGCCGGTCGCGGGAGCGGGCCATCGCGAACGCGAAGTCCGCCACCCGGTGCCCCCACACGTCCGGCTCGCCGTGGATGCCGTGGGTGCGGCCCACCCGCAGGGTGTGGCGGTGCTCCAGGGCGTGGTCGCGCAGCACCGCCACCAGCCGGTCCGCCTTCTCCAGCAGGATGTCGGTGGCCTCGACCAGCTGCACCGCCAGCGCGGTGTCCAGCAGGTCCGAGGAGGTCATGCCGAAGTGCACGTAGGCGGCGGCCTCGCGGGGCTCGGTGTTGTCGGCCCAGGCGGTCAGGAACGCGATGACATCGTGCTGGGTGACGGCCTCGATCTCGCGCACCCGTTCCGGGGTGGGCGGCGGGGCCTTGCGGATGGGCTCCACCACGTCGGCCGGGATGGTCCCCGCCGCCGCGTGGGCCTCGACCACGAGGGTCTCCACCCGGCACCACAGCTCGTACTTGTGCGCGTCGCTCCAGACGCGCCCCATCTCCGGAAGGGTGTACCGCTCGATCACACGAGGAGTCTATGAGGAGGTCACACCTGCTGTGATGGGCGGTGCACCCGGTCGCCGGGGGCGGCGGCGCCCGCTGCGCCCGCCCCGCGGGCGGCGGTGAGGCGGTCGACGAGGTCGCACCAGCCGGCCTCCAGGCGCCGCAGGCTCATGCCGCGGCGGGTGACCAGATGGTCGACGAAGGTGCTGTCCAGATAGCCCAGGAGCGTATGGGCGATCAGGTCCGGGTCGCCGCAGGAGCCGATCCCGCGCAGCAGCATCCGGACGTGGGCGAAGCGGAACTCATAGACCGGGGTGGTGTAGCGGCGGCTGGTGTCGGCGCCGAGGGCCAGGTACAGGTCGTGGTGGGCGTGCTCGTGGCGCATGACGGCCGGGCCGAAGGCGCGCAGGCGTTCGAGGGCGGGGGCGCCCGGGCCGAGCGGGGGCGGGCCGTACAGCAGCGCGTTCTGCAGCTGCCGTTCACGGTGGTCCAGCAGCGCCGCCAGCAGCCCGGAGCGGTCGCCGAACCGCCGGAAGACGGTGCCCTTGCCGACGCCGGCGGCGGCGGCGACGGCCTCCATCGTGAGGTTGGCCACTCCGCGTTCGCTCGCCAGCCGGTCGGCGGCCTCCAGCAGGCGGGCGCGGTTGCGGGCGGCGTCGGCCCGCAGCCGGGCGGGGGCGCCGCGGGAGGTGAGGACCGTCAGGACCCGTCCGGGATCGCCGGAGGAGAGGGGTCGCGGGGGTGTGGTCATGTCCACAGCGTAGCCTGCGCCGGGAATAAACGGACCGAGGTCCGGTTATAGTGGGGCGACATGTAAGCGGACTGCGGTCCGGTTATCTGCGCATCTGTTTCGGGAGGCTTTCATGACCGTCCGTGTCCTCGCGCTCGTCGGCAGCCTGCGCGCCGGCTCCCACAACCGCCGCATCGCCGAGGCCGCCGCCCGCCTCGCCCCCGAGAACGTGCGGGTCGACCTGTACGGGGGACTGGGCGAGCTGCCCTTCTACAACGAGGACATCGACACCGAGACCGCCCAGCCCGAGCCCGCCGCCCGGCTCCGCGCCGCCGTGCGCGAGGCCGACGCCCTGCTGCTGGTCTCGCCCGAGTACAACGGCTCGATCCCGGCCGTGCTGAAGAACGCCATCGACTGGCTCTCCCGCCCCTACGGCGCCGGCGCCATCGCCGGCAAGCCGGTCGCCGTGGTCGGCACCGCGCTCGGCCGCTACGGCGGGGTGTGGGCGCACGAGGAGATCCGCAAGGCCGTGCGCATCGCCGGCGGCACCGTGCTGGAGGACGTGAAGCTGGCCGTCCCCGACTCGCTCGGCCGCTTCGGCGACCTCGACCCCGCCGACGACCCCGAGGTCGCCGAAGGGCTCTCCGCCGCCGTCGACCGCCTGACCGTCGCGGCCTCCTCCACCGCCGCGGCCTGACCGAGGCGCCGGAGGGGCGAGGCCGTCAGCCGCGCGCCCGCTCGACCGCCGCGCGGGCGATGTCGCCCCGGTGGTGGGAGCCGCGCAGCCGGATCTTCTCCACGGCCGCATAGGCGGTCCGCCGGGCCACGGCCAGGTCCGGGCCGGTGCCCACGACGTTCACCACCCGGCCGCCGCCGGAGACCAGGACACCGTCCTCGTTCACCGCGGTGCCCGCGTGCAGCACGTACGCGCCCTCGACGGCGGCGGCCTCCTCCAGCCCGGTGACGGGATCGCCCTTGACCGGGCTCGCCGGGTATCCCTCCGCGGCCACCACGACCGTCACCGCCGCCCCCGGCCGCCACTCCAGCCGCTGCTCGGGGGCCAGGCCCCCGGTGGCGCACGCGTGCAGCAGACCGCCCAGCGGGGTCGCCAGCCGGTCCAGCACCACCTGGGTCTCCGGATCGCCGAACCGGGCGTTGAACTCCACCACCCGCACGCCCGCGGAGGTCAGCGCCAGCCCCGCGTACAGCACGCCGACATAGGGGGTGCCCCGGCGGCGCAGCTCGGTGACGGTGGGCCGGACGACGGTGCTCATCACCTCGTCCACCAGTCCCTCCGGAGCCCACGGCAGCGGGGTGTAGGCCCCCATGCCGCCGGTGTTGGGGCCCTCGTCGCCGTCGTAGGCCCGCTTGAAGTCCTGGGCGGGCATCAGCGGCACGGCCGTGGTCCCGTCGCAGAGCGCGAACAGCGACGCCTCCGGCCCGTCCAGATACTCCTCGATCACCACCCGGCCGCAGGACCGCGCGTGACGCACCGCCAGTCCACGGTCCTCGGTGACGACCACGCCCTTCCCGGCGGCCAGCCCGTCGTTCTTGACCACATACGGCGGGCCGAACTCCGTCAGCGCCGCCTCCACCTCCTCGGGCGCGGTGCACACCCGCGCCTTCGCGGTCGGCACGCCCGCCGCGGCCATGACCTCCTTGGCGAACGCCTTGGACCCCTCGATCCGCGCCGCCTCCCGATCCGGGCCGAACACCGGCACCCCGCTTGCGCGCAGCGCGTCCGCCACCCCGGCGACCAGCGGCGCCTCCGGGCCGACCACCACCAGGTCCGGACGCAGCCGGGCGGCCAGCGCGGTCACCGCGGCCGGGTCGGCCGGGTCGATCGCGTGGCCCTCGGCGAGCTCCCGGATGCCCGGGTTGCCGGGGGCCGCGTGCAGGTCGGCGACGGCGGGGTCGAGATGCAGGGCGCGGACGATGGCGTGCTCGCGCCCGCCGGATCCGAGAACGAGGATGCGCACGTCGGATGAGCCTAGCGGGCCGCGACACCGAGTCCGCGCGGAGTCCGTCCGGCGCCCGCACGGAAGTTCGCGCGGCGCCCGTCCGGAGCCCGTCCGGAGCCCGTCCGGCGCCCGTCCGGAGCCCGCGCGGAGTTCGCGTGGCGCCCGCGACAAACCCGGCGTTCGCCGGGTTCGGCGGGGCCCGGTCGTGTATGAATGCTCGTGTGCGAACGCCGGTGCCGGCGAAGACGTCTTGGCACGGCGTGACAACCTTCGCCCGGAACAGGGCGTCTTTCCCTGTGGTTGATAGCCTTTTGAGGTTGTGTGCCCTGACGCCGTCGCACGGAAGGAGGTGGTCGGAATGAGCTCTGGTGATCCTTGCAGTACGGCAGAGATCCCGCACAGTCCGAGCGTGACCGTTCATCCGTCCGCCTTTGTCCGGCGTCCGGCCGCAGCCGTCGTGCGCTCCCTCCGCTGAACGCGCAGGTCGAGCGCGCTTTGCGTGCTCGCGGCCGGAGGGAAGGAGCACCAGCGATGGCCATGACTCGCGTTCGCCCCCGTCGGGCGACCATGGCGCTGCTCAAGCCACTGGCACGTCCGAACCGCACTGCTCCCGAACCCGTCCCCCAGCCGCGCACCTCGGCGGTCATCGACTGGGCCGCCTACATCGACGGACAGCGCGTCGACACCGAGACCATCGCCGACGCCGTGCGTCTGGTCCGGGACGGCGAGCTCGCCGAGAACGACAACGGCATGGGCTTCGTGTGGGTCGGGCTGCACGAGCCCGACGCCGCCGAGCTGGAGCGCCTCGCCCCCGTCTTCGGCCTGCACCCGCTGGCGGTCGAAGACGCCATCCACGCCCATCAGCGGCCCAAGCTCGAGCGCTACGACGACGTCCAGTTCTTCGTGATGAAGACGCTCGGGCTCGCCGACCGCGCCGGCCAGCACGACGGCGACGTCGTGGAGACCGGCGAGATCATGATCTTCTGCGGGGCCGACTTCGTGGTCACCGTCCGGCACGGCCGCCACGGCGACCTGGCCCGCGTCCGGCGCCGTCTGGAGGCCGACCCCGAGCGGCTCAACCTCGGCCCCACCGCCGTCGTGCACGCCGTCGTGGACCACGTGGTGGACGGCTACATGTGCGTCGCCGAGGCCGTCCAGGACGACATCGACGAGGTCGAGGAGGCCGTCTTCTCCCCCGGCCGGACCGACGAGTCCCGCCGGATCTACCGCCTCAAGCGCGAGGTCATCCAGCTCAAGCGCGCCGTGGGGCCGCTCGCCGGGCCGCTGCGCAACCTGGCCGGCCGGCGTTTCGTCCCGCCGGAGATCAAGGAGTATCTGCGCGACGTCGAGGACCACCTGACCCGGGTCCGCGACCAGGTCGAGTCCTACGACGAGCTGCTCAACCCGATCCTGCAGGCCCACATGACCCAGGTGACGGTCGCCGACAACCAGGACATGCGCCGGATCTCCGCCTGGGGCGCCATCATCATGCTCCCCACCGCCGTCACCGGCGTGTACGGGATGAACTTCGACAACATGCCCGCCCTGCACACCGAGTGGGGATATCTGGCGGTGCTGGCCGTCATCGCCGTCATGTGCCTGGCCCTGTACCGGGGCTTCCGCAAGAACGGCTGGCTGTGAGCGGGATCCCCGGGCCGGGAGGGGGATCCCGCGCGGGCGGCCGGTCGGGGACGGTCAGGGGATGAAGGCGGGGACGCAGGGCTCGGGGAGCGGCAGGTCGTGCTCGGCGAGGACCCGGCGGAGCCGGTCGGGATAGTCGGTCACGATGGCGTCCACGCCGTACTCGACGAAACGGGCCATGTCGGCGGGGTCGTTCACCGTCCACACGGCCACCGGGAGGCCCAGGCCGTGGGCGTCGTGGACCAGCTGCGAGGTCACCAGACCGTGCTCGGGGGAGAGGATCCCCGCGCCGGCGGCGACCGCGGCGGCGGCCGGATCCTCCGGGGACAGGTCGGCCAGCCACCCGCCGTCGGGGGCGAGGGTCTCCCGATCGAACAACGCGACCCGGGTGACCTGCGGGACCTGGCGGTGCGCCTCGAGCAGCACCCGCCAGTCGAACGCCAGCAGACGGGACGACGGCAGCAGGTCGAAGTCCGCCAGGACCGCGGCGACGGCGGCGACGAAACGGCGGATCTCATCGTCCGGCCAGCCCGGATCGGTCTTGAGCTCCACGGCCAGCCGGACGGCGTGCAGATCCTGCAACAGGGCGCAGACCTCGGCGAGGGTCGGCACCCGCGTGCCGGGCACCGGAAGCTGGGTGAGCACGAACGGGTCGCGGTCCTGATCGGGGCCCAGCCGCCGCACCCCCGCCTCCACGGTCTTGATCTGGGCGAGGGTGAGGTCGCGCAACTCGCGGCCCACATAGGGGAACAGCGGGTCGTCGGGGACGACCGGCACGGTGTCGGCGGTGGTGACCGGAGACAGCGACTGGTCGTGGTTGACGACCACCACTCCGTCGGCGGTCAGCCCCACGTCCAGCTCGATGGCGTCCACGCCGAGCTCGAGGGCGTGCGCGAAACCCGGAAGCGTGTTCTCCGGCCGCAACCCGCGTGCGCCTCGATGCCCGTGAACCTCGATGCGTCCGTTCGGCAAGGTCACGCCGGGAACGTTACGAGGAGTGACCAAACGTCCCCCGATCCAACGGTTACGACCTCACCAACGGCCGCTGGCGTCAGCGTAGCGGCATCGCCGAGGTGACCAAGGGTGATTCGCATCATAGGGCGATAAGGTGGCGCACGCCACACTCCGATCGACGATTACTGTCCGTGACCGGCGCTGGCGGACGGCAGCGCCCGCACCAGAGCGTCCACCGCCGCCGCGAACCCGTGCTCGGGCGGCGTGCCGTACCCCACCACCAGCCCGTCCCGGGGCGGCATGACGCCCGCCGGATGCCGGTAGTCGCCGAG
>NZ_MOYN02000003.1:0-200348 GCF_001896795.1 Thermomonospora sp. CIF 1
GTGGACTCCAGGTTGGCCTTCATCCGCTCCTTGTCCACGACCAGCCCGGACATCAGCCGGTCGGTCAGGTGCAGCATGTAGTCCAGCGCGATGGACGCGTCCGGCAGCGCGATCCGCTCGGTGGACGAGTGCGAGATGTCCCGCTCGTGCCACAGCGGGATGCCCTCCATGACCGGGACGATCTGCGCCCGCACGACCCGCGCCAGCCCCGCCAGCCGCTCGGACATGATCGGGTTCTTCTTGTGCGGCATCGCCGAGGAGCCCTTTTGGCCCTTGCCGAACGGCTCCCACAGCTCCCGCACCTCGGTGCGCTGCCCGTGCCGCACCTCCAGCGCGATCGCCTCGCACACCGTCGCCATGATCGCCAGCGCCGAGATCCACTCGCTGATGCCGTCCCGCATCACCACCTGGGTGGACACGTCGGCGGGCTTGAGGCCCAGCCGCTCGGCCACATAGCGCTCCACGGCCGGGTCGATGTTGGAGTAGGTGCCGACCGCGCCGGAGATCGCCATCACGCCCACCGCCTCGCGGGCCCGCCGCAGCCGGTCCCGGGAGCGGGCCATCGCGAACGCGAAGTCGGCCACCCGGTGCCCCCACACGTCCGGCTCGCCGTGAATGCCGTGGGTGCGGCCCACCCGCAGGGTGTTGCGGTGCTCCAGGGCGTGGTCGCGCAGCACCGCCACCAGCCGGTCCGCCTTCTCCAGCAGGATGTCGGTGGCCTCCACCAGCTGCACCGCCAGCGCGGTGTCCAGCAGGTCCGAGGAGGTCATGCCGAAGTGGACGTAGGCGGCGGCCTCCCGCGGCTCGGTGTTGTCCGCCCACGCCGTCAAGAACGCGATCACATCGTGCTGGGTGACCGCCTCGATCTCACGCACCCGCTCCGGGGTGGGCGGCGGCGCCTTGCGGATCGGCTCCACCACCTCGGCCGGGATCGTCCCCGCCTGGGCGTGCGCCTCCACCACCAGGGTCTCCACCCGGCACCACAGCTCGTACTTGTGCGCGTCGCTCCAGACGCGCCCCATCTCCGGAAGGGTGTACCGCTCGATCACGACTTGAGTCTATGGCCGACCTGGTCATGGCTTTGCGGCCGCGCGGTCACGGCGGCCTGCGAGCCGGGTCAGGCCTGGGAGGCCTTGAGGGCGATGTCGGTGCGGTGGTGGGAGCCGCGAATGGTGATCTTGGAGACGGCCTGGTAGGCGGTGGTGCGGGCGGCGGTCAGGTCGGGGCCGGTGCCGACCACGTTGAGGACTCGGCCGCCGGCGGTGACCAGGGTGCCCTCGTCGGTCAGGCGGGTGCCGGCGTGCAGCACGTACGCGCCGGGGACGGCGGCGGCCTCCTCCAGGCCGGTGATCACGTCGCCCTTGACCGGGGAGGCCGGGTAGTTCTCGGCGGCGATCACCACGGTGACCGCGGCGCCGGGGCGCCACTGCAGGGCGGTCTTGGGGTCCAACGCGCCGGTGGCGCAGGCGTGCAGCAGACCGGCCGGCGGGGTTTCCAGACGGTCCAGCACCACCTGGGTCTCCGGGTCGCCGAAGCGGGCGTTGAACTCCACCACGCGCACGCCCTTGGAGGTCAGGGCCAGCCCGGCGTACAGCAGGCCCGCGTAGGGGGTGCCGCGGCGGCGCAGCTCGTCGATGGTGGGCTGGACGATGGTGGTCATCACCTCGTCCACCAGGTCGGGCGGCGCCCAGGGCAGCGGGGCGTAGGCGCCCATGCCGCCGGTGTTGGGGCCCTGGTCGCCGTCGTGCGCGCGTTTGAAGTCCTGGGCGGGCAGCAGCGGCACGGCGTTGGTGCCGTCGCTGAGGGCGAACAGCGAGACCTCCGGGCCGTCCAGGAACTCCTCGATGACCACCCGGCCACAGGCGGCGGCGTGCCGGGCGGCCTGCTCGCGGTCCTCGGTGACCACGACGCCCTTGCCGGCGGCCAGGCCGTCGTCCTTGACCACGTATGGGGGGCCGAACAGCTCCAGCGCCGCGGCGACCTCCTCGGGGGTTTGACACACCCGGGAGTCGGCGGTGGGCACGCCGGCGGCGCGCATCACCTCCTTGGCGAACGCCTTGGAGCCCTCGATGCGGGCGGCGGCCGCATCGGGGCCGAACACCGCGATGCCCGCCCGGCGCAGCGCGTCGCCCACCCCGGCGATCAGCGGGGCCTCCGGGCCGACCACCACCAGGTCCGGGCGCAGCCGGCCGGCCAGTTCGGTCACCGCGGCCACGTCGGTGGGGTCGAGGGCGTGGTTTTCGGCGATCTGCAGGGTTCCGGGGTTGCCGGGGGCCGCGTGCAGGTCGGTGACGGCGGGGTCACGGTGCAGGGCGCGAGTGATGGCGTGCTCGCGGCCGCCGGAGCCGAGGACGAGGATACGCACGTCACCTGACCCTATCGGGCCGCACGGGCGGGCGGTGACGGTGACCGCGGCGACAAAAGCACCGAAAGCGCCGGTCCCGCGGCACTTGATCGTGTATGACTGGGGTTGAGAGGGACGCCACAGCCCCGCGGGTGAACCTTGCCGCGCGGCTGGGGCGTCTTCATTGTCGGTTGGTACCCTTTTGCAGGTTGTGCCCTGACGCCGAGGAACGAAGGGGGGTGGTCGTGATGAGTTCTGGTGATCCTTGCAGTACGGCAGCAGAGGTCCCGCACAGTCCGAACGTGACTGTTCATCCGTCCGCCTCTATCCGGCGTCCGGTCGTGGCACGCGTGCGCTCCCTTCGCTGACACGGCGTTGGTCGAGCGCGCCATTGCGTGCTCGCGGCCGGCGGGAAGGGAACCCCGATGGCAATGACCCGCGTTCGTCCACGCAGGGCGACCATGGCGCTTTTCCGGCCGCTGGCCCGCCCGCTGCGCGGCTCGGCGGCCCCTGCCGTTCCCCCGCCCCGCAGCTCGGCCGTCACCGACTGGGCCGCCTACATCGACGGGCAGCGCGTCGACACCGAGACCGTCGCCGATGCGGTACGGCTGGTCCGCGACGGGGAGCTGACCGACAACGACGGCGGCATGGGCTTTGTGTGGGTGGGGCTGCACGAGCCGGACGCCGCCGAGCTGGAGCGGCTGGCACCGGTCTTCGGGCTGCACCCGCTGGCGGTGGAGGACGCCGTGCACGCCCACCAGCGGCCCAAGCTCGAACGCTACGACGACGTCCAGTTCCTGGTCATGAAGACGGTCGGGTACGCCGAGCGCGGCGGCGACGACGGCGACCTGGTCGAGACCGGGGAGATCATGATCTTCTGTGGCCACGACTTCGTGGTCACCGTCCGGCACGGCCCGCACGGCGATCTGGACGCGGTCCGCAGGCGCCTGGAGGCCGACCCGGCCCGGCTGGCGCTGGGCCCCACCGCCGTGCTGCACGCCATCGCCGACCATGTGGTGGACGCCTACATGTCGGTGGCCGAGGCCGTCGCCGACGACATCGACCGGGTGGAGGAGGCGGTCTTCTCCCCCGAGCGCAGCGACGAGGCCCGCCGCATCTACCGGCTCAAGCGCGAGGTCATCCAGCTCAAGCGGGCGGTCGGCCCGCTGGCCGGGCCGCTGCGCTCGCTGGCCGGGCGGCGTTTCGTCCCGCCGGAGATCAAGGAGTACCTGCGCGACGTGGAAGACCACCTCACCCGCGTCCGCGAGCAGGTGGAGTCCTACGACGAGCTGCTCAACCCGATCCTGCACGCGCACATGACGCAGGTGACGGTGGCCGACAACCGGGACATGCGCCGCATCTCCGCCTGGGGCGCCATCCTCATGCTCCCCACCGCCGTCACCGGCATCTACGGCATGAACTTCGACAACATGCCCGCCCTGCACACCGAGTGGGGCTATATGGCGGTGCTGGCCGTCATCGCCGTCATGTGCCTGACCCTCTACCGCGGCTTCCGCCGCAACGGCTGGCTGTAGGGCCCCGGCCCGGCGCATCCCCTCCCGGGGAGCGGTGCGTCCGCGGCGGGCCGGGCGCGTCAGGGCAGCCGGACGGGCGTGCGCGGCTGCGGCCGGGGGATGTCGTAGGTGGCCAGCACCTGGTGGAGCCGGTCGGGGTAGTCGGTGACGATGGCGTCGACGCCGTATTCGATGAAACGTGCCATATCGACCGGGTCGTTGACCGTCCAGACCGACACCCGCAGCCCCCTGCCGTGGGCGTCGTGCACCAGCCGGGAGGTCACCAGGTCGTGTTCGGGCGACAGCACGTTGGCGCCGGCGTCCGCGGCGGCCGCGGCGGGGTCGGCGGCGGACAGGCCGGCCAGCCAGGCGGTGCCGTCGGCCAGTGTCTTGCGCTCCACCAGGGCGACCCGGGCGGCCTGCGGCACGTGAATGCGGGCCTCGGCCAGCACCCGCCAGTCGAAGGCCAGCAGCCGGGCCCGTGACAGCAGGCCGAAGGAGTCCAGGACCTCGGCGACGGCGAGCACGAACCGGCGGACCTCGTCGTCGGGCCAGCCGGGGTCGGTCTTCAGCTCGACGGCCGGGTCCACCTCCTCCAGCCCCTGCAGCAGGTCGCACACCTCGGCCAGGGTGGGCAGCCGGGTGCCCGGCAGGGGCAGCTGAGTGAGGAGGAACGGGTCGCAGTCCTGCCCCGGACCCAGCCGGCGCACGCCCGCGTCCACCGTCTTGATCTGGGCGAGTGTCAGGTCGCGCAGCTCGCGGCCCACATAGGGGAACAGCGGGTCGCCGGGGACGACCGGCGCGGTGTCGGCGGTGGTGACCGGAGACAGCGACTGATCGTGGTTGACGACCACCACCCCGTCGGCGGTCAGCCCCACGTCCAGCTCGATGACGTCCACGCCGAGCTCGAGAGCGTGTGCGAAACCCGGAAGCGTGTTCTCCGGCCGCAACCCGCGTGCGCCTCGATGCCCATGGACCTCGATACGTCCGTTCGGCAAGGTCACGCCGGGAACGTTACGAGGAGTGACCAAACGTCCCCCGATCCAACGGTTACGGCCCCACCAACGGTCGCTGGCGTCAGCGTAGCGGCATCGCTGAGGTGACCACGGGTGATTCGCGTCATAAGGTGATAAAGTGGTGCACACCACACCTCGATCGTTGATTACTTTCCGTAGCCGGTTCTGGCGGGCGGCAGCGCCCGCACCAGAGCGTCCACCGCCGCCGCGAACCCGTGCTCGGGCGGCGTGCCGTACCCCACCACCAGCCCGTCCCGGGGCGGCATGACGCCCGCCGGATGCCGGTAGTCGCCGAGCCCGTCGACGGCCACGCCGTGCCGCCGGGCGGCCCGCACGGTGTCCTCCTCGGTGCCGGGCGGCAGGGCGAGCACGGCGTGCAGGCCCGCGGCGATACCGCTGACGGTGATGTGCGGGGCGCGTTCGGCGAGGACGGCCACCAGCCGGTCGCGGCGGCGCCGGTAGACCTGCCGCATCCGGCGCACGTGCCGGTCGTAGCCGCCGCAGGCGATGAAGTCCGCCAGGGTGAGCTGGTCCACCACCCCCGACCACAGCTCGCGCTCCCCCTTGACCCGCAGCAGCTCGTCCGTCAGATGGGCGGGCACGACCATCCAGCCCAGACGCAGCGAGGGCGACAGGCTCTTGCTGACCGAGCCCAGATAGACCACCCGGTCCGGATCCAGGCCCTGCACGGCGCCGACCGGCTGGCGGTCGTAGCGGAACTCGCCGTCGTAGTCGTCCTCCAGCACCAGCCCCCCGGTGGCGGACGCCCAGTCGATGACGGCGGCGCGGCGCTCGGGATGCAGCGGCCCGCCGGTCGGGTACTGGTGCGCCGGGGTGAGCAGCACGGCCCGCGCCCCCGTGCCGGGCAGCTCGTCGATCCGGGCGCCGCCCTCGTCGATCCGCAGCGGCGGCGTGTCCAGTCCCGCCCCGGTCAGCAGCGAGCGGTGAAAGCCCAGCCCGTAGGCCTCCACCGCCACCGGGCCCTCCAGCACCTCGCCCAGCAGGCGCAGCGCGTGCGCGAACCCGGCGCAGACGATGATCCGGTCCGGCGTGGTGCGGACCCCGCGGGCCCGGGCCAGGTACTCGGCGAGGGCGGTCCGCAGCTCGATCCGCCCGCGCGGGTCCCCGACCCCGAACGCCTCGGCGGGTGCGGCGTTCAGCGCCCGGCGCGCCGAGCGCAGCCACTCGGTGCGGGGGAACGCCGAGGCGTCCGGGGAGCTCGGCCGCAGGTCGTGGACGGGGCGCCGCCGGGCGGGCACGGTGCGGCGCGGACGCCGGGCCGGCGGCGGCAGGGCGCGCGGGGCGACCCGGGTGCCCGAGCCCTGCCGGGCGACCAGCCAGCCCTCGGCGACCAGCTCGGCATAGGCCGCGCCGACGGTGTTGGGCGCGACGCCCAGGTCGCCGGCCAGGCTCCGGTACGGCGGCAGCCGGGTGCCGGGGGCGAGCCGGCCGGAGCGGATCGCCTCGCGCAGCGCCCGCATCAGCCGTTCCCGCACGGTGCCGTCCCCGGTCAGCTCCAGGTGGAGGTCGCTCCCGGAATTGACCCAATGATCTTGCATGAAAATGCACCATAGCCGGGGGTCAATCAGGGGATAGCGTCATCGGCATGCAAGCAGTGCAGATCCCCCAGCGGATGAACCTCCCCAAGGTCGCCCCCAAGGTCTTCTCGGCGATGCTCGCCCTGGACGCCGCCGCCCGGCAGGGGCTGGACCAGACCCTGATCGACCTGGTGCAGATCCGCGCCTCCCAGATCAACAAGTGCGCCTACTGCCTCGACTACCACATCGCCGACGCCCGCAAGGCCGGCGAGACCGAGGACCGGATCTACCAGCTCAGCGCCTGGGAGGACGCCGGCCTGTACACCGCGCGGGAGCGCGCCGCCCTCGCGCTCACCGAGGCGATGACCCTGCTGCCGGGCGGCGTGCCCGACGAGGTCTACGACGAGGCCGCCCGGCACTTTGCGGAGGCCGAGCTGGCCCAGCTCATCGCCCTGATCGCCACGATCAACGCCTGGAACCGGCTGAACGTCACCACCCGCAAGACCCCCGGAACCGCCTGATCCCCCGCCGCACGATCCTTCGCCGCACGGGCGGCGGCCCGCGCCCGAGGGCCGCCGCCCGTGGCGTGTCCCGACACGTGGAGAGGACCCGCCTCGATGACCACGGCACCGCTCGCCGACGCGCCGCCCTCCCCGCTCCGCGGCTGGTGCGCCGCCTCGGCCGTCGCGCTGGGCATCTTCGCCCTGATGACCTCGGAACTGCTGCCCGTGGGCCTGCTCAGCCCCATCGGGCGCGAGCTGGGCGTGTCCGAGGGGACCGCCGGGCTGATGGTGACGGTGCCCGGCCTGGTCGCCGTCGTCTCCGCTCCGCTGCTGACCGTGGCCGCCGGCCGGCTGGATCGGCGGATCGTGCTGGCGGCCCTGGTCGGCACGGTCGGCACCGCCAACCTGCTCTCGGCCCTGGCCGAGGCATTCGCCTTGATCCTCCTCGCCCGGGTGCTGATCGGCGTGGCGGTCGGCGGCTTTTGGGCGCTGGCCGGCGGCATCGCGACCCGCCTGGTGCGGCCCGAGGACGTGCCGCGCGCCACCGCCGTGATCTTCGGCGGGGTGGAGGCCGCCTCCGTGCTCGGCGTCCCCGCCGGGACGCTGCTGGGCGACCTGGGCGGCTGGCGCACGGCGTTCGCCGCCGTGGGCGCGCTGGGCCTGGCGGCGCTGGCCGGGCTGGTCCTGCTCCTGCCCCCGCTGCCGCCGCAACGTTCCATCACCTTCGCCGACCTGCCCCGGGCCTTCCGGGCGAACGCCGGGCTGCGCGTCGGGCTGGCGCTGACCTTCCTGATCGTCACCGGGCACTTCCTCGCCTACACCTTCGTGCGGCCGGTGCTCTCCGGCCACGACGTGCCCGACGAGACGGTCGGCGTGCTGCTGCTGGTGTTCGGGGTCGCCGGGCTGTGCGGCAACTTCCTGGCGGGCGCGCTCATCGGCCGGCGCCTGGCGGCCACCGTCGTCGCCATCTGCCTGACCCTGGCGGCGGCGACGGCGCTGGTCGCGCTGAGCGGCGACGGCGTCGCCGCCGTCGCTGGGCCGCTGGTGCTGTGGGGCCTGGGCTACGGGGCCGTCCCGGTGACCCTGCAGACCTGGATCATGAGATCCTCGCCCACCGCCACCGAGGCTTCGACCTCGCTGTACACCTCGATGTTCAACCTGTCCATCGCGCTCGGCGCGCTGGGTCGTCGACACCCTCGCGCTGACCGCCGTGCTGTGGGCGGGCGGCGCGATGGCCCTGGCGGCGCTGCCGTTCGCAATCCGCGGTGCCCGGTGACCGGCGCGGTCAGACCAGCGGGCGGATGGAAAGGGTCTGGTCGCGGCCCGGGCCGACGCCGATCGCCGAGATCGGGGCGCCGGACATCTCCTCGATGGCGCGGACGTAGGCCTGGGCGTTCGGCGGCAGGTCATCGAAGGTCTTGGCGTCGGAGATGTCCTCCTGCCAGCCGTCGAAGTACTCCAGGATCGGCTTGGCGTGGTGGAACTCGGTCTGCGACATCGGCATCTCCTCATGCCGCACCCCGTCCACGTCGTAGGCGACGCACACCGGGATCCGCTCCAGCCCCGACAGGACGTCCAGCTTGGTCAGGAAGTAGTCGGTGATGCCGTTGACCCGGGTGGCGTAGCGGGCGATCACCGCGTCGAACCAGCCGCAGCGGCGGTCGCGCCCGGTGGTCACCCCGTACTCGCCGCCGGTCTTGCGCAGGTACTCGCCCATCTCGTCGCGCAGCTCGGTGGGGAACGGCCCGGAGCCGACCCGGGTGGTGTAGGCCTTGAGGATCCCGATCACCCGGCTGATCTTGGTGGGGCCGATGCCGGACCCGGCGCAGGCGCCGCCGGCGGTGGGGCTGGAGGAGGTCACGAACGGGTAGGTGCCGTGGTCGATGTCCAGCAACGTGCCCTGGGCGCCCTCCAGCAGCACGACCTTGCCCTCGTCCAAGGCCCGGTTGAGCACCAAGGTGGTGTCGGCGACGTAGGGGCGCAGCCGCTCGCCGTAGGCCAGGTACTCCTCCACGATCGGGGCGGTCTCGATCCGCCGCCGGTTGTAGACCTTGGTGAGGACCTGGTTCTTCTCGCGCAGCGCCAGGTCGAGCTTTTGGGTCAGGATGTTGGGGTCGAACAGGTCCTGCACCCGGATGCCGGTCCGGGTGATCTTGTCGGCGTAGGCCGGGCCGATGCCGCGGCCGGTGGTGCCGATCCGCGCCCGCCCCAGGTACCGCTCGGTGACCTTGTCCAGCGCCCGGTGGTGGGGCATGATCAGGTGCGCGTCCGCCGAGATCAGCAGCCGCTCGCAGGAGACGCCCCGCTCGGCCAGCCCGTCGATCTCGCTGAGCAGCACGCCCGGGTCGATCACCACGCCGTTGCCGATCACCGGCACCACGCCCGGGGACAGCACCCCCGAGGGCAGCAGGTGCAGGGCGTAGCTGTTGTCTCCGATGACGACGGTGTGCCCGGCGTTGTTGCCGCCCTGGTAGCGGACGACGTAGTCGACCTGTCCGCCGAGCAGGTCGGTGGCCTTGCCCTTGCCCTCGTCCCCCCACTGGGCTCCGACAAGCACGATGGCAGGCATCAGCTATCTCCTTCTACGGCAATCGGTGGGGGAGCCGCCCTCGGCTCCGGCCGCCGTCACGGCCGGGGGGTCCGACGAGCACGATGGCGGGCATCAGGTCATCCCCTTCCGCGGCGCACCGGCCGGCGCGGCGTCGGCCACATCCCCTCTCATGACGAAGGCCCCTTGGGCGCAAGCGCGAAGGGGCCTCTTGCGTGCAAATCGTACCCGCCCGCGGGTCGCCGGGAAACAGCGGCGGGGTTACGAAGGTGTTGTGATCAGGCCGTTCGGCGCGTTCAGCCGCCCAGCACCTCGGCGGCGGTGGCGCTGCTGTCGCGCAGGAAGGTGCGGCAGCGCTCGGCCTCCTCGTCCTCGCCGATGGCGGCGGCGGCGCGGCCCAGCGCGTGCAGGGAGCGCAGGAAGCCCCGGTTGGGCGCGTGCTCCCAGGGGATGGGGCCGTGGCCCTTCCAGCCGGCCCGCCGCAGCTGGTCGAGCCCGCGGTGGTAGCCGGTGCGGGCGTAGGCGTAGGACTCGATCACCTTGCCCGCTTCGAACGCCCGGTCGGCCAGGGCGGCCCATGCGGCCGAGAACGCGGGGTATTTGGCGGCCACCTCGGCCGGATCCATGCCCTTCTCCAGCGCGGCTTCGGCTTCGGCGTTCTCTGGCAGTTCGGTGGGCGGCGGTCCGCCGAGCAGGTTCTGGCTCATGGCCGCCATGGTAGTTGGGGCGCACGGGACGCCCGGAGGGGTCAGGCGGCCAGGGGCAGCCGGAAGCGCGCCGAGCCGTCCTCGTAGCGGGGGCGGGCCTGCGGCCACAGGGATCTGATGGCCGCCAGCGCCGGGTCGTTGCCGGGCAGCACCCCGGCGTCGAAGGCGGTGATCCCGCGCCGGACGGCGGTGTGGGCCAGCGCGCCGATCAGCAGCCGTCCCACCCCGCGGTGCTGCCAGGGGTCGGCGACCAGCACGGCCAGCTCGGCGCGGGTGCGGTCGGCGGGGTCGCGGATGTACTCGGCGACGCCCACCATGTCGTAGTCGGCCAGCGCCACCAGGGCCTCGTGGTCCCAGTGGTCGAGCCGGTCCAGGTGCCGCACATAGATCTCGGGGATGCGCGGGGTGCCGATGAAGAACCGGAAGTACAGGCTGCGCTCGGACAGGCGGTCGGACATGCGGCGCAGCCGGGGCGCGTCGGTGATGCCGTAGGGGCGCACGCGGAGGTCGCTCAGCTCCAGGGTCCGGCTCTCACTGATGAGTTGTGTCATGAAACCCATTGGACCTCGTTGAGTTTCATGAAGCAACTCAAGATGCGTCACACAGCGCCGCGGCGTTGCCGTTAAGCGGATGTCCGGGCGCCCGGGCCGGGCCTGGCCTCCACGTCGGTGGGGCCCAGCGGCGCGCCGCAGGAGTCGCAGGTCAGGCGGTCGGTCAGGGTGCCGCCGCAGCCGCGGTGCACCACCAGCACCGGCGGGCCGTCGGTGGCGTAGTAGCGGTCGCCCCACTTCAGCAGCATCATCATCGCCGGCCACAGCCCCACGCCCTTGCGGGTCAGCCGGTACTCATAGCGGTCGGGGCGCTCCTGGTAGCGCTGCTTGCGCATGATGCCCTCGGCGCACAACCGGTTCAGCCGGTCGGCCAGCACGTTGCGCGCCACGCCCAGATGCTCGGCGAAATCGTCGAAGCGCCGCACCCCCTCGAACGCGGCGCGGATCACCAGCAGCGTCCACCGGTCGCCCACCACCTCCAGCGACCGGGCGATCGAGCAGTTCTGGTTCTCGTAGGTACGGGGCAGCGCCACGCCTTTCAGACTACCCGCGTTGCGTCACACAACGTGGCCGTGCGCAACCGGCTCCGAAAGGCGCGCCGGCCGCGGCGCCCCCGAGGGCGGGGGCGGCCACGGCCGGCGAACAGGGAAAGGTGTACGGGGAAAGGGGTGTTACTTCAGCTTCTTGCCCGCCGACATCAGGTCCTGGCAGGCCTGCACCACGCGGGCGGCCATGCCGGCCTCGGCGGCCTTGCCGTAGGAGCGCGGGTCGTAGGTCTTCTTGTTGCCGACCTCGCCGTCCACCTTCAGCACGCCGTCGTAGTTGCGGAACATGTGGTCGGCGATCGGGCGGGTGAAGGCGTACTGGGTGTCGGTGTCGATGTTCATCTTGATCACGCCGTAGGACACCGCCTCGCGGATCTCCTCCAGCGTGGACCCCGAGCCGCCGTGGAAGACCAGGTCGAACGGCTTGTCCTTGCCGTACTTGGCGCCGACGGCCTCCTGGATCTCCTTGAGCACCTGCGGGCGCAGCTTCACGTGGCCCGGCTTGTAGACGCCGTGCACGTTGCCGAAGGTGGCGGCCAGGATGTAGCGGCCCTTCTCGCCCACGCCCACGGCCTCGGCGGTGGCCAGCGCGTCCTCGGTGGTGGTGTAGAGCTTCTCGTTGATCTCGCCGACGATGCCGTCCTCCTCACCGCCGACGACGCCGATCTCCATCTCCATGATGGTGCGGGCCTTGACGCACTCCTCCAGCAGCTCCGCGGCGATCTGCAGGTTCTCCCGCAGCTCCACCGCCGAGCCGTCCCACATGTGGGACTGGAACAGCGGCTCCTGGCCCTTGGCCACCCGCTCCTGGGAGATCTTCACCAGCGGACGCATGAAGCCGTCCAGCTTCTCCTTGGGGCAGTGGTCGGTGTGCAGGGCGATGTTGACCGGGTACTTGGCGGCCACCACCCGGGCGTACTCGGCGAAGGCGACCGCGCCCGTCACCATGTCCTTGACGGCGGTGCCGGACAGGTACTCGGCGCCGCCGGTGGAGATCTGGATGATGCCGTCGCTCTCGGCCTCGGCGAAACCGCGCAGGGCGGCGTTCAGGGTCTGGCTCGAGGTCACGTTGATCGCGGGGTAGGCGAAACCCTCCGCCTTGGCGCGGTCGAGCATCTCCGCGTAGACCTCAGGGGTCGCGATGGGCATTGCGCAAGTCCTCTCTCTTCACGCCTGTCCGCAGCGAGGTGCCATGACCAGCCCTGTGACTGGGGCCCGCCCCTCGGGGCTACGCCACCGGCCAGCCTAGGGCCAAGTATCCCGGAGTGTCGCAGGTGAAACACAGCCGGGGCGCGCTGGAGCGGTCCCAAGGCCGCGGGAGGGGACCGCCGGGACGGCGGAGCAGGCTGGGGCGAATGAGAGTGGGCGGTCTGCCGCTTCGGGGGGAAAGGCGAGCTCCAGCCGGTTAAGCTCGCCGTGTGGATCTCGCGTTGAACTTCCTTGACCCGCAGTCCCTGATCGTCGCCTTCGGCGTGGTCGGCGTGCTGGCCATCATCTTCGCCGAGACGGGGCTGCTGTTCGGCTGCATCCTGCCCGGTGACTCGCTGCTGTTCGCGGCCGGCATCTTCACCGTGGGGTCGGCGGCCGCCGGCATCGGACTGGACCAGCCGCTGTCGCTGCCGGTGCTGCTGGTCGGGGGGCCGATCTGCGCCATCGCGGGAGCCCAGCTGGGGCACTGGCTCGGCGCCAAGTACGGGCGCAAGCTGTTCGACCGTCCCGACTCCAGGATCTTCCGCCAGGAGTGGGTGGAGCGCGCCGAGTACTACTTCGACAAGTTCGGCCCGGCCAAGGCCGTGGTGCTGGCCCGGTTCATCCCGATCGTGCGGACCTTCCTCAACCCCCTGGCCGGGATCTTGGGCATGGACGCCCGCAAGTTCTTCGTCTGGAACGTGATCGGCGGGATCATCTGGACCGACGGGCTCTTCATCGCCGGGCACTTCCTCGGTTCGAAGATCCCGAACATCGAGACCTACATCCTGCCCGGAATCATCGTGATTGTCCTGCTTTCGGTGATTCCGATCGTCCGTGAGGTGATGAAAGGACGCCGCGAGGCGCGCAACGGCGGCCCCGAAGAGCCCCGACCGTCGCTGAGCGGTGAAAGTTCTCGCTAATCTCCCCATGTGGGACGTCATCGGTCGGACCCTAGAGGTCTAGCGCGCATATTCGTTGCGGCCCTGGCGGTGCTGGCAGCAGTGGCTCTGGTCGTGATCGGCGGTTACGCGCTGATCAATGCGCTCACCTCACCGGCACCGGGCCCCGCCCCGAGCGACACGGTCTCCAGGGAGCTGGACGCCGGTGACTCCGGCCAGTCGGCCGGCTCTTCGCAGATCCCGTTGCAGATCACCGTCACCGGCCCGCCCACCAACGTCTTCGTCCAGGTGGCCGGCGGCGGCGAGGTCCTGCAGAAGGGGATACTCGCCACCGGCGAGACCCGCATGTACACCCAGACGCCGCTGAACGTCGTCGTGGAGGACTCCAGCGCGGTCGTGGTGCGGATCTACGGCAAGGTCGTCGAGGACGGAAACGGCCGCGGCCGTGGCGAGTGGATCGTGGAGGCTCCGGAGGATTGACAGGCGCCCCCGCCGGTTCCGCGGCCGGGAGACCGGATCGCCGGAACCGGCGGCGGGCACGATGCGTTCCCGGCGGCCGTCAGCCGACGCCCAGATCGGCGACCCGGTAGGCGGAGCGGTACTCCAGCCCTTCGGCGCGGATGCGGTCGGCGGCTCCCCGCTCCACGATGGTCGCCACCGCCACCACTTCGGCCCCCGCCTCGCGCAGCGCCTGCACGGCGGTCAGCACCGAACCACCGGTGGTCGAGGTGTCCTCCACCGCCAGCACACGCCGGCCCGCCACGTCCGGGCCCTCGATGCGGCGCTGCAGGCCGTGCGTCTTGCCCGCCTTGCGAACGACGAACGCGTCGAGCCTGCGGCCCCGGGCGTGGGCGGCGTGCAACATGGCCGTGGCCACCGGGTCGGCGCCCAACGTCAGCCCGCCCACCGCCTCGTAGTCCAGGTCGGCGGTCAGGTCGAGCATCACCCGCCCCACCAGGGGGGCGGCCGTCCCGTCCAGCGTCACCCGGCGCAGGTCCACATACCAGGTGGCGCGCTGCCCGGAGGAAAGCACGAAATCGCCGTGCACCACGGCCTTTTTCTTGATCTCTTGCAGCAGCTCTTCGCGGTCGTTCACGCCAAGAACCCTAGTCGCGGCGTATCGTGGCGAAGCGCAGGCGGTGCGCCTTCCGCCTGATGCCGCGCCGTTTCCACAGCATGGGGTAGCGCCTTGACGCCCGGTTCGATGATCCTGTTGCACCCTCCCCGCACCACCGCCGGCCTGTGGGGGGAGCTTCCGGAGGCGCTGCGCTCCCACGGGCTGGATGTGATCGCCCCCGATATCCGGGAGGAGGAGGGGATGCGGTACGTGGCGCGGGCCTCGCTGGTGATCTCCGCGGCCGCCCCGAACCCGCCGCTGGTGCTGGTGGGCGGCGGTGATGCGGGGCCGCTGCTGCCGGCCGTGGCCGCCGCCCAGCGCGCCGCCCACCGCACGGTGGGCGGTTATGTGTTCCTGGACGCCGAACTGCCCGTCCCCCGCCGGTTCACCGACCATGATCACCACGGCCACGGCGCACCTCCCGTCCCGGCGGACTGGCCGGACGCCCCGTGCGGGTACCTGAGCACGCGCGGGGAGCGGACGCCGCCGGTGCGCCTGGCCCGGCTGCGCGGCTGGCAGGTCGCCGCCCTGCCCGCCGGCGGGGACCTGGCCCGGGCGCTGAGCGACCTGGTGCGCGCGCTCTAAGACGCCCCCTGGGCGCGCCCGTCCGGCCGGGGCGGCGGGCCACCGGCCGGACGGGAAGCGAGATCAGGAGGTCTTGAGCAGGTCGTCCAGCATGGCGTCGTAGTCGTCCTCGGGACGGCCGAGGTCGACCCGGGTCCGGTAACGCAGCCTCAGCAGCCCTTCCAGGCTGTCTTCGGCGATCTCCACGTCCTCCTCGCCGCGCTCGCGCAACGCCAGCACCAGCTCGACGCCCGCCGTCGCCCAGTCGTGGGCGCCCTCGGGGTCGCCGTGCGCGTACAGCACCTCCGCGACGGTCCGGTAGACCTCGGGGTCGCGGGGCTCGTCCGCGCGGATCTGCTCGATCAGGTCCCGGGCCTCGTCGGCGCGGTCCAGCTCGAACAGGGCGTCGGCGAGGTAGGCGCGCGGGTCGCCGTAGGTCTCGCCGCCGTCCTCGATGGCCTGGCGGTACAGCTCGGCCGCCTTGGCGTGGTCGCCCGCGTGCTGCCACTGCTCGCCGGCGCGCAGCAGCACCTTGGCGCGGGAGACCCCTCCGGACACCGACGCGGCCAGCTCCGACAGGCGCCGCGCCGCCGACGCGTGATCGCCAGTGCGCAGGGTGTCGAACTCCAGATCGTCGAGGTCGTCTTCCGTCACGTGCGTCACACTTCAACGCTACCCGCCGGCCGGGGCTCGAAGCGGAGTATTTGCGGATGTGAGCGAATCGGATTCGGCTCGCCCGGCGTCCGGAGCCCGCCGCGACCCGGACGGCCCCCGTCCTCATCGAGAGCGTCCTGTTGCGGAAGGGTGGCCTTTCCTCGCAACGCCGGATGGGGCTAGTTGAGGGCTCCCTGCCGTTGTTTCAGGAAGTTCTCATACAGGTCGTGCAGCTCGTGGACGCGGCTGAGCCGGATCCCCCGCTCGCCGTGGAAGGCGACCGTCAAAGTGGACTCCACCAGCAGCTCGCGCCCGTGCTTGCGCAAGATGCGCTGGTAGAACCGGCAGCGCACGCTCTGCACCTCTATGCGGGTGCAGACGATCAGCTCGTCGCGGTACAAGGCGGGCGAGTGGTAGCGCACGTTCATCTCGGTGACCACCAGGGGCCAGTCCCGGCGGTCGATGCCTATTTGATCGGCCAGGTCCTCCCGGCCGGCCTCCAGGAAGTTCAGGTAGCTGGCGAAGTACACGTGCCCCTGCATGTCGCAGTCGTTCCAGCCGACCTTGACCGGGGTCTGGATCCAGTGGCTCATGCGCGCTCCTAGCGGATTCGGTACGGACAACTGGGCTGGTCACCGGGCGGTGAGCCCGCCGTCCACGACGAGGTTCGTCCCGGTGATGTACGAGGCGGCGTCAGAGAGCAGAAAGTGCACCGCGGCGGCGATCTCGGCCGGGGCGCCCGGCCGGCCCAGCGGGGTGTCCGCCGCGATGCGGTCGACGAACCCGGCGGGCAGGCCGTCGGTGAGCGGGGTCCGCACGATCCCGGGCGAGACGGCGTTGACCCTGATGCGCTGCGGGGCGAACTCCAGCGCCGCGGTCCGCGTCATCGACACGATCGCGCCCTTGGCCGCGTGGTAGGCCACCGCGGCGCCCGTCCCGATCAACGCGAACACCGAGGAGAGGTTCACGATGGAGCCGCCCCCCGCCAGCCGCATCAGCGGTGCCAGCGCGCGCATGCCCAGCCATGTCCCGCGCTGGCACACGTCCACGACGGTGGACCACTCCTCCTCGCCGAGGGACTCCACCCCGTGCAGGCCGTGCACGCCGGCGTTGTTGACCAGCAGTTGCGGACGCCCGAACGCCCGGCAGGCGGTCCGGCAGACCGCCTGCCAGTCCGCCGGCGAGGTGACGTCCAGCCGCGCCGCCAGCGCCCGGCCGGGATGACCCTCCTCCCGCAGCCGCCGTGCCACCTTCTCGGCCCCGGCCGCGTCCACGTCGGCGAGCACCACGCCGGCGCCGTCGGCGACCAGCGTCCGCGCCACCGCCGCGCCGATGCCGCCGGCGGCTCCCGTCACCACGGCGACCCTGCCGCTCAGCCCGGGACGCCCCATCACCGGCTCCCCAGCCAGGCGATGGCGGCGGCCCGGCCCGCCGCATGGGTCAGTGACACGCGGGGGACACCGAGCCCGGCCCGCTGCGCCCGTTCCAGCAGCTCGCCGTGGAGCCGGACGCGGACCGGCCCGGTGTCCTCGCGGATCAGCTCGATCTGGTGCCGGCAGTGCCGGAGGTCGCCGCCCAGCAGCCGGCTCACCGCCCGCTTGGCCGCCACCCGCGCGCCCATGTGCTCCTCGGCCCGCAGGAAGCCCAGGCAGTAGGCCAGCTCGGCGGCGGACAGCAGGTCGTCGGCCTCGGCGCGCAACTGCGCGCCGAGGGAGACGACCTCCAGCTGGATCGAACCGTGCGGCATCTCACCCGTCCCAGGCGGTGAGCACCGCCGAGGCGTAGGTCCCGCCCCAGCCGATGGCGTTGACCAGATAGGCGTCCCGCCGTGCCGCGCCGGCGGGGACGGACGTGCGCAGGGCCGGCACGGGCAGCGGTTCACAGAGCCCCCGGATCGGCGGCAGCCAGCCCGAACGGCAGCTCTCCAGCGCGCTGACCAGCGACAGCAGCGGAGTGGTGGCGTTGATGTGCCCGCTCTGCCCGCTCAGGCAGGCCACCTGCGCCCAGGGCAGCACCCGGCCGATGGCCCTGGCCTCCAGCAGATCGATGGAGCGGACGCCGCGGGCGTCGCCGTACACGCCGCCGACCCGCTCGGGGGGAATGCCGGCGTCGGCCAGCGCCCGCGTCATGCATTCCGCCAGCGCCGCCCCGGTGGGATCGTTGCCGGCCACCCGGTGGGCGTCGGCGGTGATGGCGTGTCCGCCGAACTCGGCCGCGATCGCCGCCTTGCGCCGCTCCGCGTGCTCGGCGGACTCCAGCACCACGGCGACCGCGCCGGCGCCCAGCGCCATCCCCGAGCGCCGCCGGTCATACGGCCGCACCTGGGTCTCGGTGAGCAGGCCGAGCCGGTCGAAGCCCAGGTGCAGCAGCGGGGTCAGCTCGTCGGCGGCGACGGCGATCATCACGTCCGCCCGGCCCTGGCGGATGAGGTCGGCGGCGTACCCGACGGCCGTCAGCCCCGCCGCGCAGCCGGTCGCCACGGTCGACAGCGGGCCCTTGATCTGGAAGGCCAGGCAGGCGTGCCCGGCGGCGGCGTTCATCACCGAGTTGGGGAACAGCCGCGGGTTGACCCGGTGCGGCCCCTCCTTGATGATCGTCTCGCTGAGCGCGGCCACCGTCTCCATCGGCCCGGTCCCGGTGCCGAAGATCATGCCGACGCGTTCGCTTTCGGCCCGGGAGACCTGGTAGCCGGCGTCCTGCAGCGCCAGCCGGGTGGCGGCCAGCGTCAGCAGGCCGAGCTGGTCGAGCCGGCGGGCATAAGAACGGTCCACCAGCCGCCGGTGCCGCTCGTCGGGCAGCTCGGCCGCCAGCCGGCTGCGGGCCCCGCCGATGTCCAGCCGTTCCGCGGGACGGACGGCCACCGCCCCCTCCCGGAGCGCGCGCAGGAACTCGGCCCTGCCGGTGCCCAGCGGGGAGACCACGCCGGCACCGGTCACCACGACCCGGCGCGGGGCCGGGCGGCGTCGGGGGCCGGGGCGGCGGCCGAGCAGGATCGAGCAGTTGTTGCCGCCGAAGGCGAAGGAGTTCGACAGCACCGTCTCGATGCGGTGCGGGCGGCCCCGGCCGGGGACGATGTCGCGGGCGGGGGTGCGGTCGGGCGCGACGTTGACCGTCGGGGGCAGCACCTGGTCGCGCAGCGCCAGCACGCACATCGCCGCCTCGATCGCCCCGGCCGCGCCGAGCGTGTGCCCCACCTGCGACTTGGTGCTGCTGACCGGGGGACGCTGCGGGTCGGGGAACAGGTTGCCGAAGGCCCGCAGCTCCGCGCTGTCGTTGGCGGGGGTTCCGGTGCCGTGCCCGCTGACGTAGTCCACCTCCTCCGGCCCGCACGCCGCCTCGGCCAGCGCCCCCGCCATGGCGCGGCGGGCCCCCTCGCCGCCCGGGTCGGGGGCGGTGGCGTGGTGGGCGTCGCTGGTCAGCGCGTACGACAGCACGTGCCCGAGCACGGTGGCGCCGCGCGCCGCGGCGTGCGACTCGGTCTCCAGCACCAGGATCGCCGCGCCCTCTCCCAGGCTGAGCCCGCCGCTGCGGGAGTAGGGGGCGCACGGCTGGGAGTCCAGGGCCTTGAGGCTGTCGAACCCGGCCAGCGACAGGATGTCGATGGGGTCCACGCCGCCGGCGAGCATGACGTCGGCCCGGCCCAGCCGCAGCGCGTCGGCCGCGTAACCGATGGCGTTCGCGCCCGCCGCGCAGGCGTTGGAGATGACGACCTTCGGTCCTTTGGCGCCGAAGGCGGTGCTCAGCTCGTCCGCCGAGGTGTACAGCGGATAGGACAGCAGGTGGGTGCGGTCGGTCTCCTCCAGGCCGCGGTGGATGAGCTCGGCGTGGAACCGCTCGCCGGACTCCAGCCCGCCGACCGAGGTGCCGATGGCCACGCCGAAGCGGTAGGGGTCCAGCTGCCGGGGGTGCAGTCCGGCCGACTCGATCGCGGCCTGCCCGACCTGCAGCGTCATCGTGGTGGCCCGGTCCCGCCGCTGCGGCCCCGATCTTGGCAGTTGCACCATCTCGGCCGAGTAGCGGCAGGTCAGGGTGGACACGTCGATGTGCCGGGTGGGGCGCACGCCGCACTCTCCGTCGCGGACCGCGCGCCACACCTGCTCGGTCTGGGAACCCAGCGCGCACACCACCGCCAGGCCCGTGATGACGACGCCTTCGGGGGCGTGTTCCCGAGTGTTCGCCGATGCCATCGGGATCACTCCGGCTTGACGTTGAAGCTCGCCGGGATCAGGAACGGGGCCGACACCGTCCGCACCGCGGGCGAGGCGGCGCCCGCCAAGGTGAGCTCCACGTCGACGGCGGCCACCGTCTCATCCAGCCGTGCCGTGCCGATCACCCGGCCCAGGCCGGGGGAGCGCACGGCGTGCGTGACCTCGCCGACCGGCTGGCCCTCGATGGACAGCGCGGTGCCGGGGGCGGGCGGGGCGGCCAGCTCCGGATCGGCCGTCCAGCACACCGGGCGGCGCGGGAAGCCCTCGTCGATCCGGCGGGCCAGGGCCTCCTTGCCGCGGAAGTCGTGGTGCATGTCCACCATCCACTGCAGGCCGACCTCGAAGGGGAAGCACTCCCGGCCGCCTTCGGCGTCCAGGTCGACGAAGCGCATCTCGGTGCGGCAGATGTCCAGTGCGGCCGACCCCACGGGCAGCGCTCCCAGCGAGCGCAGCTCCTGCCGCAGTTCCTCGGCGCCGGCCGCATCGATGTGGAACTTGTAGCCGTACTCGCCGGTCACGCCGGTCCGGCTGAGGAGCAGCTCATGGTCGCGCCAGCGCACCGTGGTGAAGCCCCGGTAGGCCAGCGAGCTGACCGGGAAGGACAGGAAGTGCTGGGCGATGCGGAAGGAGGCCGGCCCCTCGACCCCGAACACCCGCCGGGCCGGGCTGACGTCGGTGAGCTCCACGTAGTCCAGCGACTCGGCCACCGCCCGCAGGTGCTCCCAGGTGCGGGCGCGCCGCGCGGGCTCGACCTCGACCAGGAACTCCGTCCCCTGGCAGTGGACGAGCACGTCGGAGATGACATGCCCGGCGTCGTCGAGCACCAGGGCGGTGGAGGACTGCTCCTCCAGCAGGAACTCGATGTTGCGGGTGGTGACCTCGTTCAGGAACCTGATCGCGCCCGGTCCCTGAACCTGGAACAGCCCGATCCCCTGGTAGTCGATGAGGCCGCAGCCGTTGCGCAGCGCCGTGTACTCGTCCTCGATCGAGGTGTGCACTTCGTTCATGTCGGACGCCTGTCTCCTCTTCGCGGTCGGACGGAGGGAGTTGTGCGGCCGCGGCGTGCGGGCGGGGGTGGACGGGCACCGCCGCCCGTCGCCGAACGCCGGCCGGAACGGAAAGGGGGCTTCGGTGAGCCGTTTGCAACGCGCCGCTGCCGCGGGCCGCAGCCGATGCCGTGACCTGCGGCGTCACGACCTCGGGCACGTGCGTGAAAAGGCTCAGTGGTCGGTGCGTTCGGTGACGCCCAGCCGGGCGGTCATGACCAGGTCACGGCCCACCGAGATCTGGCCTTGGACGGACATCAGGGAGCCGACGCGGGTGGTGGTCTTCGCTTTGATCAGCAGCTGGTCGCCCGGGCGCACCGGCTGCAGGAACTTCACCCGGCTGATCTCCGCGAGGTAGCCGACCCGGCCGGCCGCCGCCGACAGGTCCGCCGAGCCGGCCGCGCTGAGCGCGCCCGAGCCGTAGACGACGGCGGCGAGCTGGGCGATGCACTCCACCAGCAGCACGCCCGGGTAGATCATCCGGCCGGGAAAGTGACCGGCCAGCACCGGATCGCTGACGGAGATGTTCTTGATGGCCGTGCCCGCCACCCCCGGCTCCAGCTCGATCACCCGGTCCAGCAGCAGGAAGGGGTGACGGTGCGGGAGCATCCGGGCGATGTCGTCGGCGTCGAGCGCGGCGAACGCAGGCGCGACGGTCACGGCAGGTTCGCCTCCAGGTGGTCCACCAGGCGGTTGATGGACATCAGGCTCTCCCGGTCGTCGTCGTCGATCACGACGTCGAACTCCTCCTGGATGGAGACGGCCAGCTCCAGGGTGTCGATGGAGTCCAGTTCCAGCCCCCGGCCGAACAGGGGCTGGTCGTCGCCGATCAGCGCCGGGTCCACGTCCAGGTCGAGCCGGTCGACGATCAGTTTCTTGACGGCGCTGCACAGCTCCTGGCGGCGGGCCGCCCGGCTGCGGGCCTCGGCGAGGGTCATGGGCATGAGCTGTCTCCTTTCTGGACGGGATGGGGGATAGGGCGGCGGCCGGCGATCAGCTGGTCAGCCCGCCGTCGACGACCATCACCGCGCCGGTCACGTAGGAGGCCTCCTCCGACAGCAGGAAGCGGACCAGCGGGGCGACCTCCTCGGGGCGTCCCACCCGGCCGAGCGGGACGTGCTGCAGGTGCTCCTTGAGCCGGCCGGGGGGCATCGCCCGGGTCATCGCGGTGTCGATGAAGCCGGGGGCGACGGCGTTGACCCGCACGCCGTACTGGCCCAGTTCGTTGGCCAGGACCCGGACGAGGCTGAAGAGCCCCGCCTTGGAGGCGGCGTAGTTGACCTGCCCGGCCGGCGGGACGAGCCCGCTGGTGGAGCCGACCGCCACGATCGCCCCGCGGCGCCGGGCCAGCATCATCCGCCCGGCCGCCTGGCAGCACAGGAAGGCGCCGGTGAGGTTGGTGTCGATCACCGACTGCCACTTGCGCCGGCTCATCATCAGCGCGTATCCGTCGTCGGTGATGCCGGCGTTGCTGACGAACAGGTCCAGCCCGCCGTAGTCGGCCTTGACGGTGCGGAACATCCGGCTGATCGCCTCCGGGTCGCCGACGTCGGCCCGGATCAGCGCCGAGTCCGGCGACAGGGCCCGTATCTCGGCCAGCGCCCGCTGCGCGGCCTCCTCGTCCCTGCGGTAGTTCAGCAGGACCCGCGCGCCGCCCTCGGCGAGGCTGCGGGCGATCGCCAGCCCGATGCCCTTGGACGCGCCCGTCACCAGGGCCACCTTGCCCTCAACGTTCATCGCCGGGCCTCCATGGTCGAAAAGGGGGTGGTTCCGGGGCGGCCGCCGCCAAGAGGCGGCGCGGTGCCCTGCCGTGCGGGCCGCCACAGGTCCGGCATCCGGAGGGCCTGCTGTGCGCTGTGGTGCTTGGCCTGGCGGGCCAGCTCCCGGCCCAGCCCGGTGAGCACCCGGCCCGGCCCGGTCTCGATGAAGGTCCGCGCGCCGTGCTCCAGCAGGGCGGCCATGCACCGGTCCCAGCGCACCGGGGCGGTGATCTGGCCGCGCAGGACGTCCCGGTAGGCGTCGATGTCGGTGACCTGCCGTCCGGTCACGCTGGACACCAGCGGCAGGCGCGGCGGTCGCAGTCTCACCCGGTCCAGGGCGGAGGCCATCTCCCGTTCGGCGGGCTCCATCAGCGGGCTGTGGTAGGCGCCGCCGACGGGGAGCCGGCGGGCGCGCAGCGCCCCGGCGTCGCGGGCCTGGGCGATCAGTAGCTCGACCGCCTCGGCGTGCCCGGACACCACCAGTTGCCGGTGGGTGTTGTGATTGGCGATGACCACCGTCTGCCCGGAGCGGTCGGCCACCTGCCGGCACATCTGCTCGAGCCGTTCGGCGGGGATCCCGACGATCGCCGCCATGGCGCCCGGTGTGCGGCGCGCGGCCCGGGCCATCGCCTTGCCCCTGGTGTGGACGAGGGAGAGCGCCTGTTCCCAGTCCAGGCAGCCGGCGGCCAGCAGCGCGGTGTACTCGCCCAGGCTGTGCCCGGCCACGGCGGCGGGACGGCACCCCCGCTCGGTGAACGCCCGCCAGTGGGCCGCGCCGGCCACGAACACCAGGACTTGCGCGACCTCCGGGTCGGCGAGGGCGGCGGCGTCGGCGCGGTGCATCAGCTCCCAGACCGCCAGCCCGGTGGCGGTCTCGGCCCGGGCGGCCAGTTCCCTGGCCACCGGTCCGCAGGCGGCCAGGTCGCGTCCCATTCCCGGGTACTGGCTGCCCTGGCCGGGGAAGACGAAGACCGGCGCGGCCGGTGACGCGGTCGTCTCCATCATGACCGTCCCGTGGTTCCGATCGCCCAGCCCAGGACCAGTCCCGGAGCCCACTCGGCGGCGCCCGCGCGCAGCTCCTCCCCGGACCGGGCCGCCGCGCGCTCCCGGACGGGGCCGTGCAGGCGGACCCGGCGGTGCAGCGCGTCCCCGGCGGCCGGGCCCACCTCGATGTCGCGCAGCCGTCCTCCCGGCGGCAGCCCGCCGAGCGCCTTGACGACGCTTTCTTTGATGGAGAACCGGATGGCCGCCTCGGTGATGAACCGGTCGCCCGCCAGCCGGCACTCGCAAAGCTCCCGCTCGGTCAGGGCGCGCGCCAGCACCGCGGGCCCGGTGCGTTCCGCGGCGCGGCCCAGCCGCAGCGCGTCGGCCAGGTCGACCCCTCCCGAGTCGGTGAAGCGGGCGCCGTCCGCGGCGGACAACGACCATCCCCCGCATCCGCCGAGGCCGGTCGCCGGCCCGGCGGGAGTGATCCTCCAGTGGCCGTGCGAGGTGTTCATATCGTGCTCATTTCTCGATCGTCGGATCGGTGGTGGTCTTGGGTTCCGCCGCGCGGCTCCAGCAGCATGCACAGCTGATGCGCCTGGGCCAGCAGCGTTCCGGGAGCGCTCCATATGTCGATGTGCTGGTCGCACAGTCCGGAATGCGCCAGCCGGGAATGCGCGACGACCAGCAGATGTTCCCGGCCTGGTTCCCGCAGGCCGCCGGGAGCGTTCCGAAAGTGGATGTTCATGCTGAGCGTGGCCATTGTTTTCGGCTCCGGGAGCCGGGTGAACATGGCCGGCATCCAGCAGTCGCTCAGCACGGTGAGCAGTGCTTCTTCGTTTTTGTAGACCAGGTCCCTGGGGCGGACCCAGGAGGCGGTTTGCGAGTCGGTCGCCCCGCTGAACGGAAGTGCGCCCAGACAGGGTCTATGTTCGAATTGAGTAAAGAATTCTGGAAGCAGGTCGGGGATTTCGGGAAGTACTTGGCAAAGGTCGGCTTCGGGGACGTTCGGCATGGCCGCCTCGGTGAACTCCGGGCCGGACAGGCCGGGGGTGAAGGTCGCCGTCGCGGTCAGCGCAAGGCGCTCTCCCTGGCTCACCCGTGCCTGCGCGATGCCCGTCCGTCTCCCGGTGTGCTCGACATTCGTGCTGATCAGAACGGGTCCCGGGGTGACGGGGGAGGCGAAGTGGACGCTGAGCGAGCGGGCCCGCCACCCGTCGCCGAATGCGCCGGCCAGCGCCTGCAACGCGGTGGCGGCCAGGTACCCGCCGTTTGCTCCGACCTGCGACTTCCAGCCTTGCGGAATCTCTTCAAGGCGTGTTTCGGGGATTCTTGAACTGCTTTCAGCAGATGTATGTGAATCCACGAGTTCGGCCCCAGTCAAATTTGTGTGATGTGTTGTGTTGATATGACGTTAAAATGCGGAGTGAGGGGCGTCAATGTGAGGTGAATCACTGTTTCAAATCTGCGGCGGAGGTTTGGGGCGGCATGTCGGAGCAGATTTATCGGGTGTCCCAAAATGTGGTGGCAGAAATGCCGTATCGAGGGTCGGTGGCGGTGTCGCCGGCCCGTGCCGCCGGTTCGGCTCATTCAAATGTCCGGCGCCTGGAGCGGGCCGCCGGCGGGCCGGTGAGGAGCGGCGGTTTTCGGGGCGGCCTGGATGCGGCGAGATGGTGACCACGCTCCTTGGCATAACGGTCTGGGAAATGTGGTCGCAGGGCGGCGTGAGCTTGAGAAGCGCTAATCGCCGCCATCGCCCAGCAGCCATAGCGGCCGCCGGGGGACCAGCAGCATGGCCAGGAACGCCGTGCCCGCTCCCAGCGCCCCCAGCAACGGGAGCACCTGGGCGGCCGCCTCGGCCGCGGCCTGCTGCGGACCGACCGCCGGGGCGTGGTCGGTCATGGTCTCCATGTAGATCGACCCGGCGAAGGTGAGCGCGACCGCTCCCCCGATCTGCCGGAAGAAGGTGACCTTGCCGGTGGCGGTCCCGATGTGCTCGATCGGGACGCTGTTTTGCACGGTGATGGTCAGTCCGGACAGCATCGGCCCGATCCCCAGGCCCAGGGTCGCCATCCACACCGACAGCACCGGCAGGGGGGTGTCCGCCTCCAGCCACAGGAAGCACACCGCGCCGATGCCCGTCAGCAGTTGCACGGAGGCCAGCAGGAGTTTGTAGCGCCGGGTGGCCCCGATGATCGCACCGGCGGCGAAGCTGCCCACCACGATGCCGATCAGCAGCGGGTAGATGAGCACCCCGGAGGCCACGGCGCTGTAGTCACGGGCGTCCCGCAGGTAGCGGGGCAGGAAGATGATGGCCGAGTACATCGCGAAGGCGGTGGCGAAGGATGCCACGTTGGTCGCGGTGTAGACGGGGTTGCGGAACAGGCCCAGGGGGATCAGCGGCTCGCTGACCCGAAGCTCGATGAGCAGGAAGACCGCCAGCAGCGCGAGGGCGGCCAGCAGGTACCCCAGCACCGGCCAGTCGGTCCAGTGGTGCAGGCGGCCGTCGGCTCCGGTGAGCCCCTTTTGGGTGAGCCCCACCATCAGCAGGCTGACCGCCGCGGAGAAGACCGCGATCCCCAGGTAGTCGGGCCGGGCCCGCTCGGCCGTGCCCGGGCGGTGGGGCAGCCGGATCACCACCACGGCGGCCAGCACCACCCCGATGGGCACGTTGACCAGGAAGATCCAGGGCCAGCCGGCATGGTCGTTGAGCAGGCCGCCCAGCATGGGGCCGGTCACGTAGCTCACCCCCATGACGGCGCCGATCCAGCCCTGCACCTTGCCCATCGCCCTGCCCGGGAACAGGTCGAACAGCAGGGCCAGCGACAGCGGGATCAGCGCGCCGGCGCCCAGTCCCTGCAGCGCGCGCGCGGCGATGAGCTGCCAGGAGGTCTGCGCCAGGGCGCACAGCGCCGAACCGGCGATGAAGATCCCCAGTCCGGTGAGCAGCAGCGGCTTGCGCCCGTACACATCCGACAGCCGTCCATACAGCGGGACGCTGACCGTGGTGGTGAGCAGGTAGGCGGAGACGAACCAGGAGTAGAGGTTCTCGCCGCCGATGTCGGCGGTGATGTCCGGCAGCGCCGGGCCCACGATCGTCTGGTCCAGCATGGACAGGAACATCCCGCCCAGCACTGCGACCATCAGCCAGCGCGAGGGACCGGACTCCAACTCCCGGCCCTCGGTCGCGGGGGCCTGCGTTGCGGACATGACTGGCTCCCCTCCTGCCGGAGACGATGCCCATAAGATGACATGTAAGGCGATACATGTCAAAGGGTTCATGTAAGCACTGAGTGGTAGCATGGCCGAAGGAGGTGATCTATGTCGCTGCGCATGGCCGTGCTCGGCTTGTTGGCAGGGCTCGGTCCCGCCAGCGGATACGACCTGACCCAGCGCTTCGACGCCTCGCTCGCGTTCGTGTGGTACGCCCAGCACAGCCAGATCTATCCCGAGCTCAACCGGCTGGCCGCCGAAGGGCTGATCGAGGTCGCCCAGGAAGGACCCCGGGGACGCAAGACCTACGCGATCACCCCGGCCGGCCGGGAGGCCGTGACGCGCTGGCTGCAGCACGCCGAACCGGCCCCCACCCGCCGCAACGAGGGCGCGCTGCGCGCCTTCCTGCTCCCGCTGCTCGACCCCGCCGAGGCGGTCAAGGTGCTGCAGCGGGAGGCGGCCTTCTACGCCGAGCGCGTCAGGGAGCTGCAGAACCTGCGCGGCCTGGCCGACTCGGCTCCCCACCGGTTCGGGCGGCACGCCCTGGAACTGGGCATCCGGCAGATGACGGCCATCCGTGAATGGGCCGAGTGGGCGGCGCAGGACCTGGCCGGCGGCACCGAGGAGGTCGCGGAGAAAACCCCGGAGAGCAGCGAGTCCGCCGAGCGGTGAGCCTTATCCGCCGCCTGGCCTCAGGCTCCGGCAGTTCCTGAAGCCGGAGCGTGGGCGAAGAGCACCGCTGCGCAAGGGGGAGACGCCGCCCGGCGGCGATCCTTCAGCGGCGCGAGCGCTCCAGGGCGTCCCAGAAGCCGCGGCGCAGCGCGTGCCGCACCTCGTCGTGCAGCAGGAAGTCGATCGGCAGCGAGGACCCCTGCAGCAGCCGGGCCTCCAGGTCAGAGGGCATCCGCGGCTTGCGGGCCAGCACCGCCTCCAGCCACAGCGCGGGCGCGTCCCGGGCGACCGACTCGCCGAAGTCCTGGCCTTCCTTGTGCGCGGCCTTCACCGCGTCCGCCAGCGTGGGGGTGTTCTGCTGAGCCGCCGGCACCGGAGACAGCTGCTGGGGGCCGTTGTAGGGGGCGGGCGGTACGGCCGGCTGCGGTCCGGACGGGCGGGACGGCGGCGCCGCCGGAGCCGGGGAGGCGTTATAGGGGCCCGTTCCGCCGCCGGGCGCGGCGGGAGGAGAGGCGGGAGCCGGCGCGGTCGACGGCTGGACCGGCGGCGGGGGCAGCTGCGGCCCGGTGGAGGCCGCCGACGACCCGCTCGTGCCGCCCGCCCCGCTGAAACCCGCGCTCGGGGGCGGCGGCCCGGACGGCTGCTCCAGAGCGGACCCGCCCAAAGCGCGCATGCCGCCGCCATATCCCTGCCCGCCGTTCGCGTTGCCCGAAGGGGCCGGCGTCGCACCGGCGGTGGGCGAAGAGGACCCGCCGCCGACGGGCTGCCCGGTGATCGGGGAGCCGGGGGGCGGGCTGCTGAGCGGTCCGGTGGTCTGCAGCGGC
The DNA here is from genome assembly GCF_001896795.1 of Thermomonospora sp. CIF 1. Lineage (NCBI taxonomy): Bacteria > Bacillati > Actinomycetota > Actinomycetes > Streptosporangiales > Thermomonosporaceae > Thermomonospora > Thermomonospora sp. CIF 1. The sequence continues at coordinate 28,399 of NZ_MOYN02000003.1, forward strand.
GCGATCGTGGTGCGGCCGCCGCTGCCGGTGCTGCCGTGCCCGTTGGACAGCGGGGACACCGAGCCGCCCTTGCCCTGGTCGAGCCCGCTGATCAGATTGACGTAGGGGCGCAGGTGACCGGCGCCGATCTCGATCAGGTCGTCGCACTCTTGGCGCAGCACCCGGGAGATGGTCCAGTTGCCGTCCACCGCCACGTGCACCACGGTGACCCGCACGCCGAACTCCTGGGCCTCGGCGACGACCGGGGCCATGTCCTCGTCCCCGCCCACCAGCACCGCATCCGCGATGGCCCGGTTGCGGGCCAGCGTCATCAGATCCCGCTGGATCTCGGCGTCCACGCCCTCGCGGCGGCCCGGCCGGATGCGTCCCAGCCGCAGTTTGAGCCCGGGCAGGTCGGCCAGCGCCTCGTGCTCGGGGGAGCGCCGTCCCTCGACGGTGGCCTCATACCAGTAGCAGCGCAGCAGCGGCAGACCGGTGCGCTCGCGGCCCAGGTTGCTCAGCAGCTGCAGGAGCCCGGCGAAGTCCCAGGAGACGGCCTCGCGATGGCGGGTTCCATGCACCGCCATCGCGCCGTCTGCCAGCAGATAGCCGGCGTCCACGAACAGCGCACAGCGATCCATGCCGCACCGCCCTTCATCGATACGGGACCCCTTTTAGGGCCGACTCCGCGAACGGGCCGGGAGGACCGTCGTCGCTCCTGCCGGTGGCTCGCATACCGGTTATACGGACGCGGGCCTGCGCAGGGGCCCGGGCCTCACTAGCGTAATGAAGCCCTGCTGCGACGTAAGCCGTTACGACCTCTCGATCACAGATTCACAACGACAGCCCTCACCAACACTGCGACCGGGACGCTACCAGCAGTTCCGGCAGTCTGGAATGCCTCCCCATGATCTTTACAACGAGGTCACATAACGAGTCGATGGACAGGCGGCCGTCCGAATGATCGTTTTGGTCCGGATCAGGCCGACAGCGCGGCCGTGCCGCGTTCGGCGAGACGGCCGCCGCCGGTGGCGGCCTCCCAGCGCACCCGGCAGTCGCGGCCGGAGATCTCGATCGTGGCGATCATGTTGTCGAACCACGGCCCGCGGGTGATGCGCCACTTCAGCGGCGGCCGGGGGACGCCGGCCGCGGCGGCCAGCGCGCGCAGCGGCGCGGCCAGTCCCGGCTTGCAGGCCAGCACGTTGGCCCAGCGGAACGGGCCGGCCAGCGGGTTGCGCAGCGGGGAGCAGACCACCTGGGAGATCGGGGCGGCGCCGGTGACGGGGGCGGTCACCTTCGCCAGATAGGAGTAGTGCACGTCCCCGGACAGGAACGCCACGGAGGCCGGTGCCGGGCCGCGCTCCCCGCGCGCCACCGCCAGCACGTCGCGGGCCATCGTGCGGAAGGACGCCTCGAAGGCCGCCCAGTGCTCCAGGTCGGCGGCCTGCCGCATCCTCTCGCCGAGGCCGGCCAGGGCCCGTCCCCAGGCGCCGCCGGCCACCGCCTCGTTCCAGTTCTCGGCGTGGTGGATGGAGCGGGGCAGCAGATAGGGCAGCGAACTGGCGATCAGCAGGTGGTCGAAGCCGCCGCGCAGCTGCTGCGTCAGCCACCGCTGCTCGGAGTCGTCCAGCATGGCGCGCCGGCCGGGGGTCAGCAGCCGGGCGCAGCGGCTGTCCACCATGACCAGGCGGGTGCCGCCGAAGTCGCGGGTGAAGCTCCAGCGCGCGCAGGCGGGGTCCTTGTCGGCCCGCTCGGCGAACTCGTCCAGGATCTCGCCGGCGTCGCCGCCGGCCCGCCGCACCGCCGCATACAGCGAGTCGGCGGCCCGTTCCCGCGGCGACAGGTTGCCCAGGTGCTGGTAGATCCAGTACGAGCCGATCCCGCCGACGATGCGCCGCCGCCACCACGGCAGCGCCCACATCCGCTCGCGCCAGGCGTGGGAGGTGTTCCAGTCGTCCCGCACGTCGTGGTCGTCGAAGATCGTGTAGGTGGGGACGGTGGACAGCAGCCAGCGGACGGCCGGGTCGGTCCGCCAGGCCAGCCGGTACAGGTGGGCGTACTCTTCGAAGTCGGCCAGCTCGCCCACCGGCTCGCTGCCGGCGCCGCGCCGCCGGTGGATGAACTCCTCGATTTCCGGGCCCAGCTCGTCGGCGTACACCTGGTCGCCGATCATCAGCAGCGCGCTCGGCCACTCGGCGTCTTCGGAGGCGGCCAGCCGGTGCGCGTACGCCGACAGGGCGTCCGGTCCGTGCACGCCGCCGGGGTCGGGGCTGCGCCGGCAGGAGCCGAAGACCAGCCGCACCGCCTCGCCGGGCCGCCGGGTGCGGATCACGCTGGGCGGAAAGCGCCGCTCGCCCGGCTCGGGCCAGACGGGACGGCCGTCCAGCAGCACCCGGTAGGGGGTGCGCGACCCTGGTTCCAGGTCCGTCACCTCCACCAGGGCGTAGTGGTGGCCGTGGACGGTGAAGGTCGGCGCGGACGAGCCGAGCACCTCGACCGTGCAGGGGCGGTCGGTCTCCACCCAGACGGTCGCGGTGCGGTCGTCGACGTGGCGGAGCAGCGGCCCCAGAACCAGTTCGGTCATGCTTGGCATCTGTAGTGCACCCGGGGGGTGCGCGTCCACTGCGCGAAGCGGCGGATTCCGGCGCCTTGGGGAATCGGCTGCCAGCCCCGACTGGCGGACGCGGAGGATCTTCCGGCCGCGGCGGCGCCCGGTGGTGCTGGGAGAATTCGCGCTATCTGAGGGCTACCCGCGAGTAGCGACAATGGTCTACTCTGCCGTCATTGCCAGCTCAGGCTGGCAGTGTGGCCCTCGAGCAGCAGAAAGGTCGGCACTATGACGAAAGCGGGCCGGCAGCCGCGGATGGACGGCCGGGTCGTGGTGGTCACCGGGGCGGCCCGGGGCCTGGGCGAGCTGCTGGCCCGGAAACTGGCCGCCCGCGGCGCCCGGCTGGCCCTGCTCGGGCTGGAGCCCACCCGCCTGGCCGAGGTCGCCGAGTCCTGCGGCGAGCACGCCGGCTGGTGGGAGGTGGACGTCACCGACGACGCCGCCATGGCCAAGGCGGCGAGCGAGATCAGGGCCCGCTACGGGCGGGTCGATGTGGTCATCGCCAACGCCGGCATCGCCACCGGCGGGCCGGTGGAGCACTCCGACCCCCGCACCTTCGCCCGCGTCATCGAGGTCAACCTGCTGGGCAGCGTCACCACCGCCCGCGCCTTCATCCCCGCGCTGCGCGAGAGCAAGGGCTACTTCTTCCAGGTCGCCTCGCTGGCCGCGCTGTGCGCCGCGCCCATGATGGCCGCCTACTGCGCCAGCAAGTCCGGGGTCGAGGCGTTCGCCCACAGCCTGCGGGCCGAGCTGGCCGCCCACGGGGTCGATGTCGGCATCGGCTACCTGAGCTGGACCGACACCGACATGGTGCGCGGCGCCGACCAGAACGAGGTGCTGCGACAGATGCGCGCCGGGCTGCCGTTCCCCGCCAACCGCACCTATCCGCTGGAGCCCACCGTCGAGCGGCTGGTGGACGGCATCGTGCGGCGCCGCGCCCACGTCTACGGGCAGCGCTGGCTGCCGGCCATGCAGCTGGTGCGGGGCCTGATCCCGGCGGTCGTCACCCGGCACGCCCGGCGGGTGATGGCCGAGTTCGAGACGCGCTGGCTGGCCGCCGGCGGCGACACCGGCCTGGTCGGCGCCGGCGGGGCCGCCGCCTCGGCCGCCCTGTCCGAGCCGGACCGGCGGGCCGCCTCCGCCGACTGAGCCCGCCTTCCTCCGAGCAGGAGCCGCCGATGCTGAGCACGATGCAGGACGCCCGGTTGCAGATCCGCCGGCTGCTGGAGCACGGCGCCGCACTGCACGCCTCGGCGACGGTGGACACCGCCGCACCGGGCGGCCTGCGCCGCGTCCCTTACGCCCGGATCGGGGCGGACGCCGCCGCGCTGGCGCACGCGCTGGGCGAGCTGGGGGTCGGCGAGGGCGACCGGGTCGGCACGTTCATGTGGAACAACGCCGAGCACCTGACGGCCTGCCTGGCCGTGCCGAGCATGGGCGCGGTGCTGCACCCGCTGGATGCGCGCCTGCCCGGCGAGCAGATCGTCCGCCTCGCCGAGCACGCCGAGGACCGGGTGCTCATCGCCGACGAGGCGCTGCTGCCGCACCTGGGGCCGCTGCTGCCGCAGATGAAGACCGTCGAGCACGTGATCGTCAACCGGGCCGGCGGCACCGGCGCGGGCCCGGCCGTCCCCTCCGGGGTGACCGTGCACGAGTACGCCGCGCTGCTGGACGGCCGTCCGCCGGCCTACCCCTGGCCCGACCTGGACGAACGGGCGCCCGCCGCGATCTGCTACGCCGGCGATGGGAGCAGGGCGCCCAAGGGCGTCGTGCACAGTCACCGGTCGATCTACCTGCACGCGTTGAGCGCGGCCATGCCGGACGCCTTCGGCCTGTCGTCGGGGGACAAGGTGCTGGCGGTCGTCCCGCCGTCGTGCGCGCTGGGCTGGGGGCTGCCCTACCTGGCCTTCCTGACCGGGGCGTCGCTGGCGATGCCCGACTGTTTCCAGGCGCCGCAGGCGCTGGCGGGCTTCATCGCCGCGTCCCGTCCCACCAAGGGCGCGGCTCCCCTGCGGGTCTGGCGGGACCTGCTGGCGCACATCGAGGCCGACCCCGACGCCGATCTTTCTTCCCTCACCGAGGTGTTCGCCGACGGCCGGCCCTGCTCTCCCGACCTGCTGGAGGGCTATGAGCGGCGCGGCGTCACGCTGCTGCACGTGTGGGGAGCGGCGGCGGCGCCGGCCCGTCCGCCCGCCGACGCGACCGGTGCGGGCGCCCGCCACTACCGGCTCGCCCAAGGCCGGCTGCCGGCCTCGGTGCAGGCCCGGCTGGTCGGCCCGGACGGCGCGGCGCTGCCGCACGACGACTTCAGCGTCGGTGAGCTGCAGCTGCGCGGCCCGTGGATCGCCGGCTCCTACCACCGGGACGAGGCGCCCGGCGACTTTCACGACGGCTGGCTGCGCACCGGTGAGACCGGCCGCATCAGCCCCGACGGCTACCTGACGGTGACCGGCCGTCTTGCGGACGCGCGCCGGGACGACCACGCGGGAGCGGGGTGACCGTCCCGGTGCTTTGAGCCGGAGCCGGGCGGTGTCTTTGCTCCGCCGAAGCTCGCCATGACCGCCCGGCTCCTTTGGTGGGGCCGTCCTCTCCGCATAGGCCATCCCCCTCGCATCGCCGGTGCGGAGAGGACGGCCGTGCCGCAGGCGGCGGGTAACCGGGCGACTACTTCTGTCAAGAGGGTTACCTGCCGGTAGGAATGTGACGTAGCCTGCACTGTGCCAGCTGTGACTGGCATGTATCGGGCCACAGGGTGAGGTGGGCGAAATGGCGACGTGGGGCGGGACGAGGGCAGGGGGACGCCGAGGAAGAACGCGGCGGCGGGCCGCTGCGTTCGGTCTGCCGCGGCGATAGGCGGCCCGCCATGACGCTGATGGCGAGCGACCGCCAGGTGCCGCCCTGGAGCCTGGTGCCGCCGCAGGCGGCGGCCCTGCTGCGCCGCTACCAGGCCGACCTGGCCACCGAGATCTTCGACGAGGTCCGGGCGCAGGTGCCCGAGTACGCCTGGCGGGAGGCGCCGGAGCGGAGGGCCGAGATGGCCGAGGCCACCCGCCGCACCGTGGCCGAGTTCGCCAACCTGATGGGCGGCCCGGCCCCCACCTGGCCGCGCCACCTGCTGGAGCACTTCATGGAGGCCGGCGCCGAGGAGGCCCGCGCCGGCCGCGGCCTGGAACTGCTGCAGGCCGCGCTGCGGGCCGGGGCGCGGGCGGCGCTGCGCTGGCTGGCCGTCCAGTCCGAGCGGCTGCGGCTGCCCGGCGAGGTGTACCGGGTGTTCGCCGAGATGGTGTTCACCACGCTGGACGAGCTGGCCGCCGCGGCCGCCGAGGGACACCGCCGGGAACTGGCCCGCCAGGGCGGCGACCGGGCCCGCCACCGCACCCGGCTGCTGTCGCTGCTGGCCACCGAGCCGCCGGTGGCGCCCGAGGTCATCGCCGACGCCGCCGCCCAGGCGGGCTGGGCGGTGCCGCGCAGCATGGCGGTGCTGCTGCTGGCCCCGCTGGACGAAGCGGGCGGCCGGGACGCCCCGGAGGACTGGGCGCAGCGGGAGGAACCGGCCCCGCCGAACCTGCCCGCCGAGGTGCTGATGGACGGGCGCGGCTCCCGGCCCTGGGGAATCGTGCCCGACCCCGAACGGCCGGGCGGGCTGCCGTTCCTGGCCGACCTGCCGGCCCCCTGGGTGGCGGTGCTCGGCCCGACCGTCTCCGCCAGAGAGGTCGGCACCTCGCGGTACTGGGCCCAGCAGACCCTCTCGCTGGTGGAACGCGGCCTCATTCCCCGCGGCCCCGGGCGGCGCCCGGTGATCTCCTGGGCGGACCACCTGCCCACCCTGGTGCTCTTCCAGCGCCCGGAACTGCCGCGGATGATGGCCCGCCGGCTGCTGGCGCCGCTGCTGCGGCTGCGCCCGCGCGAGGCCGAACGCCTCGGCCTGACCCTGCTGACCTGCCTGCAGCACGGGTTCAACGTCAAAAACGCCGCCCGGGCGCTGCATGTGCACCCGCAGACCGTCCGCTACCGGATCCACCGGCTCCAGGAACTGTTCGGCCAGGACCTGCACGCCGCCGACCGCCGGCTGGAGATGGAGATGGCCCTGCACGCCTGGCTGGCCGACCCCTTCTTCGAGGAGTGACCGGTGAACCAGACCATGCCAGTGACGGTTGGTAATGTCTGAAACCGGCCCAGTACCGTGAGCGCATGAGCGCACGGGAGCGGCCGGCGGGCGGCTTGAACGAGGGGAGCATGGCGCAGCCACGCCGGCCGGAGCGGGAATACCGGATCGAGGAGTTGGCCAAAGAAGCGGGCATTCCCGTCCGCACCCTGCGCTACTACCAGGAGCGCAGGCTGCTGCCCCCGCCCCGGCGCCAGGGCCGGGTCGCCTACTACTCCCAGGCGCACCTGGACCGGCTGCGCCTCATCGCCGAACTGCTGGAGCGCGGCTACCGCCTGGACGGCATCGAAGAGCTGCTGGCCGCCTGGGAACAGGGCCGCGACGTGGGCGAACTGCTGGGCTTCGAGTGGGCGGCGGCCGCCCCCTGGAGCCGGCAGCCCGAGATCGAGATGACCATGGCCGAACTGACCGAGATGTTCGGCGACCAGCTCACCCCCGACGTCCTCGCCGAGGCCGAGGAACTGGGCTACATCAAGGTCGACGGCGACCGGGTGACCCACCGCATCCCGCGCCTGCTGGAAGCCACCGCCGCCCTGGTGCAAGAAGGCATCCCCCTGTCGGCGATCCTGGCCGTCAGCTGGGAGCTGGAGGCCGCCTTCGACCGCATGGCCTACGCCTTCGTCCGCCTGGCCCGCCGCCACCTGCTGGACCCCCTGGGCGACAACCCCACCCCCGCCGACCTGGCCCGCCTGGCCCGCACCGTGGAACGCCTGCGCCCGGTCGCCCGCACCGTCGCCGACGAGCACTTCGCCCGCGCCATGGACCGCCGCATCCGCAAAGAACTCCCCCAGCTCAACGCCCGCCTCAGCCCACCCGACCACTAGCCTCGACGTGCTTGCGCGTCACTGTCGGCGGGTTCTCCCCGGATGCACGGTAGGGCGGAAGCCGTGAGCCTCCTCAGGCGGCGTGTCTCCGTGAGTCGGGGTGGTCGCCACGCATCGTGTCAGGGCGGATGAAGGACGGCCTTGGAGGCTGGATCGAACGCGATGCCGAAGTGACCGGTACCCCTGCCGAGCCGGGCGCCCTCCCGGGCAACGGCGATCGAGCCGCGGGCGGGCGGATCGATGAGGCGCACGTGGGCGTCGCGGCGGCCTTTGCGCCGCCTGTCGGCCGGTGCTCCGTCACGATGCCGGGCGGGACGTACCCGAGCAGGTGCTGAGGGGCATCCTGGAACGACTGCCGTCGGATCATCCTTGGGCTGCGCGTACCAGCGAGTCGTAGGTCTCGTCGGTGTGCTCGGCGTCGATGCCCAGGCCGGCGACGAAGGCGGCGAGTTGCCGCTGTGCTTCGATGACCGGGGCATCGGCGGGGATCATGCGTTCCAGCTCCAGGAAGGTGCCCACGCCGTCCAGGTCGTCCACGCAGAGCGTGATGTCGCCGACCTTGGCGGTCCGCCGGGTCTTGGCGACCCGCACTGTGGGGTAGAAGCCCATGTGCACGATCGCATGGTGCATTTGTTCGCGATCGGCTACTTCGGTCTCGTATTCCAGGCAGGACTGGGCGTTCTCCCTAGGCTGCTTGAGCGTGAAGAAGTGCCGTCCGTTCACGGTGCGGAGCCGGACGAAGGAGACGCCCAGTTTGCTGTCGCCGAACCGCCAGCCCACCGGGGCGTATGCCTGATCGTCCTGGTGGATCGGCTCTCCCGGCTCGATCCCCTGCGCCTTGAGCGCGGCCTGCAGCGACTCTGCGTCCCGCACCCGGAACTTGACCTCGACTTCGCGCACGCATCCCCCTTCACCAGCGACCGCAGTGGGCGGTCTCGCGCTCACCGGACCGGGCGGCAATGTACTTGCTGCACAGGCGGCCTGGACGGTGTGTTCACCGAAAAGACCGCCCCGGTGTTCCGTGGTGGTCTTGTTGGTGGGACGTGTGGTGATGCAGGGCATTTGGTGAAGGTCGGGCGGTTCGCATGGTCGCGGTGTCGCCCGTGTCGGCGGGGCAGCCGTGGTGATGCCTTCTCGTCCTGCTGTCCCAGGCCCTGGCCCAGATCGTGGGATCGCCTTGGTCTGCACCGCCGGTGCCGGGGCCTGCCTGCATGGCGCTCGCGCTCCGTCCTCGCCCCACGGGCCCTTGACCCGAAAGGGGACAGACGCTCTCTCATGGGCGTCCGCTGAGCGGACCGGGCCGTCCCGCACCGGCGGGACGGCCCGGTCGGTGAGGGCTCAGCGGCCCCGGGTCATGTTGCGGGTGGGCAGCCGGCGGGCGTTGGGGCGGGCGCCCCGGGCCAGCGCGGCGTGCCTGCCGCCGAAGCGGAACGCCGGGTCGGCTTCCTTCTTTCCCTTTTTGCCATTGCCTTTGATGGAGTCGATCTTTCGCATAAATGGCACCTCCGGGCATGCCGAACAACGGCCTTGGTGGACCGTGATGAACGAAATGGAAAACCCGGTAAGGCGACGTCGTCCGGATGCCGGATTGCAGATTCCGGTGCGCAGGCCGGCATGGGTCAGGCGCCGTTCAGGGGACGCCGCGTGAGCCGGATGCCTGGACGAGCGGTCCTCACCTGCGTGAATGCGGATATTCGTGCAGGTGGAACGGGACGACGAACACCGGGTGAATGAGATGGGGAGCGTGCAGCGCGCCGGAGGAGCCGGCCGATGAGGCGCTGACTTCGAGCTCAACCCGCCGTGATCAGTTCTCCATGTCCCCGACACTAGCACCATGCCCGCGGCCGGTGTCAACCGAATATCGGGCAGAAATGAAAAACCGCCCCCCGAAGCATCGGGGGCGGTTTTTCATCGGGCCGCCCGGCGGCGGCGGGCTTACTTGGTGAGCGAAGCGGCGGGCTTGACGGTGAGGCGGTCGGCGGCCTCGTCCAGGTCCACCACGACCTCATCGCCGTCGCCGATCGTGCCGGCCAGCAGTTCGCGGGCCAGCTGGTCGCCGATGGCGGTCTGCACCAGGCGGCGCAGCGGGCGGGCGCCGTACAGCGGGTCGTAGCCGGTCAGCGCCAGCCACTCGCGGGCCGCGTCGGTGACCGTCAGCTTCAGCCTCCGGTCGGCCAGGCGCTTGGCCAGCCGGGCGACCTGCAGGTCCACGATGCGGGTCAGGTCCTCGGTGGACAGCGCCTCGAACAGGATGATGTCGTCCAGCCGGTTGAGGAACTCCGGCTTGAACGAGGCCCGCACCGTGTTCATCACCGACTCCCGCTTGGCCTCGCTGCTCAAGGTGGGGTCCACCAGGTACTGCGAGCCCAGGTTGGAGGTCATGATCAGGATGGTGTTGCGGAAGTCCACGGTGCGGCCCTGGCCGTCGGTCAGCCGGCCGTCGTCGAGGACCTGCAGCAGGATGTCGAAGACCTCCGGGTGGGCCTTTTCCACCTCGTCCAGCAGCACCACGCAGTAGGGGCGGCGCCGCACGGCCTCGGTGAGCTGACCGCCCTCCTCATAGCCCACATAGCCGGGCGGGGCGCCCACCAGCCGGGCCACGCTGTGCTTTTCGGAGTACTCCGACATGTCGATGCGCACCATGGCGCGCTCGTCGTCGAACAGGAACTCCGCCAGCGCCTTGGCCAGCTCGGTCTTGCCCACCCCGGTGGGGCCGAGGAACAGGAACGACCCGGTGGGACGGTCGGGGTCGGAGACCCCGGCCCGGGCCCGGCGCACCGCGTCGGAGACCGCCTTGACCGCCTGGGTCTGCCCGACCAGCCGGCGGCCGATCTCCTCCTCCATGCGCAGCAGCTTGGCGGTCTCGCCCTCCAGCAGCCGCCCGGCCGGGATGCCGGTCCAGGAGGCCACCACATCGGCCACATCGTCCGGGCCGACCTCCTCCTTGACCATCGCGTCCCGCTTCTCGGCCTGCTCGGCGGCGGCCTTCAGCTCCTTCTCCAGCGCCGGGATCTCCCCGTAGGTGATGCGGGCGCTGGTCTCCAGGTCGCCATCGCGCTGGGCGCGCTCGGCCTCCCCGCGCAGCTGGTCGATGCGCTTTTTGAGCTCACCGACCCGGTTCAGCCCGGCCTTCTCCTGCTCCCAGCGCGCGATCAGCGCGTTGAGCTGCTCGTTCTTGTCGGCCAGGTCGCGGCGCAGCCGCTCCAGGCGCTGCTTGGAGGCCTCGTCGGACTCCTTGGCCAGCGCCAGCTCCTCCATGCGCATCCGGTCCACCGTGCGCTGCAGCTCGTCGATCTCCACCGGACGGGAGTCGATCTCCATGCGCAGCCGGGAGGCGGCCTCGTCCACCAGGTCGATGGCCTTGTCCGGCAGGAACCGGGCGGTGATGTAGCGGTCCGACAGCGCCGCGGCGGCCACCAGCGCCGCGTCCGAGATCTGCACCTGGTGGTGCGCCTCGTAGCGGCCCTTGAGCCCGCGCAGGATCGCGATGGTGTCCTCCACCGACGGCTCGCCCACGAACACCTGCTGGAAGCGCCGCTCCAGGGCGGGGTCCTTTTCGATCCGCTCGCGGTACTCATCCAGCGTGGTCGCGCCGATCATGCGCAGTTCGCCGCGCGCCAGCATCGGCTTGAGCATGTTGCCGGCGTCCATGGCGCCCTCGGCGGCACCGGCCCCGACCACGGTGTGCAGCTCGTCGATGAAGGTGATGACCTGGCCCTCGCTGCTTTTGATCTCGTTCAGGACGGCCTTGAGCCGCTCTTCGAACTCACCGCGGTACTTGGCCCCGGCCACCATGGCGCCCAGGTCCAGCGCCACCAGGCGCTTGCCCTTGAGCGACTCGGGCACGTCCCCGGCCACGATCCGCTGGGCCAGCCCCTCCACCACGGCGGTCTTGCCGACGCCGGGCTCGCCGATCAGCACCGGGTTGTTCTTGGTGCGGCGGGCCAGCACCTGCACCACCCGCCGGATCTCGGTGTCCCGGCCGATCACCGGGTCCAGCTTGCCCTCGCGGGCCCGGGCGGTCAGGTCGACGCCGTACTTCTCCAGCGCCTGGTAGGTGCCCTCGGGGTCCTCGCTGGTGACCCGGGCGTGCCCGCGCACCTTCTCGAACGCCTCCAGCAGCGCCTGCGGGGTGGCCCCGGCCTCGCGCAGCACCTGGGCGGCCTCACCGCCGTCGGCGGCCAGCCCCACCAGCAGGTGCTCGGTGGAGACGTACTCGTCCTCCATCTGCCGGGCGCGGTTGCCGGCGGTGTTCATCGCCATGATGAGCTGCCGCGACATCTGCGGGCTGCTCACCGTCGAACCGGCCGCCCTGGGCAGCCGGGCCAGCCGTTCCTCGGCGGCGCTGCGCACCGCCTGCCAGTCGGCCCCGACCGCCTCCAGCAGCGGGACCGCGGTGCCCTCCGGCAGCGCCAGCAGCGCCACCAGCAAATGCAACGGTTCAACCTGGGGGTGGCCTTCGGCCGCGGCCCGGCGGACCGCGATCGACACCGCCTCCTGGCTTTTTCGTGTCAGCTTGTAGTCCACGATTTCTCCCCGATGGTGTCGAAGAAGTCAGATGCCCTGGTTGCGCTCGCGCCATAGCACAACGCTGGTACGACGGATCGGGACCAGGTCGCCGCCGGACGGGCCGGCGCCCTGGGCGGGCGGGCCGTGCCGCAGCTGGGCGGCCAGCCGGGCGGCCACGGCGCGGGTGGACTCCAGTTCGTTGGACAGTTCCTCGATCGTGGCGCGCAGCTGAGCCAGCTCCTGGCGGAGCCGCTCGGTCTCGCGCTGCAGTTCCAGGATGTGCTTGATCCCGGCGAGGTTGATGCCCTCCTCCTGCGACAGCCGCTGGATCTCGCGCAGCATCACGATGTCGCGCATCGAGTAACGGCGCCCGCGGCCCGCCGTCCGGTTCGGAGACACCAGCCCCATCCGGTCATAGGCGCGCAGCGTCTGCGGGTGCAGCCCGGAAAGCTGCGCCGCCACCGAGATCACATAGACCGGGGTGTCGTCACCGAAGTGGTCCACGGGATCACCTCATCTCCGGACAAGGACTTCCCCCTGGACCCGCTGCGGGAAATCCTTGCTTCGTACCTTGCTCACGCCGCGCCGGCCGGTCGGCCCGGCGACGGGGCCCGTTGCCGCAGGCCCGGAAGACTTCGCCGTCGGGCGGCCTGTGAAGGGTCAACCTCGACCTCCGGGTCACCGGCCCTCGGCCCCCGCCGAGGGGAAGTCACTCCCTGGCCTGAAGCAGCAGGCCGGAACGGAGCGCGTCGCCGTCCTCGGCGGCGCGCAGCTTCTCCAGCGCCTCGCGCATGGTGTCGTCGATCTTCTGCGGGACCTGCACCTCGATGGTCACCAGCAGGTCGCCCTTGGTGCCGTCGCGGCGGGGGGCGCCGCGCCCGCGCACCCGGAACTTGCGGCCGTTGCGGGTGCCCGGCGGGATCTTCAGCGTGACCGGCATGCCGCGGTGGGTGGGCACCTTGATCTGAGCGCCCAGCGCCGCCTCGGCGAACGTCACCGGGACGGTGACGGTGAGGTTGTCGCCGCTGCGGCCGAACACCTTGTGCGGCGTGACCTTGATGGTGACGTACAGGTCGCCGGCCGGCCCGCCGTGCTCGCCGGGCGCGCCCTTGCCCTTGAGACGGATCTTCTGCCCGTCGGCCACCCCGGCCGGGATGCGGGCCTGGATGGTGCGGGTGCCGGTGGCCCGTCCGCTGCCGTGGCAGGTCGGGCACGGGTCGTCGACCACCATGCCGCGGCCCCGGCACACCCGGCACGGCTCGGAGAAGCCGAAGCTGCCCAGGTTGCGGGTCTCCTGCCCGGTGCCCTCACACGAGGGGCAGACCCGCGGCATGGTGCCGGCCCGGGCGCCGGTGCCCTGGCAGCTGGCGCAGGCGGCCTCGCTGGTGAGGCGGAGCGGCACGGTGACGCCCTCCAGCGCCTCGCTGAAGGTCAGCGTCACCTCGGTCTCCACGTCGGCGCCGCGCCGGGCCCGCCGGGCGCCGGCCCGGGTGCCGGTCCGCCCGAACAGCCCGCCGAACAGGTCGCCGAAACGGTCGGCCCCTGGCCCCTGCCCGAACAGGTCACCGAGGTCGAAACCGAAGCCGCCGCCCTGGCCGCGGCGAAAGCCCCCGGCGCCGAACAGCCTGCGGGCCTCGTCGTACTCCCGGCGGCGTTTTTCGTCCGAGAGCACGTCGTAGGCCTCGGAGATCTCCTTGAAGCGCTCTTCGGCCTCGGCGTCGCCGCGGTTGGCGTCCGGGTGGTACTTGCGGGCCAGCTTGCGGTAGGCCTTCTTGATCTCGTCCTGGGTGGCCGTCTTCGAGACACCAAGGGCCTTGTAGTAATCCTTCTCAAGGAAGTCCTTGGTGCTCACTGTGCCCCGCTTTCGTATTGAAGCTTGCCTGTCTTGTAAGTCTGCGATGTCGTGATCGGGTTCTGCCCGCCGGGTCCCTCCTGCCCGGACGTGCGGGGAGGGGCCCGGGCGGCCCGGTCATGGGGCGCGGGCCGCCCGGGACGCCTCCATTGCTCAGCGCCTCACTCCTCGGCGGAGTTCTCCTCGCCGGCGCTTTCCTGCTTGTCCTCCTCCGGCTGCGGGTCGGCCACCGCCACCCGCGCGGGCCGCAGGATCCGCTCACCCAGCCGGTAGCCCGGCTGCAGGATCTCCACGCAGGTCGTCTCGGTGACCTCGGTGGAGTAGGAGTGCACCAGCGCCTCGTGCACGGTCGGGTCGAACGGCTCGCCCTTCTCTCCGTACTGCTGCAGGCCGAGCTTGCCGAGCGTGGCCTCCAGCGCCTCGCTGACCGACTTGAACCCGCCGGTCAGCTCGCCGTGCTCGCGGGCGCGGCCGATGTCGTCCAGGACCGGCAGCAGCTCGGTCAGGACGTTGGCCAGCGCCTGCTCGCGCACCGCCACCCGGTCGCGTTCGACCCGCTTGCGGTAGTTGGAGTACTCCGCCTGCACCCGCTGCAGGTCCGCGGTGCGTTCCTCCAGCTGGGCCTTGAGCTTGGCCACTTCCTCCGCGTCGGCGGACGGGGCGGAGGGCTTGGGCGCGCCGGACTCCCCAGAAGGCTTGGAAGCGGTGTCCTTGGCGGACCGCTCCCGAGCCTCCCCGGTCTCCGGGTCGATCCGTCGGCGGTCGCGGATCACCAGGCCCTCACGCTCCTCGTCCTTCTTGGGGGAAGGCGAGGTCACGCCGCACCACCCTTCTTGTCATCATCGACGATCTCGGCGTCGACGACCTCGTCGTCACCGCCCTGGTCGGAGCCGGCCTGCGCGTTCGCGCCGCCGGCCTGCGCGCCCTCGCCGGAGCTCTGGGCGTACATGGCGGCGCCCATCTTCTGGCTGACCTGGGCCAGCTTCTCGGCGCTGGCGCGGATGGCGTCGACGTCGGAGCCCTCCAGCTTCTTCTTGACGTCGGCGACCGCCTCCTCGACCTCCTTCTTGACGTCCTCGGGGACCTTCTCGGAGTTCTCCCGCAGGAACTTCTCGGTCGAGTACGCCAGGGTGTCGGCCTGGTTGCGGACCTCGGCCTCCTCCTTGCGCTTGCGGTCCTCCTCGGCGTGCTGCTCGGCCTCGCGCATCATCCGCTCGATCTCGTCCTTGGGCAGGGCCGAGCCGCCGGTGATGACCATCGACTGCTCCTTGCCGGTGCCCAGGTCCTTGGCGGAGACGTTGACGATGCCGTTGGCGTCGATGTCGAAGGTGACCTCGATCTGCGGCACGCCGCGCGGCGCCGGGGGCAGCCCGGTCAGCTGGAAGGTGCCCAGCTTCTTGTTGTAGGCGGCGATCTCCCGCTCGCCCTGGTAGACCTGGATCTCCACCGAGGGCTGGTTGTCCTCGGCGGTGGTGAACACCTCGCTCCGCTTGGTGGGGATGGTGGTGTTCCGCTCGATGATCTTGGTGAAGATGCCGCCCTTGGTCTCGATGCCCAGGCTCAGCGGGGTGACGTCCAGCAGCAGGACGTCCTTGACCTCGCCCTTGAGCACACCGGCCTGCAGGGCCGCGCCGACCGCCACCACCTCGTCGGGGTTGACGCCCTTGTTGGGCTCCTTGCCGCCGGTCAGCTCGCGCACCAGGTCGCTCACCGCGGGCATCCGGGTGGAGCCGCCGACCAGCACCACGTGGTCGATGTCCTTGACGCTGATGCCGGCGTCCTTGATGACCTGGTTGAACGGGCCCTTGCAGCGCTCCAGCAGGTCCGCGGTCATGCGCTGGAACTCGGCGCGGGTGAGCTTTTCGTCCAGGTGCAGCGGGCCCTCGGACGAGGCGGTGATGTAGGGCAGGTTGATCTGGGTCTCGGTGGCGCCGGACAGCTCGATCTTGGCCTTCTCCGCGGCCTCGCGCAGCCGCTGCATGGCCATCTTGTCCTTGGACAGGTCCACGCCGTGGGCGTTCTTGAAGCGCTCCACCAGCCAGTTGACGATGGCGTTGTCCCAGTCGTCGCCGCCCAGGTGGTTGTCACCGCTGGTGGCCTTGACCTCGACCACGCCGTCGCCGACCTCCAGCAGCGACACGTCGAAGGTGCCGCCGCCCAGGTCGAAGACCAGGATGGTGGCCTCCTTCTCCTTCTCCAGGTGGTAGGCCAGCGCCGCGGAGGTCGGCTCGTTGATGATGCGCAGCACGTTCAGGCCGGCGATCTGGCCGGCCTCCTTGGTGGCCTGGCGCTGGTGGTCGGAGAAGTAGGCGGGGACGGTGATCACCGCGTCGGTGATCTTCTCGCCCAGGTAGGCCTCGGCGTCGCGCTTGAGCTTCTGCAGGACGCGGGCGCTGATCTCCTGCGGCGTGTACTTCTTGCCGTCGATGTCGATCTTCCAGTCCGTGCCCATGTGGCGCTTGACCGAGCGGATGGTGCGGTCAACGTTGGTCACGGCCTGGCGCTTGGCCACCTCGCCGACGAGGACCTCACCGTTCTTGGCGAAGGCGACGACGGACGGCGTGGTCCGCGACCCCTCCGCGTTGGCGATGACGGTGGGCTCGCCGCCTTCCAGAATCGCGACGACCGAGTTGGTCGTCCCGAGGTCGATACCGACCGCACGTGCCATGGTCTTCGTCCTCCGTCGCTAGCTCGGCCGTCCCCCGGGGCGGCCGTCTCGGTGCCCGCCGCGCGGGCACATGGGCTGTCAGTCTCTTTCAGCGGCAAGGTTGCCCCGGGCCGGATGCCTTGTCAAATCAATTGAGTCGACCCGACTCAACTTTGCTGCTGCCCACTCTAACAAGAGGGTTGAGCCACCTATTCCCTCTCGGGGGGATCCGGGACGACCTTCGGCCGAGCCGGGAAAGCGAACGCGGGCATCGCCGGAGTACGGGCAAAGCCCCGACCACGACTCTGGGAGGGTTGCCCCTCATGACGGAGATATGCGCATGACCTCGGAGGCCGAGGCGGCCGAACGCCCCGCCGCTACCGGGCGC
This sequence comes from Thermomonospora sp. CIF 1, assembly GCF_001896795.1. NCBI lineage: Bacteria > Bacillati > Actinomycetota > Actinomycetes > Streptosporangiales > Thermomonosporaceae > Thermomonospora > Thermomonospora sp. CIF 1. The sequence continues at coordinate 45,371 of NZ_MOYN02000003.1, forward strand.
CGGCCCGGGCCGTGCTGCCGGCCGCCGCCTCCCGCACCGACGGCGGCTCGGAGACCACCGGCGCGTACCGGCACGTCGCGACGGTCACCCGCGGCTACCACCGGGTCGGGCGGGGAGCGGACGCCTACACCGTCGTCTCGCGGCAGCGCCGCGAACTCTGGACGCCCGCCGCCCCCGGCGGCATGTCCTATGCCCGCAGCCAGGACCCGGGCGTCGAACCGGCGACGCCGGCGGACGCCGCCGCATGGCGCCGGGCCGGGTCCCCGCAGGCCTTCACCGTGCGCGTGCCCATCGGCCCCACGCCGCTTCCGGGGAGCGGAACGTCCAAGCCCATGCGGCTGGAGATACGGCCCAAGCCCCCAGGCTCACCCGTGCCCCGCTGGTCGACGGCGACAAGATCTTCTGGCTGGGCCGCAACGTCACCATGAAGAACCTGCGCGCGCTGCCCGCCGACCCCGCCCGGCTCAAGGCGGAACTGCTGAAGTGGTACCGGGGGCACGGCACCGAGGCCGCCGGCGATCCCATGTCCGCTGACGTGCGGCTGTTCACGGTCACCCAGGGCCTGATCCTCGACATGCCGGTCACCCCCAAGGTGCGGGCGGCGGCCTTCCGGATGCTCGCCGGGCTCGACTCGGTCAAGGCGGCCGGGCCGGTGCGGGACGGACCGGCACCGCACCCCGCTGATCCCGGCGCGTTTGTTATGGAACCGGCCGGTAACGATGGGGCCTTCCGGACCACTTCCCGGTGACGAGACGCCGGGACGGACGAAGGTGCGGGCGGTGGACGAAGAGGCTGAACGTTTCACCGCGATCTACGACGCCTGCCGCCGGCACGTGTGGGCGTATGCGGTCACCCGGGCGGGACGGCAGACCGCCTGGCGCCGGGCCGGGCGCAGCGGGATCGGGCCGGCCGCGCGCGGCGTCGTGAGGTGCTCGTGCTGGAACAAGGGCACCGTCTTCGGCCAGGTGGTCGTCCTGGAGCCGGGCACCTACCGGCTGCTCGGCCGGCAGCGGACGGTGGTTCGGGCGGGCGGCCGGGCGCGCGGGATGGCCCCGGGCACCGTGCCGGACCACAGCGTGATCCGCTCCATGGGCCGGACCGACGGGCAACCCGAGAAGCCGTGAATGACGACGGGGCGCCGTGCCCGGCACGGCGCCCCGCGTGCGCGTTATTTGTCAGTAGCGCTTGCTGATCATCGTCCAGGTGACCTGGAACTGGTTGCTGACGGAGTTGGCGGGCAGCCCCAGCAGCTGGTTGACGGTGAAGTCCTTGCCGTTGCAGCCGGTGGCGATGGGCAGCGAGTAGACGATGTCGGCCACCTTCATGCGGGTGCCGACCTTGCCGTTGCTGACCCACGGCAGCGCCCAGTTGACCACCGGGTCGATGACGATCGGGCGGGAGGAGGAGCCGACCCGGCAGGAGTCGCCCAGGCCGTCGCCGATGATGCGGGCGGTCACCCCGAGCTTGTGCGGGACCAGGATGCCGGGCTCGATCATCCCGGTCGGGGTGATCTCCAGCTTCCAGCCCGTGGGGTGGGGGACCTCGAAGGGGGTGCCGGGGACCCCGGTGACGAACGGGATGGGGTTGGCGCGCAGCGCGCCGAGCTTGGCGACGGTCTTGCCGTTGGTGAGGCTGCCCTGGGCGACGGTCAGCCGGATCGGCTCCTTGGTGTGGGCGTGCATGCGGCCGAGGCTGACGCCGATCAGGGTGTCCTCGGCGGTCAGCACGTAGCACTTCCAGGTGAGCGGCCGGGCGTCGGCGGGCAGCGACGGGCAGTCGGCGAACTCGTCGGCGGCCTGGGCGGCCGAGGCGGCGGGCGGGGAGATCAGGGCCGCCAGGGCGGCGGCGGTGGCGGACGCCAGGACGGTCAGTCGGCGCAGTGGTCGTTTCACGGCGGCTCCGGGGGGTGGTCGGCCGGACATGTGGTCCGGAAAGGGGTGGATACCGTCGGTCACCGGCGGCTGTCCGCGCCCCAGCCGCCGGTGAATCTGGCTCGGAGGAACACTAATGTGCGCGATCACATTGATAAAGACCCTCGGGGCGGAGAGCGGTACATCCGCTTGGCGGAGGGATGAACCGGGAGGTATACCACGAGGACGGCTCAGCCACGGAGACCGCCGGGGGTGTGACAGCTAAGCTACTGTCGAGTAACATTCGGCCCCGGTTGTGGGTCGTTCTGTCGCGAGCCCTACGCTGACAGCCAACGCCCGTACCCCAGGAGGACGGAAAGTGTACTGGCTCACGTTGATCATCGGGCTTGCCGGGATAGCGGTCGCCGTGGCGCTCGCCGCCCGGCGTGTCCTCTTCCTGTACAAGCTCATCAAGAGCGGCCAGCCCGACCCCGACCGGGTGCTGCGTGTCAAGCGCGACCCCAAGGGGGATATTGAGGGCCAGCTCAAAGAGGTCCTCGGCCAGCGCAAGCTGCTGAAGTGGACCGTGCCGGGAATGGCGCACTTCTTCGTGATGTGGGCCTTCCTGCTGCTGGCCAGTGTTTACGGCGAGGCCGGCGTCCAGCTTCTGTTCGGGCTGGAGGCCCACATCCCGTTCCTGCAGACCTGGGGTCCGATCGGGTTCGTGCAGGACACCATCGCCCTGCTGTGCCTGGGCGGCCTGATCGTCTTCACCGTCATCCGCATCCAGCAGTCTCCTAAGCGGATCGACCGCAAGTCCCGCTTCAAGGGCTCGCACACCGGCGGCGCGTGGCTCATCCTGTTCATGATCTTCAACGTGATCTGGACGATGTTCGCCTTCCGCGGCGCCGAGGTCGCCAACGGCAACTTCTCCTACGGCAAGGCCGCCTACGCCTCCTACGGCGTCGGCAAGCTGATGGAGGGCATCGGCGAGCCGGAGTCCACCCTCATGAACGGGCTGGAGTCGTTCTTCCTGCTCGCCCACATCGGGGTGGCCCTGGTCTTCCTGATCATCGTCGTCAACTCCAAGCACCTGCACATCTTCCTGGCGCCGCTGAACGTCATGTTCAAGCGCCGCCCGGACGGCCTGGGCGCCGCCCAGCCGATGATGAGCAACGGCAAGGTGCTGGACTTCGAGGAGGCCGACCCCGACACCGACGTCTTCGGCCGCGGCAAGATCGAGGACTTCACCTGGAAGGGCTTCCTCGACATGGCCACCTGCACCGAGTGCGGGCGGTGCCAGTCGCAGTGCCCGGCCTGGAACACCGGCAAGCCGCTGTCGCCGAAGATGGTCATCCTCGAGCTGCGCGACCACGCCTTCGCCAAGGCCCCCTACATCCTGGCCTCCGAAGAGCAGCGCGAGAAGTTCACCGACGAGCAGAAGGCCGCCATGCAGGTGGACAAGCCGCTCGTCGGCGAGGACGGCGTCATCCACCCCGACGTGCTGTGGTCGTGCACCAACTGCGGTGCCTGCGTCGAGCAGTGCCCGGTGGACATCGAGCACATCGACCACATCCTGGACATGCGCCGCTTCCAGGTCATGATCGAGTCGAGCTTCCCGTCCGAGGCGGGCGTGATGCTCAAGAACCTGGAGAACAAGGGCAACCCGTGGGGCATGTCCGAGATGAAGCGCCTGGAGTGGATCGAGGAGCTGGACTTCGAGGTCCCGGTCGTCGAGGACTCCATGCCCGAGGACGCCGAGTACCTGTTCTGGGTCGGCTGCGCCGGCGCCCTGGAGGACCGCGCCAAGAAGACCACCAAGGCCGTCGCCGAGCTGCTGCACATCGCCGGCGTCAAGTTCGCCGTGCTCGGCCCCATGGAGGCCTGCACCGGTGACCCGGCCCGCCGGCTGGGCATGGAGTTCATCTTCCAGATGCTCGGCCAGCAGAACGTGGAGACCCTCAACGAGGCCGGGGTCAAGAAGATCGTGGCGACCTGCCCGCACTGCTTCAACACCCTGGCCAACGAGTACCCGCAGATCGGCGGGAACTACGAGGTCATCCACCACACCCAGCTGCTGGCCAAGCTGGTCGAGGAGGGCAAGCTCACCCCGGTCACCCCGATCGAGGAGAAGATCACCTACCACGACCCCTGCTTCCTGGGCCGCCACAACAAGGTCTACAAGCAGCCGCGGGACATCATGGCCACCGTCCCCGGCGTCAAGACCCAGGAGATGCACCGCCACAAGGACCGCGGCTTCTGCTGCGGCGCCGGCGGCGCCCGGATGTGGATGGAAGAGCGCATCGGCAAGCGCATCAACACCGAGCGCGTGGACGAGGCGCTGGGCACCGACCCCGACACCGTCTCCACCGCCTGCCCGTTCTGCCTGGTGATGCTGGGCGACGCGATCAACGAGAAGAAGAACGCCGGCCAGGCCAAGGAGTCCCTGGAAGTCGTGGACGTCTCCCAGCTGCTCATCCGCTCCATCAAGGGCGAGGACGCCGCCCCGAAGGAGACCGTGGCGGCCGAGTAAGAAAGTCCGCATGAACGAGGCCCCGGCGGGTGACCGCCGGGGCCTCGTCCCGTTCTGGGGCCGGTTACGGGAAACCCGAACCGGACGGCGGGAGCATCGGGCCGGACGTGCAGTTCTCGTAGGGCCTGCACTGGAACGCCGTCAGGCCCGCAGATGCCTGGGGAAGCCGCTCACAAAGCCGGCAGAGCCGCGGGACGGCCTTCGATGCGGCCTCAGATCTTCGTCCGGTGGAAGTTCAGGTACGACCGCGACGGCGTGGGCCCGCGCTGCCCCTGGTACCGCGACCCGTATTCCTTCGACCCGTAGGGGTGCTCCACCGGCGAGCTCGTCCGGAACAGGCACATCTGCCCGATCTTCATGCCCGGCCACAGCTTGATCGGCAGCGTCGCCACGTTCGACAGCTCCAGCGTCACATGCCCGCAGAACCCCGGGTCGATCCACCCGGCCGTCGAGTGCGTCAGCAGCCCCAGCCGCCCCAGCGAGCTCTTGCCCTCCAACCGCGCCGCCAGGTCGTCCGGCAGCGAGAACATCTCATAGGTGGAGGCCAGCACGAACTCCCCCGGGTGCAGCACGAACGGCTCGTCCCCGTCCGGCTCCACCAGCCGGGTCAGGTCCGGCTGCTCCACGGCCGGGTCGATGTGGGGATACTTGTGGTTCTCGAACACCCGGAAGTACCGGTCCAGTCGCACGTCCACACTGGACGGCTGGATCATCTCCGGATCGAACGGGTCGATCTTCACCCGCCCCGCCTCGATCTCGGCCCTGATGTCACGGTCAGAGAGCAGCACGCCAGCAAAGCTACCGGCAAAGCGACCGGCTCTTCCCACGGCCCCCGAACCCGACACCCCCACCACCTGACTCGCCAACGCCGCCGTTTTCGGTAACATGTCATCGCAGCCACTCTCACCAGTGGCGGCAGGCGAGTGTAGTTCAATGGTAGAACTCCAGCTTCCCAAGCTGGTAACGCGGGTTCGATTCCCGTCACTCGCTCTAGCACGAAGGCCCAGGTCAGGGGCGTGATCCCCGGACCTGGGCCTTGATCGTTTCAGCGCTCCGCGGATGTTGCGCCGCTGACCGGTGCCTCTGCTCGTCTCTTCCCTGCACCGCTGGAGGAGTGTCTGGCTCGAGCGGAGCGCGAGATGCCACCCTGTGAATCGCAGCCACAGGGGTGAGGGCGGCGGAGCCTCCTGTGGGCATGGGGCTTGGGAGGATCAGGCGGAGGATACGCTTCCAGACTGAGCGGGTTTGCTTGGACAGAGAGGCCGAGTGCCGGAGGTAATCAGCGCTGGCAGTTCTTCGGGGTGCTCCTGTGTCCCGCAGGCCATCGCTGCTGGGAAAAGCCTCCTATCTTTTGGGCGGTTCCCTCGTTCGGTATGCAGGGACCTCATCTCAGGGGCCGGTCCAGGCCCATCACCCACGGCTCATTGATGCTTGTCACGTCCGCTTTTACGCCTCTGCGGACGGGCTGGCCAACGCCCGGTGTGTGCCGTTGTCCGCATGATCGGAAAGGCCGATGATGCCCCCGACCAAGCACCGTCGCCCCGGTTGGGACCCCGCCAAGCTGCGCGAACGCCGTGAGGCTCACGGGCTGACCCTGGAGGCCGCAAGTGAGAAGCTGCGGCAGGTGGCCAGACGAAGCGGCCTGAGAGTGGCCGCGAACTTCCATACCCTCTGGGGACACGAGACCGGTGTCGTCTACCCGGGGCCGCACTACCGGCGCGCCTACTGCCTCATGTACGAGGCCACCGAACCTGAGCTGGGGTTTCGTCTCCCACTGCCCGACGAGCAGACTCTAGACCTGTCGGCCCTGGTCGGGAGCCTCGCCGACCCCGCCACCACCGGGCAGGCCGCGAGCGCCATCGCCAAAGGACTCGATCAGGTCTCCGAGCACGTCCGAAGCGACGGCCTTGCGGTCGCCGAGACTCTGAAGGCCCGCATCGTGAACGGTTGGCGAGGCCGGGCGCTTGCGCGCAGTCTGGGCACGACCACGCTCGTCCTGGTGGGCGGATACGCCGGATCGGGCAAGACGGAGTTCGCCCGTTTCCTTGGGGATGTCTCCGGGTGGGCGATCCTCGACAAGGACTCGCTGACCGGGCGCATGACGGAACGCCTGTTGATCTCGCTCGGCGGAGACCCGCACGACCGGCACAGCGAGACCTATCTGAAAGAGGTCAGGCCACTGGAGTACGAGTGCCTGATGGACGCCGCGAACGACAATATCGAACGCGGCATATCGACCATTCTGTCCGCCCCCTTCATCGCCGAGTTCCGGGACGAAGCATGGCTGGCCGGGCTCACGAACCGCTGCAGGGCCAAGGGTGTGGACGTGGTGGCGATCTGGGTTCGCTGCGACGCCGAGTCCATGCGTGAGTACATCGAGTTCCGCGACGCTCCCCGGGATGCCTGGAAGCTCGCCCACTGGGACGAGTACGTCAGCACGCTCGACACGGAGAACAGTCCGCCGGGTGTTCACCTGAGGGTGGACAACCGGATGGGCGCCGCCATCAGCGTCGCCGACCGGATGCGTGAGACGTTGCGTAGGCTCTTGGGGTGACCGATCAGGGGGTGATCCTGTACGGCCCGCCGGCCAGCGGCAAGGACACGATCACGGGGGAGCTGGCCGAGCTGGACGAGCGGTTCACTCTCGTGCCCAAGTTGAAGGCGGGCACGGGCCGCAGCACCGGCTACCGGATGGTGACGGCCGCCGAGCTGGAGACCCTCCGCGGCATGGGGCGCCTGGTCGTCGAGACCAGCCGGTACGGCAACGTCTACGCCGTTGACCGGCACGACATCGAGGCCATGACGAAGGCCGGCAGGGTGCCTGTCGTCCACATGGGCAACGTCGCCGACCTGCAACGCTTGCGGCTGTCCGTGCCGTTGGAGTGGACGTGCGTCCTGCTGTGGGCACCGCGTGAAGTCTGCGCCCGGCGCTCCCGTGGCCGAGGCGACGCCGACCGGCCCGCGCGCTTGCGGGCATGGGAGGAGACCCGAGCCGACCTGGCGGCCCACCGGGATGAGGCCGTCTTCCATCTGCTCATTCGCACCGATGAGACCGAACCCGGCAGGGCCGCCCGCCGCATCATCGACGCCGTTGCCGAAGGCCCTCACCGGGCTCTGCCGCTCAGCGGCTTGGACCACAGCTCCCCGGCTTCCCGAGCGATCACGTGAGGTGATTCGTCCACCTCGATGCCACGAGGGCCGCGTGTAGTCCGCCGGATGAAGTACGCCCCGCCACGGGCGCACAGTTCGTAGATCGTCGCGCGGCATTCGCAGGTGTGCGCAAGCACCCGCGTTCTCGTCAAGGGCGGGCGTCGGCGCTGCCAGTGGATGGACTCGCAGTCCCGGCGCCGCTCTCTCACGTGCCGGCCGTGATATCCCTCGTCCGCCCCGGGCGTCCACTCCGGGCCGCCGTCCGAGTGCATGAAGTCCCACAGCACCTCACGCACCAAAGGCGACGGCGACGCCGGACCGTGGGCATAGGCTGCGGTCAGCCTTTTGCCGGCCTCGCCGCCGGCCACAAGCGAACTCTCGTTCACCCGATGCTCCGCACCCCTTCGGCTCATCCGGGAAACCGGGACGTGGCGGCGCAAGGACCCTTGCCCCGAGGGCGGCAAGGGTGCCGCCTCCACGCCGCCACGCCCCGCGACGAGGGCACCCGGTGCCGTGACGGGGGTTGACGTGTACCGGGCGCCCTCGCGCAGACCGCCCCCGGCAGAGCCGGGCACATGCCGGAGACGGGCGGACACGCGCCCGATGCCGGATCAGGGCACCCCTCCCGTTGCCCCACCGGGCGCGCGCCCACGTCTCATCGGGCCTTGACCTGTCTTGGGCGTTCACCCGGACGCTGCCGTCCACCTCCCCGAGTTCTCACGCGGCATCTGGGCTTCCAGGTCCGCCAGGACGTGACTGGCGTGGCGAACCCGCTGCACCGCCAAAGCGCGTTCCTTCGAGCTGATCGTCTTGGACGTCGTCCACGGCTCGTACACCCGCACGACCGCCTGCAAGTACCACTGCTGCACGTTCGAGCTCCCCACGGCCGGACGGACCGAGCCCGCCACCGCGCTCACCGGATCGCTCCGCCGGTCAGAGATTCGGCCACCCGGTCGGCCACCGCCGCTAGATCACTCACCGGTCCGAGAGGCTCTTTGGTGTCCGCTCGGGTGAACACCCAGCCGTCGGCGCCCTGCTCACAGTCCACTTCGAGTGCACGCAGCGCCGCCCCCGGCGCCGTCACCCGCAGCAGCGGCATCCCATCGCGCACCACGACGCCGCACAGCACCTTCCGCCGTTTGCACAACGCCGCATCCAGCGCCGCCAGATGCTCCCGCCGAGGCCCGAAGGCTCCCTGGACGTTTGCCGACTCAAACCGCGACTGGTCAAAAGCCATCTCCCCACTCCCGTCCGCTCGAAGCGGGGAACCGGCGGCGCGACAAGGTGTTTTCGCCAGACGATGAGGCACCGCACCGTGAATCGACCGTCACGCCCCCACCGCGCCGCCGGCCCCGGGCTCGTTGAGCCGTGGCAGCCCCCGAAGGCCCAAGCACCATGAACGCAACACGTCCTAGGAGACCGGGCCGTCCTGGGAGCCGCTCATGTCTCAAGCGTCCCGGCCGACCCTTTTCCGTAAAGGAGCCCGACAGGGGGCCAGCGGGGGGCCAGACTGAAACCGGGAAGGGGGCTGGCCATGGCTACCGGCAAACGGCGAGAATTCGGCGCCTACCTCGCTCGACTTCGCGGCAGCAGAAGCCAGCGCGCCCTAGCGCAATTGCTGTGCGAATTGTCCGGAACCGACACCCTCACCCGCCACGAGATCTCCCGATGGGAACGGGGCAAGCGCGTCCCTACCGACTGGCTGCCCTACCTCGCTCAAGCGCTCGGGGTCCCGCTCACCGTGCTGGAGCGCGCAGCAGCCCAGGCCCGAGACGACGAGACACCCCCAGACGGCTCCCCGGTGGACCTGTCCGCCTTCTTCCCGGCAGGCGACACCCTCAAGAGCCGTATCACCAACGCCCTCCACAGCCGGGCCGCAGCCGGCGCCGGGGGCAATCCCGTCCTCGTCCTGGTAGGGGGATACGCCGGATCAGGCAAGACCGAGTTCGCCCGCTTCCTGTCCAGCATCTCCGGGTGGGCGTTCCTGGACAAAGACGCCCTCACCCGCCGTATGACCGAACGCCTGCTGCTGACCTTGACCGGCGACCCCCACGACCGCCACACCGACACCTACCGCCGCGAGGTCAGACCCCTGGAGTATCGCTGCCTGCTGGACGCCGCCCGCACCAACATCGACTGCGGAGTCTCCATCATCCTCGCCGCCCCCTTCGTCGAGGAGTTCAACAACCCCACCTGGCTCGACCGCCTCACTCACCGCTGCAAGGCCAAGAACGTGGACGTGGTCACCGTCTGGCTCCACTGCGACCTGGACTCCATGCACGAGTACATCGAGCTCCGCGACGCCCCCCGTGACGCCTGGAAACTCGCCAACTGGGACCAGTACGCCAGCACTCTCAACACCGACACCAGCCCACCCGGCGCCCAGATCACCATCGACAACCGCCTAGGCGCCGCCGTCAGCCTCGCCGAACAAACCCACGAGGCCCTACGCAAGATCATCACCTAGCCACGGCCGTGGGACTCCGGGGCACCAGAGCTCCAGGCGACCAGTGGTGCCAGAGCACCGGATGAGAACTTTCTCTACGTCTTCAAGGGCCCCGCTGACGCGGCCGCCACCGAGCGGACCAGCGCAGCGGGCATGCGGCCTCTCCGGGCCGGTCCCGCCGCGCCGCCCGCTCGGCCGGACACGGGGGTGCAGGCCAACGAGTCACGATCCCTCTGAGGGGTGATGAGGACGACGCTGTGCACCAGCGAGCGTTACGCCGAGATCGCGTTGCGATCCCTCTGAGGGGTGATGAGGACAGCACGGGACGGTGGGCTGGTGGGCGGCGTTCGGGGTGTTGCGATCCCTCTGAGGGGTGATGAGGACGGCGGGCTCGTGCCGCCGCCGAGCAGGCGCTTGCGTTGCGATCCCTCTGAGGGGTGATGAGGACACCGTCATCCGCGCCTGACCCCCACCAGCACGAGGTTGCGATCCCTCTGAGGGGTGATGAGGACCCCAGGGTAAAGCCGCAGGCCAGACGAGCGGAAGCCCACCGGATACGGCCCGATTTTGCAGCGGACCGCCGGTTGTGCATCCGCCCAGGTAAAACGTGCAAGCCAGCGCAACGGGAGCAAGAGCCATCACGATCACGCTAGCCCGGCGGCGGGCGTCGTGTCCCCAGGTTGGACGAGCGCGCCTGTGGGGGACTGCGCCGTCCCCCAGATCCCTTGCGCCCCGGAGCGCCCGTCCGCACGAAGCCGTCTGTCCCACCTGCTGACCGTCCGCGCGGACGGGCACTCCGGACCGTCCCGCTGACGGCGGTGACGGCAACGTCCGCAGCCGTCACCGACCTGCGGCAGGCCCCGGCAGCCCTATGTGCACGGCTGATGTGGTCGTAGGGCAGGATTCTCACTTCTGAAAAGCGGAAGGCCGGATCTCCGTTGTGACTGTGGTCAAGGTGCCGCTGCGGGGCTTCCGGTGCTCACGGCCGTGGCCGGCTCTGCGCTCCGGGTTCGCTTGTTCCCCGAGGGCGTAGCGCGGATGGCGGGTGGTTGGTGTTGCGTGCGTCGGTGCAAGTCGGGCGGTGATCGCCGTGCAACTAGGGGTGGTGATCAGAGGGCAATCACGGTCACTTGCGGGATGGTGTTCGGTCAGGTCGGCAGGTGTGGCAGGGCGGATCGGTCGGATTCCCAAGCTGGTAACGCGGGTTCGATTCCCGTCACTCGCTCTAGCACGAAGGCCCAGGTCAGGGGCGTGATCCCCGAACCTGGGCCTTGATCGTTTCAGTGTCCTGCGATTCGTCGCGCCATTAGCGTGCGATCAGGCCACGGGACTTCCTCGCCGCTTCTTTGCCGTCGCCGTTCGGGGACCGCTCGGCCTGGGTGGGCGCCTCCTTCGGTGCGGTGGCGCGCAGTTCGCCGGGCGAAGCCGTGGTCTCCTCCGGCCGTGGGGCCTGGGAGCCGCCGGGAAGGGACAGGCGGAGGATGCGTTTCCAGACCGAGCATGTCTGCTTGATCAAGGGGCGGGAGTTGTAGGGGAGGCCGAAGCGGGCGCACAGGGCGCGGACGCGGGGGGCGATCTGGGCGTAGCGGTTGCTGGGCAGGTCGGGGAACAGGTGGTGTTCGATCTGGTGGCTCAGGTTGCCGCTCATCAGGTGCAGCAGGGGGCCGCCGTCGAAGTTGCAGGAGCCCAGCAGCTGGCGGAGGTACCACTGGGCTCTGGTCTCGTTTTCGATCTCCTCTTCGGTGAAGACCTCGGCGCCCTCGGGGAAGTGGCCGCAGAAGATGACGATGTGCGCCCACACGTTGCGGGCCATGTTCGCCGTCAGGTTGCCCAGCAGGGTGGGCAGCATGCCCGGGCCCGCCAGCAGGGGGAAGGCCACATAGTCCTTGAGGATCTGGCGGCCGGCCTTGGCGGCGACGGCGCGCAGTTGCCGCAGGGCCTCGCGGGCGTCCTTTTCTCCCTTTGCGACGCGTTCCAGCTCGGCGTCGTAGATCGCGATGCCGTACTCGAAGAAGAGGGCGAGCAGCGCGTTGTAGAACGGCTGGGCCAGGTAGATCGGGTGCCACTGCTGCGCCGGGTGGACCCGCAGGGCCGAATAACCGATGTCGCGGTCCTTGCCGAGCACGTTCGTCCAGGTGTGGTGGACGACGTTGTGGGAGTGCTTCCACTGGGCGGCGGGGGTGGCGTTGTCCCACTCCCAGGTCGTCGAGTGGATCTTCGGGTCGCGCATCCAGTCCCACTGGCCGTGCAGGACGTTGTGCCCGATCTCCATGTTCTCCAGGATCTTGGCGACGGCCAGGGCCGTGGTCCCGGCGAGCCAGGCCGGGGGCAGCCAGGAGACCAGCAGCAGCGCCCGGCCGGTCACCTCCAGCCGGCGCTGCAGGGCGATGACGCCGCGGATGTAGGCGGCGTCATCCTCCCCGAGGTCGGCGAGGACCTCCTGGCGGATCTTCTCCAGCTCCCGGCCGAACTCCTCGAGGTCGGCGCGGCTGAGCGATGCCGCGGTCGGCATGGTCGTCTCCTCGCTCTCACAGTTCGATCTCCACGGGGCCGGCGGCGGCCGACACGCAGGTTTGAATGAGATCGCCCGCTTCGCCGTGGACGCGGCCGGTGCGCAGGTCGCGCACCCGGCCGGAGGCCAGCGGCACCAGGCAGCTGCGGCAGATGCCCATCCGGCAGCCGCTGGGCATGAGCACCCCGGCGTTCTCCCCGACCGTCAGCAGCGGCGTGCCGCCGTCGGCGCGGGCCTCCCGGCCGCTTTTGGTGAAGCGGACCCGTCCGCCCTCGCCGCCTTCTGCGACCGGCTCGGGGCGGAAGCGTTCGATGTGCAGGCGCTCGGCGGGGCCGGTCCAGTGCGTCGTGACCTCTTCGAGCAGCCCGGGCGGCCCGCACGCCCACACCGCGCGTTCGGTCCAGTCCGGGCACAGCTCGGGCAGTTCCGCGAGCTTGAGGCGGCCTTCGATCCGGGTGTGCCGCTCATGCAGCCGCAGGTTCGGCAAACGCGCCGCCAGTTCCCGCAGCTCCCGCCCGAAGATGACCTCCTGCGGCGTGGGCGCCGAGTGCACCAGCATCACGTCCGGACTGTCGGGGCGGGCCAGGAGGGCGTGCAGCATCGGCCGCACCGGTGTGATCCCGCTGCCGGCCGTCAGGAACAGCACGCGCGGCGGCGGCGGTTCGGGCAGGACGAACTCGCCTTCCGGGCGGCCTAAGCCCAGGATCGTCCCGGGCGGTGTGCGCCGCACCAGATGTCCGGAGACCAGGCCGTCCGGAATCGCCTTGACGGTGATCGTGACGCACCCGCCGGGCCGTGTGGGCGGGGAGGACAGCGAGTAGGTGCGCCAGTGCCGCACCCCGTCGATGTCGACGCCGACCCTGACCCACTGGCCGGGCTTGTGCGGGACCCAGTGGCGGCCCGGGCGGATCACCAGCGTCGCCGCGTCCGCGGTCTCCGGGTGCACGGCCTCGACCCGGCCGCATGTCTCCTTGGCGGACCACAGCGGGTTCACCAGCGCCAGGTAGTCGTCGGGCGTCAGCGGCGTGGTCAGCCACCGCGCGGTGCCCGCCAGCCACCGCCGGACGTTCCAGCGGCCGGCCGTACGCGGAGTGGTCATGGAACCCCCGCCCCCCAACGACGCCTTCCGGTACGGATGACACCCGATCGATTACTTAGTGTAACTGTCTGGGGTGTTCCCGAAACGGGGTGGTCCTACCGGGGCAGTTCTGCCCGTTGTCACGGGGAGCGGAGCTGCGTATCCCGGCCTTGAGCGCCTCCTGGGGACGGAGGTTCCGGTCTGCGTCCTGGTGGGCGTCTCGATCTGGAAGGCTTTGCGTCACCTCCTGCGGCGGTGCACGCAGGCAAGAGACCCCGCCCAGGTTTCGACGCCGGAGAGTCGGGCATGCCGCGTGGTCCGACATCGGTGTGCGTGAGGGCGGGGCCTGCCCTTCGTCAGGCGGTCCGGCGGGAGACCGCGCCCTGCGAAAGGGCGGAGGAGACATGCGTGCTGCCGGTCCCGAGGTATGGATCGCGACGGCGGACGGCCGGGATGTGGTCCGGGCGGACGCGATCGTCGTCGTGCGCCTGGACGGCGGGAGGGTGACGGCTCAGCTGCGGGACGAGGCCAGGCAGGCGGTGACGCTGATCGACGGGACGACCGGGGTGCGCCCGCCGCCCGACTTCCACCGCCGGCTCGTCCGGCTGGTCGCCGAACTGGCCGACGCCAGCGGCGCCCAGCTGGTGCGGACGGTGTGCGACGAGGGCGGATGGCGGTGGGTGGCCGAGCCGCTGTGAGGCGGGATCACTGCGGGACGAGCCGGATCACCGGGTACCGCCGCTCGGACTTGCTCTGGTACTTGGCGATGCGGGGCTGGGCGGCGGCGATGCGCTCCCATGCCCGCTCGCGCTCGGCGCCCTCCAGGACGTGCGGCCGCACCGGGACGGCGTCGCGGCCGGGCAGCTCGACCGACGCCCGCTCGGGGTGCGCCATCAGGTTGACGAACCAGTCGGGGTTCAGGCTCCCGCCGCCGGAGGCGACGATCAGCCGGGCGTCCTCGCCGTCGGGGAAGTAGGCCACCGGAGTCTGGCGCGGCAGTCCGCTGCGGCGGCCCACCGTGTGCAGGATCAGCACGTCCATGCCCATGAAGTGGCCGCGGCCGCGCCGGATCTTGCGGATCATGCGGGCGTTCATCCGCTGCTGCATCCACCGTGAGAACGCCCCCGGAGTGCCCTTCTTGCGCTTTTCCCGGCCGCCGGCCTGCTGAGTCTGTGCCATGGTCGCCTCCGGTCGGTCTTGTTCGTCGTGGTCTGGTGCGGGTTCCGCGCCGACGGGGCCGGTGCGGGGAACCCCCACGACGATCACGGTAGGTGCGGCCCGGGGACCGGCGCTTCTTGATTCCTGACCGATTCGGACGCCCCGCCGGCGCTCCCGTATCCGGGCGGGCGGCGAGGGGAGGAGCCTGACAGTTGCGTTTTCACGCCGATCTGCACGTCCACTCCAAGTACTCCAGGGCGTGCAGCAAGAACAGCGACCTGGAGCCGCTGGCCTGGTGGGCGCGGCGCAAGGGCTGCACGGTGGTGGGCACCGGGGACTTCACCCATCCGGCCTGGCTCGCCCGGCTGCAAGAGTGCCTGGTGCCGGCGGAGCCCGGGCTGTTTCGGCTGCGCCCGGAGCCGGACCGGGCGGCTGCGGCCGGGCTGCCGCCGAATCTGGCCGAGGCCCCGGTGCGGTTCATGCTGTCGGCGGAGGTCTGCACCGTCTACCGGCGGGCGGGACGCACCCGCAAGATCCACCACCTGTTGTACGTGCCCGGCCTGGCGGAGGCGCGGGAGCTGGGCCGCAGGCTCGGCCGGTTCGGCGACCTGAGCTCCGACGGCCGTCCCGTGCTCGCCCTGGACTCCCGCGACCTGCTGGAGAACGTGCTGGCGTGCGGCGGTCACCTGGTGCCGGCCCACGTCTGGACGCCGTGGTTCGGGGTGTTCGGCGCCAAGTCCGGGTTCGACGCGCTCGAGGACTGCTACCTGGACCTGACCGGTCACATCGCCGCGCTGGAGACCGGGCTGTCCAGCGACCCGGAGATGAACCGGCGGGTGTCCGCGCTCGACCGCTACCGCATGGTCAGCTACTCCGACGCGCACTCCCCGCCCATGCTCTGCCGCGAGACCACGGTGTTCGACACCGAGCTGGACTACTTCGCGATCGAACGGGCGCTGCGGACCGGCGCGGGATATGCCGGGACGGTCGAGTTCTTCCCCGAGGAGGGCAAGTACCACCTGGACGGGCACCGGGCCTGCGGGGTGCGGATGACGCCGCGCGAGCGGCGCGAGCACGGCGGGATCTGCCCGGTGTGCGGCAAGCGCCTGACGGTGGGGGTGCTCAGCCGCGTCGAGGAGCTGGCCGACCGGCCCGAGGGCGTTCCACCGGAGGGGGAGGCGGGGTTCCGGCGGCTCGTCCCGCTGCCGGAGATCGTCGGCGAGATCCTGGGGGTGGGACCCAAGAGCAAACGGGTGCAGCGGGAGATCGACGGGCTGGTCGCCGCCCTGGGACCGGAACTGGCGATCTTGGAGGAGGTGCCGCTGGAGGACATCGCGGCCCGCTCGCCGCTGCTGGCCGAGGCCATCGGGCGGCTGCGGCGCGAGGAGGTGGTCCGGGAGGCCGGCTACGACGGCGAGTACGGCGTGATCCGGGTGATGGAACCCGGCGGGCCGGAGCCGGCGCTCTTTTGAAAGAACGCCCAGGCCGGGAAGAGACCCCGGCCTGGGCGTGCGGTGCGTTCAGCGGCGGATCAGCCGGTGATCTGCGCCCACAGGTCGCACTTGTGGTCCTTGGCGAAGGTGAGGGTCGGCTTGATGGCGCCCGGCGCCAGGTCCTGCACCAGCGGGAACTTCTTCCAGACCGGGGAACCCTTGCCGTTCGGGACGCCGGTGTGGGCGAAGCGGGTCCAGTAGGTGAGCATCCGGTCCGCCAGCGCCTGCTGGGCGGGCGTGCCGGTCACGCCCCCGAAGATGTAGCGGATCTCCGAGCCGTGCGGGGCGCCGAGCGGGAAGCTCACCGGCAGGTTCAGGTAGTCCATGGCGTGCGGGTCGCTGAACTCGTAGGCATAGGCCCGGGTGTGCCGCGCCAGCAGGGCGGTGGAGGCGTACGAGGGGCACGCGAACTGGGCGTCGGTGTAGATCGCGGCGAGCGCCTCGGCCGGGGTGCCGTAGTCCGACAGCCGGTAGCGGGCCAGGATCTGGTCGGCGGTGGACGGGAAGGCCCGGCGCACCGCCTGCGGGTACTCCTCGGCGGTGAGCACCCGCCCGGCCAGGTCGTAGGCGGTCGCCACGTTCAGCCGGGCCTCATCGCGGGTGGTGCCCTGGATCACCGGGACGCGCGGCAGGCGCCCGGCGCGGAACGCCTCCATGACCTGCTCGCGGACCACGTGCCCGTCCACCGACGGACCCCAGGTGATGCGGTCGAAGGCCGGGGTGCCGGCGGCGGCCAGCAGCTGCTCGGCGGGCTTGGCGCGCAGGCAGGCCACATCAAAGCAGCCCACGGCGGCGGCGAAGTTCTCGCCCGCGGCCTCGGCGGTCTGCTTGGGCGCGGCGGGGAAGGCGCAGCCGGACTGGGCGATGGCGCGGTGGAACAGGCCCTTGGCCAGGGGCGAGATCAGGTTCTGGCAGACGCTGCCGCCGCCGGCGGACTCCCCGAAGATCGTGACGTTGCGGGGGTTGCCGCCGAAGGCGGCGATGTTGCGCTGCACCCAGCGCAGCGCGGCCTGCTGGTCCAGCAGCCCGTAGTTGCCCGAGGAGCCGGTGGGCGACTCGGCCGACAGGCCCGCGTGCGCCAGGAACCCGAAGGCGCCCAGCCGGTAGTTCAGGGTCACCACGATCACGTCGCCGCGCTGGGCGAGCACACCGCCGTCATAGAACGCGCCCGAGCCGATGGTGAAGCCGCCGCCGTGGATCCAGACCATGACCGGCCGCGGCCGCAGCGAGCGCTTGGCGGGGACATGGACGTTGAGGTAGAGGCAGTCCTCGCTGGGCGTGCCGGGCCCGGCCAGGTCGCCCCAGGGCGTCTGCACCTTGCTCTGCATGCAGGGGTTGCCGGGCTTGGTGGCGTCCCGGACGCCCCGCCAGCCCTCGGGCGGCGCGGGGGGCTTCCAGCGCAGCGGGCCGACCGGCGGCTTGGCGTAGGGGATGCCGAGGTAGGAGGTCCCGTTCTCACCGGAGACACCCCGGATCAGCCCTTCGTGAATGCGCACCACGGGCGCCGTGGCCGGTGCGTTCCCGGCGGCCTGGACCGGCGTGGCGCCGAGGGCGGCCGACAGTGCGAGGCCGGTCAGGGACGCGGCCAGCGCCGCGAACGTCCTGCGGCGCCCGGGCCGTCGCGAAGATGCGTGTCTCCTCCCTGCGGCGGGTCCGGGAGGGACGGGGGATGGGTGCACCATGCGGGCTTCCTTTCCGTGAGGGAGCACGGCGGTCGGGTGGATCTGCCGCGGCAGGGCCGGTGAGCTCGTGCGGAGCCGGAGGGACGCGCCGTGGCTCGGCGGCGCGTCCACAGGCAGGCGACACATGGCGTTTCGATCGGTTTTAAAAACGTCACATATGGGTTCGGAAAAGGCAACGGGGCGATCACAGAACTGGTGTGGGAAACATTCCCCGGCCGGGTTCTTTGTGTGAGGGGCACAGCGGGTGATGTTGTCTGCCGAATGCGTGGGACTTTGTGAATCTCTTTGAATGCGGCCTCCCAAGAAAAGGGGGCCGAGATTGTGTTCGCTCTCCTATGAGCGTTCGAAAAAGCGGAGGCGCATGATTTTTGCGGCGTCCGAATTCGCCGGGGTCCTGGGGGAGGCCGCACCCGGGCGGGGAGAGGAACGACCCGCACCGCCGGGCAGGCCCAGCGGCCCGTCGCGCAGCAGTGCCCGCTGCTGCACCGGCCGGTGACCGGCGCCCTTCAGCGGGCCCTCGGCCGGCACAGCCCGGGCCGGTCGGCGGCCGATGGTGGGCGTCTCCTGAGAAGGGCGGTCGGTGTCCGCAGGCAAGGAAGGTGCGGGTCGCGCGGCCGGCGGTTCCATGGGCGAAGGCGGGGCATGGCGGTCGGGAGCGGCACCGCGCCCTGGAGTGGTATGGGGCTGGAGGTCATGGCTTTCCCGCCGCGGAGCGCCGCACACCCCGAGCGAGGGGCTGCCTCCGGTCCGCAGAGACGGCGTGTTGCGAAGGGTTCACCGCGTTCGGCCGCCCGGCCACGCCGCTACCGAGCCCTTGGCCCATGGGCGGGCCGTGCCGCCGGTGACCTCCGCCGCACCCGGGCGGACCGCGCCGGCCTGCTTACCGAAGGGGCGCCCGACCTGCTGGAGCGGACCTTCGCGCACCGGCCGCAAAGGGCGGGAGGTGCCGTGTGCCGGTGTCTCCCGTCGCGGCGTTCGGGCCGGGACGGCCACCGAAACCGCATGACAGCGTGTGACTTGGCTCACTTTTACGGAGTTTGATCACCTGAAAAGGGCTTTCGGGGACATCGTGTCTGCGCGGCGCATGCCGCAGAAGGAAGTCCAACCGGGGAAAGTTCGAGGTCGGGATGCGGAGACGGCTGGTGCGCTGGATGATCGTGGCCGCCCTGGTGGCCGCGGCGGGAGCGCTGCCGGGTGACGGGCCGCACCGGATCGAGCTTCACGACGTGCCCGAGACGCTGTCCTTCTTCACCGGCGCCGACTCCGACCGCCCCGGCGAGACCGGCTCCGACCGGCGTTCCTGACGCCTCCTCCCCCTTCGCCCCGGCTTCAGCGTGATATCGCTGACCTGGCGCGATGGGTCGAATCGGGGTCAAGATGGGGGATGGCCAGTTCCAACGGTGATGACCGGAGGGCCCGTGCCGCTGGGGCCGGCGCGGGCGATGGCGCCCGCGATGAGCGGGAGGGGCTGTTCGTCTACGGGACGCTGCGTTTCCCCGAAGTGCTGGCGGTGCTGCTGGGCAGAGTGCCCCGCCTGGAGCCGGCCAGGGCCCCCGGCTGGCGGGTACGGGCGCTGCCCGGGGTGGTCTATCCCGGGCTGGTCCCCGACCCGGCCTGCACGGCGGACGGAACGCTCATCCTCGGCCTGTCAGAGGCCGAACAGCGGCTGCTGGACGCCTTCGAAGGCGACCTGTATGAGCGGCGGCGGCTGGCGCTGGAGGACGGCCGGCACGGCTGGGCATACATATGGCGGGGTCGAACCGAGCCGCGGGACTGGGACCTGGCGGGTTTCGCCGAACGCCACCTGGCGGCCTATGTCGACGGCTGCCGCATCTGGCGCGCCCGCCACGAACGGGCCATGGGCCTGGGGCGCGAGGACCATCGCGCCGTGTTGCGGGGAGTCGCACGGGGAGGACCCGATTCGCCGGGCATCGGGGCGGAACATGAGCGCGGCATGGAACCGCGGGCGTGATCGTCGGATCTGAAGCGGTATGGGCGGTGTGTTCACATGCCGTTCATCCAGCCTGGACTTATGTTCACAAAAGTCGGGGAAGAATATGACCATGAGTGTCAATCCAGGGCACATTCCAGTGAAAGGGGACTCCCTCCCTGAGGACCGCTACCTCGACCGGGAGGAAAGCTGGCTGCGGTTCAACCAGCGTGTCCTGGAGCTGGCCGAAGACCCTGCCCTGCCGCTGCTGGAGCGCGTGCGCTTCCTGGCCATCTTCGCCAGCAACCTCGATGAGTTCTTCATGGTCCGCGTGGCCGGGCTGACCCGCCGCATGGCCACCGGGCTGGCCGTGCAGTCGGCCAGCGGGCGGCTGCCGCGCGAGGTGCTGGAGCGCACCTCCGAGGTGGCGCACGAACTGATGCTGCGGCACGCCTCGGTGTTCCGCGACGAGGTCCTGCCGGAGCTGTCCAAAGAGGGCATCGAGATCCTGCGCTGGGACGAGCTGTCGCGGACCGAGCAGGAACGGCTGCACCGATTGTTCCGGGAGCGGATCTACCCGGTGCTCACCCCTTTGGTGGTCGATTCGGCGCACCCCTTCCCCTACATCAGCGGGCAGTCGCTGAACCTGGCCGTGATCGTCCGCGACCCCGACACCGAGGCCACCATGTTCGCCCGGGTCAAGGTGCCGCCGGTGCTGCCCCGCTTCATCAGCGCCTCCCCCGACCGGTTCACCCCGCTGGAGGACGTGATCGCCGCCCACCTCGACCAGCTGTTCGCCGGCATGGAGGTGGTGGAGCACCACGTCTTCCGGGTGACCCGCAACCAGGACCTGGAGATCGACGAGGACATCAGCGAAGGGCTGCTGCAGGCCCTGGAGCGGGAGCTGCTGCGCCGCCGCTTCGGCCCGGTGGTGCGGCTGGAGGTGGAAGAGTCCATCTCCCCGGAAGTGCTGGAGCTGCTCACCGGGGAACTGGGCATCGAGGAGCGCCAGATCTACCGGCTGCCCGGCCCGCTGGACCTGGCCGGCCTGCACGCCATCGCCGACCTGGACCGCCCGGAGCTGAAGTACCCGCCGTTCGTGCCGTCCAAGGACGCGCTGCCGCTGGACACCGACATCTTCGCCGCGATCCGCGAACGCGACGTCCTCGTCCACCACCCGTATGACTCCTTCACCACCACCGTGCAGCGGCTGATCGAGGAGGCCGCCGCCGACCCGCGGGTGCTGGCGATCAAGCAGACCCTCTACCGCACCAGCGGCGACTCCCCGATCGTGGACGCCCTCATCGACGCGGCCGAGGCCGGCAAGCAGGTCGTGGTGGTGGTCGAGCTGAAGGCCCGTTTCGACGAGCGCGCCAACATCGAGTGGGCGCGCAAGCTGGAACAGGCCGGCTGCCATGTGGTCTACGGGTTCGTGGGCCTGAAGACCCACTGCAAGCTGTCGCTGGTGGTGCGCCAGGAGGCCGACGGGACGCTGCGCCGCTACTGCCACATCGGCACCGGCAACTACCACCCCAAGACCGCCCGCCAGTACGAGGACCTGGGCCTGCTGACCGCCGCCCCGGACGTCGGCGAGGACGTCAGCGAGCTGTTCAACCACCTGACCGGCTACTCCAAGCAGACCTCCTACCAGCGGCTGCTGGTGGCGCCGCGCACCTTGCGCTCGGGGCTGATCCAGCGGTTCGAACGGGAGGTGGACCACCACCTGGCCGGCCGTCCCGCCCACATCCGCATCAAGTGCAACGGGCTGGTCGACGAGGCCATCATCGACGCCCTGTACCGTGCGTCGCTGGCGGGCGTGCCGGTGGACATCTGGGTGCGCGGCATCTGCGCGCTGCGCCCGGGAGTGCCCGGCCTGTCGGAGAACATCCGGGTCCGCAGCGTGCTGGGCCGTTTCCTGGAGCATTCGCGGATCTTCGCGTTCGAAAACGGCGGCGACGCGGAGGTCTGGCTGGGCAGCGCCGACCTGATGCACCGTAACCTCGATCGTCGGGTGGAGGCGCTGGTGCGGGTCACCGACCGGGCCCAGCGCGCCGACCTGGTGCGGCTGCTGGACATGGCCATGGACGACGGCACCGCCTCCTGGTGGCTGTCCGGCGACGGCACCTGGACGCGGCACCAGTACGCCGACCCTCCGCAAGGAGGTGAGGGAGGTCGCGGCGAACCGCTGCTGGACATCCAGCGGCATCTGATGAAGACCCGGCGCTGGAGGACGGTGGAAGGCTGAAGGTGAAGTCCGAGGAAGGTCGGATCCGGGCGGCCGGGGCGGTGCTGTGGCGCCGGGCTCCGGACGGCCCTCGGGTGGCGCTGGTGCACCGGCCCAGGTACGACGACTGGTCGTTCCCCAAGGGCAAGGTCGATGCGGGCGAGCACGTGCTGGGCGCCGCGCTGCGCGAGGTGGTGGAGGAGACCGGGATCGCCGTGCGGCTGGGCCGGCGGCTGCCCTCCATCACCTACCTCAAGGACGGCCGGCCCAAGCAGGTGGACTACTGGAGCGCCACGCCCATCGACGCGGAGGCGGTCTTCGTCCCCAACGAGGAGGTCGACCGCCTGGAGTGGCTGCCGGTGGCCGAGGCCGTCGAGCGGTTGAGCTATGAGCGGGACGCGCAGGTGCTGCGCGAGTTCGCCGCCGGGCCGCTGACCACCCGCCCCGTGGTGATCTTGCGGCACGCCCTGGCGGGCAGGAAGAGCGACTGGCGCGATGACGACGCGCTGCGCCCCCTGGACGATCGCGGACGCGCCCAGGCGCGGGCGCTGGCCGCGCTGCTGGGCGTCTTCGGGCGGCTGCGGCCGGTCTCCTCGGCCACCGCCCGCTGCGTGGAGACGCTGCTGCCGTACGCGCTGGCCTCGGGCGGTGAGGTGACCACCGACCGGGCGTTCACGGTGGGCCGCACCGACGCGGGACGCGCCGGGTCACGGCTGGTGGAGCTGGCCTGCGACGGCGCGGACCCGCTGGTGGTGTGCACCCACGGCGAGATCGTCGGGGACCTGATCGCCGAACTGTGCCGCAAGTTCGGCGAGCCGGTTCCCGACGATCCCTCCCTCCGCAAGGGCGGTTTCTGGGTGGCCCACCTGGCGGTGGACGACGACGGGACGAGCGGCGTCGCCGCCTTGGAACGCCACTGGGTCCCCCCGTCCTGAGCCGGTCAGAAGGCCGGCGGGGCGGTCTGCTCCCAGGTGGCCTCCACGCGGGACAGGGATTCCAGGGCCTCGCAGCGTTCGATGCCGTAGAGGACGCCCAGCACGAACGCCTCGGCCGGGGTGGTGGAGCGTTCGGCCGCGGCGGCCCGCAGGTGCTGCATCGCGATGACGCCGTCCTGGTAGCCGCCCAGGACCTCCTGGAGGCGTTTGGCGTGGGCGGCGGTCTGCGCGGCGATCTCGGCCAGCTCCGCCGGTGACCGGGCCGGCTCGGCGGCGGCCCTGCGGGACGCCTTGCGCTTTTTGCCCTTGCCCTTGGCCGGGCGGGCGCCGTCGGCGGCCTGCGGCTTCAGCTCGCGCAGCGCGGCGGCGGCCAGCTCGGCCGCATAGCGGGCGCGTTTGGCGGCCTTGCGGGCGTCATGCCTGGCCTCTTCGGGGTCCTTGGCGGTGGCGATCGCCTCGTACTTGCGGGTCAGCCGCCGCCACTGGCGGGTGACCAGCCGGGGCAGCTCGGCGACCGCCGGCCGGAACGCCCGCTCGCTCAGCGGCGGGTCGGCCACCAGCGCGTCCAGCGCGTCCAGCAGGGCGAAGTAGCGCGGCTGGGTGAGGGTGGTGTTCATCCTGCGGTAGGCCGACTTCTCCCGCTTGCTCAGCGCCTCCAGCCACGACTGGGAGGCGGCCGGGTGCAGCCCGTAGGGCCGCTCCAGCCGGTCGGTGAAGCGCATCCGCAGCACTTCCAGGTCGCGCACCTCGCCGAGGACCTCCGCCAGCCACCGCAGCTCCGGCTCCAGCGGGGCGATGCGCACCGGGTCCAGCAGCGGCGCGTAGCTGCGCAGCGCGCTGCGGATCCGGCGGACGGCCACCCGCATCTTGTGCACCGCGTCGAACTCCGCCAGCCGGGCCTTGGGGTCGTAGGAGATCACCGCGTCCACCTGCTTGGCCAGGTAGCCGATCACCGCGGCGCCGGCCGAACCGGCCGGCAGGTCCGGCAGCGCGCGGCGGTGCTCGCCGAACGGGACCGCCATGACCGGCTCCAGCACCCTCCCCAGCTTGGCCGGGCCGCTCGCCGGGCGGGCCCCGGCCTGTTGCAGCCGCTCCCCGGCCGCCCGCAGCAGCTCGGGAGTGCCGGCCGGGCCCAGCTCGATCTCGATCTCCCGCCAGACGGTGGCGCCCGGCTGCTCGGCGCCTTCGGAGTCGATGAGCCGTCCGGTCACCGTGTCGTCGGCGACCTCCGCCAGCAGCCGCCCGCCTGCGTCCCGCAGCAGGATCACGGTGCGTTCGGTCTCCAGCACCGCCACCGGCCGCAGCTGTGCCCCCCGGACATGGACGGCCACCAGCCGGGCCAGCTTCGCCGGGACGACCTGGGGGCGGCCGAGCGAGGCGCGCAGCTCGTTCTTGCTGTCGGGGGCCACCGGTATCTTCAGGTGCCAGCCGGCGTCCGCCCCGCCGCGCCGCCGGCGCAGGGTGATGCCGCGGGCGGCCAGCCGGTGGTCACAGGTGTCGAAGTAGTTCGCGATGAGCACATGCGTGCGGGGTTCGCTCACGGACGCGACCCCGGGCAGACCGGATAGATCCGGCAGTGTGAAGTCGCGGTCGGCGTCGTATTTGCGTTCTACCTCAAGCTGGCTTTTCGGGTCGGCCACGCATGTTCTCCTCGATATCGACGTTCCCGGCGAGCGGGGTTGACCGGAGATGACGCTCCGATGACCAGCATTACACGTTCCGGTAAACAAAGTGAGACCCAGGTCTACGAAAACGACCAGGTCAGGGTGGGGAAAGACGACGCGGCGAGGCTGGAGCGCTGGTGGGAGGCGCACCATGCGGAGCTGACCGCCCACTGCTACCGGATGCTCGGCTCGGCCTTCGACGCCGACGACGCCGTCCAGGAGACCCTGGAACGCGCCTGGCGCGGCCGCGGCCGTTTCGAGGCCTCCCGGGGTTCTGCGCGCTCGTGGCTGTATGCCATCGCCACCAACGTCTGCCTCGACATGCTGCGCGGCGCCCGCCGCCGCGCCCTGGCCATGGACCTTGGCCCCGCCGCCGAGCCCGGCTCCCCCCTGGGCCGTCCGCTGCCGGAGGAGCACTGGGTGCTGCCGATCCCGGACCGGCGGGTATCGCCGGCGGGCGCCGACCCGGCCGAGGCGGCGGTGGCGCGCGAGACGATCCGGCTGGCGTTCGTGGCCGCCCTGCAGCACCTGCCGCCCCGCCAGCGCGCCGTGCTGATCCTGCGCGATGTGCTGCGCTGGCGGGCCGCGGAGGTGGCCGGGCTGCTCGGCGTCACCGTCGCCGCCGTCAACAGCGCCCTGCAGCGCGCCCGCGCCACCCTGCGCACCGTCCACCCCGACGGCACCGAAGGCGCCGCCCCGCTGGGCGAGGCGGAAGGCGACCTGCTGGACCGCTACTGCACCGCGTTCGAAAACCACGACGTCGATGCGCTGGTGGCGCTGCTGCACGAGGACGCCGCCATGTCGATGCCCCCGTTCACCTGGTGGCTGCAGGGCCGCGAGCACATCCGCCGGGCGCTGTCGGCCCCGGACGCCGGCTGCCGGGGCTCCCGCCTGGTCCCGGTCGCGGCCAACGGCTCACCGGCCTTCGCGCACTACGTCCCCACCGGCCCCGGCGGGACGTTCGAACCCCGGGCGCTGGTGCTGGTGGACGTCCGCGGCGGCCTCATCGCCGGCACGACCTCCTTCCTGGACACCGCCCGCCTGTTCCCGCTGTTCGACCTGCCTCCCACCCCGCCGCGGCGGCCGGTTTCCCCGGACGAGCGATGAGTTTCACGCCCCCCGGTCGTAGGAGAGGTGAACGACCCCGACCACGGGAGGCACCCTCGATGTCCACCGAACCGAAGATCGAAACCCGCCCCGCCCAGCCGTACGCGGCCATCCCCGTCAAGGCCCCGATGCGCGAGTGGGGCCGGGTCAACGCCCTGGTCCCGGAGGTCTACGGCCGGCTGGGCCGGCGGCGGATCGTCCCCGCGGGCCCGCTGTTCTACCGCTACCGCGTGATCGGCGGCATGGACGTCCCGTTCGAACTGGAGGTGGGCGTCCCCGTCCCCGAACCCATCGAGCCGGACGGCCGGATCATCCCCGGCTCCATCCCGCCCGGCCGCTACGCCACCTTGACCCACCACGGCCATCCGGACGGCCTGTTCGACGCCATCACCGCCTTGCAGGAGTGGGGCACCGCCCAGGGCATCACCTGGGACATCCGCCGGGAGGGCGGCACCGAGATCTGGGGCGGCCGCTTCGAGTTCTACCTGACCGACCCGGCCGTCGAGCCCGACATGACCAAGTGGTCCATCGAGCTGGCCTACCGCCTCCAGGACGCCTGATTCGCCGGATCGACAGGGCGTTCTCGTCTCGGGAAGGGCCTTTCGGGAAGCCGGCCGGGCGTCTGGTCCTCGGACGGGGCGCCGGAGAGCCGGGGCGGCTCTTCGCGGGCCGCTCCTGGTCACGGTCTCGGGTGCGGCGTGCGGGCCGGTGACGGGGTCGCCGCCGCGGGCATGGGCGACCGCGGCTTCCCGGCGGGCCCGGCCGGGCGTCCCGCTTTTCTGCGGGACCGCCGGTGCGGCGTCAGCGCAGTGCCTCGCCGAGTTCGGCGAGGCCGGGGTGCCGCGGCCAGCGCCGGATTAGCGCCCGGTGCGTTTTGACCAGCTCGGCGCGGGTCCGGCCGCCGCCGGTGCCGGTCACGATGCCGAGCGCGGTGCGCAGGCCGGTGACCGCCTCGGTGATGTCGCCGCCGCGGGCGTGAGCGGCCGCGGCCCGCACGCGGTACCAGGCCACCCACTCTGAGTTCCGCACGTCCGCGGCGAGCGCCTGGATGCCCGAGGCGATGAGACCGGCGGCGGCGCCGTGCTGTGCCGGGTCCTCGGCGAGGTAGGACAGGATCAGTCCGCGTTGCATGGTCAGGTACGCCGGGCCGTAGAAGTAGAGGCCGTCCGGGTCGTCTGCGCGGGTGCCGCCGGCCAGGATCTCTTCGGCTTCGCCGATGCTCCTCAGCGCCCCCTGCCGATCCCCCAGAACGGCCAGCGCCCGTCCGCTCTGCTGGACGGCCATGGCACGGGTGCCGGTCGCGGTGGCCATCTCGGCGGCGGCCTTCGACAACTCGGCCATGGCACCGATGTCGCCGGTCACCCACGCCAGATGCCCTTGCATGGACAACGCCGTCGCGGCGAGGTCGGTGTTGCGGCTTTGCATGCCGAGTCTCAGTGCCTGGTCGTACAGCGTGCTCGCGTCCTCGTAGGCGCCGACGGCGGTGTGCAGCCATCCGACGAATTGGGAGGCCTCGGCGGCCGTCTGGGCGAGCCGGGCGGCCGGAGCGGCACGGGCCTCTTTCAGCAGCCGCAGGATCAATTTCAGGTGCTCGGCCGCGGGCGCCAGCATGCGGCCGGAACCGGTCGAGTCTTCCAGGCGCCGCTGATGGGCGAGGGTGGCGGCCAGCCCGTCCACCACGGCCTCATCCAGCCGGGCGGGATTGCGCGCGGCGAGGGCCAGCCGCTCACGTTCGTCCGGATCGTCATGCGGTTCCGGCGGGCGCGATGAGGAGGGCTGTGGGCGGGGGCCGAACAACTCGTCTTCCGAGACGCCGAACACTTTGGCGTAAGCGGCCCGGTAGCGGGGATCGCATGGCCGGACTTCGCCGCTCTCCCAGCGTTTGACATAAGTCACAAACGAAGAGAGGTCGGGCTTTTGGTGATCATCGGTGGCGTCTCGCAGGAAACGGGCCGTCTTCCGCTGCCCCCAGCCGCGCTTTTCGCGTTCGGCTCGCAGGCGTGCGGCGATGGCGCGGGGGTCGTCGGCGGTGCTCATGGGGGGCGCACCCTTCGTCCGGCCGGTGTTCTCCGAGCTTGAGGGGCTGCTCCCCATGATGCCTATCGAGACGTGCTGTGTGCGGTCATGTGACGTTCCGTGACACACGGCGGCCCCGGGCGGGGGCGCCGGGGCGGGCGAGGCGGTGGTCAGGAATCGGGATCGATCTGGCCCGGCTTTTCGATCAAGGGGTACTTCATCCCCATGTGGCTGGGGCGGAAGCCCATTTTCTGGTAGAAGCGTATGGCGTTCGGGCGCTGGCGGTCGGTGGTGAGCTGGACGACGCGGCAGCCGCGGGCGCGGGCCTGTTCGATGACCCAGTTGATCAGGGCCTGGCCGACGCCTTTGCCGCGGTATTCGGAGGCCACCCGCACGCCTTCGATCTGAGCGCGCTCACCCCCGGTATAGGTGAGGCTGGGGATGTAGGTGAGCTGGAGGGAAGCGGCGATCTCGCCGTCGATCTCGGCGACGATGATGGCGTTGTTGGGATCTTTTTCGATCGCCTCGAACGCCCTCCAGTAGGGCTCGGGCAGTTCCTCGCCCGGCGTCTCGCGGGTGCTGCCCAATGGGTCGTCGGCCAGCAGCCGGACGATCGTGGGCAGGTCGTCGCGCACCGCCTCGCGGAAGGTCACCTTTTGATCACGAGCCACGTGGCTCAGGGTAGCCGCCCAGTTAGAGACATAAGTTACCCTCGCTTGTAGTACTACGCTTTGTAGTACTACGTTGGGTGCGAACCCACCCCGGATTCTCTATGGAGGCCGCCGACGTGGTCGTCCTCGCAGATCTTCCGCGTGCCGCCGCCAGGCCGCGCTGCGCCGCCGCCCATGTGCCGGCGCCGGGCGAGGGCCGCGCAGGCACGCCGCGGGACCACCACGCGACGGTCATCGGCGCCGAGATCGCTCGACCGAGCAGCCGGACCTCCGTCAGCAGCGAGGAACCGGCGGCCATCACCGGCATGCCGCATCGGCCGGCCGACTCACCGCCGCCGGAACGGGTACGGGCCGTCCACCGTGCGTCGCCGCTGCCTGCGGCCCTGTTCGACCTGGAGAAGACATGCTGAACCCCGACAAGCACTGGACCGATTACGCGATCTGCCGCGGCGTCGACCCCGAGCTCTTCTACCCCATCAACTACACCGTTCCGGTAATGGCCGAGCAGGTCGAGGCCGCCAAGGCCATCTGCGGCAACTGCCCGGTGAAGGCCGAGTGCCTCGACTGGGCGCTGCGCGCCGGCGAGCCCGACGGCATCTGGGGCGGCACCACCCCCGAAGAACGCCGCTACATCCGCCGCGAAATGCGCCGCGGCGAGCGCACCGGCCGCATCGTCGCCGCCTGACCGCAAACCGCCTGAAAACCCGGCGACCTGTGCAAGACGTCGCAGGACGGGCATTTATGGGCACCTTTATAAGGGCCGGAGCGTTGTCTCAACAGCGCGACCCCTATGGAGGCTGCCAGATGAACGACCCCCTCGTCCCGCGGCGGAGCCGTTCGGAAGGGCTGGCGACGCACGCCGCCCGCGCGGTCTCGGCGGCCGTGCTGGTGGGAACGGTCACCGCGGTCATGTGGGTGCTGGAGGCGCTGGACTACGCGCTGGGCGGTGCGCTCGACCGCTATGGCATCCGGTCCTATGACCTCGGTGAACTGCCGGACATCTTCACCGCGCCCTTTCTGCACGGCGGGTTCGGGCATCTGATGGCCAACACGATGCCGTTCCTGGTGCTGGGCTTTCTGGCGGCGGTGCGCGGGATCGGCCGGTTCCTGGCGGCCAGCCTGATCATCATCGTGGTGGGCGGGCTGGGCGTGTGGTTCACCGGCTCGCCCTCGGTGGAGACCCTGGGCAGCAGCATCCTGATCTTCGGCTACTTCGGCTACCTGCTGAGCCGGGGCCTGTTCGAACGCAGCCTGCTGGACCTGGCGATCGCCGTCGTGGTGGTGCTGAGCTACGGCACGATGATCTACGGCATCCTGCCCACCCACCCGATGATCTCCTGGCAGGGCCACCTGTTCGGGCTGATCGGCGGCGTCCTGGCCGCCTGGGTACTGCGCCGCCGCGACGCCTGGAGCTAGGCGGGACGGCCTCCTTTCACGGCCGGACGGACACGTCGGTGATAGTGGCGTCGCGAGGGGTCTCCAGCGCGTTCACGATCACCCGGGCCACCGTCATGGGGTCGATGAAATCCTCCGGCCGGTACGGCCGCCCTTCCTGGGCGCGCACCTTGCGCTGCATCTCGGTGGCGGTGCGGCCCGGGTAGACGCTGGTCACCCGCAGCCGCGGCTCCTCGGCGCGCAGCGCGTCGGCCAGGGCCTTCAGCCCGTGCTTGCCGGCCGCGTACGCCGACCAGCCGGGGTTGGCGCGCAGCCCCGCGCCGGAGTTGACGAAGACCACCTGCCCCTCGGCCGCGCGCAGCGCCGGCAGCAGCAGCCGGGTCAGCTCCGCCGCGGCCACCAGATTGACCATGATCTGCTCGATCCACCGGTCGGCGTCCAGTTCGGCGACCGTGCCCAGCTCCACCACGCCCGCGCTGTGCACCACGCCGTCCAGCCGGTCCGGCAGCCCGGCCGCCGCCAGCGCCGCCTCGATCCGGCGGGGCTCGGTCAGGTCCAGCACCACCGGCAGCACCGTGCCGCGCCGCCCGGCGTCCGCGGCCCGCGGCGCCCCCGCCGCGTCGCGGTAGAGCACCTGGGTGCGGGCCTGCACGCCGCCCAGCCGGGCGGTCACCTGTGCCAGCCGCTCGGGCGAACGGCCGACCAGCACCAGATCGTGCCCCCGGTCGGCCAGCAGTTCCGCGACCGCCGCGCCGATGCCGCCGGTCGCACCGGTGATCAGATAGGTCCCCATCCCGCTATTGAATCCTTCCCGAAGCGTTCACGGTATCGATGCCGCGGTGTGTCCGGTCCCGTCGCGTCAGGCGTTGGGGCGCAGCACCCGGGTGGCGCCGGCGATCAGGGCGGTGACCAGGATCCAGCCGCTGGCGATCAGCACATAGGCCACCCACTCGGTCCAGCCGACCGGGTCGAACAGCTCGCGGCGCCCGAAGGTGCCGATGGGGATCAGCAGGTCGAGGGTGTAGATGAAGGCGTTGTAGTGCGGGCGTTCCTCGGGCGGGCGGATCGACCGCGGCGGCTCCACGGAGAACACCACGGTGCCGGCGATCAGCAGCAACGCCACCCATACCGCCGCCATCCACGGCCGGTAGCCGTGGCCGATGGTCCAGTCCAGCAGGTGGCTCCAGATCCGGGCGGGCAGGGAGAGGGTGCGCCGCCGGGCCCGCATCTTGGCCAGCATCGCCTTGCGGGCCAGGTCCTCATGGCCGATCTGGCGGTACCAGCTCGCCAGCTGCTCATACGGCTGGGGGTGGTACTCCTCGCGGCCCACCCAGCGCAGCCGTTCCTCCGGCGGGCAGCCGCGCAGCGCGTCGTAGGTCAGGCCGCGCAGCCACAGCTCCCGGGGCCAGACCATGGGGCCGCCGTCCCGCAGGGTGCCGATGTGGGAGTACGACAGCGCCACCCGACCGTTCACCGGCTCGGTGGGGCGGAACAGCATCTCCTCCACCTGCATGAGGGTGGCCTGCAGCGCCCGCGGGTCGGTGCCGGCGCGCAGCGTGGCCAGGTCGAAGGAGAGGGTGCCGTGCACTTTGGCGCCGCGCAGCCGCACCATGCCCTCGGCGATGAACCCGGCGCTGAACTCGGCGGCGTCCTCCACCACGATGTTCTGGGCGTCCAGCGCCGGCCCGGAGGGGTTGCACAGCAGGGCGCCCTCCATGAACAGCCCGCCGTTCATCCGGGCGCCCACCAGGCGGACCCCGCCGTTGAACTCGGCGTCCCGGAGGAAGGCCCCGGCATCGACCACCAGGCCGCCGCCGAAGAGCGCCCACCGGTTGGGGTCGGACTGGGTGACGATCACGTCGTTCATCCGCAGCCCGCCGCTGATCTGGGCGCGCTGCAGCCGGACCTCCCCGTCGATCCGCGACCTCGACAGGCTCACATAGCCGTCGGCCTGCAGCCCGCCGGCGTCCAGGCCCGGCATGCGGCACTCGGACATGCGCAGCTGGCGGGTCCGCGCGTTCGACAGGTCGGGGACCTCGTCAAAGTGGCAGCGTTCCAGCCGCAGCTCGCACTCGATGGTGCCGCCGGACAGCCGCAGCCGCCCCCTGATATAGGCGCCGCGCAGCTTGACGGCCGGGACGTGACCGGGCCTGCCCTCCCGGGCGCCCAGCAGCAGCCGGGAGATCACCTCGGCGCGCACCGTGCGCTCGGGAAGGGGTTCGTCGGGACGGTTCTCGCCGAGAACGACCATGGTCCCGGTGGGGTAGGCCTCCCATACCCGGGTTTCGGCAGCGGTCAGTTCCAGCGTTTCCACCGAGGTGGGATCCGGCACGGGCAAGGCCTTTCCACTGTCGCGACCGATTCGGTGATCGATTGACCTTTGACAAGGTCGACCTTTACAAGTCGGACGCCGGGAAGGGAAGCCCCGGTCGGCGCGCGGCCTTGCCCCGCACTCCGCCGCATCCGCAAGACGCGGCGGAGCACGGAGCGCGGATTCAGAAGAACAGGCCGCGGCGCCGGGCTGCCTGGTTGAGGAACTGCTGCAGTTCGTGCTCCCAGTTGGTGGTGTGGACCGAGGCGTAGTCCACGGTGAAGTGGGTGAGGGAGTCGTGCCCCTCGGTGAAGAGCCCGCCGCGCTTGTCCAGCTCCAGGACCACTTCCATGGAGTGCGGGGAGGCCACGAAGGTCACTTCCAGCTCGTTGATGCCCGAGGCGTACTGCGGCGGCGGGTAGAACTCGATCTCCTGGTAGAACGGCAGCTCCTGGCGGATGCCCCGGATGTAGCCGCGCTCGCAGTCGGCGCTGCGGAAACGGAAGCCGAGGTTGGCGAAGGCGGCCAGGATGCGCTCCTGGGCGGGCAGCGGGTGCACCGCGATCGGGTCCAGGTCGGTGGCGTCCACCGCCCGCGCGACCTCCAGCTCGGTGGCGACCCCCACGGTGGTGCCGTGCAGCGGCTGGCCGTACATGTGGGTCAGCGGCGCCTCCCAGGGGATCTGCAGGGTGAACGGCAGGGAGTGCCGCGCCCCCTTCCGCAGCTGGAACGGCCCGGTGAGCTGGACCTTGGCGTACTCCATGTTGGTGTTGTATTCGCTGTCGCCGGACTCGACCTCCACGCGAGTCCGCAGCGCCACCGAGACGTACCTGATGTCGGAGTCGTGCTCGCCGCCCATCAGGTGCACGTCACCGCTGATCGTCCCGCCGGGCGTGGTGTTGGGGTTGTGCAGAACGGTTTCGACGGACGGTCCCCCGACGCCCATCGCCTTCAGCAGCTTCTTGAAGACCAACGTTTCCTCCTGTGATGCGGGCCGCCGTTTGTGGGGCAACCGTCCTTTTAGTCGCGGGCGGCGCCGGTTTCGTTCCCTTGAATCCGGTGCGCCGTAATGGAGACCACATCATGTCGTACCTGGTGAGACAGGGGAAGACGGGACGTTCTGCGGCGCTTGGGCCGAGGGAGGTTCCGTGGGCTCCTTGCGGCTCGTCCCTGCTTGCGCCGGCGCGAAGGTCCGGGGGCCCGATCCGGACGGCTCGGTGCGGCGTTCGTCACGGCGCTTCGCGGGCCGGGGCCGTCCGGCGGGGCGGCATGCCGCAGGCGTGATCGTTTCGTTGTTGTCCTCTGTGCCGCCGTTGGGGTTGTCTTTGCTCACCCTTTGCCGGCGGGGCCGCTGTGCGTCGTCCCAGGGGCTCTCGCCGGATGCTCGCCGGGCCGTGGCGTCCGGGGGCCGGATTGTGCCGGTCAACGGGTTGTCAGGTGGTTACCAGCGGGTAGCATAGGGAGAGTTACTGACCAGTATGTTGGCCGGGCGCCAACCCACCGGACCTGCCGAGGTAATCCATGGGGCACTACAAGAGCAACCTCCGTGACCTGGAGTTCAACCTCTTCGAGGTGTTCAACCGACAGGAACTGCTCGGCAAGGGGCCGTACGCGGACCTGGACGAGGAGACCGCGCGCAGCATCCTGGAGGAGGTCAACCGCCTGGCCACCGGGGTCATCGCCGACTCCTTCGAGGACGCCGACCGCAACCCGCCGGTGTTCGACCCCGAGTCCGGCACGGTCACCATGCCGGAGAGCTTCAAGAAGTCCTACCAGGCCTACATGGACGCCGAGTGGTACCGCGCCGACCTGGTTCCCGAGTTCGGCGGCACCGGCGCTCCGCGCAGCCTGACCTGGGCCATCGCCGAGCAGATCCTGGGCTCCAACCCGGCGGTGTTCATGTTCGCCTCCGGCCCCGGCTTCGCCCAGATCCTCTGGCAGATCGGCACCCCCGAGCAGAAGCGGTTCGCCGAGCTGGCGCTGGAGCGCAAGTGGGGCGCCACCATGGTGCTGACCGAGCCGGACGCCGGCTCCGACGTCGGCGCCGGCCGCACCAAGGCCATCCAGCAGCCCGACGGCACCTGGCACATCGAGGGCGTCAAGCGCTTCATCACCTCGGCCGAGCACGACATGGCCGAGAACATCTTCCACCTGGTGCTGGCGCGCCCCGAGGGCGCCGGCCCCGGCACCAAGGGCCTGTCGATGTTCCTGGTGCCCAAGTACCTGGTGAACCTGGAGACCGGCGAGCTGGGCGAGCGCAACGGCGTCTACGTCACCAACGTCGAAAAGAAGATGGGCCTGAAGGTCTCCACCACCTGTGAGTTGACCTTCGGCGAGAAGCACCCGGCCATCGGTTACCTGGTCGGCGGCGTGCACGAGGGCATCAAGCAGATGTTCCTCATCATCGAGTACGCCCGCATGATGGTCGGCACCAAGGCCATCGCCACCCTGTCCACCGGCTACCTGAACGCGCTGGAGTACGCCAAGCAGCGCGTCCAGGGCGGCGACATGACCCAGATGGCCGACAAGACCGCCCCGCGCGTCACCATCACCCACCACCCGGACGTGCGGCGCAGCCTGATGACCCAGAAGGCCTACGCCGAGGGCATGCGCGCCCTGGTGATGCTGACCGCCACCTACCAGGACGCCATCCAGGTCGCCAAGCACGAGGGCCGCGAGGACAAGCTCGCCGAGAAGCTCAACGACCTGCTGCTGCCGGTGGTCAAGGGCTTCGGCTCTGAGCGGGCCTACGCCCTGCTGGGCTCGGAGTCGCTGCAGACCCTGGGCGGCTCGGGCTTCCTGCAGGACTACCCGATCGAGCAGTACATCCGCGACTCCAAGATCGACACCCTCTACGAGGGCACCACCGCCATCCAGGGCATGGACCTGTTCTTCCGCAAGATCCTGCGGGACAACGGGGAGGCCCTCAGGCACCTGGCCGGTGAGATCAAGGCGTTCGTGGCCAGCGACGCCGGCAACGGCCGCCTCAAGACCGAGCGGGCGCTGCTGGGCAAGGCCCTGGAGGACGTGGAGGGCATCCTCAACCCGATGATCGGCTGGGCGCTGGCGTCCACCGAGAACCCCAAGGAGATCTACAAGGTCGGCCTCAACACCACCCGCCTGCTCATGGCGCTGGGCGATGTGATCGTCGCCTGGCTGCTGTGCCGCCAGGCCGAGGTCGCCCTGAACAAGCTCGCCGGGGAGGTCTCGGAGGAGGACCGCGCCTTCTACACCGGCAAGGTCGTCGCCGCCCAGTTCTTCTGCGCCAACGTGCTGCCCCGCATCGCCGCCGACCGCGCGGCCACCGAGGCCACCACGCTGGACCTGATGGAGATGCCCGAAGAGGCGTTCTGACCTCCCTGAGCTCCCTCCGCCTCCCGCGGCAGGGGTGAGCAGGCGGCCCCCGTCACCCTCCTCCCCGGTGACGGGGGCCGTTCGCTGTCTCGAAGACGGCCTCCGCGATCGGGGGCCCCTCCCCGATCGCGGAAAAATCCCAGGTAGGACGAGGGTCATGGTGGGCGGCGAAGCGGACATGCCCGTAGGATCTGGCCACGATCTCTTGGCCGCACAGCCCCGCAGGAAAGGACATGTCCGTGCCCGAGTCCTCCTTCGACGCCCTGCTCGCGCGGGCAAAGGAGATCGATGGCCTGGAGTTCGGATGCGTCCTGGACGCCGCCACCGGCATGGTCCTGGGGACGGTGCGGGCCGACAAGGCCCGCGAGAGCGGCGGCGCGGACGGGCGCATCCCGGTGGCGGCGGCGGGCGCGGCCGACGTGGCCGGGGCGGTCTCCCTGATGGCGGGGGCGCTGGCGGCCGACGAGGGCCTGGAGGACGTGATCATCACGCTGACCGGCCACTACCACCTGATCCGGCGCTTTGATCCCACGCCCAGATTGCAGTTCCTGCTGCTGGTCGTGCTGGACCGGGCCAGGGCCAATTTGGCGATGGCCCTGCGTCAGCTCCGCGACCTCCACGTCGATCCGCCGCCCGTCCCGGAACCGGCCGGCGGCCGGCATCGGGAGGCGCCGGGTCCGGGTGAGGGCGATGGCGTACTTTCATAGAGAACCGATCGCCGTCCGGCTGGGCAAGCTCGCCGACTCCGGCCGCAGCGGCGTGCTGCGCGTGTCCGGGGACTGCGGCGGGGTCATCTACCTCAGCGAAGGCGAGGTCCTGTACGCCGAATCCCAGCGCACCCCCGCGCTGGCCGCCTGGCCGGTGATCCCGCCCGACTCGACGGGACGGGGGGCGTCCTGGGCGGAGCCGGGCGCACCGGGCTCCCTGGAGTGGGAGTACTCCGTCCGGGAGGCGACCATGGACGCCGCGCTGGAGCTGATAGCCGGCTCCGGCCGCAACCCGCCCAAGCACCGTTTCCGCGAGTCGGGGACGCTGCGCATCGAGGGGACCAACGGCATTCCCGTCCCGGCGCTGCTGGCCGAGGTGGAACGGCGCCGGCGGGTGCTGGAGCAGCTGTCGGCGCTGCTGACGCCCGACACGGTGGTGGTGCGCAACCCGCGCTTCGACCCGCCCGCCCTGCAGGTGTCGGCGGCCCAGTGGACGCTGCTGCGCCACATGGGCGACCGGGCCACCCCGCGGGAGCTGGCTCTGGAGCTGGGGTGCAGCGTCTTCGGCACGACCATCGAGGTGTTCCGCCTGGTGGTGCTGCGCCTGCTGGCGGTGGCCGGCGTCCCCGCGCCGCCGGTGCCCGCCGGCGGGTCGGCCTGGCCCGACCCCAGGCGCAGCACCGTGTCCTTCCTGCGGGCCGTGCTGTGACGGACGCCCGCGGCACGTCCCATGAGACCGGCATGACCGGGGAGGGGGAAGCGATGACCGGTCCCGGCACCGAGACCGCGCCCTTGGAGGAGCGGCTGCGCGCGGAGCTGCGCCGGCTGCGCGAGCAGGTCGTCGGCGTGCACGGCAGCCTGATCGCCACCAGTGACGGCTTCCTGGTCGCCCACGACACCGACGCCGAAGAGCCGTCCCAGCTGGCCGCGCTGGTCGCCACCACGCTGGGGCTGGCCCGCCAGACCACGCAGGCGACCGGCCGGGGCCGCTTCCGCGAGGCCGTGGTCCGGGGCGAGGACGGCTACCTGGCCGTCTACGCCCTGGGCGAGACCGCGATCCTGGCGGTCATCGGCGGCGAGGACCTCAACGTCGGCATGCTCCACTACCAGACCCGGGACGCGGCCAAGCGGATGACCGTCCTGCTCGCCGGCTCCTCCTGGTCCCGCTACGGCCACAACCTGCCGTATGGCTCCTTCGGCCACCGATAGACGTCACGGTTCAGCGGGCTTTGACAGCACCTGGTCGCGGCGGGCCGGGCGGCGCCCGAAGCCGGGGCCTCGGCGGGTCGTGGCATCGTCCCCGGCGGCTGCCTGCGGGGAGGGGCGGTTTGCCGATTCGGCGCGCGCCACGGCACGTCCGAAAGCGCGGTGGGGTGCGCGTTCGCTCGTCCGGCGATCGTGAACCGCCTCGGGCGGCAGGTCACCTGCCCAGGCGTTTGAGCCCTTCCAGGACGCGCCGGAGCACGTCCGGGTGCGCCGTGAAGACCGGTTGTTCGTCGTCGTGGACGCGGGGCGCCGCGGCGAGGAGCGCGTCCGCTCCGGGCGGTGCCGACGCTCCCCGCACGCGGTGGGGCAGCGGTGGGTCGGCGGCCGGTGCTGCCGAAGACGGCGGTGCCGGGAGGGCCGGTCTCGGCGGGGGCGCCGTCTGGCCGGGAGGCCGTGCGGCGGGCTCGGGGACGTCCGGGTGGGGAACGGGCGGCAGCAGCACGCACAGGCCCGCGTGGGCCAGGGCGTCCACGGACTCGATGGTGTCGTGCAGGGCCAGCCCGCTGTGCCAGGCCAGGTCCCGGACGGTGCGCACGCCGTCGGCCCGCTGCAGCAGCGGCCAGTGCTCCCGGCGCAGCACGGCCCAGGGGCGGAGCAGCTCGCACGCTTTGGGGCGGGCCCGGGGGGAGACGCGGCGGACGGCGGGCAGCGCGGACCGTCGTTCGGCCTCGGCCAGCGCCGCGCCGGGGTTCAGGGCGAGCAGCCGGCCGGCCCAGTGCCGTTCCAGCGGCGCGAAGCGGACGTCGGCGGCCGGGGACCGGTCGGCCAGCAGCGCGATGAGCACATCCAGGACGACCGAGTGCAAAACGGCCCGCAACTCCTCTTCGCCGAGCAGGCCCCGTTCCAGCAGAAGGGCTCCGGTATCGCGCGCCGGGTTTTCCCGCGGCACCGGCCATTGGTCCTCGGAAAGGCGTCCGGAGCCGACCAGCCGGGCGGCGGGATCGGGAATGCCGGGCGATTCTGCGAAGGTGATGCGCCCGTCTTCCAAGAAGACCGTTCCCCGGAAATTTCCAACCACCGTCATCGCTCCGGTGGCGCCGTTGTTCGCCAGCGCATAAAGCTCTTTGGCGATCTTCGTTCCGCCATGGGCCGGTGCCGTCTCCGGTCGGACACGGTGACCGGCCCCGGCCGGAACGAGCGCGCCGCCGTCGCCGCCTGGAACCTCTCCCACGATGTCCCCGCCACCCCGTTCGCCCGTTGTGGTCGAAACAGAGTAGTGCGCCCGTTACCCTCGCGACTAGGGAGGATTGTGTGTCAGGATGTGACGCGCCGGGGCCGGACTCCACGCCCGTCACCGGGTGTGGCCGTGCGTGCGCGGGTTTTCGGGGTGCCCGGCCGCTGCCATGGGCGGCGCACAACAGCAGGTCCTCGGCGCGTGCTTCCCCTGCGTGGGTTTCAGCGTGCCCGAAACAGAAAGTCCTTCATGAACCTCACGCATATCGTCAACACCGCGCTCAAGTCGTTCCGGCAGGACGTCCCCGACTACGTCGCTTCCGGGATCGTCGACCTGTCCACCGGAATGCTGCTGGCGATCGACACTGTTGATCATCATCCGCGGGAAATCCTTGACGTGGTCGCGGCGGCCACCGCCGACCTTTTCCAAGGGCGGACCATCGTCCATATCGAGGAGTTGTGGAAGCAGCACCGGGGGACTCCCGACACCGGGCACTACTTCAACGAGATTCTCGTCAACAGTGAAAACCTGGTCCACCTGTTCCTGCGCAGCCGCACCAATCCCGACATCGTCGCGGTGGTGATCTGCACCCGCCAGGTCAACGTGGGCATGCTCTTCGCCCAGGCCCGCCGCGTCTTCAAGGAGCTGGAGAACGCCCGCTGAGCCGCCCCGACCCTCGCACCGGGGCGGGGGCCGGCGTCACCGGTCGGTCCGGACGCCCCGGCCGGTGGGGGAGTGGGCGCCCTGGCGGGCGGGACGCCCGCAGTGCGCGCAGGTGACCACCGGGTCGAGGACGTTGCCGCAGGAGTGCTGCCAGCGCACCGGCGGGTCGTCGGGGTTGAGGTACCGGTCGCCCCACTTCATCAGGGTCAGCAGCACATCGCCCAGATCGCGGCCGGCGGGCGTCAGGTGGTACTCGAAGCGCGGCGGGTGGTCGCTGTAGCGCTCGCGGCGCAGGATGCCGGCGGCCTCCAGCTTGCGCAGCCGGGCGGTGAGGATGTCACGGGAGGCGCCGGTGTTGCGGACGATGCCGTCGAAGCGGCGCACGCCGTGGAAGATCTCCCGGATCGCCAGCAGGCTCCAGCGCTCGCCGACCAGCTCCAGGGTGTCGGCGATGGAGCAGGGACGAGGGCTGACGTCCTTGGGCATGCCGACAGATTAGTCGGGTTTTCCAACTCGGGAGGCCGCCCCGGCCGCCCCCGCGTGACCGGGGCGGCCTCCCGCGGCCCGGTCAGGCCGGCCGGCCGCGCCGGATGAACGCCGCGGCCGCCCCGGCCGCCGCCGTCGCCGACAAGGTCAGCAGCCAGCCGCCGGCGAAGGCGGCTTCCGCTTCATCGGTGCCGCCCAGGGCGGCGACCAGCATCGCCACGCCCAGCACCATGCCGACCTGGCGGGCCATGGTGACCACCGCCGAGCCGGTGGCGAAGCCGTGCGGCGGCAGCGCGGCGACCGCGGCGCTGATCAGCGTGGGCAGGGTGAGGCCGACGCCGACGCCGGTCAGCAGCATGCCGGGCAGCATCCCGGTGAGATAACCGCCATCGGGTTCCAGGACCACCGCCCACCAGCCGATCCCGGCCGCGAACACCGCGCAGCCGGCGGCGGCGACGGCGGCCGCGCCCACCCGCCGCACGATCGGCCCGGCGCCGACCGCCAGGGCGGGCACCATCAGCGGGCCGGGCGTGATCGCCAGCCCGGTGCGCAGCGGCGACCACCG
Source organism: Thermomonospora sp. CIF 1 (assembly GCF_001896795.1). Classification (NCBI taxonomy): domain Bacteria; kingdom Bacillati; phylum Actinomycetota; class Actinomycetes; order Streptosporangiales; family Thermomonosporaceae; genus Thermomonospora; species Thermomonospora sp. CIF 1. Next base: position 85,741 of record NZ_MOYN02000003.1, read on the forward strand.
CCACACCTCCTGGCACCACAGCACCGCCGACAGCAGCATCGCGGCGAACGCCACCGCGAACAGCACGTTGGCCAGGGTCGCCGAACCGAAGGCCGGCACCCGCAGCAGCGCCGGCGGCACGATGGGATCGGGGTGGCGGGCCGACCGGACGGCGAACACCGCGGCCAGCAGGGCCGCCGCGGCCAGGCAGCCGATCACCTCCGCCGAGGCCCAGCCCCACTCGTCGCTGCGCACCAGTCCCAGGGCGAGCGCGGCGACGGCGACCGTCAGGACGCCCGCGCCCGCGGTGTCGTGGCGCCGGGCGTTGCGCACCGCCGCGGTACGGGGCAGCACGTAAAGCCCGGCGACCAGGGCGGCGGCGCCCACGGGCAGGTTGACCAGGAACACCCAGCGCCAGCCGGCCTGGCACAGCAGGCCCCCGGCGACCGGGCCGAGCGCGGCGGCCAGCCCGCTGATGGCCGTCCAGCCCCGGACCGCGGCGGTCCGCCGCTCGGGCGGCGCGGCGGCCAGCAGCAGGCTCAGCGAGGCGGGCGTCAGCATGGCCGCCCCGGCCGCCTGCACGATGCGGGCGGCGACCAGCGCCCACACCGACGGCGCCGGCGCGCACAGCGCCGAGGCGGCGGTGAAGATCGCGACCCCCGCCAGGTAGGTGCGCCGGGCGCCCACCCGGTCGGCGAGGTCGCCCAGCGGCACCAGCAGGGCGGCGAAGACCACGGCGTAGGCGTTGAGCACCCACGACAGCGCCGGCAGCGAGGAGCCGGACATCTCCTCGCCGATCTCGGGCAGGGCCACGTTGACGATGAACATGTCCAGGTTGGACATCGCCACCCCGGCGGCCACCACCGCGAAGACCGGGCCCAGCCGCCCCGTGGACGGCCTGGCCTCGGGCGGGGCGCCGGTGCGGGTGTCGGGACGGGTCACGGCCCCTCCAGTAAGTAGGAAAATCCAACTCAGTTGGCGGCCACTGTGGCATGGTCAGTTGGAAAACACAACCCTCAGGAATGTGGGATCGGGCACCGCAGGGGAAACCGTGCGGAGAACTCAGCGTGACGCGACTGGTGCGAGGCGGGGACGCCTGCCCGTGCCGCCTGCCGGCAGGGGCGAGCCGGACGGCTGAGACTCAGTCCCCGTCGCGGTCATCGCGGTCGTGGTGGTCGTCGCCGTCGTGGTCACCGCGATCGCGGTCGTCGTCGCCGTCGTCCCCGTCGTCCTCGTCCCCGGGCGAGGCGCAGCTCGCCGTGACGGCAACGGTCGTGCCGGCCGCCACGGCGAGGGCGGGGACGGAGGCGGGACTCAGCGTCGTCACCAGGGCGAGCAGGCTCCGCAGGAGAGCCAGCGGCGCTTTGGACGGCATGGGCCACCTCCGGGCGGCATCGGTCGGCACACCCCGGCCCGGGCATCCCGGGCCCGGTCGTCATGACCGGGGTACCCCCGCTTTGCGCCGTCTGACGTCCCGGACTCCCATGACAGCCCCAAAAGCACCGTCCCGCGCGTAACGTCGCAGGTCAGCATGTGAATTCTGGGTTAAGGTCGGCATTGGGACCGGCCCGGCGGCGAAGAGAACCGGGAGAATGTCGGCCTATCCGGATGTCCCTTCGCCTCCAGGGGAGTGCAGCATGCTGAGGCGTTCGCGGCTGTTCGGCCGCAAAACCCGGGTCACCTTCAGTCTCCCGGCCGACGAGCCCCCGGGGACCGTCAGCGTGGTCGGGGACTTCAACGACTGGGAGCCCGGCAGGCACGAACTGGTCAAGCGCCGCAACGGCACCCGCAGCGTCTCGGTGACGCTGGCGCCCGGCACCTACCGCTTCCGCTACCTGGGCACCGGCGGGCTGTGGTTCGACGACGACACCGCCGACGCGATCGACTCCCAGGGCAGCGTGATCACCATCGGCTGAACGTCCGCCCCGGCCCGGGGCGGACGCCGCGGACGTCAGGACTTCTGCGCCTCCTCGTACAGGGCCTTGGCGTCGTTGCCGAAGTAGGGCCCGTACATGTTGCGCCACAGGATCGGCAGGTTCAGCCGGTAGCTGTTGACCGAGGCGAGCGTCCCGGTGCCGGTCGCCTCGTTGAAGTTCACAAACCACGGGCCGCCGCTGGACCCGCCGGTCATGTTGCAGTTCATGCCGTGGGTGCCCCACAGCAGGCTGACGATGGTGGGACCGCTGCAATAGGTCAGCTTGGACCCGTCATAGGGCGCTTCGGCCGGGTACCCGAAGGCGTACATGCGCCGCCACCGGGGCTGGTTGAAGGCGATGCTCTGGCCGCCGACCACGTCGGTGAGCAGCTTGCCGTCCTGCGGGTTCAGCACGGCCGCGCCCACGTCGTAGGAGAAGTTCTCGCTGGACCCCCACTGCGGGGTGGTCAGCGTCCGGCGCGCCGTCCACACGCCGTAAGGCGCGTTGCCGTTGTGGTAGCCGGGGACGAAGACCCAGTTGGTGTGCCAGGCCCCGTTCAGCTTGACGCAGTGCCCGGCGGTGATGACCGTGCTCTTGTTCTGGCTGACCACCGCGCTGCCCGAGCAGGAGGCGGTGCGGCCCTGGTAGGTGAAGAACACCCGCCCGGTGGTCTTGACGACCTGCCCGCCGCCGGTCCAGGAGGCCCCACCGCTGGGGTAGGCGGTGGGCGCGAGCAGCCCCGCCCCGTCCACCTCCAGGAGCTTCCGCGCGGTCGCCGTCCCGGGGGTGAGCAGCCGCTCCATGGGGGTCGCCGAACGCATCCGGGCCTTGGTCCAGAACGCCTCCACCTGCTGCCGCGCCGCCTTGGTGGTGGCCTGCGCCTTGGCGGCCGGGCGGGGGGCGGCCGCCGCGGCGGTCGCCGGAACGAGCAGCGTGGACGCCAGAGTCGTCGCACTCAGCAGGGAAAGGGTGAGTATGCGAGGGGACGCTTTCATATGCACCGCTTTCGCCGGGGGGTGGTGAGGGGAAATTACCGCTTGGTCGGGATCTTCGTCTACGAAGATCCGAACTATTCCGCACATCAAGCCCCTCACATCCCGCCGGGTCTTCGCCCGCCGGCCTTGACGAGGCGGCCTAGCCGGAGCGTGCGGCCAGCTCGTCGGCCCGCCTGCGCAGCAGACGGCGTTCGGGGGTGTTGCGGGTCAGCGCCGCGGCCCGGGCGAACTCCGCGGCGGCCTCGGCGGTGCGGCCCAGCCGGGCCAGCAGGTCGCCGCGCACGCTCGGCAACAGGTGGTAGTTCCGCAAAGCCGGCTCGCCGGCCAGGGCGTCGATGATCGCCAGGCCGCGTTCGGGACCGAAGGCCATGCCCACCGCGACCGCCCGGTTCAGCTCCACCACCGGGGACGGGGCGGTGCGGGCCAGCAGCTCATACAGGCCGGCGATCTGCTTCCAGTCGGTGTCCTCGGCGGTGGCGGCCCGGGCGTGGCAGGCGGCGATGGCGGCCTGCAGCACGTACGGGCCGGGCGGGCCGCCGAGGGCGCGGGCGCGCAGCAGCGAGGCGAACCCCCGGTGGATCAGCAGCCGGTCCCATCGGCCGCGGTCCTGCTCCGCCAGCGGCACCGGCTCACCGGACGGGCCGATGCGGGCGCGGGCCCGGGACGCCTGGATCTCCATCAGCGCCACCAGGCCGTGCACCTCGGCCTCCCCGGGCATCAGCCCGGCCAGCACCCGGCCCAGCCGCAGCGCCTCCCGGCACAGGTCGGCGCGGACCCACTCGTCCCCGGCCGTGGCGGCGTAGCCCTCGTTGAAGATCAGGTAGATGACCTCCAGCACGGACGCCAGCCGGGCGGCGCGCGCTGCGCCGGCGGGGACCTCGAACGGCACGTTCGCCCGCGCCAGGGTCCGCTTGGCCCGGACGATCCGCTGCGCCACGGTCGCCTCCGAGGTCAAGAAGGCCCGCGCGATCTCGCCGGTGGTCAGCCCCCCGAGCATCCGCAGCGTCAGCGCGACCCGGGCCGGGGCCGGCGGCACCGGATGACAGGCGGTGAACACCAGCCTCAGCAGGTCGTCTTCGATCCGCTCCGGATCGAGGGCCTCTTCCGGATCGGTGCCAGGCGCCCCGGTCTCCAGCCCGTGGCCGAGCTCGGCGATCTTGCGTTCCAGCCGCCGCTCCCGGCGGATCGCATCGATGGCCCGCCGCTTGGCGACGGCCATCAGCCAGGCCCCCGGGTTGTCGGGCACCCCCGAGCCGGGCCACTGTTCCAGCGCGGCGACCAGCGCGTCCTGCGCCAGCTCCTCGGCCAGCCCGAGATCGTTGACCAGCCGCGCCACCCCCGCGATGATCCGCGGCGACTCCAGCCGCCACACCGCGTCGATGGCGCGGTGAACGCCGGACGCCTCCTGCCGCGGCTGTGTCATGACCCCGATCACAGCACCCCCGCAGATCCCCCGCAACCGGCCGTCCGCCGCGTCCCGGGCGGGGACGCGGCGGACGGAGCGGGCCGAAAGAGCCCGCTGCACCTTCTTCACACGCCGTTTCCGCAGGGCGGAACGGGTGCCCCGCAGCGGCGGGAAGGCTCACTGGCCGGGCAGGTCCTCCGGGCCGAAGACCTGCTTGATGACCCCGCGGCCGTTGCCGACGATCTTCCAGAACCGCCTGGACAGCTCGATGGCCTCCTCCCGGCTGCGCACCTCGACCAGCGCGAAACCGGCCACCGCCTCCTTGGACTCGCTGAAGGGCCCGTCGGTCACGGTGATCTCGCCGTCCCGGGCGGTGATGTGGACACCGCCGGGCTCCAGCCCGCCGGTGGCCAGCAGCACGCCCGCCCTGCTCATCTCGGCGATGAACGCGCCCATCTCGGCCTGCAGCCGCTCGCTGGGCGGGCTCTGGTCCGAACCGTCGTCGGTGGTCATCATCAGGAACCGCATGCCGTTCTCCTTGTCACGAGCGGTGCCGGCGGGTCATCCCCCGGCCTTCTCGCTGACGCGTCGAACAACGGCGCGCCCGATCGACACGACGGCCGGATTTTTCCGCGGAAATTTTTCCCGGCCGCCTCCCCGCAGCCCGATGCGCCGGGCATGGACGCCGAGTGCACGGCGCGCGCAAGGGCCATGCGAACGGCCGGCGGGCCGGCCTGCAGTACGGATCGCCGGGCGGTTCCGGTTCGATCGAGCCTGCGCCGCCCCGGCTGCGTACCAGTGGGGAGAAGCCCCATGACCTCAAGGTGGGACGGGGGACGGCCCCAGTGCGCGCAGGTGTTCTCATCGCCGCCCGGTACCGGCTGGACCGGCGCGTCGGCGCCGGCTCGGCGCCGGAGGTGTGGCGGGCCACCGACGAGATGCTCGCCCGGCGGGTCATGGTCGCCCTGGTGCCGCCCGAGCATGCGGGCGACCTCCGCTACCGCCACCGGTTCCAGCAGAGGGCGCGGGCGGCGGCCGCCTTGACGCACCCGGGCATCGTCGCCGTCTGCGACCACGGGGAGGTCGCCGACATCGACGGCAGGCCCGTCCCGTACCTGGTGATGGAGCCGGCAGAGGGGGAGACGCTCGCCGACCGGCTGGCCGCCGGGCCGCTTCCCCTGGAGGAGGCGGTGCGGATCGGCGCCCGGGTCGCCGAGGCGCTGGCCGCCGCGCACGCGGCGGGGGTGGCGCACGGCGATCTGCGGCCCGCGAACGTGATATGCGGCCCGGACGGGGCCAAGGTGCTCGGCTTCGGCCTTCCCCGCGGCCCGGGCGGGGACGAGGCCGCCCCGGCCGCCGACGTGCACGCCTTCGGGGTGCTGCTCACCGAGCTCCTGACCGGGCAGCGGGCGCTGCGGGCCCTCCGCGCCGCCCACCTCCCGCCCGAGATCGCCGAGCTGTGCTCGCGGTGCCGCGCCGGCGACCCGCGGCGGCGTCCCCCGGCCGCCGAGGCGCACGCCGTGCTCGCCGCGGCCGGCGGGCGGGCCGCTCCGCCCGCCGGGGCCCTGCCCGCCGGGCGGCGCAGGCGTTTCTCCGGCGGCGCCACGTGGACGCTCGGCCTGGCCACCACGGTGGGGCTGACCGCCGCGGCCGCCCTCACCTCGGTGGTCCTGCCGGGCGCGGACGGGGCGAGCGGGCGCTCACCGGCCCTGGCCGGGCCGTCCTCGCCCGCGGCGACCCTGGAACCGCCGCTCTTCGTCTCGCCCACCTACGCCACCCCGCCGCAGCCCTCCTCGCCCCCGCCCCGGCGCAAGTCACCGTCCGGCAAACCGCCGCAGACCCCCGGCCCGCCGCACAACCGGGTGGAGGCGCCGCCGAGCCGGCGGCCGTCGCGGGAGGAGCTGGTGCACCGGCTCAGCCGGGTCCGGGAGGTCATCGTGGCGGGCCGGGCGCGCGGCGAGATCGCCCCGGAGACCGCGGCGGAGCTGGACCACCTGGTCACCGACTTCCAGACCGAGCTGGCCGCCGGACGCCCGGTCCGGGTGGCCGAGCGGGTGGACCTGCTGCGGACCAAGGTCGGCGAGCGGCGCCGGGACGGCAAGATCGCCAAGCCCCGGGCGCAGTGGCTTTTGGCGGCCATCGACGCGGTGGATCCCACCCCGTATGCGGCCCCGGCCTGAGCAGGCGTTTCCGGGACGAGCCGGGGACATGGGACGAGTTTGGCCGAACGCAGCCCTTCAGTGGAGACGTCCCCGGCAACCACACAGGTGTGAAAGCACCTCATCCGGGCCGGCCGAGCACGGACCGGCAACGACGATCGGGGGATCGACCATGACCACGAGCGCGACCACCCGGCGCACCATCACCTCCGGATGGCTCACCTTCGCCGCCGTCGTCTTCCTGCTCACCGGCGTGTTCAACGTCATCAACGGGCTGGTCGGCATCTTCAGCAGCGACTTCTACGTCGTCGACGCCGGCCAGGTCCTGGTGTTCAACTTCACCGCCTGGGGCTGGCTGTGGCTGATCCTCGGCTTCGTCCAGATCGCCGTGGCCGCCGGCATCATGAACGGCATGACCTGGGCGCGCGCGGCCGGCATCGCGCTGGCCGCGCTGTCGATCATCGGCCACATGCTCTTCTTGGCGGCCTTCCCCTGGTGGTCGGTGCTGACGATCGCCCTGAGCGTCCTGGTCATCTATGCCCTGACCGTCCCGCCCCACGGCGCCACCGCCGCCTGAGCGGCCCGGTCAGCTCAGCCGCGGCGGCCTGATCGGGACGGGCCGGGTGAAGGTGATCACCTCGTCCACCGGGCGGCGCGGGGTGACCGGCGCGGGCGGGCCGTACCCGACGCGCAACCCCACATAGGGGGTGGTGTGGTCGCCGGGCCGGTGCAGCATCCGCCGCAGCTCCGGGTCGTCCAGCGCCTGGGTGAACACCGAGGTGGACAGGCCGCGCCGGGTGGCCTCCAGCAGGACGCGCTGCATCGCCTGCCCGGCCCGCAGCCACTGCAGCGGGCCGTCCTCGCCGGGCAGCGCCAGCACGCCCACCGTCGGCTCCGGCTCAAAACGCACCGCGGCGCGGCCGGGAACCTCCCGTTCGGGGGCCAGGTCGCGCAGCGTGGTCAGGCCGCCCTCGCTGTAGGGGCCGACCGCCGTCAGCGGGATGCCGTCCTCGCGGTAGGGGTCGTCGGTGGTCCACAGCCGCAGCTCGGCCCGGTACGCCCGGTCGCCGCGGTGCCGCTCATCGGAGGTGCGGGCCAGGCTGAGCAGGAAGTCGCGCTCGCCCGGCTCGGGGAAGCGCAGCACCGCCCCCTCCGCCTCGGCCGCCCGGGTCAGGGCCTGCAGGTCCTCCTGCGGCGGCGGGACGTCCTGGAAGGGCATCCGGTTGGTGTGCCGGCGGGCTATCGCCCCGTACAGCTCGTCCACGTCCCGGCCGGGCTCCTGCGGCTCCTCGGCCCACACCGTGGCCACGTGCCGCCGGTCCTGGGGATCGGGCAGCAGCTCGGTGCGGGTGCGCCGGCCGAAGTGCTCCAGGGCCAGCCGCAGGTTCAGCACCGCGGCGCCCAGGCTGATGTGCAGGGCGCGGCCGGCCGGGTCGATCGCCGGCAGCCGCCGGGACGGGTCGGAGTGCACCTCCACCCCGTCGGGCAGCAGCAGGAACTGCCACGGCTGGCTGTTGTGGATCGACGGGGCACGGACCGCCGCCTCGATACAGGCCAGGAGCTGGTCCTGAGCGGGCGGGGCAATCCGTCCAGCCATCTGGGACCCCCTTCTGGGTGTCGGTTCCCCTCAGATTCCACCCCCGTCATGCCCTGCACCAGACACGACAGTCCCGAATCCGGGGGACCTTGGTCCCCTTGCCATCCGGATGAGCCCACCGGGCGGGGCATCGCCGGCCGGAAAAGAACCGGCCCCGGCACCGGGCGCGGTGCCGGGGCGGAAGGTCAGGGCTTGCGGCCGACGCCGCCGTAGCCGTCCACCGGGGGCGGCTCCTTGTCGCCGACCAGGGTCGGCCGCCACTGGGTGACGCTGACCAGGCCGGGTTCCACCAGCTCCAGGCCCTCGAAGAACTGGGCGATCTGCTCGGGGCTGCGCTGGATGTAGGGGGCGGCGCCGCTTTGGTTGTACTCGTCGTGGGCCTTCTTGTTGGCCTCGCTGTGCACGTTGGTGCCGTCCTGCAGCACCAGGTAGCTGCCGGACGGCAGGGCCGCCACCAGCTTGCGCACGATCGACAGGGCCTCGTCGAAGTCGACGATGTGCCCCATGATCCCGTTGAGGGTGAGCCCGATGGGCTTGGTGAAGTCCAGCGTCTTGGCCGCGGCCTTGAGGATCTTGTCGGTCTCCCGGATGTCGGCGTCGATGTAGTCGGTCGCCCCCTCCGGGGTGCTGGTCAGCAGGGCGCGGGCGTGCACCAGCACCAGCGGGTCGTTGTCGACGTAGACGATGCGGCAGGTGGGGTCGACCCGCTGGGCCACCTCGTGGGTGTTGTCGGCGGTGGGCAGCCCGGTGCCGATGTCCAGGAACTGCCGGATGCCGGCCTCTGCGGCCAGGTAACGGACGGTGCGCACCAGGAACGCCCGCGACTGCCGGGCGGTCTCGGCCATGCCGGGGAAGACCTTCAGGAACTGGTCGCCGGCGATCCGGTCGACCTCGTAGTTGTCCTTGCCGCCCAGCCAGTAGTTCCAGATCCGCGCCGAGTGCGGGACAGAGGTATCGATCTTGGGGGTGGCGTCGGCGCTCGCGCCGCCGCTCTCCGCCGGGTTTGTGGTCATCGCCGCTCCTAGACCTGTTTTCATCCCAATCTAAGGCCGGGATGCCCAGGCCGTGCGGCTTTTATGATCATGTCGGGCGGCTTTTTGGACGAGCCGTTCACTAGCCGTGGCCATGGCCGGGCTCCTTGCGGCCGCCGGCGCACCGGGCGCCCCGGCCACGGGCCGGGTGCGATCCGGCCGGGGCGCGCCCGCCTGGAAGAATCGAGCCGATGTACCGTCTGCTCTTCTCCCTGCTCCTGGTGCGGCTCCCGGCGGAGACCGTGCACCGGATCACCCTGTGGGCGCTGCGCCGGCTCCAGGCGGTGCCGGGGGCGGTCCCCTTGCTGCGCCGTCTGCTGGCCCCCCGCGACCCCGCGCTGACGGTGCGGGCGCTGGGGCTGGAGTTCCCCGGCCCGCTCGGCCTGGCCGCCGGTTTCGACAAGGACGCCCAGGTCTACCGGGCGCTGGGCGCGTTCGGGTTCGGGCATGTGGAGGTCGGCACCGTCACCGGGCGGGGCCAGCCCGGCAACCCGGCCCCGCGGCTGTTCCGGCTGCCTGAAGACCGGGCGGTCATCAACCGGATGGGCTTCAACAACGACGGCTCCCAGGCCGCGGCGGACCGGCTGCGCGACCGCCGGCGCGACACGATCGTCGGCGTCAACATCGGCAAGACCAAGGCGGTGCCCGAGGAGCGGGCCGTCGAGGACTATGTGACCAGCGCCCGGCGCCTGGCCCCCCACGCCGACTACCTGGTCGTCAACGTCAGCTCCCCCAACACCCCCGGGCTGCGGGACCTGCAGGCCGTCGAACGGCTGCGCCCGCTGCTGCAGGCGGTGCGCCGGGCGGCCGACGAGGCCGCCGGCGGGCGGCGGGTGCCGCTGCTGGTGAAGATCGCCCCCGACCTGGCCGATCCCGACATCGACGCGGTCGCCGAGCTGGCGCTGGAGCTGGGGCTGGACGGCATCATCGCCACCAACACCACCATCGCCCGCCGGGGCCTGCGCAGCGCCCCCGAACTGGTCGCCCAGGCCGGCGGCCTGTCGGGCGCCCCGCTCAAGGAGCGCTCCCTGCAGGTTCTGCGGCGGCTGCGGGAACGGGTCGGGGACCGGCTGGTGCTGATCTCGGTGGGCGGCGTGGAGACCGCCGACGACGTCTGGGAGCGGCTGCGCGCCGGCGCCACCCTCGTCCAGGCGTACACGGGCATGATCTACGGCGGGCCGCTGTGGGCGTACCGGATCCACCGCGACCTGTCCCGCCGCCTGCGCGGCAGCGCCTTCCGTACTCTCCAGGACGCCATCGGCCCCAAGGACGCCTAGGGCATCTCGAAGAAGCCGTCGGCGATGAGCTCGGGCAGGACGGCCCCGGCGTGGTCGTGCACCTGCCGGGCGGGCATGCCGGTCAGCTCGGCGATGGCGTCCAGCAGGGGCGGCAGGGGGATCGTCCCGTCGCACACCCCGGCCAGGGCCGCCGCCACGGTGCCCACGTCGGCGGCCCGGCGCAGCCCGCCGCGCTGCCGCAGCACGATGCGTTCGGGGTCCTCGGCGCCGGGCAGGCCGATCTGTTCCTGGACGATATCCACAGCCGTCCGCAGCGGCTGTGCACAACCTGTGGAAAACCGCCGGGCGGCGGTCAGGCCGTCGAGGATCCGCGCCACGTAGGCGCCGACCGGCTGCTCGACGGCGTGCCGGAGCTCCTCGATCCGCACCGCCGGCCGGTCGGTCTCGGTTCTGCGGAGCGTGATCCAGCCGAAGCCGACCCCGGTCGCCCGCTGCCGCTCGAAGTAGTCCAGCCACGCCTCATAGCGGGCCGCGTACTCGGGGGAGCCCACCTCGCAGGAGTCGCGCAGCCACAGCTCGGCGTACTCGGCGGGATCCTGGACGTCCCGCTGCACCACCCAGGCGTCGCACCCTTGGGGAAGCCATTCGGCGAGCCGCTCCTGCCACGGCACCCCGTCGATGTGCAGCCAATTCGCCAGCATCTGGCACCAGCCGCCGGCCGTCAGGCGCTCGGCCGCGCCGCCGACCAGCCGGCGGCAGACCTCATCGCCGGGCAGGCCGGACTCCCGGTAGACCAGCCCCCCGCCCGGCGAGATCACAAACGGCGGGTTGGAGACGATCAAGTCGAACCGGCGGTCTTTCACCGGCTCATACAGGGAGCCTTCCAGCAGCTCCACGTCCTTCAGCCCCGACAGCGCGAAGCTCAGCCGCGCCAGGGCCAGGGCGCGGGGGTTCAGGTCGGTCGCGGTGATGCGGGCGGCCCGGTCGCGCAGGTGCAGCGCCTGCACTCCACAGCCCGTGCCGAGATCGAGAGCGTTGTCCACAGGCTTGTGGATAACCAGCTGCGCCAGGCTCGCCGAGGCGCCGCCCGCCCCGACCACGTGATCGGGACGCAGCGCCCTCCCCTCGCCCGGCCGCACCTTCAGGTCGGAGACCACATGGCCCAGATGGCTCCCGTCCGTCCCCTCCAGCGGCTCGATGTGCAGCAGGGCGCGCAGCTCGCCGCCCGACCGCTCGGCCAGCCCGGCGGCCACCAGCGCCTCGGCCTCGGGAAACGCCGACTCCGGCACCGGCACCTGCAGCCAGAACAGCCGCACGGCCGCCTCCAGCGGCGAATTTCCCGACGTCGCCCGCAGCGCCGGCACGATCTGCTCGCGCGCCAGCGCCCCGCCCGCCATCGGGCCGAGCAGCTCCCTGACCCCCGCCACGGTGTATCCGGCCCGTTCGAAGGCGGCACGGACCCGTTCCAGCGCATCCACCCTGTCGTTCACCGGTCCATCCTCGCGCGCCGCGGGGGACGGCGGCACCGCCTCCGGCCCGGTGCGCTCAGCCGCGCAGGTACTTTTGCAGGCCCTCGGCCAGGGACTCGGCGATGCGCTGCCGGAACTGCGCGTTCGACAGCTTGGCGGCGTCGCCCGCATGGCGCATGTTGCCGGTCTCGATGAAGACCTTCGGCACCTTCGACAGGTTCAGCCCGCCCAGGTCGTTGCGCCGGTCGATGCCCTCCCTGCCCAGGTAGTTGGAATAAGGCATGCCGGTGCCGGCGCGGTAGGCGTCCCGGATCGCCAGCGCCAGCTTGTGAGACTCCTCCACGTACTCCTCGGTGGTGACGCCCGGCACCGGCGCCGGCTCGATGATGTGGAAGCCGTGCCCGGTGGCCGAGGAGCCGTCGGCATGCACCGAGATCACCGCGTCGGCGTCGTTCTCATTGCCGATGGCGGCCCGCTCGTCGATGCACGGCCCCACGCCCTTGTCGTCGCTGCGGGTGAGGATCACCTTGGCGCCCCGCTGCTGCAGCAGCCGGCGCAGCCGCTGGGAGACGTCCCAGGTGAAGGCGTGCTCGCTGTAGCCGGCGTTGGTGGCGGTGCCGGTGGTGTCACAGGCCTTGCGGCCGTTGCCGATGTCGACCTGCCGGTTGATCCGCTCCGGGGCGCGGGCGTTGCCCCCGTTGTGCCCCGGGTCGATCACGATCGTCCGGCCGCGCAGCACATCGTCGCCGCCGCGCCGGTCCTCCTCGGGCAGCGGGGTCCTCTCCCCGTGCGGCGCATCGGCGGTCACCGTCGGGGGAAGCGCGGGACGGGCGCCCTCGCCGACGCCGCCGTCACCGCCGCCACCGCACGCGGTGAGCGCTCCGATGCTCATGGCCAGCGCCGCGATCGCCGACCCGCACCGACCCATGCCCACGATGACCCCCCGTTACGGATTCGTTATAGACCCTGCCAGTCTGCACATGCACCGGCATACGTCAAACGGGGTCACCGCTCAGACGTGAACAAAGATATCGCTGTGGCAAATATCACTTATGGCCGATATTACCCAGCGGTCCGCGCGTTCACGGCCGAGTGACGCCCTCCTCCCGGCACGGTGAGGCATCCGCACAGGCGAACGGCGCCTCCGTCCGCTCCGCGGCCATGCCCGCACCGTTCAGCGAAGCCCTCCCGGGCACTGAGCCTTTTTCACCAAGCCGCCGGGGACGGGACCCCGAGTGGTGCCCGGTGCCGCGGACGGCATCGTCCCCGACTGCGACGCCCCGTCTCGACCTGCGAAGACGGTGCGTTGAAAAGGGTTCACTGCGGTGACCCCGCGCAGCCCGGCGGCGGGCCGACTTGGATGAGCCATTCCGTGGGCCTGTCGGTGTTGCCGAGCGCGGCGTCCGCGCCGTTGCCCGGCGAGCTCACGGCGGGGCCCTGCGGCGGCTCCACCTGGAGATCGACGGGGATGAATCGCTCGGCGGGGCCGCTCGGCGGCGCATCGACGCAGGCGAGCCGTTCCACGGGCCGGACGATGCCGCCGAACAGGACCGTCGCACCGCTCGGCGGCGGGGCCGCCCGGCCCGGCGAGTCCGGTGCCTGCTCTGCGGGCGTGTTCGTGCCGTTCAGCGGTTTGCCGGTGTGGTTTTGCGGCGGCTCTGTGCGGCCCGGTGAATCCGGCCGTCCCGCGGGTGCGCCCGGGCCGTTCAGCGGGTTCTTGGCGCGGTTTTGCATCAAATCCGCGCGGCCCGGCGGGAGAGCGGCCAGGGCGGGCCGTCCGGCGGGCCGGACGATGCCGTTGAGCGGGGCCGCCGTGCCGTTCGGCGGCAGGTCCGCGCAGTTCGGCAAGGCGCCCGGAAGGCGCAGCTCCTGGGTCTGTTCTGTGGCCGTGTTCGTGCCGTTCAGCGGTTTGCCGGTGTGGTTTTGCGGCGGCTCTGCGGGGGCCGGTGAATCCGGTTGTCCCGCGGGTGCGCCCGTGCCGTTCGGTGGGTTTTCAACGCAGTTCTGCGGCGGGAAGGCGGGCCGGGCGGCGCCGTTGGGCGTGGGCGTCGTACCGCTTTGCGAGTCCGGTTCCTGCGGCCGTTCCGCGGGCGGGTGCGTGCCGTTGAGCAAGTCCTTGATGCGGTTGGGCAGGGTGTCCACCTGGCTGGAAGGGACATCCGCGGGCCCGGCCGGCGCGCCGGTGCGGGCGGCGGAGACGGCCGCCCAGCTCGGCGGGGGAGCCAGGCGCGTCAGCGGCGCGCCCACCGGGGCGAACGGGGCCTGCGCCCGGCCCTCCGGGTGGCTGGGGGCGCCCGGACGGGTCGACGGCGGCTGCGGGCGGCCTTGCGGTGGGTCGAGACGGCCGAGCAGCGCGGCCAGCGCGCGGGCCTCCTCGGCGTCCAGGCCCAGGACGACCCGGGGACGGCCCCAGGGATGATCCAGCGAGTGCGTCACGTAACTGGCCACCGATTCCGCCGGGCGCCCGGCCAGCCCGTGCGCGCGCCGCCACCGTGACCAGGCACGTTCCAGCTCGCTTGCCGCGCGCTGTGCGCACAGCGCCAACTCTGGATCACGCACGGATCCACCCCCTGATGAGCGTGACTTGCCCGACATGCGCCGGACGGCCGGACGACGGCGGGTCGCCGGCCGGGAAACGGCGGACTCCATTAACCCCTTATGGCAGGCCCGCGTCCCGCTTATTGCGCCAGGCTTGACCCGCCTCTTACCGGACTCTCACGACCAGGGGAATCTCTGGCGAAAGGCTTTGCGAGGGCAAGTTCACAACGTGGGGGCGGGGCCGGTGGTGGAGCGCACCACCAAATGCGGCACCACCAACTTCTGCTTGGGTTCGCGGTGGGGATTCCCGATCCGGGCGCACAGCATTTCGGCGGCGATCCGCCCCATGTCCCGGCGGGGCTGATCGACGCTGGTCAGCGAGATGTGCCGGATGGCGGCCAGGTGGGTGTTGTCATATCCCACGATCGACACATCGGCCGGCACCCGCAGCTCCAGCTCGTCGGCCGCCGACAGCGCCCCGGTGGCCACCAGGTCGTTCGGGGCGAAGATCGCGGTCGGCCGGTCGGGGCGGCTCAGCAGGCTGCGGGCCGCGCGGTAGCCGCCCTCCTCGGTGAAGTCGCCGGGCTCGACGACGATCTGGTCGGCCAGCCCGTGCTTGCGCATCGCGCTCTCATAGCCGGCCCGCCGGTACCGCGCGGTGGTGGAGGGCGCTCCCTCGATGTGCGCGATGCGCCGGTGCCCGAGCCGCACCAGGTGGTCCACGGCCAGGCTGGCGCCCAGCTCGTCGTCGTCCACCACGATGTCGACCCCGGCCACGTCCCGTTCGCCCACGACCACCACCGGCACGCTGGCGGCGGCCTCCTGCAGCGAGTCGGGGACGACGCTGAGCAGCACCAGCCCGTCCACCCGCATCTCCAGGAACGCCTCGACGGCCTCGGCCTCGAACAACGGGTCCCAGCGGCCGCTGCCGACCAGCATCCGCAGCCCTTCGCCGTGCAGGCTTTCCTGCAGGCCGTCCAGGAATTCGGCGAAGAAGGGGTTGTGCAGGTCGGCGACGATGGCGCCGATCAGCCGGGTGCGGCCCTCCACCAGGCTGCGCGCCACCGCGTTGGGCCGGTAGCCCAGCTCGCGGGCGGCCTTGAGCACCGCCTGGCGGCGGCGTTCACTGACGTGCGGGGAGCCGCGCATCACCAGCGACACCAGGGACTTGGACACCCCGGCGCGTTCGGCGACGTTGCGGATGGTCGGCTTGGGCGTGGTGGGGCCCGGCACAGACCCACCGCCTTTCTCACCGCCTTTGCCGCCTCCGGCGGTGGGAACACCTTTACGAGCAGACATGGCACTCCTGTCGGGGGGCCTTGCAGGACCTGCCGCCTTGACGCCCCAGCGTCGATCGGGGGTGATCTGATCCGGGACATCTCCCTCGCAAGTGGAGGAGATAGCCATGATGCCGCGCGAGCGCTCCAAATGGTCGCAACAAGGAGTAACGGTCATACGTCAATGGGGATTGTGATCTGTGGTGTTGTGGATCACAGCAACCAAAAGCGCACCCGCGGGGTGGGGTGGGCGCCCCCTCGGCTCCCGCGTTCCTCGGCTACGCTGCGCAGTGACGGGACGTGCGGCGCCCCCGCCGGGCGCCGCCGGTGGTTGCCAGCGATCGGCGGGACGCGAGGGCGAGCCGGACGGCGGAGGGCCGTCCCAGCCGGTGTCCCCGGCCGATTGACCCCGGGGCGCGGAGGTGGACCTGGCCGGTTCCGCCGTGCGCTTCCGGCGGCCGAGTGCAGATGGGGCGGTGGACGCCAGGGTGAGCGAGGCGGCAGACCTTCTTCGACACACCGCCCCCGCAGGTCGCGTGCGGGGGCGTCATGGCTGGGGAGCGGGCCGTGACCTGGGACGGCGGGCGGCCGGGCGGCGCCGGGCCCGGCAAGCGGGTGTCGGAGGGGGCCCGGCGGGCGCGCCGTCCTTCCCGCGCGGTGACCGGCGGGCGGGATGGTGAGCGGCGAGCGCTTCGCCTCCCCGGCACGGCGGCGGCGCGGGCAGGGCAGGCGCCGGCTCAGCGTCGATGAGCGGCGCGATGAGCTGATCGAGGCGGCGTTGCAGCTGTTCAGCACCCGGCCGCCCGATGAGGTCTCCATCGACGACGTGGCGGTGGCGGCGGGCGCTTCGCGGGCGCTGGTCTACCACTACTTCGGCGGCAAGCACGAGCTGTATGTGGCGGCGTTGCGCAGCGCCGCCAACCGCTTGTCGGTGCTGCTGGAGCCGCCCACCGAGGGCAAGCCGCTGGAGCGGCTGCGGGTGTCGCTGAGCCGCTACTTCGACTTCGTGGAAAGCCACGCCTCCGGCTACGGCGCGCTGCTGCGCGGCGGTCCGGCGGACCGTTCCGGCGAGGTGGGGGAGATCGTCAACGGCATCCGCAGCCTGCTGCTGGACCGCATCCTGCACGCCTTGGGCGCATCCGGGCCGAACCCGGTGCTGCGCATCACGTTGCGCTCGTGGATGGCGTGCGTGGAGACGGCGGCCATGGACTGGCTGGAACAGCGCGACCTGGATCGCCGGAAGCTGGAGCGGCTCCTGGTCGACCAGATCGTGATGCTGCTGAACGTGGCGGGCCGCCACGACCCCCAGATCGCCGCCATGCTCGACCGTCTCACCCAAGAGGAGCGGGGCAAGCCCGAAGAGTGATTTTTCTCACTCTGTGATTGCGCCGGCGGGATGCCCGGCTCCGCTCCCACCGGCCCGCGCGTCGCCCTTGCCTGCGGGGAGCCGTTCCGACGGCGGAAATCAGCGCGTTGAAGAGGGCCTGCGAACCCCGCCTCGGCAAGGCCCCGGAACCGTCCCGTTCTTGCGAGATGGAAGCCCTGATACGAGAATTCCCGCCCGTGCCCGTGGCTCGATGCGTACGGGCACGGGCGGGGACTCGCCGACCACATAGGGTCGTGCGTTCTGCCAAGCCCCGGCCATGCGTCCGGGACCTGGGTTTTTCGTCCGGGAGGCCGCTGACGGCTCCCGTCCCTGAGGGGACTCCCCCGGCCGGGGCGGACGACGGACGACCCCGCCCGCTGCGGGCGGAGGGCCCGCCGGGAAAGCGACTCCCCGCCGGGTTCACCCGGCAGCCCCCTGGCGGGTGCTGCTGGGCGCCCATCTGAGACGACGGTGTTCAGCGGCCTCCTAGCCGCCCCCCAACACGGTGCCCGTGCGGGCACCCGGTGTGTTCGGCAGTGCGTTCCGCCCTCCGGTGAGGGCGGGACGCTACTCCGAGCGCTGCTGCGGGATGCCCGCCAGCAGCGCGCGGACCTCGGCCTCCCGATACCGCCGGTGACCCCCCAGCGTGCGGATGGAGGTCAGCTTGCCCGCCTTCGCCCAGCGGGTGACGGTCTTGGGGTCGACTCGGAACATCGTCGCCACCTCTGCCGGCGTCAGCAGGGGCTCGGCCTCTGGCGTTCGTGCTGACATGTTGTGCGGCCTCTCCTCCGTGGACCGATACGATCCTGCGATCCGATACTGATCACGCGGTCACCGATGTCCTCTATGGCCCGAAAGAGCCACTATGACATCACAAGGTGTAACCCTGCCACCACAGAGCGCCACAATCAAGTCCCTGGCGACAACTGTGTGTTCGTGGTGACTGCATCACGCTGCGTGATTCTAGCGACACGTATGGTCGCATCGCCCGCGGATTTAGGAATTTTGGTCAGTTCGCGGATTCGAGCGCCCGCACCGGCCGCCAGCGGGCCCCCAGCCGCTGGTACATCGCCACCGCCAGCTCCGGCTCGCCCCGCTCCAGCGCGGCCAGCGCCACCGCCATCTCGTGCACCGACTCATCGGCCCGCAGCCGCCGGTCGTCGATCAGGTGCACCAGCCCGCCGTAGTCCAGCTCCACCAGCGCGGCCGCATGGAAGGCGGCCAGATGCCGGGCGACGGCCTCCAGCTCGGCCGGCTCCGGCCCGCCCTCGGGGCCGGTGGCGATCAGCCGCTGCGCCCGCTCCAGCCGGCGCCGCGCCTCGCGCATGGAGGTCACGTAGATCAGCGTGCGCATCGACGAGCCCGCGGCCGGGCGGTCCCGTCCGGCGCCCCCGGCGTCGGCGGCCCAGGCCCCGGCGGGTCCACGCAGCCCCACAGGATCCTCAAAGCGGGCCGGGAAGGTTCCCTCTCCCGGATGCCCCTCGGCGCCGCTGTGCCGCCCGTTCAGCCCGTTGGGGGCGCCGTTGCCTCCGCCGGGATCCCGATCGCCGAGGAGCAGGCAGCGCTCCGCCGGGTCGAACGGCACGAACCACGACAGCGGCACGTGCCAGGTGCTCGACAGGATGTGCGGCCGCAGCGAGTGCCCGCTCGCCTTCCACCGCTCGAACTCCCCCGTGATCCGCTCCGCCTGCCCCTCCGGGACGAACGCGGCCGACACCCCCGGCGGCAGCCCGGCGCGGAAGCGGGCGAAGGCCAGCCAGGAGCGCAGCCGGGTCTCCCAGGGGCAGATGTAGGTGATCCCCCCGGCCCGGCGCACGTAGGCGTGCCTGCTTTCGGAATCCGGCGCCACCACCGGCGGCACGGACACCAACCGCCGCACGGCCTCACCGTGCTCGGCCGCCAGCGCCTGCGCCCGCCGGGGGCGCCGGCCCGACTCGGCATAAGCGGCCCACAGCGACCGCAGCGGCTCGGGGAAGGCGGTCACGGGCTCATAGACCCGGAGGTAGGCGGCGTAGGGCAACACTTCCGCATCGTGTCACGCCGTCCCCGCCGAAATCCCCGCGTTGCGGAGCAACGGCGGCGTGATGTCACCGACGGCCGGCCGCGGAAAACCCCACTTGGGAACATCTCCGGCATCCGTGCGGCGAGCTCGGGCGCGGCCCTCCCCAGCCGCCCTCCGCCGCCCTAGGCTGATCCCGAGGCAGAAAGGAGTCACTACCGTGACCAATGTCTTCGGGGCGCCCCACAAGGGCACCGGATCCCCCCACGAGCAGGTCGTCTTCTGCCAGGACGAGGCCAGCGGCCTGCGCGCCATCATCGCGATCTACTCCACCGCGCTCGGCCCCGCGCTGGGCGGCACCCGCTTCTACCCGTACGCCTCCGAGGACGAGGCGCTCGCCGACGTGCTCAACCTGTCCAAGGCCATGGCCTACAAGAACGCCCTGGCCGGGCTGGACCACGGCGGCGGCAAGGCGGTCATCATCGGCGACCCGGCCACCGACAAGTCCGAGGCGCTGCTGCGCGCCTACGGCCGGTTCGTGCAGTCGCTGGGCGGCCGCTACTACACCGCCTGCGACGTCGGCACCTACAGCGAGGACATGGACGTGGTCGCCCGCGAGAGCCGCTACGTCACCGGGCGCACCGTCGCCAACGGCGGGGCCGGGGATTCTTCCGTGCTGACCGCCTTCGGGGTCTTCCAGGGCATGCGGGCGGCGGCCGAGGCGACCTGGGGCAGCCCCACCCTGCGCGGCCGGCGGGTCGGCATCGAAGGCGTGGGCAAGGTCGGCCGCCGCCTGGTGGAGCACCTGCGCGAGGACGGCGCCGAAGTGGTCATCTGCGACGTCGACCGGGCCGCGGTCGACCGGGTGCGCGGCCGCTGGCCCGAGGTCGAGGTCGTCGCCGACCGCGACGCCCTCATCCGGGCCGACCTGGACGTCTACTCGCCGTGCGCGCTGGGCGGCGCGCTGAGCGACGAGACCGTGCCCCTGCTGCGCGCCAAGGTGGTGTGCGGCGCCGCCAACAACCAGCTCGCCCATCCGGGGGTGGAAAAGCGCCTGGCCGACCGCGGCATCCTCTACGCCCCCGACTACGTGGTCAACGCCGGGGGCGTGATCCAGGTCGCCGACGAGATCACCGGCTTCGACTTCGAGCGCGCCAAGGCCAAGGCGGCGCAGATCTTCGACACCACCAAGCGGATCTTCGCGCTGGCCGCCGAGGAGGGGGTGCCCCCGGCGGTGGCGGCCGACCGGCTGGCCGAGCGCCGCATGACCGCCATCGGCCGCCTGCGCGGCATCTGGCTGGGCGGCTGAAGGCACGGCCGCCGCGGGCGCCTGCGGGCAAGGCCCGTATGCGATCCGTGTACAAGGCGCAATTGCGCGTCGTGCACGGCTCGCCTGCGGCCTGTGCGCGCTCCGCATGCGCCCGCGGCGGCCGAAGCGCCGGGACCTCGGTGGGTGCGGTTGCGGCCACTGGTTACACTGGAGGCCGCCGAGCGAGCGTGCCACCGTACAGACCACGTACCGAGCTGGGCGCAAAACGGGTACGGTTGTATCCGTAGTAGCTGACGTAAGAGTGAGGTTGCGTCAGCGCGTGTGGCGTACGCGAGCGTAGATGGGACATAAGGTCCTGACCATCGAGGGGGTCGAGCCATGGGGCGCGGCCGAGCCAAGGCCAAGCAGGTAAAGGTTGCCCGTCGGTTGAAGTACAACACCGGCGGCACGGATCTCGACCGCCTGAAGGAGGAGCTGGGAGTCTCTTCGCCGAGCCGCGACCCCTATGAAGACTCCTACGAGGACCTCGCCAAGAAATACGCCGACTACGCCGACGACGATGACGACGGCGAGGACGACAAGTCGGGGCGCTGAGCCGCCGGTCGCATGACTTCCCGCCGCTGCTCCGCCGTCAGAGCGGGGCAGCGGCGTTTGTCACATAGAGGTCCGGCTCACATCCTTCAGACGGCCATGACCCGGGGGCTTCCCGGGGACGCCCGTCACGGGCTCTGCAGTGCCCGCCGCACACCGGGCTCCTGAGGACCCAGGAACCGCGGCTGCCGTCCGGTGGCGATATCGACGACCGCCTTGAGGGACGCCAGCGTCTCGCGAAAGTAGCCATAGCAGGTCGGGAGCGCGGCGGTGGCCATGCTGTCGTGGCCCACCCCGGTGGCCTCCAGGCCCGCCGCCCGGCACAGCGCCACGGCGCGCGGCAGGTGGAACGTCTGGGTGACGACGATCGCCCGCTCCACCCCGAAGATCCGCTTGGCCCGGACGCAGGAGTCCCAGGTGTCGAAGCCCGCGTAGTCGCGGACCACCTTGTGCCCGGGGATCCCCTTGGCCGTGAGGTAGTTCCACATCACGGTGGGCTCGTCATAGCCTTCCCGGCTGTTGTCCCCGGTCACCAGGATCGCCCGGACCTTGCCCGCCCGGTACAGCTCGGCCGCCGCATCCAGCCGGCCCGCCAGGAAGGGCGACGGCGCATCCCCCCAGGCCGCCGCCCCCAGCACCAGCGCCACCGGCGCCGCCTCCACCGTCGTCACCGACGCCCGGTGCGGCGCCGTGCCGGCATAGAACCACCCGGTGGGCAGCAGCGCCGCATAACCCGCCAGCGCCAGGGCCACGGCACCCGGACCGGCCAGCCGCCGTGCCCGCACGGCCGCCCATACCCGTCGCACGATGGTCACGATCACTGGGACGACTCCCCGCCCGCCCGGGTTCTGACCTTTTGCGGCCGCCGCCGGCGCCCGCCTCGTCCCGGCCTCGGGACGGCCCAAGATTCACATGCCGGAAGACGGGACGCGGCGCGGAGCCGGGCGGGTCAGACCAGGTGAACGGCGCCGGTGCCGGTGGTGATCTCGCCCAGCACCCAGGCGGGCACGCCCCGCTCCTGCAGCAGGCGCAACGCCGCGTCGGCGGCGTCCGGGGCGACCACGGCGACCATGCCGACGCCCAGGTTGAAGGTCTTGTCCATCTCCGGCTGCGGGATCTTGCCGTGCTCCTGCAGCACCGTGAAGATCGGCGGCGGCGTCCAGGACGAGCGCCGCAGATGGGCGTCCACCCCGCCCGGCAGCGAACGGGCCAGATTGGCGGCCAGCCCGCCCCCGGTGATGTGGGCGAACGCGCGGACGCCGCCCGCGCGGGCCAGCGCCAGGCAGTCCCGGGCGTAGATGCGGGTGGGCGTCAGCAGCTCCTCGCCCAGCGGGCGTCCCAGCTCGGCCACTTCGCCGTCCAGCTCCAGGTCGCTGATCCGCAGCACGTGACGGACCAGCGAATACCCGTTGGAGTGGATGCCGGAGGAGGCCATCGCCAGCACCGCGTCCCCGGGCCGCACCCGGTCGGGGCCGAGCATCTCGTCGGCCTCCACCACCCCGGTGGCCGCCCCCGCCAGGTCGAACTCGTCCGGCTCCAGCAGCCCGGGATGCTCGGCGGTCTCCCCGCCCACCAGGGCGCACCCGGCCAGCGCGCAGCCCTCGGCGATCCCGGAGACGATCGTGGCGATCCGCTCCGGCACCACCTTGCCGCAGGCGATGTAGTCGGTCATGAACAGCGGCTCGGCCCCGCACACCGCCAGGTCGTCCACCACCATGGCGACCAGGTCGCGTCCGATGGTGTCGTAGACGCCCAGCCGGCGGGCCAGGTCCACCTTGGTGCCGACCCCGTCGGTGGAGGTCGCCAGCAGCGGACGCCGGTACCGCAGCAGCGCCGAGGCGTCGAACAGCCCGGCGAACCCGCTGGCGTCCTCGACGACCTCCGGGCGGCGCGCCTTGGCCAGGCTCGCCTTCATCAGCTCCACGGCGCGCTCGCCGGCCGCGATGTCGACCCCGGCGGCCTCGTAGCTGACCGGCCGCTGGGCCGCGGTCATTTGCCCGCCCCCTCGAGGAGGTACTTGCCGCGGGCGTCCTCCTCGACCGGGATCGGGTACTCGCCGTCGAAACAGGCCCGGCACAACCGCCGCGCGGGCAGGCGGGTGGCGGAGATCAACGCCTCCAGCGAGATGAAGCCGAGGGAGTCGGCGCCCAGCGAGGCGCGGATCTCCTCCACGTTCAGGCTCCCGGCGATCAGCTCGGCGCGGGTGGCGAAGTCGATGCCGTAAAAGCACGGCCAGGCCACCGGCGGGCTGGAGATCCGCACGTGCACCTCGGCGGCGCCGGCCTCGCGCAGCATGGACACGATCGCCCGCTGGGTGTTGCCGCGCACGATCGAATCGTCCACCACCACCAACCGCTTGCCGGCGATCGCCTCGCGCAGCGGGTTCAGCTTCAGCCGGATGCCGCGCTGGCGGATGGTCTGGGACGGCTGGATGAACGTCCGGCCGACATAGGAGTTCTTCACCAGCCCCTGGCCGTAGGGGATGCCGGAGGCCTCGGCGTACCCGATCGCCGCCGGGGTGCCCGACTCGGGGGTGGGGATCACCAGGTCGGCGTCGGCCGGGTGCTCGCGGGCCAGCAGCCGGCCCACCTCCACCCGGGTGGAGTGCACGTTGCGGCCGGCGATGGTGGTGTCGGGACGAGCCAGGTACACGTACTCGAACAGGCAGCCCTTGGGGTCGGCCTCGGCGAAGCGCTGCGAGCGCAGCCCGCCTTCGTCGATGGCCAGCAGCTCACCGGGCTCGATCTCCCGGACGAACTGGGCGCCCACGATGTCCAGCGCCGCGGTCTCCGAGGCCACCGCCCAGCCCTGGCGGATCTGGCCGCCGTGCCCGGCGTGCCCGGCCACCGGCAGCCGGCCCAGCACCAGCGGCCGGATGCCCTGCGGGTCGCGCGCCGCATACAGGGTGCGCTCGTCCATGAAGACCAGCGAGTAGGCGCCGCGCACCGTCGGCAGCACCTGCAGCGCCGCCTCGAACGTGCCGGTGCCCGGCCCGCCCCGGGAGGCCAGCAGCGCGGTGAGGACCTCGGTGTCGGAGGTGCCGGCCAACTCCCCCGGGTCCAGCTTCGCGGCCAGCTCCGGAGTGTTGATCAGGTTGCCGTTGTGGGTGAGGGCCAGGCTGCCGTCGCTGGAGGACCGGAACGTCGGCTGGGCGTTCTCCCAGGTCGGCGAGCCGGTCGTGGAGTAGCGGCAGTGCCCGACCGAAACGTGCCCGCGCAGGGTGTTCAGTACCGACTCGTCGAAGACCTGCGCCACCAGGCCCATGTCCTTGAACACCACGATGCGGGCCCCGTCGCTGACCGCGATGCCGGCCGACTCCTGCCCCCGATGCTGCAGGGCGTACAGGCCGTAGTAGGTGAGCTTGCTCACCTCCGCCCGGGTCGCCTCGTCCGCGGGGACCCACACGCCGAAGACCCCGCAGGCGTCCTGCGGGCCGCGGTCGTGGGGGTCCAGGTCGTGGCTCAGTCGTCCGTCACCTTGAGTCACGCGGCCAGTCTAGATGCCCGATTCGGCTGCTCTGTCGCCGAGGCGGCCGGCGAAGCGGCGGCGGCCCCGCCGCGCGGCGGCCGTTGTTTGCCCACCCTGGGCGTGACCTTTACCTGCGCGCGCGGCGCGCATGGCCGGGGGGCGGGAAGCTGGGATACGACGTGTGTCCGCCCACGTCGCGGCTCCTGGAGGTTCCCGCCATGACCGTCCCCGGCTACCAGCGCTCCCAGGCCCCCGCCCGGCAGAGCCGCGACGGCATGGCCATGACCTCGCTCGTCCTCGGCCTGGTGGGGCTGCCGGCGCTGCTGCTGTGCGGCAGCGGCCTGGTGATGGCGATGGCCGGGCTGGTGCTGGGCATCGTGGCGGCCCACCGCGGCGGCACCCGCGGGCTCGCCGTCGCGGGCATCGCCGTGTGCCTGGTCACCTTGCTGGTGGGGGCGCTGGGGCTGTACTGGATGCTCACCAAGGCCGCCCGCTGCGCCGACGTGGACCGCTACCCCACCGAGCTGGACCGGCAGCGCTGCATCGAGCAGGAGTTCCCCTTCGCCCGCTCCCAGTCGTCCCTAGAGGGCCGCTGAGCCCGCCGGCCTCACGGCGCGAGCACCGGCAGCAGCGCCGACAGGTCCGAACGGGGGCCGCTGGCGTGCACCCGCCCCGCCGCGACCGCCTCCTGCCAGCCCAGCCGGCCTGTGGCCAGGCACACCCAGGTGACGGCGTCCATCTCCACCACGTTGGGCGGCGTCCCACGAGTGTGCCGAGGGCCCGCCACGCACTGCACGGCGGCGTACGGTGGGACCCGGACCTCCACCGACCGGCCGGGGGCGGCCGCCGCCAGCCGGTCCAGGAGGGCGCGCACGGCGCCCCGCAGCACGGGCCGGGCGGGCTCCAGGCCGGCGTCCAAGGCGCCCAGCACCG
The DNA here is from genome assembly GCF_001896795.1 of Thermomonospora sp. CIF 1. NCBI lineage: Bacteria > Bacillati > Actinomycetota > Actinomycetes > Streptosporangiales > Thermomonosporaceae > Thermomonospora > Thermomonospora sp. CIF 1. Next base: position 110,972 of record NZ_MOYN02000003.1, read on the forward strand.
CCTCCGGGCAGGCCAGGCGCAGCGCCGCGGGATCGTCCGGGCCCTCATACGGGGGGCGGCCGAGCGCGGCGAGCTGTTCGTTCAGCACGGCGCGGCTGAGAGGTGATCGGGACATCGACATCGACGTTACCGGCAGTACGTTCGATGCTCTGCGTCCCCGGCCGCGGGTCAGGCGGTAAAAAGGGACGGGTCGCTGGCATGGGGGAGCCAGCCGAAGCAGGGGCATGCGGGGCAGTCGCCCACATGGCGGAGAGTTATGCACGGAGGTCTACCGATGCCTCAGGCCCGGCCGCTGGACCCCAACGATCCCGAACGGATCGGCGGCCACCGCCTCCTCGGCCGGATCGGGCAGGGCGCGCAGGGCGTGGTCTTCCTGGGCCGCGGGCCGGGCGGCGGGCGGCTGGCGGTGAAACTCCTGCACGCCAGGCTCGGCGGTGACCCGTTGGCGCATGCCCGGCTGCTGCGCGAGCTGGAGGCGCTCACGCGGATCGACACCTGCTGCACCGCGGCCGTGCGGCAGGTCGGCGTCGCCGACGAGAGGCCCTACCTGGTCGGCGAGTACGTGGCCGGGCCTTCGCTGCAGGAACTGGTCGCCGCCGAGGGGCCGCGCGGCCGGGGCATGCTGGAACGGCTGGCGGTCGGCACGGCCGCCGCGCTGGCCGCCGTGCACCGGGCCGGGCTGGTGCACCTGGCCTTCAAACCCGCCGACGTGCTGCTGGGCGCCGACGGCCCCCGGGTGACCGACTACGGCATCGTGCGGGCGCTGCGGGCGGGCGGCCTGACCCCGCCCCCCGGCACCCCCGCCTACCTGGCGCCCGAGCAGCTGGACGGCGCGGAGGCCGGGCCGGCCGCGGACGTGTTCGCCTGGGGCGCGGTCATGCTGTTCGCCGCCTGCGGCCGGGCGCCGTTCGGCGAGGGCCCGGCGCCGGAGGTGATGCGGCGGATCCTGCACGAGGAACCGCCCCTGGAGGAGCTGCCGCCGTCGCTGCGCGGCATCGTGGCCGGGGCGCTGGCCAAGGACCCCGCCGCCCGTCCCACCGCCCGGCAGGTGCTCGACTGGCTGCTGGGCCAGGAGAGCATGGTGGCCGGCATGCCCCAGCCCATGATCGCCGAGGCCCGGGAGCTGGCCGCCGAACGCCCGCCGCGTCCGGGGCCGGTGGTGGCCGCCGCCGAGCCGTGGCCGCAGAACCCGGTGCCGGGCTTCGATGATCCGGTGGAGGCCCCCACGCAGATCGTGACGCCGTCCGGCGAAGCGCCCGCCCCGCGTTCCGCGCAGGCGGAGACCGCCGTCTACCCGCAGCTCGGCGCCTTCGGGGAGCGGACGGCGACCGCGCAGCAGTCCGCCCCGCCCTGGCCGGAGGAGGCCTGGCAGACCCCGGCACCGGCGCAGATGAGCCGGCCCGAGCCGCCGCCGGCCAGGTCGCCGAGCCGGGCCAACCGGCCGCTGGGCGTGCTGGTGTCGCTGGCGGTGGGGGTGCTGGCCGGGGCCGCGATCATCGTGCTGGTGCTGTGGCCGCAGCTGCGCGACTCCTCCGGCAAGACCGGCGGCTCGGCGGGGGCTAGCCGCCCGGCCGCCGACAACCGCCCGGTCACCAGCGTCCCGGAGGCCTTCGAGGGCACCTGGCAGGGCACGGCGATCAACCAGCGGCGCAACGCGACCTTCCCCATCCGGGTGACCTTCCGCGGCGGGGAGACCACGGCGCGGGCGGTCTACCCGCGCAACTGCGTCTGCACGCTGACCCTGACCCGCGGCACCGGCGTCCGCCTGGAGATGTCGCTGCGGCCCAACCCCGGCTGCAAGACGGTCACGCCGGGGGAGGTGGTGGTGACGCGCAAGCCGGGCGGCGGGCTGGACTACGCCTGGGCCAAACCCGGCACGTCGCTGAGCTACCGGGCCGACCTGACCAGGCAGTGACCGCACGGCCCACTGGGCATGTCAGGATTCGGCGCCGAAAATGCGCTTGCATCCACTACGGTTACCTTCTGTCACTCGTGCCTCTCTTCGGGCCGCGATAGGCGGCCTCCCCCCTCCCGAAGGAGTTCTCTGTGCGAGTCACCGGGCCGAAGGTGCTGCTCATCACCACACTTGCCACCGGTGTCGCAGTCGCGACGGCGGTGCCGCTGCTGGCCAAGCCGGAGCCGGTGCTGGTGCAGGTCGCCGCGAACGGCACGCCCGTCCCGGGCCAGTACATCGTGACGCTGAAGCCGGGCGCCTCCACCGCCGCCGAGGCCGGCCGGATCCGCGCCACCGGGGTGCGGCGCTTCGACGGGGTGCTCAACGGCTTTTCCGCCAAGCTCACCGCCGAGCAGCTCGACAAGCTGCGGCGCAGCGACAAGGTCGCCGCCATCGAGCAGGACCAGATCGTCAGGATCGGCGCGGTGCAGCGCGCCCCGCTGCCGTGGGGCCTGGACCGCATCGACCAGCGCGTCCCCAAGCTCTCCAAGAGCTACACCTACAAATCCACCGGCAAGGGCGTGCGCGTCTACGTCATCGACACCGGCATCAAGATCAAGCACAAGCAGTTCGGCAAGCGGGCGCGCAGCGTGTGGGCCGCCCCCCGCTTCAAGGGCAACCACCGCGACCAGAACGGGCACGGCACCCACGTGGCGGGCATCATCGGCGCCAAGCACTACGGCGTGGCCAAGGGCGTGCAGCTGCGTTCGCTGCGGGTGCTGGACCGCTACGGCCAGGGCATGATGTCGGACGTCATCGCCGCGGTGAAGTGGCTGCGCAAGAACGCCCAAAAGCCCGCGGTGGCGAACCTGTCGCTGGTCGGCAGCCGCTCCAAGGCGGCCAACGACGCGGTCGCCGCGCTGGCCCGCTCGGGCGTGCCCGTGATCGTCGCGGCGGGCAACGGCGACGGCGCCAGCCGCGGATACGACGCCTGCCGCTTCTCCCCGTCCGGCGCCCCCAACGTCATCGCGGTGGGTGCGATCGCCCCCGGCGACAAGCGGACCCCCTGGTCCAACTTCGGCAAGTGCGTGGACCTGCACGCCCCCGGCCAGGGCATCCGCTCCACCTGGCGCAACGGCTCCAGCAAGGTGCTGGACGGCACGTCCATGGCGGCCCCGTTCGCGGCCGGCACCGCGGCGCTCTACCTGTCCCGCCGCCCCCGCGCCAAGTCCGCCACGGTGTACAAGTGGCTGATCAACAACGCCAGCAAGGGCCGGGTCACCGGCCTGCCCGCCGGCAAGGGCACTCCCAACCGCCTGCTGTACAAAGGCCGTCTGTGAGCCCTCGCACGCGGACCGGTTCGGCTTTTGTGATTGAACGGATGTTCCGGGAGCGCCGTATAGGGACCATAGCCACCTCCGATGCACAAGGGGTTTAATCTTGGCGAAGCGCATGACGGCGCATTGCGGTCCGCGAGCCTTTCGGCGTGCGGCGAGCGGCCCGTGCGCCGTCGGCCGAATCCCGTGGCGCCCTCCTGCGCCCGGGAACCGGGGACCCACCTAGACCTGGGGTGAACTCACGGCCCTATCCAGGCCGCGACAGGGCCGAGCTCCCGGTCCGAACCCGTCAGCTAACCCGGTAGGCGATGAGGAGAGGAGAGGACGTGGAGACCCCTGACTCCACTCGTGGTGCTCGCGGGGTGCGCGGCGGGCTGCGCCGCGCGGCTCTGGCTCTCGCCGCGGCCGCCGGGGCGCTGGTGCTGACCTCCGCGACGGCGACGTCTCCGGCGGCGGCCGAACCGGGCAACGAGCAGAAGATCGCTGAGCTGACTCAGCAGATCAAGAACCTGGAGAAGGAGTACGGGGGCAATCTCGAGCAACTGCGCGACACCCGGCTGCAGGCCAAGAAAGCGCTGCTGAAGGTCAAACTGCTGCGCAGAGACCTGGAGACCGCCCGCGACGTGGTCGCCCAGCTGGCCGCCTCCCGCTACATGAGCAACGGCCTGGACCCGACCGTGCAGGTCCTGGCCAGCGACGACCCCAACCGGGTGCTCAGCAACGCATCCTTGGCCCACCACCTGTCGGTGACCCAGGCGGCCAAGGTCACCGAGATCAACACCCTGCTGGCCCAGCAGGAGCGGGCCCGCCGGGACGCCGAGAAGAAGATCAAGATCCTCGAGAAGGAAATCGCCGACATCGCCAAGGAACGCGAGCGGGTCCGCCAGCTGCTGCGCCGCTACAAGCCGGAATCCCCGATGGTCGGCACCGGCGGCATGACCCCCCGCATGATCAAGGTCCGGGACGAGATCGAAGAGAAGTTCGGCCCGTTCCCGGTGATCGGCTGCACCCGCCCCGGCGACCCGCTGGACCACGGCTCCGGCCGTGCCTGCGACTTCATGGAGAGCACCGCCGGGCAGATGCCCTCTCCCTCCCGCCTGGCCCACGGCGACGCGGTGGCCGCCTACGCCATCAGGAACGCCACTCGCCTGGGCATCAAGTACATCATCTGGAAGCAGCGCATCTGGGACGTCCGCAGCAGCGGCGGCTGGAAGATGATGTCCGACCGCGGCAGCATCACCCAGAACCACTACGACCACGTGCACATCTCGGTCTTCTAGGGGAGACCACCCTGACCAGGGCCGCTTCCCTGCGCGGAGGACACATCCGGGGCACTCGGCGTCCCGCGATCGTCTTCCGGTCCTTGTCCGGTCGCCTGGCGCATGCGGTCACGGTTGGGGCATCAGGTGCGGGCAGGTCCGCAGGGTGAGGCCGGGATCGGCTATGCCCGAGAAACTTCGGCCAGGGCACGGATGTCCACTCCTCCGGCCCAGCAGGCCTCTGGCGGTCCGGACGTATTGAGGGCTGAAAGCGCCGCGCCCGGCCATCAAGACCACCTGGTCACTCGCCGATAGGCGCGCCCTCGGCTACTCCGGCTCCACCACATCCGCGCTGCATCGCTCGATCGGCACCTCCCACACGGGTCTAGACGATCAGCGCCGGATGAGTCAGCGACGGCCGCGACCATGGGGAGTCAGCACGAACCCCGCTGCGACCAATGCCGTGGTGATTTCCCCAATCCGTCGCGGCCCCAGCCCGCGGACGTTTTGAAGTTCGTCGTTTTCCCACAGCCGCAGCACCTCGCCCACCGTCACCTTGCCTCTCAGGTGGGACCGCAACGGGTTGGCAGCGTGGCGGGATAGGCCCAGGCAGACCAGCGGGCACTCCCGCGTCACCGGAACCACCCCGCTGTGATCATGCACCCCTGCTCACTCCCATCCGCGCCTCGATTCCGCGCGTGGAAACCGCGCCTCCAGGTCGGCCAGGACGTCGGTGGCGTAGCGGACCCGCCGGATCGCCAGCGCCCGTTCCCGAGCGCTGATCGTCTTGGACACTGTCCACGGCCCGTACACCCGGGTCACTGCCTGCAAGTACCACTTCTGCACCGCCACGTCCTCCGCCGCCGGCTCCACCAGGCCGGAAGAACGGGCAGGGCCAACGGGAGAGGCCGGCCCACTCGCGCTTGTGGCCGCCGCAGTCATCGGGCCACCCGATCAGCCAGGACGTCGATCACTCGGTCGGCTACCGCCGCTGGATCGTCCACCGCCCCGAGTGGCTTTCCGGTGTCAGCGCAGGTGAACACCCACCCGCCGGGCTTTCCCCGGCAGTCCACCTCAACGGCCCGCAGCGCCGCACCCTCCAGCATGACTCGCAGCACCCGCAGTCCATCCCGTTCGACCAGACCGCACAACAGGCCGGGCCGCCGGCACAGCTCGGCATCCAGCGCGGCCAGGTGCACTCGGCGAGGCCCGAACGCCCCGGTCACGTTCGCCGCCTCGAATTGCTTGCGATCAAAGCCCACGACCCCTGCTCCTGACTTGTCTTTGAGCGGGACCGGTGACGCGCAGTGTGACCGCCCTCCCTTCCCTGGGCGGTGCGATCAGAGAAGGGACAATGTGCCGGCCCGGCCACCTTGCATGCCACCGACTCCGCAGTCCATCACGCCGCTGCCACCTGCCGGGTAGGCAGGCACCACGAACACGGCACACGGCAGGAGCTCGGATCCGGGTCATCACCCCTTGCACGCCGCGAGCAGGCCCCGGCTGGAGGAGACCAACTCCCGACCCCGCCCACGGCAGCTGAGACGGTCCGTGGTGGCTCGCCTGCCGTTCATCCGCCCTCGCTAGGTGCTGTCGCCCATCCGAGGTGGCGCAACCTAGCTTGGACTTCCTCAAAGGCCAGGTGAAGGACTCTAATAGGACTTAGATGGGACTTTTATGGCTTAGAATGCTGATCTAAGGGCCTAGAAAGTCCTTCAAAAGGTGCTTCTGAGGCTAATCTGAGGTCGTTAGCTACCGTCTGGAGGTTATGTCCCAATGGCTCGATCAGCAGGGAACACGCGGCTTAAAGCTGCCCGGCAGCACGCTGGATACGCCTCACAGCAAGCGTTCGCCGACGCCCTCACCCGGGCAGCGGCCACATTGGGGCTTGGCCACATCGAGGTCAGTGTCCGGCAGGTTCGACGCTGGGAGTCGGCCAACCCGCCGTGGCCCCGCGCCGACCACCAGCGGCTCATCGTTCACGTACTGCAAATGCCGATTGAGCAGCTTGGCTTCACCCCGCCATGGGGCACTCAGGCCGAAGGCACGCTCCCCACGAGTAGCTCTCAGCCGGCCCAGCATGGCAGCGGAGCCGCCTTGCCCTTGCCGAAGGCCACAGCCGCCGTTCAGCCCGACACCATCGGAGCCGACTATGCCGCCATCACCGTGGCCCACCGCCGCTTGTACTGGAGCGTCCAACCAGCCCAGATGCACCCCGCCGTGGTCGAACACACCCGCTTGGGCACACAGCTGCTGGCTGAAACCACCGGAGTAGCCCGCCGAGTCCTGGCCACTGCGCTGGCTGAGTCCCTACTGTTGGCCGGACGCATCGAGTTCTTCGACCTCCGCCAGCCCGAGGAGGCCGATCAGACCTTCGTCCGCGCCCTGCAAGCCGCAGGCGAGGCCGACGACTCCCTTCTAGGAGCCGCCATCTTGGCCCATGCCGCATTCGTCCCCGGTTGGGCAGGCCGCCGCGACGAGGCCGCCGAGCGCATGCGCGCCGCCCGCACCTACGTCCGCCGAGCCCCCGCATCCGTCGAGTTCCTCGCATGGCTGGATGCCGTAGAAGCCGAGTGCGAGACCCGCTGCGGACGCACCCGTGAGGCCTTGCGCCTGATCGCCCATGGAGAAGAGGTCATCGCCGAAGGCAACGAACACGCCTCACCGGATTGGTTCAACTGGTTCTCACCCATCCGGCTGGCCGCTTTCAAAGGCAGCACCGAACTCAAAGCCGGCCACATCCCCCAAGCCCGCGAAACTCTCACCAAGGTCTTGGAGGGCCTCCCCGCCGCAGACATCAAGCAGCGTAGTGTCATTCTCGGAGACTTGGCCGCCGTCGAGGCAGCCGCAGGCAACCCCGAGGCCGCATGCGCCCGCGCCGAAGAGGCCCTCGATCTCCTGACCCGCACCTGGTATGCCACCGGCATGGACCGCATCCTCAGCGTCCGCCGAGACCTGGAACCATGGGCCGACCGCGAATGCGTACGCCGCCTAGACGACCGCCTGTACGGGTGGCAGACCACCCTCAGCGCGCTGAAGCGTTGAACTCCGCGATTCTGCTGGGCAACTCCGTGAGGGAATCAATCCGCATCGTCGGCAACCGGTCCGCATCCGGATCGTCCTGCTGGATGATTCCCCACGGACCCCGGCGGATCAGCGCCGTCTTCAACCCCACTGCCACCGCAGGCCGGATGTCGTTGTCCAGCCGATCCCCCACATACAAGATCTCCCCCGCCTCACACGGCGCCTCCCGCACCACAGCTTTGAAGAACGCCGGATCCGGCTTGGCCACCCCCCAGTCATCGGAGGTGGCCAACATGTCACACGGCAGCTTCAGTTCCCGCAGGATGCCTCCCGCCCGCACCGTCTGATTCCCTGCGATCCCCACCCACAAGCCGGCCTCCCGCAGCGCAGCCAGCGTCGGCCGTGCATCCGGATACAGGTCATCCTCGCCAAACCACTCGGCCTGCCCCACCGCTGCCCGCTTCTCCCGCTGCTCAGTCAGGTCAAACCCAGGGACGAACACCTGGAACGTCTCCCGATAGTCCAGCCCCCGGGCGATCACCGCCCCGAACACTGCCGAGAACGTATGCCGAGGCACCCCCAGCCAGTCCGCCCAGGTCCCATACTCCCGAGTCTCATTAACCAGACACTCGCCCACATCGAAGACAACAGCCTGGATCATGTCTAACATCTTAATAGTTGGAATCTATTTAGGCATCACGCTAGGTGTCATCTAGTCAGAGAACGTAATGATTTCGTGCGTCATCTAGATCTTCGGGGGTTGCATATGGCAAGAACTAGGTATTCTGGCCCACCTTTCCATCCGCTAACAGTTCAGGAAGTTCTCCAAATTAGAAAGCGACTTGCAAACAGCGCTCTTGGCAATGAAGACTTCGGTTCCAGTAACCCTCTTGATGTGGGAAGGTTGATATCTGCGGTTGAGTGACCGAATACCGGGTTTAGTGGCAGAGAAAAATATGAGCGCCCCCGTGAAAAAGTGGCAACACTCTTCTATGGGCTCGCCATGAATCACCCATTTGATAACGGGAACAAGCGCACGGCCCTAGTAAGTAGCCTTATTCTACTAGAAAGAAATAATTACGATCTAGTAAATACCTCCGAGGACGAGCTATTTGATATGGTAACTTCCGTCGTGGCTCACAATTTTCCCCTCCTGGGAAATGTTGAACGGACAGATGATGCTGAAGTTCAAGCGCTTTCTGGCTGGTTTAGAAGCCGGATGGCGTCAAAGCAATCGGGAGATGTTCCACTAGAGTTCCGCAAACTTCGAGCAATACTAGAAAGTCATGGGTGCACCTTTGATGTACCCAATCAAAATTATATAAAGATTAGAAGGGGTGGGTTTTCTGTTAAAACCGGGTATCCTAGGGAAAATTTTATGGTTGGCATCCCGGAGGTTAAAAATTAGGCAATGTCCGAGGCTTGATGAAATTGGAAGTCGAGACTTCTACGATATAGATAACGCAGTTGATCAGTTTGTGATTTATTACCGCGATCTGCTCTGGCGTCTTGCAGACGCCTGACGAAGACTCGTGCCCATTAACCCCGCAACTCTGCCGAATTCATCCTACTGAGATCAAGAGCGGCGGCGCTGCGTGCCGCCGCCCGGCGCATGCGGCGTGAGTGCCGGTCGCCGGGTGGCGAACCGCCGGGCCGGACAGCACCCAAAGCTGACCAGGATCCCCACCACAACACGGCGGCCCTCACTGGACCGATAAGGCAATCCACGACTACATCACTCGCGCTGCCGAGGCCATGCTGTGATCCCTCTGAGGGGTGATGAGGGCATGCGTAGCTTGGCGACCATCGCTACCGGCATGAGGTTGCGATCCCTCTGAGGGGTGATGAGGGCATGTGGACGGCGTGGGTGAGCGGCCGGCCGTCCAGGTTGCGATCCCTCTGAGGGGTGATGAGGGCTGGTCATGTGTCTCCCTGTTGATTTGTCAAGACCTGGGGTTGCGATCCCTCTGAGGGGTGATGAGGGCCTGGATTCCCCTTTGGCCTGCCACTTCAGTTCTTCGGTTGCGATCCCTCTGAGGGGTGATGAGGGCTCCAGAGTAAAACCGCAGGCTACAGAGGCGGAAGCCCACCGGATACGAGCCGATTCTGCAGCGGACCGCCGGTTGTGCATCCGCCCAGGTAGAACGCACAAACCAGCGCGACGGGAGCGAGAACCATCACGAGCACGGTAGCCCGACGGCAGGCATCGTGTCGCCGACTTGAGCGAGCTCCCCTCTGGGGGAGCTGCGCCGTCCCCCAGACCCCTGCGCCCCGGAGCGCCCGTCCGCGCGATACCGTCTGTCCCACCTGCTGCCCGTCCGCGCGGACGAGCACTCCGGACCATCCCCGCCGATGGCGGTGACGGCCACCCTGGCGGCGACGCCGGGGAACGCCAGCGCGTCCGAACGGCCGTCACCAGCAGGCCAACGGCATCAGCGGGTGTCGGTGACCTTGGGGCGGAAGGGCTTGGCAAGTCCCCCGGCCCGCTAGCGGCAGGGCACAACGAGGGCACATGAGGTCATGATCCGCTGCGAGATGTTGAGAACCGTCGAGGCTTGAACGCCGGGTTATGTAGGGGGACCGGTTCCGGTACAGGTCATGATCAGGTGGTTGACAGGACTCGGTCTTTTGGGTCGAAGTGAAGGCCCCGCCGGGCGGTGGGCTCGGCGGGGCCTTCACGATGCGCTCAGGCTCGGCGTGCTCAGGCGTAGCTGGGCAGGAGGCGTTCGTGGGCCTCGCGCAGCTCGTGCAGCGGGATGGAGAACAGGCCCTCGACGATGAAGGAGTCGCCGCCGACGCGGCCCAGCTGGGTCGCCGGGACGCCGGCGGCCTCGCACAGCTTGGCCAGGCGGGCCTCGCCGCCGGGGCGGACGGCCACCACGGCGCGGGCCACGGACTCGCTGAAGAGGGTGACGAACGGGTCGCCCGGCAGCGTGATCCGGCAGCCCAGGCCGCCGCGCAGGCAGGACTCCACCAGGGCCTGGGACAGGCCGCCGTCGGAGATGTCGTGCGCCCCCGACAGCAGGCCCTCGCGGGCCGCGGCGATCAGCACCGAGGCCAGGGCCCGTTCGGCGGCCAGGTCCACCAGCGGCGGCAGGCCGCCCAGGTGGCCGTAGACCACGTGCGCCCATTCGGAGCCGCCGAACTCCTCGCGGGTCTCGCCCAGCAGTACCAGCAGGTGCCCCTCGCCGGGGAAGGCCATGCCGACCCGGCGGCGCACGTCGTCGTGCACGCCCAGCACCCCCACCACCGGGGTCGGGTTGATCGGCTGGTCGTCGGTCTGGTTGTAGAAGCTGACGTTGCCGCCGGTGACCGGCACGCCCAGCGCCTGGCAGGCGTCGGCCAGCCCTTCCACGGCCCGGGCGAACTGCCACATCACGCCCGGGTCTTCGGGGGAGCCGAAGTTCAGGCAGTTGGTCACCGCCAGCGGGCGCGCCCCGGTGGCCGCCACGTTCCGGTACGCCTCCGACAGCGCCAGCTGGGCCCCCGCGTACGGGTCCAGCCGGGTGTAGCGGCCGTTGCCGTCCAGCGAGATCGCCACGCCCAGGCCGCTTTCCTCGTCCAGGCGGATCACCCCGGCGTCCTCGGGCATGGCCAGCACCGTGTTGCCCAGCACGTACCGGTCGTACTGGGAGGTGATCCAGGTCTTGGACGACAGGTTGGGGGAGGCCGCCAGCCACAGCACGGTGTTGCGCAGGTCCTCGGCGGTGGCGGGACGGGCCAGCCGGCCGGGGGTGTCGGCCTGCAGCGAGGCCAGGTCCGCGGGCGGCTCGTACGGCCGCTCATAGACCGGCCCCTCGTCGGCGGCGGTGCCCGGCGGGATGTCCACGATCACCTCGCCGCGCCAGGTCATCACCAGCCGCCCGGTGTCGGTGACCTCGCCGATCACGGTGGCGGGGATCTCCCACTTGGCGCAGATCTGCAGGAACCGGTCGACCTTGCCGGGTTCGACCACGGCCATCATGCGTTCCTGCGATTCGCTCATCAGGATCTCCTCGGGACGCAGCGTGGCGTCCCGCAGCGGCACCGCGTCCAGCACGATGTGCATCCCGCCGGTGCCGGCCGCCGCCAGCTCGGTGGTGGCGCAGGAGACGCCGGCCGCGCCCAGGTCCTGGATGCCGACCACGAGGTCCTCGCGGTACAGCTCCATGCAGCACTCGATGAGGAGCTTTTCCATGAACGGGTCGCCGACCTGCACGCTGGGCCGCTTGGCCTGCGACTCCTCATCGAAGGTCGCCGAGGCCAGCACCGAGGCGCCGCCGATGCCGTCCGGGCCGGTGGCCGCGCCGAACAGGATCACCTTGTTGCCGGGGCCGGGGGCGTGGGCCCGTTTGATGTCCTCGTGCCGCATCACCCCCACGCACAGCGCGTTCACCAGCGGGTTCTTCTCATAGCAGGGGTCGAAGACGGTCTCCCCGCCGATGTTGGGCAGCCCCAGGGAGTTGCCGTAGCCGCTGATGCCGGCGACCACGCCGGGCAGCACCCGCTGGGTGTCGGGGGCGTCGGCGGGCCCGAACCGCAGCGAGTCCATCACCGCGATCGGCCGGGCGCCCATCGACAGGATGTCGCGGACGATCCCGCCCACTCCGGTCGCCGCGCCCTGGTAGGGCTCCACATAGGACGGGTGGTTGTGGGATTCGACCTTGAAGGTGACCGCGAGCCCGCGCCCGACGTCCACCACGCCGGCGTTCTCGCCCATGCCGACCAGCAGCGCATCGCTCTTGGGGGCTTTTTCGCCGAACTGCCGCAGGTGCACCTTGGAACTCTTGTAGGAGCAGTGCTCGCTCCACATCACCGAGTAGATCGCCAGCTCGGCGGCGGTGGGCCGGCGCCCCAGAATCTGGCGGACCCGCCGGTACTCCTCCTCGGTCATGCCCAGCTCGGCGTACGGCTGCCGCTGGTCGGGCGTCCGCTCCGCCACCGCCACCGAGTCGACCGGCGGCTCGGCCGCGGTCTGCTCTGCGGCCAGGGCCGACAACGCCTCCAGCCCCGCCTCCGGGGAGGCGACGCCCTCGCCCGGCTCCTCACCGGACCGTCCACCGTGCCCGGCCGCCTCTTGGGAGGCGGGCTCACCGGCGTCCGGAACGGGCTGGGAACCCGCTGCCGGTGGGGTGGGCGTGCCCGTGGGAGGTGTCCCCTGGATCGGCTGGGGTCCCGTGGCCGTGGCCGGTGGGACGGGTGTGCCTGCGGGAGGCGTTCCCGGTGAGGCGGGTTCGCCGGTGGGCTGGGAACCCGCGGCCGGAGGAACGGGTGTGCCCGCGGGGGGCGTCCCCGGGACCTGCTGGGGCCCCGTCGCCGTGGCCGGTGGGATGGGAGTGCCTGCGGGAGGCGTGCCCTGGACCGGCTGAGGCCCGGTTGCCGTGGCCGGCGGGACGGGCGTGTCCTGCCCGGGGAAGGCGGGGGCGCCCGCGGCCGGGCCGGTGGGCGGTGTCACGTCCGGGGTCTGTGGGTGCTCGCCGGGCGCCGCGGCCGTCTCCTGGGGGACGGGCGTGCCGGTGGGAGGCGTCGACCCCGGGCGGCCGGGCGTCGCCGGCTCACCGGTCGCCGTGGTCTCGCCGGGGCCGGGCTCCGTCGCGGCCGGTGCGGGCTCGTCGGCGGGCCTGGCGAACGGGTCGGTCTCCGGGTCGTCGTTGGCCAGTTCCGCGAACCATTCGGCGGTGGGGCCCTCGGACGGATCGTTGGACGGGCCGCGGTTGTCGGATGTGTTCTCGGTCATGCGTTCTCTCCGTTCGCCTCCGGCACTCGGCGGGGCGTGTCATGATCGACCGTGGAGGCCCTGGGCACGGCGGCGCGGGCCGTTCACTGCGGGCCGTCTTGGGCGCGGCCCGTGCGGGAGGGGGCGCCGCTCAGCCGACGCCCACCTGCTTGAGCCCGGCCTTCACGATCGAGGTGAAAAAGCCCAGCCCGTCGGTGGACGGCCCGGTCAGCGACTCGACGGCGTGCTCGGGGTGCGGCATGAGGCCGACGATGTTGCCCGCCTCGTTGCAGATCCCGGCGATGTCGTTCAGCGAGCCGTTGGGATTGAGGTCGAGGTAGCGGGCCACCACCCGGCCCTCGCCCTCCAGTTCGGCGAGGGTTTCCGGGTCGGCGAAATAGCGGCCGTCGCGGTTCTTGACCGGGATGACCACCTCTTGGCCCGTGGTGTAGTCCGCGGTCCAGGCCGTGTCGGTGTTCTCGATGCGCAGCCGCTGGTCGCGGCAGACGAAATGCAGGCCCGCGTTGGGCAGCAGCGCGCCGGGCAGCAGGTGCGCCTCGCACAGCACCTGGAAACCGTTGCAGATGCCCAGCACCGGCAGCCCGTCCCGGGCGGCCGGGATCAGCGCGTCCATCACCGGCGCGAACCGGGAGATGGCGCCGGCCCGCAGGTAGTCGCCGTAGGAGAAACCGCCGGGCAGGATGACCGCGTCCACACCCCGCAGGTCGCGGTCGGCGTGCCACAGCGCGACGGGTTCGGCGCCGGCCAGCCGGACGGCCCGCGCGGCGTCGCGATCGTCAAGAGATCCAGGGAAGGTGATGACCCCCACCCGGGCAGCGTTCATTGAGGACCCTCCGGAGCCGAGTAGTGGGTGCGAAGGCACCGGCGGCCACCGGTGATACGTGCCCCCGCGCGCGACCAATCTACCTGGCGCTGTGCACCAGATCGCCCTGGAGTCGCCGTAGCGGGGCCTCGTCTTTCCAGGTCAGCCGCTTGGACATGTGGACCGCGGTGCCGTACCCGGGGCGGGTGTCGAAAGTCACGTCGTCCATCAGGGCGTGCATGATCTTGATGCCGCGGCCGGACTCGGCCTGCTCGGGGTCGCCTGCGGCGGGCCCGCTGGTCAGCCCGCGGCCGTGATCGGTGACGGTCAGTGCGCACACGCCGTCGTTCACCCGGGCGATGACCTCGTAGTCCAGCGGGGTGCGCGAGTGCTGGACCACATTGGTACAGGCCTCGGAGGCGGCGACGAGGATGTCGCCGATGCAGTCCTCGGCGACGCCCAAGCCGCGCAGCGCGTCGCCGAGAACCCGGCGCAGTATCCGGATGCTCAGCGACTCGCGTGGCAGCGCGAGCGAGAACCCCATGTTCACCGGCCACCTCTCGCCTGTGAAATCTTCGACCGTTTGAACACTTCCCTCACCCACCCGGGGTAATCGCCATATCCCCGGGACTTTTGGTGAACTGTCGGCGGTGTCGCTCGCGGAAGTTGTGAATTTTGTGCGGCCGGACGCGCCGGGGCGGTCAATCGCCCAGCACCCGTACCTCGAAGTCCTCGATGACCGGGTTGACCAGCAGCGTCGCGGCGATCTGGCGCACCTTCTCCAGGGCGGCCTCGTCGGCGGGCCCGGCCAGCTCCAGCTCGAACCGCTTGCCCTGGCGCACCGAGGTGACGCCGTCGAAGTTCATCTGGGGCAGTTTGCGGGCGATGGCCCGTCCCTGGGGATCCAGGATCTCCGGCTTGAGCATGACGTCGACCACGACCCGTGCCACGGCCGCCCCCTTAGCTGATCGTCGTGCTGTCCGTACGGGACGCCAAGCGTACGGCACCCGCCCGGGACGGGCGCCGAGCGACCCCGTTTTCCGTGATGACCTCGGGCGTCCCCGAAGAACGCTATACATACTGGCAAGATCGGCCACAGGACCCCCCGACGCTGGAGCCGCCGATGGACATCGAGGACCTCACCCCGTCCGAACGCGCCGTGTGGCGGGCGTTCGCGACCGGCGAGTCCGTCGATCTGAGCAGCGGCAACCCGGCCATGGACGACCCCGCCCATGGGGAGCAGTGGGGGCCGGAGCGGGTGGTGCGCGCCGAGGTGCTGCGGGCCCTGCTGGTCGGCGGGGTGGAGCCCGAGCCCGGGCAGATCGCGGCGGTCCGGCTGACCGGCGCCCGGATCATCGGCACCCTCAACCTGGGCCATGCGCAGGTGTCGGTCCCGCTGGCGCTGACCGGCTGCTACTTCGATGAGGCCCCGCACCTGTACTGGGCCGGCATGAACAGCGTCCACCTGATGGGCTGCCGGCTGCCCGGCCTGGTCGCCTCCGGCGCCCGCTTCGACGGGCACCTGTGGCTGGAGGGCAGCACCGTCAGCGGAGGCCTGTGGCTGGACGGCGCCCACATCAGCGGCATCCTCAACATGTCCGGCGTCCAGCTGATCAACCCGCAGGGGGACGCGCTGCTGGGCGACCGGCTCACCGTGGACGCCAACGTCTACTGCGACAAGGGCTTCACCTCGCACGGGGAGGTCCGGCTGCCCGGCGCGCACGTGGGCGGCCAGCTGATCTTCCGGCAGGCCACGCTGAACAACCCCTCGGGGGCCGCGCTGTATGCCAGCCGCCTGAACGTGGCCGCCAACGTCTTCTGCGACGCCGGTTTCACCGCCACCGGTGAGGTGCGGCTGCGCGGCGCCCGGGTCGGCGGCTACCTGTCGCTGGTGGGCGCCAAGCTGAACCACCCCGGCCGGACGGCGCTGAACGCCGCCGACCTGGCCGTGGAGACCGACGTCTACTGCTCCGACGGGTTCGCCGCCAACGGCATGGTGAGCTTCGCCGGGGCCCGCATCACCGGCCAGCTCAGCCTGCGCGGCGCGCATCTGACCAACGAGTCGGGGGTGGCGCTGAGCCTGCAGCGGATGCAGGCCGAGGAGGTGGTGCTCCGTCCCGCCGAGCCGGTCGAGGGCATCGCCGACCTGTCGTACGCCCGGATCAACGTGCTGCGCGACGACCCGGCGACCTGGGCGTCCCGCCTGCAGCTGGACGGGCTGTCGTATGAGACCCTCGACCCGCCGCTGAGCGCCCGGGAGCGGCTGGGCTGGCTCCGTCGGGACACCGACGGCTACCAGCCCCAGCCGTATGAGCGGCTGGCCCAGGCCTACCGCGCCCTGGGCCTGGACGCCGACGGCCGCACCGTGCTGCTGGCCAAGGCCCGGGACCGCCGCAAGACCCAGAGCCTGCCCCGCAAGGTGGTGGGCTGGCTGCAGGACATCCTGGTCGGTTACGGCTACCGCCCGTTCCGCGCGGCGAGCTGGCTGGCGGGGCTGCTGGTGTTCGGCACCGTGGTGTTCACCCTGCACGAGCCGCCGCAGATCGAAGCCGAGCAGCAGCCGGCTTTCAACGCCTTCTTCTACACCCTCGACCTGCTGCTGCCGATCGGCAATCTGGGCCAGGAGCCCTACTTCGCCCCCACCGGCATCTACCAGTGGATCGCCAATTTCATCGTCATCGCCGGTTTGATTCTGGGGTTGACGGTGGCGGCGGGGGCGACCCGCGCCCTGTCCCGGGACTGATTCTTCGGCTTTACCGGACGGGCCGGACCCCGCGGGGCCCGACGGGCCGGGAGACCTGGCGTGACCTGCCCGGCTTCTTCCGGACTTTGGGCCTTGGGAGTCGGGTGGCCTGTGGGTTGGTGGCTCGTCCTGTGCCTGGCGTTTGGGGGAGGACGCCGTGACCCGGCAGCGGACCGAGGGGACGGCGGAGGCGCGTACCGGCTGTCCGGGGTGCCGGGCGCCGAGCGGATGTGGGCCGTCCTTCAGGAGCGGGGATGCGATACGAACCGGTCTGCGGCGGCCGGCCGGGTTCACGGCACTCCGGTGGACGTTTCGGCATCTCGTCTCTGCAGGTCGAGAGGGATCGCATCGCTGCCGGGGCGATGTGGTGACCTGTGGCGGCAGGGCGCCGGGACTTCCGTCTCCCGCGTCCGGCGGCCACGTGCGCACGGAGATGAGGCGGGGCCGTCGTGGGTCCCTGCGACGGGCGCCTGAGGCCGGGTGTTGCGAGAGGTGCAGTGATCACGCGGGCCGGTGCCGTGCTCTGTGGTTGCGGTCCGATTCCGCTGCCGGAAGTCTGTGCCCCGCTTAAAAGAACAAAACTGTTTTTTTGTGTTAGCGTCCGGGCATGCGCACACCGATCGCGGGCGGGCCGGGACGAGCCGGCCGGACGCCCTCCCTGGCCGGGCGGCGGGTGCTGATCACCGGGGCGGCCCGGGGGATCGGCGCGGCGCTGGCCGACCGGCTGCATGCGCGCGGTGCCCGCGTGGCGCTGGCCGGGCTGGAACCGCAACTGCTGGCCGAGGTCGCGGCGCGCTGCGGGAACGCCCCCTGGCGGGCCTGCGACGTGGCCGACCGCGAGCAGGTCGAGGCCGCCGTCGAGCACGCGGTGCAGGCCCTGGGCGGGCTGGACGTGGTGGTGGCCTGCGCGGGGGTCGCCGCGCAACTGCCGCTGGTCGGCGGGGACCCGGCGGTGATGGAACAGACGGTGCGGGTCAACCTGCTCGGCACCTACTACACGCTGCGCGCCGCAGGCCCGCACATCTCCCATCCGCGCGGCTACGCACTGGCGGTGGCGTCGCTGGCGGCGGCGGTGCACCCGCCCTTGATGGGCGCCTACAGCGCCTCCAAGGCGGCCGTCGAAGCCCTGGGCAACACCCTGCGAGCCGAGCTGCGCCCCTACGGGGCGCGCGCCGGGGTCGCCTACTTCGCCGAACTCGACACCGACATGACCCACCGGGGGTTCGGCACGCGGGCGGCGGCCGCGCTCATGGGTTCCGGACCGGCCAAGGCGCTGCTGTCGCGGGTGGCCCCGCTGCAGGTGGGCATCGACGCGCTGGAGCGGGGCATCGCCCGGCGCTCCGCCCGGATCGTGGCGCCCTGGTGGGTGGCGGCCGCCCTGCCGGCCCGCACGTTCCTGCAGCCCGTCATCGACCGCGCCGCCCAGAGCCACCTGCGCCGCGCGCTGGAGATCGCCCGGGACGAGCACGCCCCGCTGACCACCCCCCAGCCGGACTCGGGCGGCGCCTCATGACCGCCCCCGCAGCTCGTGATCGTTCCCCTCGGATCGCTCCCGGCGGGCTGCGCCAGGTCGGCCCGTTCACCTGGCTGCTGGCGCGCATTTCCGGCCGGATCGCCGGCACCGGCCCGCTCGCGCTGTTTTTGACCCTGGGACGGCACCGCCGGCTGTTCCACGCCTGGCTGTGGTTCGCCGGCCGGCTCATGCCCGGCGGCCGGCTGCCCCGCCGCGAGAGCGAACTGGTCATCTTGCGCGTGGCCCACCTGCGCGGCTGCCGCTACGAGTGGGAGCACCACGTCCGGCTCGGCCACCGCGCCGGCCTGGGCCCGGCCGACATCGACCGGGTCACCCAGGGGCCCGGCGCCGAGGGCTGGACGCCTCGGGAGCGCGCCCTGCTGACCGCCGCCGACCGGCTGCACCACCACCGGGACCTCGACGACGACACCTGGCGGCTGCTGCGCGAGCACCTCACCGAGCCCGAGTGCATCGAGCTGTGCATGCTGGCCTCCCACTACGAGATGCTCGCCACCGTCATCGCGGCCCTGCGCATCCAGCCCGACGCACCCCGCTAGGGCCCATCGTCGAAGTCCCCGAAAACACCGGGCAGAAGACCGGTCCGATCGCGTCCGGCGACGTTCCACCGGGTGATCTGCGGGCGGTGGACTCCACGCGGCCGCTTTCACGCCCTGGGGCCTGGCCCTCTCACAGGACGCCGCCGGCGCGCAGGCGGCGCACATGGGCGACGATCTCCTCGCCCACGGCGCGCAGTGCCGCCGCATCACCGGTCAGCAGCGGGCCGGTGACCAGTGTGGCGGTGGCCGCGACGACCGCCCGGCAGGCGAAACGCCCGCCCTCGGTGCGCACGTCGAGCACCTCGGCCAGCAGGTCGGTCAGCCGCTGCTGGAAGGCCAGCCGCCGCTCGATCGCCTGTGGCCCGGCGGCGTACCCCTCGATGAGGAACAGCCGGGAGTAGGCGGGCTCGGCGGCCAGCATCTCCAGGTAGGCGGTGATACCGCGCTCGAAGCGTTCCAACGGGTCGCCGGTCTTTCCCACCGCCGCGATGAGCCGTTCCTCCAGCAGCCGGGCGGCCTCGTCGAAGGCGGCCAGAAAACAGTCGAGCTTGGAGGAGAACAGCCGGTAGAAGCTCTGCCGGGACACCGCCGCGCGTTTGAGGACGTCCTCGACCGAGGTGGCGGCGAAGCCCTTGTCGCTCATCGCCTGGGCCATCGCCAGCATCAGCCGCTCGCGCTGTCTTCGGGCGACTTCCTCCGGGGCGAGCGCGTGCCGTCCCCGGGGCAGCCGCCGCGGCGGGGAGGAGACCACCGCATCACCCTCTTCTGGACGCACCGGGCGCCGAGCGCACCCGCTGCGGCCATCGTGCCAGACCGGCCCCGGCCGGGGCGGGACCGGACCGTCGGGAACCGGCCGGCCGCCGCAAGAGGCCGCGCATCCACGTCACTGTGCAACCGGAACGGGACGCAGGCGGCCGAGCCCGCGGGCATCGCCCGCACCCTCCGCTGCACAGGGCGTGACGAACCCCGGGTGCGAAAAGCTGTTTTTCGTTCCCGGCTACAACCGCGGCTCTGTAAGTACTCACTTGCCTGCGTAGCGGCGGCGGTCCGTCCTTCCTAGGTTCTGGGAGGCCATCGCGCCCGATGGCCAGGGAACCGAGTGAAGGGACGACGCTCCATGGCATCCAGCGAGGGGACCGCCGGGGCACGCAGGAACCGCCTCCCCCGCAGAGCCCGTTCGGTGAACAAGGGCCGCTCCTCGCCCGTGTCGGCGCGGACGCGGCGGGGCCTGCGCGCGCTGATGGCCACCTGCCTGGGCGTCGCGCTGACGATCACGCCCGTGGCCGCCGGCCCGGCCGCCGCCGACACCGTCCCGGCCCCGGCCGACGACCCGTTCTACAAGCCCCCGACCCCGCTGCCCGACGGCCGTCCCGGCGACATCATCCGCTCCCGGGCCTCGGTGTTCACCCTGCAGCCGATCCGCAAGACCCCGCGCGCGGACGTGAAGTCCTGGCAGGTGCTCTACCGCTCGCAATCGGCGACCGGCGAGGACATCGCGGTCTCGGGCACCGTGCTCGTCCCGACCAAGCCCTGGACCGGCACCGGCGGCCGCCCGCTGCTGTCGTACGCCGTCGGCACCCGCGGCATCGGCGACTCCTGCGCCCCGTCCTACACCCTCTCCCAGGGCACCGACTACGAGGGCCTGATCATCTCCGCCGCCCTCGACAAGGGCTGGGCCGTGGCCGTCACCGACATGCAGGGCCTGGGCACCCCCGGCATGCACACCTACGAGGTCGGACGCGCCCAGGGCAAGGCGGTGCTCGACATCGCCCGCGCCGCCCAGCGCCTGCCCGGCACCGGCCTGAACGAGCAGACCCCGGTCGGGGTGTGGGGCTACTCCCAGGGCGGCACCTCCGCCGGCTGGGCCGCCGAACTGGCCGCCTCCTACGCCCCCGAGCTCAACCTCAAGGGCGTGGTCGCCGGCGGCGTCCCCGCCGACCTGATCGCGGTGGCCGAGAACCTGGAGGGCAGCGCCACGGTGGCGCTGGCCTTCCTGGCCGCGGTGGGCTACGACGCCGCCTACCCGGAGCTGAAGCTGGAGAACTACCTCAACGACGCCGGCCGCAAGCTGCTGGCCTCCAGCCAGGACATCTGCCTGGCCAGCGTGGACGGCATCACCACCGTCATCGGCACCGCCTTCTCCAAGTTCACCGACTACGCCACCGTCAACCCGCTGACCACCGAGACCTGGCGGCGCCGCCTGAACGAGAACAAGCTCGGCTCCACCCGCCCGTCCGCCCCCGTCCTGCAGGTCCACGGCCGCATCGACGCGATCATCCCCTTCGCCCAGGCCGAGACGCTGCGCAAGAACTGGTGCGCCCTGGGCGCCGACCTGACCTGGAAGGTCTACCCGCTGGCCGGCCACGCGCCGGGCATCGTCCGCCAGGTCCCCGACGCCCTGTCCTTCCTGTCGGACCGCTTCGCCGGTCTCCCCGCGCAGAGCAACTGCTGACCGCCCCTGGTGACGGCCCCCGCCCCGGCGGGGGCCGTTGCCATGCCCCGGGAGGCGTCCGCTGCGAGCGGAACCCGGCCCGGACGCCTGCGGCGGCGACGGACAATCACCCCATGACGGCACCGCTCGCCGGCGCGATCCGGCTCCCGGACGGGGCCTGGGTCCGCGGCCGTGGCCTGCGCGGTCCCGCCCCCGGCGCCCCGGACCCCGACTTCGGGCTCTACCTGGGCTCCGCTCGCCTGCGACGCCGCTGCGACGCCGCCCTGCCGTGGCCCGCCGAGTGGATCCGCTGGCCGGACTTCCTGCTGCCCACCGACTGGGACGAGGCCGCCCGCGCCATCGCCGACCTGCACGAACGAGCCCGCTCGGGCCAGGCCGTAGAGGTCGCCTGCCATGGGGGCGTCGGCCGGACCGGCACCGTCCTGGCCTGCCTGGCCACCCGCGCGGGTCTGCCTCCCCGGCAGGCCGTCGCCTGGGCCCGCGAGCACCATCACCGCCGCGCGGTCGAGACCCCCTGGCAGCGCCGCTGGGTGGCCTGGTTCGCCGCCCGCTGACCCGCCGGGGACGAAGGAGTCGAGGGCGGGTCTTTTTTCACCACGTGGTCTCGGCCTGCCGGCGGCGGTGTCCGAGGTCATGACGTTGCAGGCCACGCTACCGGCCCCCGACTGCATCGTCTCCGTCTCAACCTGCGGGATCGGCGTGTCGAAGGGCTGGGTGAGGTTTCCTCAACGAGTCGATGCCGCCGAGAGGCGGCCTAAGGGCGGGCACGAGCACCGGTGAAGCCATGGCGGGACGGCGTGCGGGATCGATGCCGCCCTCAGCGGGCACCAGAGTGGGCCGGGCGCATCTGCCCCGGTAAGAGACGGTACGGCAGGGAAACGCAATCTTTCCCGTTGAGAAACCTCGATTCGCGACCCGTCCGGACGGCGCCTGGCACGTCTGCTTTCCGGGATCCTCCCGGCGCGTCCGTGCCGGGAAAGGACCACGGTTCAGATGCTTGGACGTGCCTCGATATATGCCGCTGCGGTGGACGAGAGAACGCTGATCCGAACGGGTCCTGAAACGTGGAACCACAGCAGCGGAGGAAGTTCCGCCGAGCGGTGGAATCCCGGCTCCAGTCCGTCCGGCCATGGCTCATCGCCCGGTTCCAGTACGGTCGTCGTGATCTGGTCCAATGGGCCTGCGGAGACGTCGGGAAGACCGCTCGCGGAGAAGTGGTGGACGTTCTGAAACGACAACGTGATATCGGGTTTCTCCGGTCCCCAGCGCAACCCGATGTCGAGGGTGCCGGAGTCTGCGATCCTGGAGAACAGCAGACGTTCGATCAGATAGCCCTCACAGGCGGCGGCCGTCTGACGGAACGAGTCGAACCCGCTATCGGCCACCTGGGGATGAACATTTTTCAACACGCCGTCTCCGCAGGTCGAAACGGGGACGTTGCAGCCGGGACGATGCCGCGACCTGGAAGGTCACGGTACCGGGCTGTTGCCTCGGCGTCTTGGGCCACAGGTAGAAAAAGGTGCAATGGCAGGCCTCCCGGCTCGGACGGGACGTTCCCGAAGGCCGGTCGCCGTGCGAGCCCGGCCTGTGCTGAGGCCGGGCTCGCACGACCGGAAGGCTCACTTGTGAAGCGGCCCGTCCCGGTCAAGGGTCCTCGATCAGCGGGACCGTGGGAGAAAGGAACGGGTCGCCGTGCACGGTGATCCGGCCTCTCCGGATCACCGTGCACTTTGAAGGCGCGGGGACCCGGCCATTCCTGTGTTTCGTCGTCCCATTCGTACACCAACCCATAGGGGCCCGGTCCCACCCGGCAGATCAGTTCCCAAATCCGGTGCAGATCGTCTGCCGCCGAACCCGGACGGTTGGTGTTCCCGGCGACCGTGACGAACGGCTCGCCGTTCATGTAACGCAGGTCGATGAAACCGTTGACCCAGGTGATTCCATCGATGAATTCCCGGACCCGGCGGACCGCTTCGGCGAGGCGGTCGCTTTCCGGCTCGTAAGTGGAATCGCAGAGCACGACCCAGCCGGTGTACTGGCACATCCCGCATCCCGCCGGTCGTCGCGTCGGGCCGGAGCCGGTCACCGTCCCCGGGCCTTCCCGGAAAACCGCCTGCGAGCAGCGCAGGCCCTCCGCAAAAGGGAGGGCGCCGCGTCCGGCGGCCGGTCCCGGACACCGGGCCGGCCGCCGGGCGAACCCGAAGGTCAGGCGGTGAAGGCGGCGGCGTTCTCCTTCACCCACTGGGCGAAGGTGCGGGCGGGTTTGCCGGTGACCTCCTGCACGGTGGGCAGGACGGTGCGGCCGGCCTCGGGCGGGTTGGTGCGCATCTGCAGGAAGAACCCGATGTCGTCATCGGAGTAGCCCTCCTGCCGCCAGCGGGCGATGACCTCCTCCTGGGTCAGTTCCACATAGCGGATGTCGCGGCCGAGGACCTGGCCGATGATCTGCACCCGTTCGGGGATGGTCAGGGCCTGGGGGCCGGTGATCCAGTACTCCTTGCCGTGGTGGCCGTCTTCGGTGAGGGCGACGGCGGCGACGGCGGCGATGTCGGCGTCGTGCACCAGGGCGCTGCGGGCGGTGGGGAAGCCTTCGCGGACCACTCCTTCGGTGCGGATGGACTCGGCCCACTCCAGGGTGTTGGACATGAACTCCACCGGGGCCAGGCGGGTCCAGTGCAGAGTGGAGGCTTGCACCGCCTGCTCCAGGGGGCTTTTGTCCACATCGCCGGCCAGCAGGGTGACGTGGCGGACGCCGGCCTTACAGGCCAGCTCCACGATTTCCGCGCCGTTGGTGAGGGGCCCGTAGGTGGCGGCGTCGAAGGTGATCAGGTGGGCGGCGGTCACGCCGTCGAAGGCGGCGACCAGGGTGTCGGTGTCGGCCAGGTTGCCGGCCACGGCTTCGGCTCCGGCGGGCAGGTCCGCTTTGGCCGGGTCGCGGGTCAGGGCGCGCACGCGGTGCCCGGCGGCCAGCAGTTGCTCCACCAGGGGACGTCCGACATTACCGGTCGCACCGGTCACCAAGATGGTCATGGGGGCTTCCTGCGTCATGCCACGACGCTAGGAACGATTACGGTCACTTTCCGTCCGCAATCGACGGGACGGCGAAAGCGGCCGTTCATCGCCATGCCGCCGGGACTTCCGGTGATGCCGCCGCGTGCAGCGCCCGTCGACCTTCTTGCGGGGCGAGGCGGCCGATGCCGCTTGAACGCCGAGATCACCCGGGCCCTGCACCCGCCGGAGACCGCCGTCGAGACCCGCTCGTCCCGCATCCTCACCGGGGGCCGGCCTGCGCGACCGCGTGGCCGTCGTCTTCGCCTGCGAACAGGGCCTTGTCCGCCCGTCCGCTTTCCGTCCACGGCCGGGTGGTGCGGCCTGCTCACCCCCGGTTCGCCGGCGGGCGGGGATCGTCGAGGTCGAGCCGGAACACGACCCGGTCGGCCGACGGGCCGTTGTAGCCGGGGACGGGACCGGTGACGGTGAACCCCAGGGCGGTGTGGAAGGCGATCGAGCCGTGGTTGTGCGGGGAGGTGATCGCCTGCACCACGGAACGGCCGTCGGAGCGGGCGAGTTCGAAGAACCTCCGGTACATGCGGCGGGCCAGCCCCCGGCCCCGGAAGCGGGGATCGACGCCGACGAAGTGGATGTAGGCGACCTCCGGAGCCGAGGGCGACAGGAACCCCACCAGAAAGCCCGCCAAGTCGCCGTCATGCTCGGCCACGATGCTCGTGCGGTGGAAGTGGTCGAGGAACAACCGGGGGAGGGCGGCCCGGACCGGACGCCCCCACCAGTCGTCCATGACGGCGACGATGGCGTCGTAGTCGGCGGGCTCGGCCGGTCGCAGCCGGACGTCGTGGACCATGACCGCCAGTGTCCCCGAGCCCCCTGACACCCGTCTGACCGGACGCCGAAGACACCGGGCCCGGCGGGGGCGGGCGACGCTCCCGAACGCAGAGCACCGGTCCCCGATAGCATGGGCCGTCCGCGCAGGCGGCGGGGGTGCGGTCAGGTGCGCGGGCCCGCCAGGGAGAAGCCGAGGACGACCGCGGCGGAGACGACGATCTGGCCGGGCGCCAGGTCCTCGTCGCTGTGACCGCCGCCCGCGCCGTGGCTCCGGTAGCGCTCGTTGGGGAGGGGATCGTCGGGGTTGACGTCCTCGATGTGCACCACCTCGCCCAGCCGGACGCCCGCCGCCTCGGCGTACAGTTCGGCCTTGGCGCGGGCCGCGCGCACGGCCGCGCGGCGGGCCTCGGCGCGCAGTTCGCCCTTGGCGGTGACGTCGAACTCGACCCCCTCCACCCGGTTGACCCCGGCGTCCACGACGTCGATGAGCAGCTGCTGCAGGCCGTCCAGGTCGCCGGTCTCGACGGTGAAGGCGGCCTCACAGGTGCAGCCGACCATCTTGTGGACGCCGTCCTGGTACTGGTAGGCGCTGCTGAGCTTGAGCCGTGAGGAGGAGACGCGGCCGTCGGGGATGCCGTGGTCGCGCAGCACCCGGCGCAGCCCCGCCACACCGGCCTGCCCCGCCTCGAACGCCTCCCTGGGGGTCTTTTCCGTCACGTTGCCGGCCAGTTTGAGACGCGCCAGGTCGGGAGCCGACTTCACGCTGGCGGTCACACCCCAGGGCTGCCGGATTCGGACGTCCTGCCACATCAAGGGCCTCTAAGGGTGTCAGGGGGCGGGGGAACGGCGGTGATCTTAGGCGGGTCCGTTCCCCTGGGGCGGGCGGCGGCCGGTGCCGGCCGTCAGGTTTGGAGGGTGACCAGGCGGGTCTCGGTCATCTCCTCGATGGCGTAGGCGGGACCCTCACGGGTGTTGCCGGAGTCGCGGACGCCCCCATAGGGCTGCTGGTCGGCCCGGCTGGTGGGCACGTCGTTGATCAGGACGCCGCCGAAGTGCAGGCTCTTGGCGGCCTTCAGCGCCTTGCCCAGCTCGTCGGTGAACACCCCCGCCTGCAGCCCGTAGCGGGAGTCGTCGGCCAGGCGCAGAGCCTCTTCGAAGTCCGCATAGCGGGTCACGGTGACGATGGGACCGAAGACCTCCTGGCACTGGACGCGCGCCTGCGGCGGCGGCCCTTCGAGCACCGTGGGCCGGAAGATGCCGTGCTCGAGGGCCTCGCCCCCGGTCAGCAGCCTGGCCCCGGCGGCCACGGCCTCGTCGGTCCACTCCTTCATCCGCTCGGTGTCGTCCCGGGTGATCAGGGACGACACGTCGGTGTGCTCGTCCAGCGGGTCGCCCAGCCGCAGGTCCTCCACCCGCGGCAGCAGCTCCTCCAGGAAGTCGTCGGCGATGTCGTGGTGCACATAGACGCGCTGGGTGGAGATGCACGACTGCCCGGCGTGGGCGTACCCGGCGGTGGAGACCTTGGAGGCGGCGGTCTGCCAGTCGGAGGGGGAATCGACGATCAGCGGCGAGTTGGAGCCCAGCTCCAGCCGCACCTTCTTGCGCGGCGCCTTGGCCGCCATCGACCAGCCCACCTCCGCCGACCCGGTGAAGGTCACATAAGCGACCTCCTCATGGGTGGCCAGGGCGTCGCCCACGGTGCCGCCCCCGCCGGTGACGACGTTGAGCCAGCCGGCCGGGACGCCCAGCCCGTCCAGCAGCTCGGCCAGCAGCAGCGCCGACACCGGCGTCTGGGAGGCGGGCTTGAGGACGACCGGGCAGCCCGCCGCGATCGCCGGGGCGACCTTGTGCGCCACCAGGTTCAGCGGGAAGTTGAACGGGGTGATCGCGGCCACCACCCCCACCGGCACGCGCAGGGTGAACCCGGTCTTGCCGGACCCCGGCGGGGTGGCGTCCATGGGGATCACCTCGCCGGCGTAGCGGCGGGCCTCGGCGGCGGCGAAGGCGAACGTCTCCACCGCCCGCGACGCCTCCACCCGGGCGGTCTTGAGCGGTTTGGCGCACTCCAGCGCGATCGCCCTGGCGAACAGCTCCCGGCGGTCGCTGAGCGCGGCGGCGGTCTGCTCCAGCACCCGCACCCGGTCAAAGCGCGGGAAGTCGTCCCGCCGCAGCGCCTCGGCCGCGGCGCGCACCGCCCGGTCCACATCGCGCGGCCCGCCCGCCGGCACCCGCGCCACCAGGGAGCCGTCATAGGGCGCGCGGACCTCCATCTGCCCGTTCTCACCGGCCGGCGTCCACTCTCCGGCGATGAGCATGCCCGGGGGCTCAAAGTGCGGTTTGGTCTCGTTCACTGTCATGACCTCGTCTTCCTGGCTCATCGGGACCGGCCTTCGGGGAGGGCGGCCGGATCGGGCGATGGTTATGCCCCCTGGGCGGGTATTGATCCGAGCGAATCGGGGCTTGCGGCCCCCGGTGTGATGTCTGCCACGATGGCGGAGGGAAAACCCCGCGCCACACCCAGGGGCGGGGTCCTGACGTCGGCCGGTCGCGGTGACCCCGTGTCCCGGCCCTGGACGAGGAGTGAGACGTGACCATCGACTCCGCACGCGGTGCGCCGGCCAGCGGCCTGCAACAGGCCCCGCCGCCCGAGCTCATCCAGTTGCTGACTCCCGAGGGCGTCCGGGTCGAGCACCCCGACTACCCCCTGGAGCTGACCCCCGAAGAAGTCCGCGCCCTCTACCGCGATCTGGTGATGGTCCGCCGCATCGACATGGAGGCGGTGGCGCTGACCCGCCAGGGCGAGCTCGGCCTGTGGGCGTCCCTGCTGGGGCAGGAGGCGGCGCAGGTCGGGTCGGGACGGGCGCTGGGCGAACGCGACATGGTGTTCCCGACCTACCGGGAGCACGGCGTGGCCTGGTGCCGGGGCGTGGACCCGATCCGGCTGCTGTCGCTGTTCCGGGGGCTGAGCAACGGCGGCTGGGACCCGGCCGAGCACAACTTCCACCTGTACACGATCGTCATCGGCAGCCAGACCCTGCACGCCACCGGCTACGCCATGGGCATTCAGCGGGACGGCGTGCTGGGCACCGACAAGGCCGCCGCCGCCATCGCCTACTTCGGGGACGGGGCGACCTCCCAGGGCGATGTCAACGAGTCGTTCGTGTTCGCCTCGGTGTTCAACGCCCCGATCGTGTTCTTCTGCCAGAACAACCAGTGGGCCATCTCCGAGCCGCTGGAGAAGCAGACCCGCATCCCCCTGTACCGCCGGGCCCAGGGCTTCGGCTTCCCCGGCCTGCGGGTGGACGGCAACGACGTGTTCGCCTGCCTGGCGGTCACGCGCCGGGCCCTGGAGGCCGCCCGCAGCGGCCAGGGCCCCACGCTGATCGAGGCCTACACCTACCGGATGGGCGCGCACACCACCACCGACGACCCCACCCGCTACCGGCTGGAGGCCGAGCTGGAGGCCTGGAAGCTCAAAGACCCCATCGAACGCGTCAAGGCGTACCTGATCAAAAACGAGCAGGCCGACGCCGAGTTCCTCGCCGGGGTCGAGGAGGAGGCCAAGCAGTACGCGGCCGACCTGCGCCGCCGCTGCCTGCAGCTGCCCGACCCCGAGCCCGGGGCGATCTTCGAGCACGTCTACGCCGAGCCCCACCCGCTGATCACCGAGGAGCAGCGCGAGTACGCCGCCTATCTGGAGTCGTTCGAGGACGAGGGGGAGCGGTCATGACGGCCGTCACGCAGCAGACCACGACCACGTTGACGATGGTCAAGGCCCTGAACGAGGGCCTGCGCCGGGCCTTGGAGGACGACCCCAAGGTGCTGGTGATGGGCGAGGACGTCGGCCGGCTCGGCGGGGTGTTCCGGGTGACCGACGGGCTGCAAAAAGACTTCGGCGAGGACCGGGTGATCGACACCCCCCTGGCCGAGTCGGGGATCGTGGGGACGGCGATCGGGCTGGCGCTGCGCGGCTACCGGCCGGTGGTGGAGATCCAGTTCGACGGGTTCGTGTTCCCGGCCGCCGACCAGATCATCACCCAGCTGGCCAAGATGCACCTGCGGTCGCTGGGGGCGGTGCGGCTGCCGGTGGTGATCCGCATCCCCTGCGGCGGCGGGATCGGCGCGGTGGAGCACCACAGCGAGTCCCCGGAGATCTACTTCACCCACACCGCCGGGCTGCGCGTGGTGGCCTGCTCCAACCCGCTGGACGCGTTCACGATGATCCAGCAGGCGGTGCGCTGCGACGACCCGGTGATCTTCTTCGAGCCCAAGCGGCGCTACTGGGACAAGGCCGCGGTCGATCTGGCCGCCCCCGCCGAGTCCTGGACGCCCCTGCACGCCGCCCGGGTGGTCCAGCCCGGCCATGACGTGACCGTGCTGGCCTACGGCCCGATGGTCAAGACCTGCCTGGAGGCGGCCGCGGCGGCCCTGGAGGAGGGCCGCTCGCTGGAGGTGATCGACCTGCGGTCGCTCAACCCGCTGGACATCGACGCCCTGACGGCCTCGGTGCAGCGCACCGGGCGGTGCGTGGTGGTGCACGAGGCGCCGGTGTTCTCCGGGTACGGGGCCGAGCTGGCGGCCCGGCTGACCGAACGCTGCTTCTACCACCTGCAGGCCCCGGTGCTGCGGGTCGGCGGGTTCTCCACCCCCTATCCGCCGTCCCGGCTGGAGGAGCACTACCTGCCCGACCTGGATCGGGTGCTGGACGCGGTCGACCGGGTCATGGAGTGGTGAGCGGCATGCCCGAGATCAAGACGTTCAAGCTGCCGGACGTGGGCGAGGGCCTGACCGAGGCCGAGATCGTCCGCTGGCATGTGCACCCGGGCGACCGGGTCGAGGTCAACCAGATCATCGTGGAGATCGAGACCGCCAAGGCCGTGGTGGAGCTGCCCTGCCCGTATGAGGGCACGGTCGCCGAGCTGCTGGTGGAGGAGGGCCGCACGGTCGAGGTGGGCACCCCCATCATCTCCGTGTCGGTCCCCACCGGGGAGGCCGGGGAGAGCGCTCCGCCGCCCGCCCCGGACGGTACGGCCGAACCCGGCCCCCGGCAGGACCCCGAGACCGGGCCGTCCGAGCCGGCCCGGCAGCCGGTGCTGGTCGGGTACGGGGTGCGGCCCGGCGCCACCCGCCGCCGCCCCCGCAAGCGGCCCGCGGCCATCCGCCACGCCCGGCCCGCCCCCGCGCCCCATGCCCTGGCCAAGCCGCCGGTCCGCAAACTGGCCAGGGATCTGGGCGTCGATCTGTCCACCGTCACCGGCACCGGCCCCCACGGCACGATCACCCGCGAGGACGTGCGCCAGGCCGCCGAACG
This sequence comes from Thermomonospora sp. CIF 1, assembly GCF_001896795.1. Taxonomy (NCBI): domain Bacteria; kingdom Bacillati; phylum Actinomycetota; class Actinomycetes; order Streptosporangiales; family Thermomonosporaceae; genus Thermomonospora; species Thermomonospora sp. CIF 1. The sequence continues at coordinate 141,420 of NZ_MOYN02000003.1, forward strand.
CGCCGCGACCTCCCCGGCGCCGCCCGCCGTCGAACGCCCGGGTTTCGCCGAAGTCCCGCAGGCACCGGTGCACGAGGGGCGAGGCCCTGCCGAGATGCCGCAGGAGGCCGGCGGCGTTCCCGGCGGGGAAGCGGTACGCGGTCTCACTGAGATGCCCGGAGGTGTTCTGCCCGGACGCCAAGGGCGGGGACCTGCCGAAATGCCGGGCGGGCTCGCCGAAGTTTCGGCGCCTGGAGAAGCACGGGCCGTCCAGGAAGGCGCGGCGGGACCCGCCGTCCCCTCGGCCGGCGGCCGGGAGGAGCGCGTCCCGGTTCGCGGGGTGCGCAAGAGCACCGCCGCGGCGATGGTCGGTTCGGCGTTCACCGCGCCGCAGGTCACCGAGTTCCTGCAGGTGGACGTCACCGAGACGATGGAGACGGTGCGGCGGCTGCGGGAGCTGCCGGAGTTCGCCGAGCTGAAGGTGACCCCGCTGCTGCTGGTCGCCAAGGCGCTGCTGACGGCGGTGCGGCGGCACCCGATGATCAACTCCTCTTGGGCGGACGGCGGCGAGGCCGGCGATGAGATCGTGGTCAAGCACTACGTCAACCTCGGCATCGCCACCGCCACCTCGCGCGGCCTGCTCGTCCCCAATGTCAAGGACGCCGACCGGCTGACGCTGCCCGAGCTGGCGGCGGCGCTGGGCCGGCTGGTCGAGGAGGCCCGCGCCGGGCGGGCCCGGCCGGCCGATCTGACCGGCGGGACGATCACCATCACCAACATCGGGGTCTTCGGGGTGGACGCCGGCACTCCGATCCTGACCCCGGGCGAGGCCGCCATCTTGGCGTTCGGGCAGATCCGGGACATGCCCTGGGTGCATCAGGGCGAGCTGGCGGTCCGCAAGGTCACCACGCTGGCGCTGACGTTCGATCACCGCATCGTGGACGGCGAGCTCGGCTCGGCCGTGCTGCGCGACATCGGCGCCATGCTGGAGAACCCGCTGCGCCTGCTCGCCTGGAGCTGACCTTCCGCCGGTGTCCCCGCGGGAACCCGCCCGCGGGGACACCACGCCCGTTGCAGAATATTTTTCTAGTCCTCTAGAATTTTCTTCTGTGAACAGGCGGCGAGGGACCTCCGAGGGCGGCAGGGAGAAGATCCTGCGGGCGGCGCTCGGCTGTTTCAGCCGGGACGGGGTGGCCGGCACCCCGCTCGGCCGGCTGCTGTCGGAGAGCGGGGTGAGCGCCGGCAGCTTCTACCACCACTTCACCGGCAAGGAGGAGGTCGCCGCCGTCCTCTACGCCGAGACGCTCCGCGGCTACCAGGAGGGCTTCCTGCGGGAGCTGCGGCGGCACGCCGACCCGCAGGCCGCGGTCGCCGCCTGCGTGGCGTTCCACATCGACTGGTGCCGGCGGCACCCCGACCACGCCCGGTTCCTGTTCACCGAACGCCCGCCCGGCCGGCAGGAGCCGGGCGGACGGGAACTGGCGGACTACAACCGGGCCTTCTACACCGACGTGCTGGCCTGGTGGCGGCAGCACGAGCACCACGGCGCGCTGCGTCCCCTCGACATCGTCACCGCGTACGTGCTGTGGCTGGGGCCGGCCCAGGAGCTGTGCCGGCAGTGGCTGACCGGCCGGGCGCCGGAGCCGTCCCCCGACCAGATCGCACTGCTGGGCGAGGCGGCCTGGCAGGCCCTGCGGCAGCCGGATTCCCGGCCCTCCCAGAAAGGAAGCCGAACATGACGGCCATCTCCTACACCAAGGTCATGGAGGAGGCGCGCGGCGAGACCCGCACGCTGGTGAACGTGGAGCGCCACGGCGGGTACGCGGTGCTCACGCTCGCCGACCCCGGCAAGCTCAACGTGCTCAGCGCGGCCATGACCCTGCAGCTGCGGCAGGCCCTGGCCGGCCTGGTGGCCGACCCGCAGATCCGCGCGGTCGTCCTCACCGGCACCGACCCCGGCTTTTGCGCCGGCGGCGACCTGCGGCTGATGCGCCAGGTCACGCAGGGCCTGGCCGACCCCGCCGACGAGGACGGCGCCACCACCCCCTGGCGGTTCATCCGGCGCGAGTTCGGCGGCATCGTCCGGCTGATCGCCGGCGGCGACACCGCCGTGGTGGCCGCCGTCAACGGCCCGGCGGCCGGGGTGGGGCTGGCCCTGGCCTTCGCCTGCGACCTGATCATCGCCTCTGAGCGGGCGGTGCTGGTCCCGGCCTTCGGCAGGCTCGGGCTGCTGCCGGAGGTCGGCACCAGCTGGTTCATCACCCGCCGCCTGGGCTATCAGCGGGCCTTTGAGTACTACGTCTCCGGCGAGCACATCCCGGCCCGGCGGGCGCTGGAGCTGGGCGTGGTCAACGAGGTGGTCCCCCACGAGGAGCTGCTGGAGCGGGCGCGCCTGTGGTGCGAGCGGATGATCGCGCTGCCCGAGCACGCGCTGTCGATGACCAAGCCGCTGCTGCGCCAGGCCGCCGACACGTCCTGGGAGCAGGCGCTGACCATGGAGGAGTACGCCGAGCCCTCCTGCTTTACGACCAAGCCGTTCGCCCGTTCGGTGGAGGGCATGCTCCGCCGCTGAGCGCGGTCCCGGGCGGCTCAGGCGGCCCGCCAGATCGCGACGGTGAGGGCGGTGGCGTAGCTCACCCACGCCCAGTACGGCACCAGCAGCAGCGCCGCGGGCCGCGACAGCCGCCAGAACCAGCCGATGGTGGCGCCCAGCGCCAGCCACAGCGCCACGATGTCCGCCACCGCCCAGCCGTACGCGCCGGCGCCGAAGAAGATCGGCGTCCAGATCGCGTTCAGCACCAGCTGCAGCCCGAACACGCCCAGCGCCGGGTGCACGCCGTGCCGCCGCCACACCAGCCAGCCCGACACCGCGATCGTCGCGTACAGCACCGTCCAGACCGGTGGGAACAGCCACGACGGCGGCGCCCAGTCCGGCCGGTCCAGCCGGGCGTACTCCTGCCCGGCTCCGCTCACCGCCAGCGCGCCCACCCCGGCGGCCAGCGCGGTCACCCCCGCGAACACCGCCAGGCCGCCCCACGTGGCGGCGGTGCCGCCCGGTCTGCGGCCCGTCCGGGGGACGCCCCTTTGCATGATTCTCACCATCGGCCGAGCCCTCATCCGTGTCGCTGCGTAGACGGGGTATGTGCCCGATCTGCACAGAACATTCCAGGGCGCGGACTTTGTGATTCACATCACTCGCCGTGATTTGTAGTTCGATACAAAAGGCGCAAAACCGGTATTAAGTACATAAGTATTAAGTTTTCAATTTTTGTCAGGGAAGAGTTTGGGGATATCGGCGCCCGGGAAATCTGTCGCCCGTATCACGAAACACCCGTGACCCACTGGTCACTCCACATTTGGAGGGCGCCGTGTCCACCCCAACGGTCACTCCCCCTCCCACCGTCCCCGCCTCCCGCCGCACCGCCCTGCGGAAGATCGTCATCTGGAGCGCGGTCAGCCTGCTCGGAGCCGTCGCCTGGGCGATGATCGCCCTGGTCAGAGGCGAGGAGGTCTCCGCCGCCTGGCTGGTGTTCGCCGCCCTGGCCTCCTACGCCATCGCCTACCGCTTCTACGCCCGCTTCATCGCCTGCAAAGTGCTGCGGGTCGACGACACCCGCGCCACCCCCGCCGAACGGCTCGACGACGGCATCGACTACCACCCCACCGACCGGCGGGTGCTGTTCGGCCACCACTTCGCCGCCATCGCCGGGGCCGGGCCGCTGGTCGGGCCGGTGCTGGCCGCGCAGATGGGCTACCTGCCCGGCACCATCTGGATCATCGTCGGCGTCATCTTCGCCGGCGCCGTCCAGGACATGGTGGTGCTGTTCTTCTCCATGCGCCGCAGCGGACGCAGCCTGGGCCAGATGGCCCGCCAGGAGATCGGCCCGGTGGGCGGGGCGGCGGCGCTGGTCGCCGTGCTCGCCATCATGATCATCCTGCTGGCGGTGCTGGCGCTGGTGGTGGTCAACGCGCTCAAGGACTCCCCCTGGGGCGCCTTCTCGATCGCCATGACCGTCCCGATCGCCCTGTTCATGGGCTGCTACCTGCGCTATCTGCGGCCCGGCAGGGTGGTGGAGGCCTCCGCCATCGGGGTGGCGCTGCTGCTGGCGGCGATCGGCGCCGGCGGCTGGGTGGCCGAGTCCTCCCTGGCCGGCGCCTTCACCCTCTCCGGCGAGACGCTGGTGATCGCGCTGGTGGTCTACGGCTTCGTGGCCTCGGTGCTGCCGGTGTGGATGCTGCTGGCCCCGCGCGACTACCTGAGCGCGTTCATGAAGGTCGGCGTGGTGGTGCTGCTGGCGGGCGCGATCCTGGCGGCCCGGCCGGCACTGCGCACCGAGGCGTTCACCGAGTTCGCCTTCACCGGCCAGGGCCCGGTGTTCGCCGGCTCGCTGTTCCCCTTCGTGTTCATCATCATCGCCTGCGGCGCGCTGTCGGGGTTCCACGCCCTGGTCTCCTCCGGCACCACCCCCAAGATGATCATGAAGGAGTCCCAGGTCCGGCTGATCGGCTACGGCGGCATGCTGACCGAGTCGTTCGTGGCGATCATGGCGCTGGTGGCGGCCTGCATCATCGACCCCGGCCTGTACTTCGCCATGAACATGCCCGCCCCCGCCCTCGGCCCCACCCTGGAGACCGCCTCGGCGGCCGTGGCGAACCTGGGCTTTGTCATCACCCCCGACCAGCTGGCCGCCGCCGCCCGCTCGGTGGAGGAGGCCACGCTGGCCGGCCGCAGCGGCGGCGCCCCCACGCTGGCCATCGGGATCAGCGAGATCTTCTCCGGCGTCCTCGGCGGCGACGCCCTCAAGGCGTTCTGGTACCACTTCGCGATCATGTTCGAGGCGCTGTTCATCCTGACCACGGTGGACGCCGGCACCCGCGTCGGCCGCTTCATGCTGCAGGACACCGTCGGCAACGTCTGGAAGAAGGCCGGGGACGTCGGCTGGAGGCCCGGCGTCTATGCCGCCAGCGCCGTCATCGTCGGCGCCTGGGGCTACTTCCTGTGGGCCGGGGTGCGCGACCCCCTCGGCGGCATCAACCAGCTCTTCCCGCTGTTCGGCATCGCCAACCAGCTGCTGGCGGCCATCGCGCTGGCGGTCTGCACCACGCTGCTGATCAAAACCGGCCGGGCGAAGTGGGCGTGGGTGACGCTGATACCGCTGGCCTGGGACGCCGCGGTCACCCTCACCGCGTCCTGGCAGAAGGTCTTCTCCGCCGATCCCAAGATCGGCTTCTTCGCCCAGCGGGAGCAGTACGCCCAGGCCCTGCAGGCCGGCCAGACCTCCCTGGGCACCGCCACCACCCGCGAGCAGATGGAACAGGTCGTGGTCAACACCACCGTCGACGGCGTCCTGGCGGCCCTGTTCGCCGTCCTGGTCGTCGTCATCCTGATCGACGCCTCCCGCGTGTGGATCAAGGCGCTGCGCGCCGGCCGCCCCCTGCCCACCCACGAGGACCCGTATGTGAAGTCCGAGCTTTGGGCCCCGTCCGGCCTGATCGCCACCGCCGAGGAACGCCGCCTCATGCGGCGGCGCCCACCGGCCGCCGCCACGGCCGGAACCGGTGCGGACACCGACGCCGGAGCGCCCGCATGACCCGGCCGCCGCACCTTTTCCAACGCGCCGTCTCCGCAGGTCGCCTGCGAAGACGGCGCGGCCTGAGGCGAGGTCGTGGCCTGCGCGGAGACCGTGAGGGCTCCCGTCCCCGGCTCCTTGGACCGCGTGTTGCAAGAGGTTCACTGCCTGAGCGGCTGCGCTCAGCCTGGCGTCTGCTCCGGGAGTTCGCCGGCGAACGGGCCTATGAGATCTACCTGGAGCACCGCCGCCGGCACCACCCCGGCGAGCCGGTGATGTCCGAACGGGAGTTCTGGCGCCGCCACTTCGACTCCCGTGGCCGCAATCCCGGCACCAGGTGCTGCTGAGCTCCCGGTATGTCTCCGTAGCGGCAGGGAATGGGAATTGCATGCAATTTACGGCCGCTGCACATCGCCGGGTGGCCGATATCGGCCAGAGCACATCCGGCTCCGGTATGCGATGATCATCGGCGCCGAGGTCCATGATCGGCTACGGGCATATGGCGAGAGACAGTGGAGCCGCCACCAATGGACGAAGGCGTTCAAAATCCTGCAATCGACACCACGGTGCCGCATTCGGCGCGGATCTGGAACTACTGGCTGGGCGGCAAGGACAACTACGAGGTCGACCAGGAGGCCGCCCGGCAGACCATGGAGGTCCTGCCGGAGATCGTGGACATCGCCCGCCACTCCCGGGCGTTCCTGCGGCGCGCCGTCCGCTACCTGGTCGCCGAGGCCGGCATCCGCCAGTTCCTGGACATCGGCACCGGCCTGCCCACCGCCGACAACACCCACCAGGTGGCCCAGTCGATCGCCCCCGAATGCCGGGTGGTCTACGTCGACAACGACCCTTTGGTCCTGGTACATGCCCGGGCCCTGCTGACCAGCACCCCCGAAGGCGCCACCGACTACATCGACGCCGACGCCCGCGACCCCGACACCATCGTGCGCGAGGCCGCCCGCACCCTGGACTTCACCCGCCCCGTCGCGATCATGATGCTGGGCGTCCTGCCCTTCATCGGCGACGACGACCAGGTCCGGACGATCCTGCGCCGCCTGCTGGAGGCCGTGCCCCCCGGCAGCCACCTGGCCATCACCCACAGCACCAGCGAGGTCACCGGCGAACGGGTGATCGAGGCGGTGCGCCGCTGGAACGAAGTGGCCCCCACCCCCTACACCCTGCGCAGCCCGCAGACCATCGCCTCTTTCTTCGACGGCATGGAACTGGTCGAACCCGGCCTGGTCTCCTGCCCCCGCTGGCGCCCCGACACCCACCAGATCGGCGACCAGCCCGACATGGACGAATACTGCGCCATCGGCCGCAAGTAATTCCACCCGAACAGAACGGAAATCCCGCGTATTCGGCCGATTACGAGACGTTCGGGGTTCTGCGCCGTAGCCTGGGAAATGCGAGTCTCTCAGGACGGAGCAGGGCCATGGCTGCTGGCGATACTCCCGAACGAATCGGCGTCCGCATAGCCCGTGAGCGCAAGCGGCGTGGTCTCACGCAGCTCGGCTTGGCCCAGCGGGCGAACTATTCCCGTTCTCATATCGCCCAGGTGGAGGCCGGGCACAAAATGGCCACCCCGGCGTTCATTGCCGCCGTGGCCGCGGCCCTGGGAGTCAGCCCGGCCCGCCTGTACGGCCAGCCCTTCTACGAGAACAGCCCCGTCCGAGGCGCCGTGCACACGCACATCCCGGAAATCCGCCGGGTGCTGGCCCTCGTCGATGTTCCCCCCGACCTGGAGGGGCCGCCGCGCCGCCTGACCGAGCTGGACGCCGAGCTGGCCATGATTCGCAGACTGCAGGTGGCCTCCCGCTATTCCCGGATCGGGGAGCGGCTGCCCGCACTGCTGCAGGAGCTGTCCTGGCACACCCACCACACCGAGCAGGCGCGGGTGTGGCACATGCTGTTCCTCGCCCAGGAGGCCGCCGCGGACCTGTGCCGCAAGCTCGGCTACCACGACCTGGCCGGCACCTGCCTGGACCGGGCCGCGGAGTCGGCGCGCCGCGCCCAGGACCCGCACCTGCCGCTGCTGGTGGTCTTCCGCCGATCGCTGCTGTTGCTGGCCGTCGCCCAGTGGCGGTCGGCCCTGACCCTGCTGGACCGGGCCGCCCGGGCGGTCGACCACTCCCGTGAGGACGCCGCCGAAGTCCTGGGCACCGCGCACCTGCGAGCCGCGATCGCCGCGGCCCGCGCAGGAGACGCCGCAACCGCATGGGACCACCACGGCCAGGCCGTCGAAATCCGCAGACGCGCCGGCCGGGCGCCCGGTGACCGGCACGGAATCACCACCGGCTTCGTCACCGGAAACGTGGCGATCCACGGCGCGGCGGTCGCCGTCGAACTGGGCGACCTGGACGAGGCGGTCCGCCGGGACCGCCGAATTCACCCCCGCCTTCTGGCGGATCTGCCACCTGAACGACGAGCGCACCACGAAATCGACATGTCGCGGGCGTTGCTGGAGACCGGCGACTACGACCGCGCGCTTCAACGCTTGGAGAAGGCCGAACAGATCGCCCCGCAACTGACCTACTTCCACCCCTCGGCCCGGTCGGTGGTGGCGCACCTGGTGGATGTCCGCCGGACGCTGCCCGAACCGCTGCGCAGGCTCCAAAGCCGCATGGGCGTATAGCGGGAGTTCCTTGACATTCACAGCTCTAGAGGTGAGAACTGAACCTTTTTCAACACGCTGTCTCTGCAGGTCGGGACGGGGCATCGCAGTCCGGGCCGCTGCCGTGACCTGCAACGTCACGGCAGCGGAGACCATGAGGGCTCCCATCCCCGGTGCCTTGGACCACGTGTTGAAAAAGGTCCACTGGATGGTGGTTTTTCAGGTGATGGCGGGACGGCCGGATCCTTTCGTCATAGCCTGGGGAATGTGAATCACTGAGCATGGAGTAGGGCCATGGTCGCTGACGCCGCTCCCGAACGAATCGGCATCCGCATAGCCCGCGAGCGCAAGCGGCGTGGTCTCACGCAGCTCGGCTTGGCCCAGCGGGCGAACTATTCCCGGTCCCACATCGCCCAGGTCGAGGCCGGGCACAAGGCGGCCACCCCGGCATTCGTTGCAGCCGTGGCCGAGGCGCTCGAAGTGGATCCGGCGCTGATCTATGGGCAGCCGTACCGGGGAGTCGGCAGTGACGACAAAGCGCATGCGGCCATTCCTGAGCTTCGGCGCATCCTCGCCTGCGTCGGGGCCGGACCCGAACCGGACAGGCCGCCCCGCGGATTGGATGAGCTGGAAAGGCAGATCCGCCAGGCTCGGCGGCTGCTGCTGCAGGTGCGCCTGACCCGGCTCGGGATGATGCTGCCCGCCGTCTTGGAGGAGCTGACCTGGCACGCCTACGAGACCGACTCGCCCAAAGCGTGGGGGCTGTTGTTCCGCGCCTACTACGAGGCGGTCAGCCTCACGCGGCGGCTCGGATACACCGGGGATGCGTTGGCGCTCCTGGAGCGGGCGGCCGATGCCGCCCGGCGTTCCCAGGACCCGCATCTGCCGCTGCTGGTGAGCCTGCCCCGGGCGCTGCTGCTGATGTCCATGAATCAGAACCGGACCGCGTTGCGGCTGCTGAATGACGCCCTCAGCCGGGTCGAGGCGGACCGGCCGGACGCCGGGGAGGTCGCCGGGGCATTGGAGCTGCGCGCGGCGGTCGTGGCGGCCCGCACTCGTGACGGCGTCAGTGAAGCCTGGGAGCACCACGGACGCGCGGCCGAGCTGGCGGAGGCCGGGCGGCTCGGCGACGGCCGGCACGGGATGGAGTTCGGCATGTCCAACGTCGCCGTGCACGGCGCCGCCATAGCGGTCGAACTGGGGGATTTGGACGAGGCCGTACGGCGGGACCGGGACATCAGGCAGCGGCAGGTACTGGAGGGCATGGCGCCGGAACGCCGTGCTCATCACGAAATCGACATGTCGCGGGCACTGCTGGAACTCGGCGACTATGACCAGGCGCTGGCACGGGTGGAGAACGCTGAACGGATCGCCTCCCAGATGACTTACTTCCACCCCTCGGCCCGGTCGGTGGTGGCGCACCTGGTGGACGTCCGCCGGACGCTGCCCGAACCGCTGCGCAGGCTCCAAAGCCGCATGGGCGTATAGCGAAGTGTTCCTCGGCGTCCACCGGTTCGGGTGGGGATGCGACTGGGGGCCACCGGAGAGTCGGTCTGGCGTGTGGTGAACGCGTGCATAGGGCTTGGTGAGTGGAGCTGGGGGCGAGGCCGGGAGGTCGGCGGAACACCGATCGGGCCTTCTGGGCACCCCGGGAGTTCTGTGACTTCTTCCCAAGCTGACGTGCCGGTATCAGACGGCCGAGCCCTTTGAGGTGCTCCCAGGCATGAAGGTCGAGCACTGCGGGCGAACCGGGTAGCTCATGCCGTCCGACGTGACCGCGGAATGAATGTTCCTGCTGGGGACGTTACGCACCGCGACGGCCGTGACTCTGTGAGTCATGAGCACGACTTCTTCGCGCGACTCTCAGCAGCGGCCGGTGGCCGCTGTGCCCCGCAGGGCACGCCGCTTCCCAGGGTCTGGCCATGAGAAGACGAGGGCGTCCGTGCGTACTCGCCGGGGCGCGAGCCGGTCGCGGGTCTATGACCCCCGGCAGCGGTGGATCGCCGCGAGCATCGAGCGGGAACGCGCGCCCCGCTGGGTGGTGTGGTGGGGCGTGGCCTCCCGACGGGCGGTGCCGACCTGGCAGGGCGCCGCGGTCGCGATCGTCGAGGGCCGTGACGCCGGCGAGCTGTGGGCGGCGATGAACGCCGTCGAACGGCGCGCGCTGGGGTCCGCCGACAGGGGCAGCGGCGGCGGGTTCGGCCGGGACGTGCGGTGACCGGTGAGGTCTACCGGGTGGACGTGGCACCGGCCGGGCAGGTGTGCGAGGGGGCCGTCCACGGGCCGGTGCTGGCGCCGGCCGCGGTGGTGGCCACCGCCGATGGGTCGTTCTGGTGCGCGCTGTGCTGGTGGCCGATCGCCGTGGCGTTGCTGACCGACGGGCACCGCGTCGTCTACAGCGCGACGGCCCGGGACGTCCTTGGGATCGGCGTATAAGGGGCCATCCCCATCCCTGCGGGCGTATGCGATGATCGCGGGCGGCTTTGGGAGGTGCGCATGCGGTGGCCTTTGGGACGTCCGCGGATGGACGCGTTCGCCGGGCTGGTCGGCGTTCCGGTGGCCGAGGGGGACGGCGGGGTGTCGGGGATGTTCCTGGGGACCAGCAGCGTGCTGCTGCGGGACGGGGACACCGCGCTGCTGACCGACGGGTTCTTCACCCGGCCGGGCTGGCTGCGGGTGGGGCTGGGGCGGATCGCGCCCGACCGGGAGGTGATCGACGCCTGCCTGCGGCGGGCGGGCATCGGGCATGCCGGGTCGCTGGCGGCGGTGATCTGCGTCCACTCCCACTACGACCACGCCATGGACGCCCCGGTGATCGCCGAGCGGCTGGGGGCGAAGCTGGTGGGGTCGCACTCCAGCGCCAACATCGGGCGCGGGCACGGGCTGCCCGAGGAGGCGCTGCGCACCGTGGAGGACGGGGAGACGGTGCGCTTCGGGGATTTCGAGGTCACGTTCGTCGTCGGCGTGCACTGCCCCGGCGACCTGGCCCCCGGCGTCATCGACGCGCCGCTGTCCCCGCCCGCCCGGGCCAGGGCGTACCGGACGGGCGAGGCGTACTCGGTGTTCTTCCGCCACCCGCTGGGGACCGTGCTGGTCCACGGCAGCGCCGGTTTCGTGCCGGGACGGCTGGACGGGCACCGCGCCGACATCGTCTACCTGGGCATCGGCCAGCTCGGCAAGCAGGACGACGACTACCGCCGCCGCTACTGGGCGGAGATCGTCCGCGCCACCGGCGCCGAGGTCGTCATCCCGATCCACTGGGACGACTTCACCACCCCCTTGCTGACCGCCCCGCTGCGCCCGTTCCCCTACTTCGCCGACGACATCGCCGTCTCGATGCGCTTCCTGGTCGAGCAGAGCCGCCGCGACGGCGTCCGCCTGGTCCTGCCGGACCTTTGGCGGGAGACCACCCTTCTTCCCGTCCGCTAGACGCTCCTCCGCCGCCGTCCGGTCTGCGCGGCGGCCGCGCGTTCCGGCCCGCCGGGGCGGCACCGGGCTTGCGCGCCCGCCGAGAGCCGGGCCGGTTGCCGGTGTGCGGTGCCGGTCACCGGTTCGCCTCGTGGCGGGCCCAGTCGGTCAGGTCGGCCAGCGAGGTGAAGCGGTGGGCGGTGCCGTCGCGGACGGCCTCGTAGGCCTCGCCGGTCCAGGTCACGGCGAGGTCGGCGGGGCCTTCGGGGGACGGGTGCCAGCCGGCGCGGGTCAGGGCGCGTTCCAGCAGGGGGCGGCGGGTGCCGTCGGCGGTGACGCGGGCGGTGCCGCGGCCCTTGCCGTGCAGGACGAACACGCCCGAGGCGGCCTCGAAGGTCAGTTCCTCGCCGTCGAAGGACGCGCCGATCGTCCCGTTCAGCGTCAGTTCCTCGGGGGTGCCGCAGTGCAGCGCGCCCGCCGGGTCGATCAGCCAGATCCGGTCGGCGATCCGCAGGGCCAGCTCCAGGTCGTGGGTGGAGACCACGACGACCAGGGAGCGTTCGCGGGCCAGGCGCCGCAGCAGCCCCATCAGCGCCACCCGGGACGGCACGTCCAGGAAGGCGGTGGGCTCGTCCAGGAGGATCGCCGACGGCTCCTGGGCCAGGGCGCGGGCGGTGAGCACCCGCTGCCGCTCCCCGTCCGACAGTTCGGTCACCGGGCGGTGCGCCAGGTGCGCGGCGCCGGTCACCTGCAGGGCCCAGTCGATGACCGCTTGGTCGGCGGCGGTGAGCCGCCCGGTGAAGCCGGTGTGGGGGTGGCGGCCCAGGCCGGTCAGCTCCCGGGCGGTCAGCAGGGCGGGCAGGTCCCGTTCGGTGAGCACCACGGCGATCCGGCGGGCCCGTTCCACCTCGTCCAGGGCGGTGATGGGGGAGCCGTCCAGCAGGACCTGCCCCTCCAGCGCCGGCTGCAGCCCGGCCAGGGTGCGCAGCAGCGTGGACTTGCCGGTGCCGTTCGGGCCGATCAGCACGGTCAGGTCGCCGGGCCGCGCCACCGCCTCCAGCCCTTCCAGGACGCGCCGGGCCGGGCGGCGGCGCCGTCCGGGGTAGCCGACGCTCAGCGATCGCAGCGACAGCATGGCCTCACCCCGCCCATCCGGTCTGGGCGGCGCGGCTGCGCAGCAGGACGGCGATGACCACGGGGGCGCCCAGCACGGTGGTGACCGCGTTCAGCGGCAGCACGGCGCCGCTGCCGGGGGCCTGGGTGGCGATGCAGCAGACCAGCGAGACCGCACCGCCCAGCAGCACCGACGCCGGCATCAGCACCCGGTGGTCGGCGGTGCCCAGCAGCAGCTTGGCCATGTGCGGCACGGCCAGGCCCAGGAAGGCCACCGGGCCGCAGTAGGCGGTGACCGAACCGGCCAGCACCGACGCCGTCAGCAGCGTGGCGGTGCGGACCCGGCGCACCCGCACGCCCATGGTGCGGGCGTAGTTCTCCCCCAGCAGCATGGCGTTCAAAGGCTTGACGCCCATCAGGGCCGCCGCCAGGGCCGCGGTGCACACGGGTGTGAACAGGGCCAGGTCCCCCCAGGTGGTTCCGGAGTAGCTGCCCAGGCTCCACCCCAGGTACTGCTGGGCGCGCTGGGCGTCGGAGTAGGCCAGCAGCAAGGTGATGAGGGAGGCGGTGGTCGAGCCCACCATCACCCCGATGATCAGCAGCGTGACCACCGAGCGCACCCGCCGCGACAGCGCCAGCACCAGCCCCAGCACGGCCGCCGCCCCGGCCGAGGCGGCCACCACGATCCCGGCGCGGCCCAGCCCGGCGACGCCGCCGGTGAAGGCGGAGGCCAGCCCGCCCCACCCGGTGACCACCAGCGCCACGCCCAAACTGGCGCCCGAGCTGACCCCCAGGATGTAGGGCTCGGCCAGCGGGTTGCGAAACAGCGTCTGCATCTGCACCCCGGCCACCGACAGCGCCGCCCCGGCCAGCAGCGCGGTGATGGCCCGCGGCAGCCGCACCGTCCAGATGATGGTCTGCGCGCCGGGGTCGGCGTTCTCCAGGCGCAGCAGCGCCGCCACCGCCTGGTCGAGCGGGATCGTGGTGGATCCCAGCGCCACCGCCAGCACGAAGGAGACCGCGACCGCCGCCGCCAGCACGGCCATGACGGCCGTGCGGCGGCGGGCGGCCGGGGCGAATGCGGGCTCGGTCAACGGGCGAGCTGCTGGTAGAAGGTGAACGTGTGGCCCGGCATCAACTCCGGGTGCAAGATGGCCACCAGGTCGGCCAGGATCAGGTCGGGACGGCCCACGCCGCGTTCGTAGAAGTCGTTGCCGCCGCCGGGGCCGAGCACCTTGTTCATCGACCAGACCTTGCCGGACTTGAACGCGGCGAACTCGGCGTAGCGGGGGTCGGCCTTGCGGACGTCCTCCAGGGACTTCCAGTCGTTCATCTGGGGCAGCCAGACCTCGGCGTCGCGGGCCTTGGACAGCACGGTCTCCAGGTCCAAATTGGTGCTGCCGGTGCCCTTGGTGTCGGCCCAGGCGTAGGTGCCGCCCGCATCGGCGATCAGCTTGGCCATGAAGCTCTCCCCGTTGGGGATGGCCCACTGGCCCTGGAACATCTGGCCGGGCAGCACCGAGACCGGCTCGGCCTGCTTGGCCTTGGCGGCCAGCTCCTGGTAGGCGGCGGCGACCTTGTCGAACACCTCGGTGGCCTTGGCCTCGGTGCCGGTGAGCGCGGCCACGAACTTGATCCACTCGGCCCGGCCGAGCGCGCTGGTCTCCTGCCACTCGGCGTTGGCGACGATCTTGATGCCGGCGTTGCGCAGCGTCTGGTGGGCGGGCACGTCGTTGCCGTCGGTCATCAGCACGTCCGGACGGGCGCCGATCACCTTCTCGGTGTCGATCTCCTGCCCGGTGATGTCGGCGTACTCGATGATCTGCTTGGCCGCCACCCGCTCGCGCACCTGCGGGGAGGTGATCAGCCCGGCGGAGGCCACGCCCTTGAGCCGGTCCAGCACGCCCAGGTCGGTGATGAACGGCAGGTGCGTGGTCGAGGAGGCGAACAGCGTGCGCACCGGGGTTTCGACCACCACCGCGTCCTTGAGCTCGCCTTCGGCCTTGGGGGCGGGGGTGCCGCAGCGCACCAGCACATAGGTCTGCGGCTTGGCCCCCGGGGCGGGCTGCTTGACGGTGACGACCTGGTAGTTCTTGGCGTAGGTCAGGGTGAAGTTGGTGGCGTGCCGGATCGTCTGCTTGACCGGGAAGTAGTCCTTGGAGGCGTCGAATTCCTTGACGCAGCGGTCGCCTTGGGCCGCCTGCGACCCCTGGCCGTCCCCGCCGCACGCGCTCGCCACGAGCGACAGGGCCACCAGCGCCGTGGCCAGCGGCCATGCCCGGCGGGTGCGGAAGGTGCGCGATGAGCCCCCCTCGGCGGGACGCCCCGCCTCCGGGCGGTGGGGCAGGGACGGGTCCGGCTGCCGTTCGGCCGGGGTGCGCCCGGCTCGGTGCACAAGGTTCACTGGCGCTCCTGCGAGACTGGCCGCGGCGGCCGTTCCTCGACGGCGTCCGCGGCAGGCGGTGGGACGGACCGTTCCAGAGAGTCCCGCGGCACGCCGGAGCCCGGCGTGTCCTCTCATGGGGAGATCCGCCCCATCTGACTGAGGAGGCGACTGCGTGAGTCTCCTGGCTCTCGGGTCGTCGCTCGCCCCGGCCTTCCCACCCGCGTGCGGGCAGTGGCGTCATCGGGGTCCGCTCGCCGATCACAGTGGCGGGACCGCGCCGGACTCGCACCGGCTTCCTCGTCCGCCGTCGCCTACGGCGTGCAATCTTCGCATATGGGCTGTTCCGGTGTCCATGGGGCCGGGGGCGCGTCCGCCGCCGTTTCACAGGGCTCGTGAGGGCTCACGGGCCCGCAAGCCCTGGGGGCGCCGCCCGGAACGGGGTCATGCGTTCGTCACAAGGAGTTGCATAAAGAGACGGAACTGCATTTTCGGTCCGATTAACGAGGTCTTTTTGTTGCGGGTAATTCGCCCTTCCCGGAAGTGGATTCGGTGATATTCTGAGCCGAGTCCCCTCCACATCCTCCGAGAATCGGAGCTTTTCATGGTCTCTGCGGAGCTGCCTTTCTCAGGAGTGCGCACCGACATTCCCTCCCCGGCGCGGGGTTATGGCTGGATGCTGGGCGGCAAGGACAACTACGAGGCCGACCGGCAGTTCGTCCGGCAGATGCTGAAGAACCTGCCGGAAGCCCTGGACGCCGCCCGGGAGAACCGGCTGTTTTTGTACCGGGTGGTGCGCCACCTGGCGGCCGAGGCGGGAATCAGGCAGTTCATCGACATGGGCTGCGGGCTGCCCACCGACAACAACGTCCACCAGGTCGCCCAGCGGTTCGCCCCGGACTCCCGCGTCGTTTACGTCGACATCGACCCGATCGTGCTGGCGCACGGCCGGGCGCTGCTGGCCGACGACGACTCCACCACGGTGATCAGGGCCGACATCCGCCAGGTGGAGGAGATCCTCGACCACCCGGAGACCAAGCGGCTGATCGACTTCGATGAGCCGGTGGCGGTGCTGTTCCTGTCGGTCGGCCACATGCTGCCCGACAAGGACGACCCGCGCCGGATCCTGCAGACCGTGATCGACCGCATCGCCCCGGGCGGCTACATCGCCTTCACCCAGGCCACCTCGGACGACCCCGCGCACCGCGCCTTGATGAACTCTCAGCTCAGCGCCTACGGCCTGACCTGGCAGACCCGCAGCCCGCAGGAGGTCCAGGCCCTGCTGGCGGGACTGGAGCCGGTGGCGCCCGGCCTGGTGGACGTCAACGACTGGCGCCCCGACCCCGACCAGCCGCCGCTGCCCCCCGTCCCCGAAGAGCTGAAGCCCTACGAAGGCGCCTCCAAGCTCAACAAGGCCGGCTGCGAGTACGGCGGCCTGCTGCGCAAGCCCGCCTGATCACCGGGCCTTGGCAGGCGCACGGGGGCGCCGGACGGGCGAAAGCCCGGCGCCGCCACAGGCGGCTTGCGGAAAGAACGCGTTGGATGAGGTTCACCGCTCCGGACGGCCGCACGTCCCCGGAGGGCGGATGAACGCCAAGGTCGCGGCGGTGATCTGCGCCTTGGAATGCCCCTGGGCGATCAGGCGGGTGGCGGCGTTCAGCGTGCCGACCATCAGCTCCATGGTGATCTGCGGGGACGGGTCGCCCAGCTCGATCAGGGCCTGGCAGAGCGGCTCGGTCAGCCGCCGGTGCAGGACGCGGATCCGCGCCGCGTCCTGCGGCGGCAGGCTGGGAAAGCCGATGGCGTCGGCGATGCGGTGCTCCTCGCTCCCGGCGAACTCCAAGAACGTCCGGATGTAGGCGGTCACCCGCTCGGCGGGGCCGGCCTGGGCGGCCATCACCTCGCCGAGCCGGGCGTTCCACCGCTGGAAGATCTCCTCCAGCAGGTGCACCAGGATGTCGCGGGAGGTGGGGAAGTACTTGTAGACGCTGGAGCGGGCCAGCCCGATGCGGGCGCCGACCGCGCCCGGAGTCACCGCCTCCGGCCCATCGGCGAGCACGATCCGCCGGGCCGCCTCCAGCAGCTCGGCGTACCGGCGGGCGCGGTGCTCGGCGACGGTCGGGGCGGTGATCCTCGGCAATGCACTTCCTCTGCGCGCAGGTCAGGACAGCTTGCCGTCCCGCATGTGGACGACCCGGTCGGCGGCCTCCAGCAGGTCGGTGTCGTGGGTGACCATCACGGTGGCGGCCTTGCGCTCGTGGGCCTGGGCGGCCAGCAGCGCCACGATCTCACGGGCCCGGCGGCGGTCCAGCGCCGCGGTGGGCTCGTCGGCCAGCAGCACCGCCGGCCGGTTCAAGCAGCACCGCCGGCCGGTTCATCAGCGCGCGGGCCAGCCCGACCCGCTGCCGCTCGCCGCCGGACAGCTCGTGCGGGCGGCGGTCGGCCTTGGCGGTCAGCCCGACCGCCTCCAGCAGCTCGTCGGCGCGGGCCCGGTCCTCGGCGGTGATCCGCCCCGACAGGTGCGGCACCAGCAGCAGCTGGTCGCGGGCGGTCAGCGAGGCCAGCAGGTTGCCGCTTTGGAAGACGTAGCCGATCCGGGTGCGGCGCAGCCTCGCCAGCTCGGCGGCCTTGGCGCCGGAGACGGTCACATCGGCGATGCGCACCTGGCCCCGGGTGGGGTGGATCAGCGCGCCCGCCACGGCCAGCAGGCTGGACTTGCCCGACCCCGACGGGCCGACGACCGCGACGAACTCCCCGGGCTCCACGGTCAAGGTGACCTCATCCAGCGCGGTCACCAGCGTGTCGCCCGTCCCGTACTCCAAGGTGACCTGCTCCAGGGCCAGCCCGGTCGTGGTGGCGGTGGTGGCGGTCATCGGTTGCCTCCCAGGGCGAGCAGCGGATCGACGGAGGTGATGCGGCGCAGCGCCGCCAGCGCGCCCAGCACGCCCAGCACCACCAGCAGCGCCATGGCGGTGACGATCGGGCCGGGCGCCCAGGCGATCGGCATGCCGGGGGCGACCCGCCGCAGCAGCGCGATCATCCCCGCGCCGACCGCGGTGCCGACCGCGGTGGCGGCCACCAGCACCACCAGCACCTGGGCGAGGGCGTCGCGGACCAGGTAACCGGCCGAGCCGCCCAGCGCCCGCACCAGCGCGATCTCGTCCTTGCGCTGCACCGTCCAGACCACGAAGAAGGCGCCGACCACGAACATCGAGATCACGTACAGGAAGAACTGGATCATCTGCATCGTGGCCTGCTCGGCGGAGTACCCCGGCGACTGGCCGTAGGACTCCTCCCGGCTGAGCACCTCGGCCTTGGGGCCGCCGGCGCCGGGCTCACCGTCCAGGGCGATGGCGGTGGCCACCTTGAACGCCTCCTGCGGCGGCTCGCCGGGCAGCCCGTAGTAGATGCGCTGCCAGGTCTTCAGCGGCGCGTACGCCACCGCCACATGCCCGTAGGAGACATCGCCGATGGTGCCGATGATCGGCAGCCGCACCTCGCTGCGCTCCACGACCAGCGTGTCGCCGATCTTGAGCCCCTCGTCCACCAGCTTGCGGGAGATCAGCACCCCGTCCTCCCGGCTGCCCAGCGGATCGCCGGTCAGCGGCTCGGGCGCCATGAACGAACCGGGCTCCACGCCGAACACCGCGACGTCCACATCCTTGCCGCTGCGCTCTTCCTTGGCGTGGGTGAGCGTGTTGCCGTACGGGGTCGCCGCGCGGACGCCGGGGACCTTCGCCCACTGCTGCGCCAGCGCCGGATCGACCGTGCTGCGGGAGAACAGGTTGCCGTCCACGCCCGGCTGGAAGGCCAGGTGGGTGGCGGGGAGACTGCGCAGCCCCGACACGTTGTCGTTGACCAGGCCGTTGGCCAGGCCGGTGAGCAGGACGGCCAGCACCGCGATCAACCCGACCACGGTGCCCATCAATGTAAAACGCCCCCGGGCGAACCGGAGGTCGCGCAATGCCAGGAACACGGACCACCTCGAAGGATCGGCGACATGCCGACACGAATCTAGAAGATGGGGGCACGGTGTCGCCAAACCGGCGATCGCCGTTTCTATGCTGAGCCGATGTCCACCACCGAACGCGAGATCACCGAGCCCGTCGAGCTGTGCCTGCCGGACGGGCGGCTCAACCCCGCGGCGGCGGGCTGGACGCGCCGCCCCCTGCACACCTGCCGGCTGCGCGGCTGGGGCCGCACCAAGCGCTGGGAGTACTGGTGCGTCACCACCCCCACCCACCTGCTCGCCGTCACCGTCAGCGACCTGGACTTCCTGGCCCTCAACAGCGTCTACTTCCTGGAGTACGGCGGGTTTGAGTTCGAGCGCACCGCGCTGGTCCCGTTCGGGCGCGGGGTGTCGCTGCCGCCGGTCATCGCCGGCACCCCCGGCGACCCGTCGACCGACGTGGTGGTCGGCCCCGAGCGCCCCACCGGCGGGCAGGTCCGCGTGGAGATCACGGCGCTGCCCGGCGGCACCCGGCTGCGGGCGCGCTGCCTGACCCCCGACCGGCGGCCGCTGGAGGCCGACCTGGAGGTGGCGCTGCCCGCCGGGCACGAGACGCTGGGCGTCGTCGTCCCCTGGAGCGACCGGCGCTTTCAGTACACCGCCAAGCACACCGCCCGTCCCGCCACCGGCACCGTGCGGATCGGCTCGTCCACCTACGAGTTCGGCGAGGACGCCTGGGGCGTGCTCGACCACGGCAGGGGCCGCTGGCCGCACTCGATCACCTGGAACTGGGGCGCCGCCTCCGGCCGCAGCGGCGGCCACGTCGTCGGGTTGCAGCTGGGCGGCAAGTGGACCGAGGGCACCGGCGCCACCGAGAACGCCCTGTGCGTGGACGGCCGGCTCACCAAGATCGGCCAGGAGCTGCAGTGGCGCTACGACCCGGGCGACTTCCTGGCCCCCTGGACGATCCGCACCCCCGACGGCGAGCAGGTCGATTTGACCTTCACCCCGTTCCACGACCGGGTCGTCCGCACCAACGCGGTCCTGCTGGCCAACCGCACCGACCAGTGCTTCGGCCGCTACC
Organism: Thermomonospora sp. CIF 1; assembly: GCF_001896795.1. Lineage (NCBI taxonomy): Bacteria > Bacillati > Actinomycetota > Actinomycetes > Streptosporangiales > Thermomonosporaceae > Thermomonospora > Thermomonospora sp. CIF 1. Next base: position 161,520 of record NZ_MOYN02000003.1, read on the forward strand.
ACGGGCGGGTGCGCACCGACGACGGACGGGACGTGCCCATCGACGGGCTGCTCGGCTGGGCCGAGGAGGTTCGCATGCGCTGGTGAGCTCCGTCACCCGAAAGGGCCGTTGAGCTGGGAAAACGTGATTGAAAACACAGCGTGGCGAAAGCGGACTGTCCGTGGCGGCGACACGCGCGGCCACCTGCGAAAACGCGCTCTGACCAGGAGGAATGACCCCCTGGGCAGGGCCGAAGGTCCCATCGGGCGATGGACCTTCGGCCCTGAGGTGGGCGCAGGCCCGGTGATGGTCTGGAATCGCTGGATTCGTCAACGGGGGGCCGGGTTTCGACCGCGTGGCCGCATCCGTGCCCCGCCCCACCGGAGGAGAGCCCGTGAACGCCCTGGACCTAGCCCGATGGCAGTTCGGGATCACAACCGTCTATCACTTCATCTTCGTACCGCTGAGCATCGGCCTGGCCGCCCTGGTGGCGGTCATGCAGACGATCTGGTACCGCCGCAAGGACCCGCGGTACCTGCGGATGACCAAGTTCTTCGGCAAGCTGCTGCTGATCAACTTCGCCGTGGGCGTGGTCACCGGGATCGTCCAGGAATTCCAGTTCGGCATGAACTGGTCGGACTACTCGCGGTTCGTCGGTGACGTGTTCGGCGCCCCGCTGGCCATGGAAGGGCTGCTGGCGTTCTTCCTGGAGTCCACCTTCCTGGGGTTGTGGATCTTCGGGTGGGACAAGCTCAAGCCGGCGGTGCACCTGGCCACCATCTGGCTGTTCGCGATCGGCACCGCGCTGTCGGCCTACTTCATCATCGCCGCCAACTCCTGGATGCAGCACCCGGTCGGCTACCGGATCAACCCCGACACCAAGCGGGCCGAGCTGACCAGCATCTGGGAGGTGCTGACCAACCCCACCACGCTGGCGGCCTACCCGCACGTCATCTTCGCGTCGCTGATCACCGCCGGCATGCTGATCGCCGGGGTCGCCGCCTGGTACCTGTACAAGCACCGCGACACCGACGTGTTCCGCCCGGCGCTGCGGCTGGGCCTGATCGTCTCGCTGGTGGCGTCGATCGGCGTGTTCATCTCCGGCGACATCCAGGCCCGCGTGATGACCGAGCAGCAGCCGATGAAGATGGCCGCGGCCGAGGCGCTGTATGAGACCTCCGCGCCGGCGTCCTTCTCGCTGTTCACCATCGGCAGCCTGGACGGCCGCGAGGAGCTGTGGAGCCTGCGGATCCCGCACCTGCTGTCGTTCATGGCCACCGGCGACCCCAACGGCCAGGTCGAGGGCATCAACGACGTGCAGCGCGCCTACGAGGCCCTCTACGGCCCCGGCAGCTACATCCCCGTCGTCCCGATCACCTACTGGAACTTCCGGCTGATGATCGGCTTCGGGGCGCTGGCCGCCGCGATCGCGCTGTGGGGCCTGTGGCTGACCCGCGACGGCCGCACCCCGCGCAGCCGCTGGTTCACCCGCGCGGCGCTGATCGGGATCGCGCTGCCCTACCTGGCCAACACCACCGGCTGGATCTTCACCGAGATGGGCCGGCAGCCGTGGGTGGTGCACGGGATGCTGCGCACCGCCGACGGCGTCTCCCCGACGGTCGGCGGCGCCGAAGTGATCGTCTCGCTGGCGGTCTTCACCGTCCTGTACGGAGTGCTGGCCGTGGTGGCGGGCGTGCTGATGACGCGCTTCGCCAAGCAGGGGCCGCCCAAGGAAGAGGAGCTGCCGAAGGAAGACGAACCGATGCCCTCCTTCACCTACTGACGACGCGGAGAGTGAGCGATGGAACTCACCACAGTCTGGTTCCTGCTGATCGCGGTGCTGTGGGCCGGCTACTTCCTGCTGGAGGGCTTCGACTTCGGGGTCGGGGTGCTGATGCCGGTGCTGGCCCCGCGCAAGGCGGCGCACTCCGACACCGACCGCCGGGTCATGATCAACACGATCGGCCCGGTCTGGGACGGCAACGAGGTGTGGCTGCTGGTGGCCGGCGGCGCCACCTTCGCCGCCTTCCCCGAGTGGTACGCCAGCCTCTTCAGCGGCTTCTACCTGGCGCTGCTGCTGATCCTCGCGGCGCTGATCGTGCGCGGGGTGGCCTTCGAGTACCGCGGCAAGGTCGACAGCGACCGCTGGCGCCGCAACTGGGACCTGGCCATCTTCTGGGGGTCGGCGGTGCCCGCCCTGCTGTGGGGCGTGGCGTTCGCCAACATCCTGCAGGGCGTGCCGCTGGACGCCCAGCACCACTACACCGGCACCCTGCTGACCCTGCTCAACCCGTACGCGCTGCTGGGCGGGCTGACCACGCTGACGGTGTTCACCCTGCACGGCGCGGTGTTCCTGGCGCTGAAGACCCGCGGCCACGTCCGTGACCAGGCCCGGCGGGCGGTCCGGTACCTCGCCGCCCCCACCGTGGCGATCGCCGCGGCCTTCCTGGTGATCACCGGGGTGCGGTTCGGGGTGCCGTGGACCTGGGCCACCACCGCGGTGGCGGCGCTGGCGCTGGCCGGCGGCGTGGCGGCCGCGCTGCGCGGCCGGGACGGCTGGGCCTTCACCGGCACCGCGGTCGCCATCGTCGCCACCGTGGCGACCATGTTCGGCGACCTGTGGCCGGCGGTGCTGCCGTCCACCATCGACCCCGCCTACAGCCTGACCGTGGAGAACGCGGCCTCCACCCCCTACACCCTCAAGGTGATGACCTGGGTGGCGGTGATCTTCACCCCGATCGTGCTGGCCTACCAGGCCTGGACGTACTGGGTGTTCCGCAAGCGGCTCACCCGGGAGGCGATCGTGCCGCCCGCGCCCTCCGGCGGCGGCGCGCCCGCCCGTCCCGCGAAGGCGCACGAGCCCGAGCACGCCGTGGAGCGGAGCCGCGCATGAAGCCGCTCGACCCCCGGCTGCTGCGGCACGCCCGCCCGGCCCGGATCTTCCTGGCCCTCACCGTGGTGCTGGGCGCCGTCACCACCGGCCTGGTGCTGGCCCAGGCGGCGCTGCTGGCCCACGCGCTGGCGGGCGCGTTCCACGGCCGGGGGCCGGGCGAGCTGCGGTGGACCCTCGGCGCGCTGCTGGCGGTGGTGGTGGCCCGCGCCGCCGTCCACGGCCTGGGCGAGGCCGCCGCGCTGCACTACGCCGGCACGGTCCGCTCGCTGCTGCGGCGCCGCCTGATCGCGCACGCGCTGGGCCTGGGGCCGCAGTGGACGGCCGGCAAACGCGCCGGCGAGGTGGCCACCGTCGCCACCCGCGGCCTGGACGCCCTGGACGTCTACTTCGCCCGCTACCTGCCGCAGCTGGCGCTGGCGTGCATCACCCCGGTCGCGGTGCTGGCCGTGGTCGCCGGCGCGGACCTGCTGTCGGCGATGGTGATCGCGGTGACGCTGCCGCTGATCCCGGTGTTCATGGTGCTGGTGGGCCTGCACACCAAGGCCCGCACCGAACGCCAGTGGCGGCTGCTGCAGCGGCTCGGCGGCCACTTCCTGGACGTGGTCGAAGGGCTGCCGACGCTGAAGCTGTTCAACCGGGCCGACGCGCAGGCGCAGGTGATCGCCGAGGTGACCGGCGCGCACCGGCGGATCACCATGCGGGTGCTGCGGGTGGCGTTCCTGTCGGCGCTGGTGCTGGAGCTGCTGTCCACGCTGGCGGTGGCGCTGGTGGCCGTCCAGGTCGGGCTGCGGCTGCTGAACGGCGACGTGCCGTATGAGACGGCGCTGCTGGTGCTGATCCTGGCGCCGGAGGCGTACCTGCCGCTGCGCGCCGTCGGCGCCCAGTTCCACGCCGGCATGGAGGGCGTGGCGGCGGCCGAGCGGGCCTTTGAGGTGCTGGACACCCCGCTGCCGCGGCGCCCGGCCGGCGGCGGCGCCGCGGCGGACCTGCGGCGCGACCGGATCGTCCTGGACGAGGTGACCGTGCGCTACCCCGACCGCGACCGTCCCGCCCTGGAGAAGGCGTCGCTGACCATCGAGCCGGGCGAGCGGATCGTCGTCGTCGGCCCCAGCGGCGCGGGCAAGAGCACCCTGCTGAGCCTGCTGCTGCGCTTCACCGAACCCGCCTCGGGCACGGTGAGCTTCGCCGACGTGCCGGTGGAGTCCTGGCGCGAGCAGATCTCCTGGGTGCCGCAGCACCCCCACCTGTTCGACGGGACCATCGCCGACAACATCCGGCTGGGCCGCCCCGGCGCCTCGCCCGCCGACGTCCGCCGCGCCGCCGCCCAGGCCGGGCTGGCCGAGTTCATCGAAGCGCTGCCCGACGGCTACGACACCCGCGTCGGCGAACGCGGCGCCCGCCTGTCGTCGGGCCAGCGCCAGCGCGTCGCTCTGGCCCGCGCCTTCCTGCGCGACGCCCCGCTGGTCCTGCTGGACGAGCCCACCGCCCACCTGGACCCGCTCACCGCCCACGGCGTTCAGGAGGCGGTGCACCGCCTGGCCGCCGGGCGCACCGTCGTGCTGGTCACCCACGACCCGACCTGGACGCACTTCGCCGACCGCGTCGTGCACATCGAGGCGGGCCGGCTGAGGGAGTCCCGTTCGCTGGCGGTGGCGTGATGAGCGGGCTGCCTTTCCTCGGGGCGTCCCGGCGCCCACCGGGCGTTTCCCACCCCGTCCACTGCGGCCGGCGGCCGCACCGACCCCTGGAGAAGACATCATGATCGATCTGGTCCGAAGCGGCGGCCGGCTGCTGTCGGCCACCGGCCATGCCGCCACTTCCGGCGTGGTCCGCCTGGCGGGCCTGTCGTCCTTCGGCGTCGGCGTCGCGATCGCCGCCGTGCCCGTCCTGGTCCTGCACGGCCGCGGGCTGAGGCGGCCCGTGGCAGCGCCCGCCGCCGGATCCGGCCTGCCCGCCCGGCAGGACTGGCCCGCCCGGGAGCCGGTGCCGTGACCCCGGCCGTCCGGGCCTCCATCCGACCGGCACCTCGCAGCCCGGTGGGCGGCCGCCGGCCCGGGTTCGCCTCCGGGAGGGGCGCCTGGACGGGTTCTCGTCTTGGGAGATGACGTCATGACCGCTCTTGCTTCGACTTCCGTGCGCCGGCGCCGGCCGCTGATGTGGCTGTTGGCGGCGGCCGGGCCGGTGCGCGGGCGGCTGGTACTGGCGGCGGTGCTGGGCGCGGCCACCACCGCCGCCGGTATCGGGCTGCTGGGGGCCTCCGGGTTCCTCATCGCGCGGGCCGCCGAGCACCCCGGGGTCACCGCGCTGACCATCGCCGTGGTGATGGTGCGGGCGCTGGGCGTCAGCCGGGGCGTCTTCCGCTACCTGGAGCGGCTGACCGCCCACGACGTGGCGTTCCGGGTGCTGGGGGACGTGCGGGTGCGCATCTACCGGCGGCTGGCGCGGCTGGCCCCGGCCGGGCTGCGCCCGCTGCGCTCAGGGGACCTGCTCTCCCGGCTGGTCAGCGACGTCGACTCCACCCAGGACCTGTTCGTGCGCGGGGTGGTGCCGGTGGCCGCCGCCGCGCTGGCCGGCGGCGGGGCGGTCGCCGCCTGCGCGTTCCTGCTGGCCCCGGCCGCCGGGATGCTGGCGGTCGGGCTGCTGGTGGCGGGGGCGCTGCTGCCGGCGCTGTCGGCGGCCCGGGCCCGCGCCGCCGGGCGCCGCACCGCCCGGGCCCGCGGCGCCGTCTCCGCCCGGGTGGTGGACGCCCTGGCCGGGGCGGCCGAGCTGCACGCCTTCGGCGCCCAGGACCGGGCGCTGGCCGCCGTCGCCGAGGCCGACGCCGAACTGACCGCCCAAAGCCGCCGCGGCGCGCTGGTGCAGGCCGCCGGGGCGGCCCTGGCCTCGCTGGCGGCGGGCCTGACCGTGTGGGCGGTGCTGCTGCTGGGGGTCGCCGCGGTGGAGGACGGGACGCTGGGCCGGGTCCCGCTGGCGGTGCTGGCGCTGACCGCGCTGGCCGCCTTCGAGGCCACGGGCGCGCTGCCCGCCGCGGCCGCCCAGCTCGCCGAGACCCGGGCGGGCGCCGCCCGCATCCTCGACGTCCTGGACGCCCCCGACCCGGTCGCCGAGCCGCCGTCGCCGGCGCCGCCGCCCGAGCCGCCGCTGACGGTCCGGATGCGCGGCGTGCGCGCCCGCTACACCCCAGGCGGCCCGCTCGCCCTGGACGGGCTGGATCTGGACCTGACCCCCGGCAAGCGGGTCGCGCTGGTGGGTCCCAGCGGCGCGGGCAAGAGCACCGTGGCCGCCCTGCTGCTGCGTTTTCTGGACCCGGCGGGCGGTACCATCACCCTCAACGGCACCGATCTGACCGCTTTCGCCTCCGACCAGGTGCGCCGGCTGATCGGCGGCTGCCCCCAGGATCCGCACATCTTCGACGCCACCGTCCGCGACAACCTGAAACTGGCCCGCCCGCAGGCCAGTGACGCCGAACTGGCCGGCGCCGCCGCCCGCGCCCGGCTGCTGCCGTGGATCGAGTCGCTGCCCGACGGCTGGGACACCCATGTCGGCGCCCGCGGCGCCCGCATGTCCGGCGGCGAGCGTCGCCGCCTGGCGCTGGCCCGCGCCCTGCTGGCCGACCCGGCCCTGATGATCCTGGACGAGCCCACCGCCCACCTGGACCGGCCCACCGCCGCCGCGCTCACCGCCGACCTGCTGCGCGCCACGCAGGGCCGCACCACCCTGCTCATCACCCACGACCTGACCGGCCTGGAGGAGATCGACGAAATCGTCGTCCTGGACGCCGGCCACGTCGTCCAGCGCGGCACCCACGCCGAGCTGCTCGCCCGCCCCGGCCTCTACCGCACCCTGTGGCGGTGCTCCGCCCCGGACGCCTGCGCCGTGCCGTGACCCGGGACATCCGCGGCGCAGGCCCCCGGCCCTCAGGCCGGAGCGGGCCGTCCAGCGGCTCGGCCGGCGTCGGCGCCCGATGCGCCGCCCGCCGGATGACGGCCGTTCCCCGTGTCCCTCAGGGGGCGGCCGGCGATGCGGGCCAGCGGTCTTCGATGTGGCAGCGGATGAGAGCGGCGTGCGACAGCGGGGCCGACAGGTCGGTCACGTCCCCGTTGGTGGTGTAGTCCAGCAGTACGATGTCGCCGCGGGAGCTCAGCTCCTTCAGGCGGTCCATCAGGTCGGCGACGCGGTGCTCCAGCACCCAGCGGTAGGACGGCAGGTAGATCTGCCGGCGCGCCTGCTCGTACGGCAGCAGGACCTCGCCCGTCAGCCCCGCCCGGTGCCCGCGCACCGGGCCGTGCTTGCGGACGGTGCGCTTGAGCCCTTTCATCGTGGTGATTTCCAGCTTGGCCGGGTCGACATCGGCGTTGGCGAACACTTTCAGCGCCTGCCAGATGCCCTCGACCGACTGGGCGGTGACGCCGGGGGAGAATGGCACGGGAATGCCGCCGTGCGGGTAGAACGGGCTGAACCTCACCCACGGTCGTTCGGCGCGGGAGGTGACGTCCAGGATCAGCGCACCGGGATGGGCCGCCTCGATGGACGCCCTCGCCCGGCGCCGGTTCGCCACATGAATCGCCATCGGGGCACCTTCTCGCCGAGGAACCGAGCCTTTTCCGCCACGCCGCTCCCCGGGGGCCGCAAACCGTGCCCTCGTGGCCCGCGGCGCCGTCCCCGAACGCGACGTCACCCGTCCCGAACCGCGGAAACAACGTGCTGAAAAGGCTCGCCGAGCGGGGGCATTCTCTCCGGCGCCACCGACATTCCGCATGCCCTTCAAGGGTGGGGTTAGCTTAGGCTAGCCTAAGATCGTGTTGACTCCGGTGCGCGAGGCCCCCCTGCGCGACGACCCCCCGCAACCCGCCGTGGCCGGGGCGTTGCGGCGCGGCCGGGTGGCCGGGTTGTTCCTGCTGGCCGGGCTGCTGGTGCTGATCGTGATGGCGAGTTTCGCGATCGGGGCCGAACGCGTCCCCCTGAGCCGGGTGCTGCCGGGGATCTTCGAGCCGGACGGGTCGCAGAGCGCGCTGATCATCCAGGAGATGCGGCTGCCGCGCACCCTGCTGGGGCTGGCCGTGGGGGCCTCGCTGGGGCTGGCGGGCGCGCTGATGCAGGCGCTGACCCGCAACCCGCTGGCCGAGCCGGGGGTCCTGGGGGTCAACGGAGGCGCCGCGCTGGCGGTGGTGCTGCTCATCTGGCTGGCCGACGTCGACCAGGTGCTGGTGTATGTGTGGGCGGCGTTCGCCGGGGCGGCCGGTGCGGTGCTGCTGGTGTACATGATCGGCTCCTATGGGCGGGCCGGCGCCACGCCGGGACGGCTGGTGCTGGCGGGGGCGGCGCTCAACGCGGTGTTCAGCGCGCTGACCAACGGGGTGATGCTGCTGGACCCGCACGGCTTCAACAGCTTCCGGTTCTGGCAGGTCGGCTCGCTGGCCGGCCGGGACCTGGCCACGCTCGCCCAGGTCGGGCCGTTCATGGCCGCCGGGGTGCTGCTGGCGCTGTCGCTGGCCCGGTCGCTGAACGTGCTGGCGCTGGGGGAGGAGGCCGGGCGGGCGCTCGGCGGCTCCCTGGGCCGCACCCGGGCGCTGGGGGCGCTGGCGGTGGTGCTGCTCAGCGGCGCGGCGACGGCGGCGGTGGGGCCGATCGCCTTCCTGGGACTGGCGGTGCCGTTCATCGTGCGCGCCCTGGTCGGCCCCGACCAGCGGTGGGTGCTGCCGTACTCGCTGCTGCTGGCGCCGGTGCTGCTGCTGGGCGCCGACATCGTCGGGCGGGTGGTGGCCCCGCCGGCCGAGCTGGAGACCGGGATCGTCACCGCGTTCCTGGGGGCGCCGATCTTCATCATGCTGGTCCGCCGCGGAAGGATGCCCAAGCTGTGAGCCGGGTGGTGCGCGCCGGGACGCTGTCGGTGCGGTGGCAGCCGCGTTCGGCGCTGGTCGGCGCCGGGGTGCTGGCCGTCGCGCTGGCGGCGTCGGTGCTGGTGATCGGCACCGGGGAGTTTCAGATCGCACCCGGGGAGGTGGTGCTGACGCTGCTCGGCCGGGGCGATCGGGCCAGTGAGTTCATCATCACCGAGCTGCGGCTGCCGCGGGCGGTCACCGCCCTGCTGGCCGGGCTGGCGCTGGGGATGAGCGGGGCGATCTTCCAGAGCATGTCCCGCAACCCGCTGGGCAGTCCCGACCTGATCGGTTTCACCGCCGGCGCCTCCACCGGCGCGCTGCTGCAGATCCTGGTGCTGGGCGGCGGCACCGCCGCGATCGTGGCCGGGTCGGTGACCGGCGCGGTGGGCACGGCCGCCGCGGTGTACCTGCTGTCTTACCGGGGCGGCGGGGTGAGCGGGCAGCGCCTGGTGCTGGTCGGCGTGGGGGCGGCGGCGATGCTGCAGGCGCTGAACTCCTACCTGATCACCCGGGCCGAGCTGCGCGAGGCGTACGAGGCGGCGTTCTGGCTGACCGGCAGCCTCAACGGCCGCGGCTGGGAGCACGTGGTGCCGCTGGGGTGCGCGCTGGCCGTGCTGGTCCCGCTGGCGCTGTCGCAGTCGGGGCGGCTGCGCATGGGCGAGCTGGGCGACGACGCCGCCCGGGCGCTGGGCGTGCCGGTGCAGCGTTCCCGGGCGGTGCTGGTGGTGGCCGGGGTGGGCCTGGTCGCGGCGGCGACCACGGCGGTGGGCCCGATCCCGTTCGTGGCGCTGGCGGCCGCCCCGCTGGCCCGCGCCCTGACCCGGTGCACCGGCCCGCACCTGCTGTCGGCCGGGCTGATGGGCGCGGCGCTGCTGGCCGTCGGCGACCTGATCTCGCTGAAGCTGCCGGTCCCGGTGCCCGTCGGCGTGGTCACCGGGGTGCTGGGCGGCCTTTATCTGGCCTGGCTGCTGGCCCGCACGGGCCGGAGGGGGGCCATTTGAGCATGGGACGAAGGCCCGATGGGCGGGCACCGGCGCCCGGGAGCGCCGGGGACGGAAGCGGGGAGCGGCGTATGAGCCGGTTGCGGGCGCAGGATCTGACGCTGGCCTACGAGCAGCGGGTGATCGCCGAGCACCTGGGGGTGGAGATCCCGGACGGCTCGTTCACCGTGATCGTCGGGCCGAACGCCTGCGGCAAGTCGACACTGCTGCGGGCGCTGTCGCGGCTGCTGCGGCCCCGGGCGGGCGCGGTGTACCTGGACGGGGAGCAGATCACCGCGCTGCCGGCCAAGCAGGTGGCCCGCAGGCTCGGCCTGCTGCCCCAGCAGCCGCTCACCCCCGACGGCATCACCGTCGCCGACCTGGTGGCCCGCGGCCGCTACCCCTACCAGCGGCTGCTGCGCCAGTGGTCGCGGGAGGACGAGCGCGCGGTGGCCGAGGCGATGGCGGCGGTCGGGGTGAGCGACCTGGCCGACCGGGTGGTGGACGAGCTGTCGGGCGGGCAGCGCCAGCGGGTGTGGCTGGCGCTGGTGCTGGCCCAGCAGACCCCGATCCTGCTGCTGGACGAGCCCACCACGTTCCTGGACATCGCCCACCAGATCGAGGTGCTGGACCTGTGCGCGCGGCTGCACGAGGAGGGCCGCACGCTGGTGGCGGTGCTGCACGACCTCAACCAGGCCTGCCGGTACGCCACCCATCTGATCGCCATGCGCGACGGCCGGATCGTGGCCCAGGGCCGTCCCGCCGAGATCGTCACCGCCGAGCTGGTGGAGCGGGTCTTCGGGCTGCCCTGCCAGATCATCGAGTGCCCGCAGACCGGCGCCCCGCTGGTGGTGCCGATGGACCGGCGCCGGGCGTTGACGCCCGAAACCCTCTGAATTAGGTTAGCCTTACCTAAGTTCAGAGGGGGCGTTCTGTGCTGACCAGGGAAGAACTGCACCAGTCGCTGACCCAGGTGCTCGGTGAGCAGGTCCACCCGCATGACAACCTCATCGAGCTGGGCATGGACTCCATCAGGCTGATGAGCCTGACCGGCCGGCTGCGCAAACGCGGCATCGAGATCACCTTCGCCGAGCTGGCCGAACGCCCCACCCTGGCGCAGTGGTGGGAGCTGCTGGCCGAACGCGGCGCGCTCGCCCCCGCCGCCGAGCCCGAGGCGCCCCAAGAGCCCGCGGCCGACGCGCAAGAGCCCGACGGGCCGTTCCCGCTGGCGCTCATGCAGCACGCCTACTGGATCGGCCGCGACAGCGAACAAGAGCTCGGCTCGGTCGCCGCCCACCTGTACGTGGAACTGGACGGCCGCGACATCGACCCGGGGCGGCTGGAGAAGGCGGTACGGGCCCTGGTCGAGCGGCACCCCATGCTGCGGGTGGCGATCTGCGACGACGGCACCCAGCGGGTGCTCCCCGAACGCCCCGGCCCGGCGATCACCGTCCTCGACCTGCGGCGGGCCGCCGACCCGCAGGCCGAGCTGGAGCGGGTGCGCCGGGAGATGTCCACCCAGCGGCTGCCCATCGACACCGGCAAGGTCTTCGACCTGCGGCTGAGCCTGCTGCCGTCCGGCACCGCCCGGCTCCACCTGGATGTGGACATGGTCGCCGCCGACGCGATGAGCTACCGCACCATGCTGGCCGACCTGGCCGCCCTGTACGAGGGCGAGACGCTGCCGCCGCTGCGCTACAGCTACGCCCGCTACCTGGCCGCCGACCCCCGCGCGCAGGCCCGCGAACGCGACCGCGCCTGGTGGGCCCAGCGCCTGGCCGACCTGCCCGGCCCGCCCGAACTGCCGGTCGTCCCCAAGCCCGGCCACCGGGTCGTCCGCAAGCACCACTGGCTGTCCCCGGAGGGCAAGCGGCAGCTCATCACCCGCGCCCACCGCGAGGGCGTCACCCCCGCCATGGCGCTGGCCACGATCTTCGCCGAGGTGATCGGCGCCTGGTCGGCCACCCCGCGCTTCATCCTCAACCTGCCGCTGTTCCACCGCGAACCCGTCCACCCGGACGTGGACAAGCTGGTCGGCGACTTCACCGGGTCGATCCTGCTGGAGATCGACCTGACCGAGGAGCTGCCGTTCGTCGAACGCGCCCGCGCCGTGCAGGCCAAACTGCACACCGCCGGCACCCACAGCGACTACTCCGGCCTGGAAGTGCTGCGCGACCTGTCCCGGCAGCGCGGCGAGCAGGTGCTGGCCCCCATCGTCTACACCAGCGCGCTGAATCTGGGCGAGCTGTTCGACGAGCGCGTCCGCGCCCTCTTCGGCGAACCGGTCTGGATCATCTCCCAAGGCCCCCAGGTGCTGCTGGACGCCCAGGTCACCGAGGTCTCCGGCGGGCTGCTGCTGAACTGGGACGTGCGCGAGCCGGCCTTCCCCGAGGGCGTGGCCGACGCCATGTTCGCCGCCTACACCGACGCCGTCACCCGCCTGGGCGCCCCCGACGCCGACTGGAGCCGGCCGCTGCGCATCCAGGCGCCCCCCGAGCAACTGGAGATCCGCAAGCGGCTCAACGCCCGGCCCGCCCCGCCCCCGCGCACCCTCATCGAAGGCTTCTTCGCGAACGCCCGGCACAACCCGCAGGCCCCCGCCGTCCACTGGGACGACGACGGCACCCTCACCTACGGCGAACTGGCCGACCGGGCGCTGCGCGTCGCCGGGCACCTGGTGGCCCAGGGCGTCCGCCCCGGCGACCGGGTCGCGATCGAACTGCCCAAGGGCCCCGACCAGGCCGTGGCCGTCCTCGGCGTGCTGGCGGCCGGCGCCGCCTACGTGCCGATCGGCGTGGAGCAGCCCCCCGCCCGCCGCGAGAAGATCACCAAGACCGCGCAGATCGCGCTCTCCCTCACCCCCGCCGCGCTGACCTGGGCGCTGGCCCAGGCCCAGCCGCTGGCCGAACCGGTGCCCATCACTCCCGGCCAGGTCGCCTACGTGCTGTTCACCTCCGGCTCGACCGGCGAGCCCAAGGGCGTGGAGGTCTCCCACCGGGCCGCCATGAACACCATCGGCGACCTGATCGAACGGTTCTCGCTCGGGCCGCGGGACGTCTCGCTGGGCATCTCGGCCCTGGACTTCGACCTGTCGGTGTTCGACCTGTTCGCGCTGTGGACGGCCGGCGGCGCGGTGGTCATCCCCGCCGAGGAGGAGCGCAAGGACGCCGCCCGCTGGGCCGAACTGGTGGCGCGCCGGTCGGTGACCGTCCTCAACTGCGTCCCCTCGGTGCTGGAGATGCTGCTGCAGACCGGAGGGGACGTGCGCAGCCTGCGGGTGGTGCTGCTGGGCGGCGACTGGGTCGGCGTCCACCTGCCGGGGATGCTGGCCGAACGCGCCCCCGGATGCCGGTTCGTGGCGCTGGGCGGCACCACCGAGACCGCCATCCACTCCACCGTCCAGGAGGTCTCCGGCCCGGTCCCCGAGGACTGGCACGCCGTCCCCTACGGGGTGCCGCTGCGCGGGGTGGCCTGCCGGGTGGTGGACGAGCAGGGCCGCGACCGCCCCGACTGGGTGCCCGGCGAGCTGTGGATCGGCGGCGGAGGCGTCGCCGAGGGCTACTGCGGCGACCCCGAACGCACCGCCGACCGCTTCGTCACCCACGAAGGCGTGCGCTGGTACCGCACCGGCGACATGGCCCGCTACCGCCCCGACGGCACGTTGGAATTCCTCGGCCGCCGCGACCACCAGGTCAAGGTCCGCGGCTTCCGCATCGAGCTCGGCGAGATCGAGGCCGCCCTGGAGAGCCACCCGCGGGTCCGCCGCGCCGTGGCGCTGCTGGCCGGCTCCCGCCTGGCCGCCGCGATCGTGCCCGCCTCCGGTGAGGTGGACCGCCAGGAGCTGCAAGACCACGTCCGCGACCTGCTGCCCCCGCACATGGTCCCCGAACTGCTGGTGCGGGTGGAGGAGCTGCCGCTGACCGCCAACGGCAAGATCGACCGCAAGGCCCTCACCGCCCTGGCCGCCGCCGAGGCCGGCGAGGCCGCCGCGACCTACGTCGAACCCGCCACCGCCCTGGAAAAGGTCATCGCCCGCACCATCGGCGAGGTCCTGGGCATCGAGCGCGTGGGCGCCGAGGACGACTTCTTCGCCCTGGGCGGCGACTCCGTCCTGGCCACCACCGTCGTCGCGCGCCTGCGCGAGGCCCTCGACACCACCTCCCTGCCGGTGCGCGTGATCTTCGCCCAGCGCACGGTCTCCCGCATCGCCCGCCGCTTCACCGAACTGGAGGAGACCCCCGGCCGCCTGGAGGCCGTCGCCGACATCTGGCTCACCGTCGCCGACATGACCGACGAAGAGGTGGAGGCCCACCTGTCCGGCTCCGCCTGACAAAAAACGCCCCTCGGCGCCGGAACGGGACCCCCGGCGCCGAGGGGATGCCTCTCGCCCAGGGGCGCCGTGGTCCGCCGATGAGCCGGGGATCATTCCCCGTCCGCTCCCGTCTGAGGAGGCGTCGAGTCGGCGCTTCCCCGCGGGCGTCCGGTCGGCCGCCGGCAGGTTCTAGGGACGTTGCGTTCACGGGAACGGCCTGAGCGGCAGGTCTGTCGCCCAAAACGCTCGCGTGGGCTTCGCGCGGTCGACGCCGGGGCGGCGTGTCACAATAGGGGCGTCAGAACCCAACAGGAGTTCGTCGGCGCCTGGTAGGTCGGTGGAGCGCGCCGGCGTGCTCGCCTGGTCGCGAGCACGGTCGGCTCTGCTCCGCGCGGTGTCGCGTCCGTGCTTCGAGACCGGGACGGCTCGAAAGGACCGACCGAATGCCCACCGACCGGTTCGAACTCGCAGGCGACTACGTTCCCGACCCCGAACGAGAGATCACGGCCCTCCTCGACGGCTTCTTCGGCTTTTTCGCCGCCCACGGCATCTCCGCCGAGCTCATCGGTGCCATGCGGGCACGGCACGAGGAGCTGCAGCAGACGAACGCGCATCTGATCGTGGACGAGCCCGCACGCCACAACCTCCGCATCACCCTCGCGGTGACGGCGGCCTACCGGACGCTGCGATCGCACCTGGGCCGCCCGGCCGCCATCGAAGCGGTGCGGCGGGCACTGGCCGAGCCGCTGGGCGCGGCGATTCGCGAAGGCACCAGAGCGATGCTGGACGCCGCGCCGGACCCGTTCGCCGCCATGGTGGCGCTGTGCAAGACCCGCGAGGAACACGCCTTCGGCAAGGGCTTCACCTTCCATCGCGCCGACGACGACCGCCACTACCTGTTGGAGGTCCGCCGCTGCTTCTACCACGAGGTGCTCGTGGCCAACTCCGCCCCAGAGCTGACACCGGTGCTGTGCGCGTTCGACGCCAACTGGATCGAGGCGATCGACCCTGCACGGGACGGCTTCCGCTTCGAACGCACCACCACCATCGGCCTGGGCGGAACCCACTGCCCGTTCCACTTCATCCGAACCGGCGACACGGACAGCTGATCCGGCCTGGTTTCCTCTGAACGCCATCCCCATGCCACCGGCGTGCTTTCCCGGACGGGAACCGCACCAGCCGGATGACGCGGATACTGCGACCCGCGCGTCCGATCCGGCAGGGACACGGGATCGTCCACCCTGTGCTTGGACGACCCTTGAACGCAGGCTGTGCGCGTGGTCGGCTGTGGCTCTCCCCGTTGCAGCCGACCGTGCTCGGCGCGCGGCCCACCAAGTTGAATCCGCAAGAGCGGAAGCTGCCGAGGCTTACGGGAGCCACTGAACCCTTTTCAACACGTGGCCTCAGGCGCCGGAGACGGGAGCCCGATGATGTCCGGCACTGGAGCGTTGTAGGTCATGGCAGCCTCTCTGACCGCGACGCCCCGTCTCGGCCTACGGGGACGGCGTGTTGGAGGAGGCTCAGCGGTCCGGGATCCTGGGAGTCAGGAGATTCAGGAGGCAGGGTGTCGATGAGTCGACAGGCCGGCCGAGGGGTGACCGTCGCGTCCTTCAACACGCGCGGGCTGCCGCTCTTTGGATCGAATCTGGCCGAACGCTACCGAGCGATCGCGGCTTTCTTCGAATCCTCTGACATTGACGTGGTCAACTTTCAAGAAGTCTTCACCCACCGCCATTTGAGGCTGCTGTCGGCGGGGATGCCTTCTTTCCGGCACCTGGCCTACCGGCGTGCACTGGTTGGGCCTGCCGGCGGCCTGGTGACCTTGTCGCGGCTGCCTACGGGCAAGTCCGGGTATCGGCGCTTCCCTCTCCTCCCGTCCTCGCCCGGCCTTCCCCGCACCGTCCGTTTCAAGGCGGCCCTGAAAGGGGCGTTGATCACTCCTTTGAGGGATCAGGGAGTGTGCGTCATCAACACGCATCCCGTGGCCAACGGCGACGGCGACTGGTCGGATGCCAACCGATTCCGCCCGCTGCAGCAAGGTCAGCTCACCGCTCTGGCACGCCTCGTCCAGGAAATCGAGGACCCGGTGGTCGTATGCGGCGACTTCAACGTGGCCAGGGACAGCACTCTGCACCGGGATTTCCTCGCCGCCACCGGCTTGGTCGACGCCTTCGCCGGCAGTTGCCCTCCGACTTTCCATTCCGCTTACCTGAAGCCCGGGCAGCGGCCGCATTGCATCGATTTCATCCTTGTCGCCAAGTCGATCGGGGTCGAAAGCACAGGGACTCTCTTCACCGACCGGGAACCACTGGCCGGCGGACCGTCCTACCTGTCCGATCACATCGGGCTGTACGCCCGGCTGTGTCCGAAGCGTTAGCCTTCCATATCGCAGCTTGTCTGCCCTCGGCTCCTGACAGCCGGGTTCCGCCGTCCTGCTCGATCAGCATGCCGTTGTCGTCGATCGTCACGGCGATTTCGTCGAAATCGACGAATGGCAGTCGCAGTGCCGCGGTCAAGGTCAGCGGGTCGTGCTGCATCGTCTGCGGGTAGAAGCGGGCAAGGGAACGTTCGAGCTGAGCGGCCAGGATGCCCGCCCACGTGGGGACCGAAGGGGCGCTGAGGGTCTGGTAGAGAGGGCTGGCGGGGTCGATGCCGATCTCAGAGGTCCAGGTCACGTCCCTGGTGACGAACTCCGGCGTCTTCAGGCGCCCCTCGGCGACGGCCGCCAGGACTCGGCGGGCGGCCGGCAATCGGCGGTATGCGAAGTCAGTGGTGCCGATCGTCAGGTGCGAAGACGTCCCCTGGACCCCGACCGCGCTTCACCGGCCGGTCGAGGACCCCGAACACGCCGGCGAGAAAGTGCTAGAGCGTGTCGTCAAAGGAATCGCGCAGGGCCTACCGGGCGCCGCGATGCCCGCGGTGCGTCGGCGGAGCGTCGCCGGACGCGACCGGGCCGGGGTCGGCCCGGGGGCTTTGACGACAGGTCCTAGGGGCGTGAGGTGATCTGCTGGACGGCCCAGGCGTTGCCGTCGGGGTCGGTGAAGTGGATGAAGCCGACGTTGTCAAGGTCGTCGTCCTCCCGGGCGGGGCGGGCGCCGGTCGGGCTCACCACCTGGACCTCGCTGACCTCGACGCCGCGCTCTGCCAGCCGGGCGCGGGCCGCCCGGACGTCGTTGACGACCAGTTGCAGGCCCTTCAGCGAGCCGGGGGCCATCTCCGTGAGGCCCTCGCCGATGACGATCGAGCAGCCGGACCCGGGCGGGGTGAGCTGAACGATGCGTTTGCCGTCGAAGCCGTTGATGTCGTGGTCGACGTTGAAGCCGACCTTGTCGGCGTAGAAGTCCTTGGCCTTGTCCACGTCGGAGACCGGGACGAGCACCACCTCGAGCGTCCAGTTCACCGGCTGTCTCCCTTCGGGATAAGGGGTCACCCCACGAAGGGATCGTACGTATGTTCGAAGATCCTTCTCCGGTGAACAGGGATGTCCGGGACGGGCGTGTCGTCCCGCTCAGGCGGTTTCGGGGCGCAGGGTGGCGGTGCGCAATCCGGTGAGGAAGACGGCCAGGATCAGGGCCAGCACGGCGCTGACGGCGCCGTAGACGACGATGGCGTCGCCGGGCGCCAGATAGCGGCCGAGGGCGCCGGCGCTCACCGAGCCCACGGCCTCGCCGGCGGTGTCCTGGGCCGACCACAGGGCGTTGACCCGGCCCAGGTAGCCGTCGGGGGTGTGGGTCTGGATCAGGCCGTAGCGCAGGATCTCCTCGATGGAGGCGACGAAGCCGTAGCCGAACAGGACCGCCACGGCCAGGGCCGGGTGGCGGGCCAGGCCCAGGCAGGCCAGGATCACGAAACCGGCGACGGAGGCGATCAGCAGGACCCGGCCGGGGGCGCGCAGGGCGCTGGTCCAGCCGCTGGTGACCGAGGCGAGCACCGCTCCGCAGGCCGGGGCGGCGTACAGCAGGCCGACCGTGGTGGGGCCGCCGCCGAGCTGCTCGGTGGCGAACGCCGGCATCAGCACGGGGATGCCGCCGGCCACCATGAACAGCAGGCCCAGCAGCATGAGCCCGCCCACGACCCGGTGCCCGGCCACAAAGCGCAGCCCGGCGCCGATCGCCCGCAACGGGTGCGCCGCCTCTGCGCCGCCGGTTTCCTCGTCCGCTTCGGTGTTCTGGGCGGCCGGAACGGCACCGCCGGAGCCGGCGGCCGCTTCGGCGGTCTCGCCGGTCTTGCCGAGCGCGCCGCTTTCGCCCGCTCCGGCGACGACGGGCGGGCCGCCCGGCTTGAGCGGGGGCAGGGCCGTCAGCAGTCCCAGGGTGCCGAACGTGCCCGCCGCGGCGGCGGTGTAGTTCCAGCCGACGCCGAACGCCGAGATCACCACCCCGCCCAGGGCCGGGGAGAGCATCGAGCCGAGCCGGACGGTCAGCGCGTTCAGTGCCCCGGCGGCCACCAGCTTGTCCGGGCCGACCAGGGCGGGGGTGGCGGCCAGCAGGGCGGTCAGGCTGATCCCGGTGGTCACCCCGTCCCAGGCGGCCAGCACGTACAGCGCGGCCAGCGAGGGGGAGGGCAGGAAGGCGTTCAGCGCCAGCAGCGCAAAGCCGATCCCGGCGGCGATGCGGCCGCGCAGCATCAGGGTGCGCCGGTCGTTGCGGTCGGCCATCACCCCACCCCACAGCAGCCCGGCCAGCAGGGCGAGGCCGCCGGTGCCGGACACCGCGCCCACGTGCAGGGTGGAGCCGGTCATCTGGTGGACCTGCACCGGCAGCGCCACCATCAGCATCCCGATGCCGAAGACCGACACCGTCCGGGCGATGAACACGTTGCGGAACGGCCTGCTGGTGCGCAGCGGGCTGACGTCCAGGGCCAGGCGGCGGAGCATCGTCGGGGTTCTCCTCCGGGAAGGGAGTAGCTAAGGTTAGCCTATCCTTAGTGAATCTCCAGCGGAGAGGGCAGACCGTGCGTCGCACCCTGATGAACGGAAAGATCCACCGCGCCACCGTGACACAGGCGAACCTGCACTATGTGGGTTCCCTGACGATCGACGCGGACCTGATGGCCGCCGCCGACATCGTCGAAGGAGAACAGGTCCAGGTCGTCGACGTCACCAACGGGGCCCGGCTGGTCACCTACGCCATCACCGGCGAGGCCGGCAGCGGGGTCATCGGGATCAACGGCGCCGCGGCCCACCTGGTCAAGCCGGGCGACATGGTGATCATCATTTCCTATGTCGCGCTGACCGAGGAGGAACGCCGCTCGCACCGCCCCAAGGTCGTCCACGTGGACGAACACAACCGCATCGTCGCGCTCGGGGACGATGCGGCCGAGCCCGTGCCCGGCGTGCCGGCCCAGCTTGCGGGGCGCTGAGCGATGGAAGGCTTCACCCCCTGGCCGGAGGAGCTGGCCGCGCGCTACATCGCCGAGGGCTACTGGGGCGACCACGTGCTGGGCGAGGTTCCCCAAGGCGACCCCGACCGCGTCGCCCTGGTCGCCAAAGATGAGCGCCTGACCTACGCCGAGCTGGAGCGGCGCATCGACCGCACCGCCGCCGGCCTGCACCGCCTGGGCATCCGGCGCGGCGACCGGGTGGTGCTCCAGCTGCCCAACACCGCGTCCTTCGTCATCGTCTTCCTGGCGCTGATGCGCCTGGGAGCGCCCCCGGTGCTGGCCCTGCCCGCCCACCGGCACAGCGAGATCGGCTACCTGTGCGAGCTGGCCGAGGCCAAGGCCTACATCATCCCCGACCGGCACGCCGGCTACGACTACCGCGAGCTGGCCCGCTCCCTCGGCGGCGTGGAGCACGTCATCGTCGACGGCGAGGCCGCCGAGTTCACCCCCCTGGCCGAGCTGGACGCCGACCCCATCCCGTTGGAGCGGCCCGACCCGGCCGACGTGGGCCTGTTCCTGCTGTCGGGCGGCACCACCGGCCTGCCCAAACTGATCCCCCGGACCCACCGCGACTACGTCTACAACCTGACCGCCAGCGCCGAGGTCTGCGGCTTCACCTCCGGCACCGTCTACCTGGTGGTGCTGCCGGCCGCCCACAACTTCGCCCTGGCCTGCCCCGGCCTGCTGGGCACCCTGTCGGTCGGCGGCACGGTCGTGCTGGCCCCCTCCGGCTCCCCGGACGCGGCGTTCCCGCTGATCGAACGGGAACGCGCCACCGTCTGCGCGGTCGTCCCCCCGATCGCGCTGCTGTGGCTGGACGCGGCCACCTGGTCGGAGGAGGACCTGTCGTCCCTGCAGCTGCTGCAGGTGGGCGGCGCCAAACTGGCCACGGAACCGGCCTCCAAGATCCCCGGGGTCCTCGGCTGCAAGCTGCAGCAGGTCTTCGGCATGGCCGAGGGCCTGCTCAACTACACCCGCCTGGACGACCCGCCCGAGCTGATCGAGACCACCCAGGGCCGCCCGCTGTCCCCGGCCGACGAGATCCGCGTGGTGGACCCCGACACCGGCGAGGACGTCCCCGAAGGCGAGGTCGGCGAGCTGCTCACCCGCGGCCCCTACACCCTGCGCGGCTACTACAAGGCCCCCGAGCACAACGCCCGCTCCTTCACCGCCGACGGCTTCTACCGCACCGGCGACCTGGTGCGGCGGCTGCCGTCCGGCCACCTGGTGGTGGAGGGGCGCCACAAGGACCAGATCAACCGGGGCGGCGAGAAGATCGCCGCCGAGGAGCTGGAAGGCCACCTGATCGCCCACCCGGCCGTCCACGACGCGGCGGTCGTCGGCGTGCCCGACCCGGTCATGGGCGAACGCACCTGCGCGTTCCTCGTCGCCCGCGGCACCCCGCCCACCCTGCGGGAGGTGAAGGAGTTCCTGCGCGACCGCGGAGTGGCCGACTACAAGTGGCCCGACCGCATCGAAGTGGTCGACGCCTTCCCCCGCACCCCCGTCGGCAAGATCAGCAAGAAGGCGCTCCTCGCCATGCTGGACAAGGCCTAGCCGAAGGGCACGGACCGGCACGGGCAGCGGCCCCCGGCGCGCTCGCCGGGGGCCGTTTCATTCCAGTCCGCTACTTGGCGCGATGGCATGGCCCACGTGGGAGATCGGCGCGCGGGCATACCATCGGTGAATGGCGACGCGGCTCGTGCAGATTCACATGAAGGCCCATGACGACTCTGCGCTCGGCCGGTTCTGGGCGCAGGCGCTCGGCTGGAGCCTCTCCAGCGAGGGGCCCGGCGTGACCAGCCTCGAGCCCGAGGGCTTCACCTATCCCGATCCCACCGCCGTCTGCATCGGCATCGTCGCCGACCCGAGCCCCAAGACGGTGAAGAACCGCGTGCACCTCGACCTCGCCACCACCTCGGCGGCCCACCGGGCGGACCTGGTCGCGCGTCTGGAAAACCTCGGCGCGACACCCGTCGACATCGGCCAGGGCGATGTCCCGTGGACGGTGCTGGCCGACCCGGAGGGCAACGAGTTCTGCGTGCTGGAACCCCGCCCGGTGTACCGGGACACCGGACCGGTCGCCGCGGTGGTGGTCGACTGCACCGATCCGCGGGCCCGATCCGCGGGCCATGGCCCGCTTCTGGGGCGAGGCGATGGACTGGACCGTGCACGTGGTGACCGACGAGTGCGCGGTGCTGCGTTCCGCCAAGGGCGTCGGCCCGTACCTGGAGTTCCTCCGCACGCCCGACGCCAAGACCGCAAGGAACCGCATTCATCTCGACCTGCGCCCCTACCCCGGTGACGACCAGGCGGCGGAGGTGGACCGGCTGCGGGCGCTCGGCGCCGTCGACATCGACATCGGCCAGGGCGACGTCCCGTGGACGGTGCTGGCCGACCCGGAGGGCAACGAGTTCTGCGTCCTCACCCCCATGTGAAGCAGACCCCGGTCTCGGTGCCGTCGCTTTCGCCGCTGAGAGACGCGGAAGCCGTCGGAGCCCCGCTTTTCGCGTTCCCGTAGGCCGCCTGCGGCCCTGCCGTGGCGAGGACAGCGGACGGAACCACAGCGGTGGATCGGATACCAGATGCGCTGCGACGGCGGAGCGTGCGCATGAACGTCCGATCGTCCGCCCGGACTGCGGAGGTAGCGACAGAGCAGGACAGCGGGCCGCTGCGCGCGGTGGAGAGCGGACGGCCGGCGGTGCCGGTCGCCGTGAGCGGCACCGCCGCCGCCTTCGACGCCAGAGGCCGGGCGCCGGCGTGGGGGCCCGCCGACCAGACCCGCCTCTTCCTCGGTCGAGGTCCCGCCGTCCCAGGAGGAGGACACGCCGTTCGTGCGGTTCGGCGCCTGGGTGCCGGCTCTGTCGCTGCTGATCGTCCTGGCGGCGGCCGCGGCGTGGACGGCCGGACGGCGCCGGAACCCGCCCGCCCCTCAAAGGCCCGGTCCCGCCCGGGGAACGGCTGCGATCGCCGGACCGCGCCGCCGGCGCCGTTCATGATGGGACCATGCGGCAGGAACCGGACCCCGGCGAGGACTTTCTGGACGCCCTCGCCGGGCGGCTGACCGGCATGCCGGGACGGCCGGTGGCGGTGGACCTTTCCGCCGAGGACGCCTGGGAACTGGTCACGCGCCTCGACAGCGCCCTGGACGCCGACGGCGTCCAGACGCGGATGGTGCTGGGCGCGGCATGCCCGACGACCACCGAGGCCATCGCCCAGTTCGTCACGGCCATGCAACTTCCCTACCGGGCGAGCCGAAGCTGGGAGGACTTCCTCGGCGAGCTCGGCGAACGCCCTGTCTCGCAGCGGCAGTGCCTGGTGGTGACCGACGCCTGCGCCCTGCTGCGGCACGAGAGCTTCGACAGGTGGCGGGAACTGGTCGGTGGCGTCTGCGGCGGCCCGTACTGCATGGGCGGCGGCTGGACCACCCTCGTCCTGGCAGACCGTGAACCCGCCTGGCGGGAATGGGTCTTCCGGTCGGCGGCCGACACCGCCCGCCGAAGCGGCTGGGAGCTGCCCATGTTGCGGGGGAGTGCCGGGGCGTCTGGCTTTCCCTAGCGGTATCCGGTCCGGAGCTGCTGTCGAGGGGGCGATGGCGGTGGCCGGGTTGGCCGTGGCGGGGCGAGGCGTCTTGCTGGGCGGGGGCGGGTTCTGGGGGATCGCCGGAAGGCGATGGTGGTGGCGACTTTGGTCGAAGAAGGGTGGCCGATCGGCGGCTGCGCCGGTTCCGGGGAGGCGGCCATGGTGGGGGCATGAGTCGCGGGATGGGCCATGGCTGCTGAGCGCGTTTCCGGTGCCGGGGTGACCGTGGTGGGGCGTGCGCGGTGGGAGCGTGCGCTGATCTGGGGTGGGTTCCCGGTCGCGGGGGCGGTGCTGGGCGGGCTGGTGTGGCTGGTGGCCGGGTGGGTGGTCGCGCTGCGGTGGGTGCCGATGCGCGGGCCGTTCGAGCTGGTGGACTCCCTGCCTGATCTGCCCGCCGCGCTGGGCTGCATGGGGCTGGGCGCGGTGGCGGGTCTGGTGCTGGCCTTCGTGGCCGAACGCGAATACGTGACCGTGGCCGTCGGCGACGATCGGGTGGTCTGCGTTCGCGATGGCGCCGAGCGGTCGGTGCCGCGGGCGTCCGTCGGGGCGGTGTTCGTGGACGAGGGACGGCTGGTGCTGCTGGACCGCCGGGGCCGGGAGCTGCTGGTGTACTCGGCCCGGGAGGGCGCCGACCTGCCGGGCGCCGAGCGTCTGGCCAGGGCCTTCAAGGCGCACGGCTACCCGTGGTCGCCCGGCGGGGACCCGCACCGGGACGAGTACCGGCGCTGGGTGCCCGACATGCCCGGCCTGCCGTCGGGGGCGAACGCGCTGCTGCGCGCCCGGGCCAAAGCATTGGACAGCGGGGACGGGGAGGAGGCGGCGCAGCTTCGCGAGGAGCTGGGGCGGCTGGGCGTGGTCGTCCGGGAGGACGGCAAGAAACGCCAGTTCTGGCGCTGCGTCCCGCCGCCTTTGGGGTGAACCGGGCGTCCGGCTGCTGGGACGGCGAAGCCCGCCCCGCGCAGAACGCGCGGGGCGGGCGGTGGAGGAGGAGAGGTCCTTCAGCGCAGCGGGACGACGTAGGGGGCGACGCTGGAGAGCTTCTCGCAGGTCTCCTCGTACTCGCGGTCGGGCGTGGAGCCGGTGACGATGCCGGCGCCGGCGCGCAGCCACGCCCGCCCGCCCTGCTGGTAGAGGGCGCGCAGCACCAGGGCCGCATCCAGCGCCCCGTCGTGGGAGACCGCCAGCACCGCGCCCGAGTACAGGCCGCGCGGCTCGTCGAGGCGGGTGATGGCCTCGATCGCCTCGGGCTTGGGGATGCCGGAGGCGGTGACGGCGGGGAAGAGCGCTTCGAAGGCGTCCCAGCAGGTGCGGCCGGGGGCCAGCCGGCCGTGCACGCTGGAGCCCAGGTGCTGCACGCTGCCCCGCTCCTTGACCGTCATGAACCCGGTGACCTGCACCGTTGCGGGCGTGCAGACCCGGTACAGCTCCTGCTGCGAGGTGCGCACCGACACCGCGTGCTCGAAGATCTCCTTGGGGTCGTTTTCCAGTTCGCGCCGCCGGGCCGCGTCGGTGTCGGCGTCCAGGCCGAAGGCGCGGGTGCCGGCCAGCGGCTGGGTCATCACCGTGCCGTCGGCGCTGGTCTGCGCCACCACTTCGGGGCTGAAGCCGGTGGCCTGGAAGCCGTCCAGGTCGAGCAGGAACGAGCGGGCCGGGGTGTTGGCGGCCCGCCCGGCCAGGAAGGTGCCGACCACGTCCACCGGGAAGCCGATCGGCAGCCGCCGGGAGACGATGACCTTCTGGTAGAGCCCGGCGCCGATCTCCTCCAGCGCCTTGGCGACGCGTTCGCGGTAGTCGTCGCCGGTGCGCACGTCCACCGGGGACGGCACCGGCGCCGGACGCGGCGCGGGGTCGGCCAGCAGCCTGCCGACCTGCTCGACTTCGGCGGCGTCCGCCCCGGTCACCACGGCGCGGCCGGCCGTTGCGCGCACCTGGAGGCGGGGGACGATGAGGTGCGCCAGCCGGGTCTGCGACCGGAGCGCCTGCGGGCAGGAGAACTCGAAGGCCACCCAGCCGTAGGCGTTCCAGGCCGGCCAGGGGGCCTCGGCGAACGCCTCCTGCAGCGCGGCCGCCGGGCGTCCCGACCAGGGGCGGACGGTTTCGGGGCGGCCCGCCCAGCGGGTGCGCACCGTCTGCGATTCCAAGGCCACCTCGCCCAGTGCGCCCCCGGCGAAAGTCCACTCACCCGGCCGTTCGTAAACGACGAAGTCCCTGAACAGCCCTGATTCCGCCAATTGGGCCATCAATTGCGGGGGGTCGGAAGTGACCTCGACCGTCAGTTCGGCCGCCTCCAGGCCGATCTCGTCCGTGCGCACACCGAAGGACACAGCAAACCCATCCTCTGCAGGATCGGACCGCTCCCGATCAACTTAGGTAAGGCTAACCTTGTGTGATTTTGATAGGCAAGGCTAACCTAACCAGCGTTTGCCACCCGGTCCTCAAGCGGGCCCCAACCGAAAGAGTTGAGCGTGCAGGAGCAGACGGCGGCACGACGACGGGAACTGATGCGGCGACTGATGGCCGAGCGCGGCATCGGCCGGGACACCTCCCGGATCGCCCCTCGCACATCGGACGGCCCGGCACCTCTTTCTTACGCGCAGCAGAGCATGTGGCTGCACCACCGGGCCTTCCCCGACAGCCCCGCCTACAACGTCTGCCTGCTGGTGCGCATGTCCGGCGACCTGGACATAAGCGCCCTGCACACGGCGCTGCGCGGCGTGGTCCGCCGCCACGCCATCCTGCGCACCACCTACGACGACGGCCCCGTCCAGCACATCCACGACGACGACTCCCTGGACCTGCCCGTCCGCGACTACCCCGGCACCGGCGCGGACGCCGAGGCATGGGCGCGGGCACAGGCGAGCCGGATCGCGGCCCGGCCGTTCGACCTGCGCACCGAACGCCCCATCCGGACCGAACTGCTGCGCCTCGCCCCCCGCGAGCACGGGCTGGTGGTGGTCATCCACCACATCGCCTGCGACGGCACCGTGTGGGGAACGATGTCCGGCGAACTGGCCGCGCTCTACCGCGCCGCGCTGACCGGCGAACCGGACGGCCTGGCCCCGCTGCCCATCCAGTACGCCGACTACGCGGCCTGGGAACAGCGGCGTCCCCTCTCCCAAGAAGACCTGGAGTACTGGCGGCGGCGCCTCGACCCGGCCCCCGAGCCGCTGGACCTGCCCACCGACCGGCCCCGCACCGCCACCGTCTCCGAAACCGGCGGACATCGGGTCCGCCGCTTCGACGACGCCGTCACCGCCGGCATCCGCGACCTGGCCGCCCGGGAGAACGCCACCCCCTTCATGGTGATGCTGGCCGGTTACGCCGCCCTGCTGCACCGCTACACCGGCGCCACCGACATCCCCGTCGGCTCCCTGGTGCAAAGCCGCGAACACGCCGAGACCCAGCCGCTGATCGGCCACTTCGGCAACACCCTGGTGCTGCGCACCGACCTGTCCGGCAACCCCACCTTCCGCGAGCTGCTGGCACGGGTCCGCCAGAACTGCACCGAAGACTTCGCCCACCAGGCCCTGCCCTACGACAAGATCGTCGAAGAGCTGCGACCGGCCCGCCCGCGCGGCCGCTCGCCCTACTTCGACACCATGTTCATGTACCTCGCCCACGAGATCGGCGAACTGGACCTGCCCGGCATCACCTCCTGGTGGACGCACATCCCCAGCGGCGCCGTCCACTTCGACCTGTCACTGGAGGCGTTCGCCCGCTCCCACGGCCTGGAAGTGGAGGCCACCTTCCGGCGCGAACTGTTCGACGACGAACGCATCGACGCGCTGCTGGCCCACCTGGAGACGCTGCTGCGCAGCGCCGTCACCGACCCCGGCCGCCGCATCACCGACCTGGAACTGCTCAGCGAGAGTGAGCGGCGGCAACTGGCGGAGTGGAACGCCACCGACCGGCCCGTCCCCGCCACCACCGTGGTCGAGCTGTTCGAACAACAGGCCGCCCGCACCCCCGACGCCATCGCCGTCGAAAGCGAAACCGGCACCCTCACCTACGCCGAACTGGACCGCCGCGCCTCCGGCCTGGCCGCGCTGCTGCGCGCCCGCGGCGCCGGCCCCGGCAAGGTCGTGGCACTGGCCCTGCCGCGCACCGGCGACCTGGTCGCCGCGGTGCTGGCCGTGCTCAAGTCCGGCGCCGCCTACCTGCCGCTGGACCTGGACCACCCGGCCGACCGCCTGGCCTACATGCTTCAGGACGCCGCCCCGCTGTGCACG
Organism: Thermomonospora sp. CIF 1; assembly: GCF_001896795.1. Lineage (NCBI taxonomy): Bacteria > Bacillati > Actinomycetota > Actinomycetes > Streptosporangiales > Thermomonosporaceae > Thermomonospora > Thermomonospora sp. CIF 1. The sequence continues at coordinate 188,759 of NZ_MOYN02000003.1, forward strand.
CTGGCGACCGAGCAGACCCGCGCCGTCCTGCCCGACGACGCCGAGGTGCTGGTGCTCGGCGACCGGACGCCCGCCCCCGCCCCCTCCCGGCCCGTCACCGGCGACGACCTGGCCTACGTCATCTACACCTCCGGCTCCACCGGACGGCCCAAAGGCGTGGCCGTCCCGCACGCGGCGCTGACGAACTTCCTGCTGATGCAGCGGGAAGAACTCGCCCTGCGCCCCGGCGACCGCCTGGTCGCCGTCACCACCATCGCCTTCGACATCGCCGCCCTGGAGCTGTACGTGCCGCTGATCAGCGGCGCCACCGTCGTGCTGGCCTCCCGCAACGCCGTGCGCGACCCGGCCGCGCTGGCGGAACTGCTGGCCGACGCCACCATCGTGCAGGCCACCCCGTCCCTGCTGGGCTCCCTGGACCCGGCCGCCCTGCAAGGCCTGCGGGTACTGGTCGGCGGCGAGGCCCTGCCGGCCGCCCTCGCCGACACCCTCACCCGCGTCGCCTCCCGCGCCACCAACGTCTACGGCCCCACCGAGGCGACCATCTGGGCGACCTCCGCCGAACTGCCCTCCACCGGCATCGGCCGCCCCTTCTGGAACACCCGCGCCTACGTGCTGGACGCCTCGCTGCGGCCCGTCCCGCCCGGCGTCCCCGGCGAGCTGTACCTGGCGGGCGCCCAGCTCGCCCACGGCTACATCGGCCGCCCCGACCTGACCGCCGAACGGTTCGTCGCCGACCCGTTCGGCCCGCCCGGCACCCGCATGTACCGCACCGGCGACCTGGCCCGCTGGAGACGCGACGGGACGCTGGAATACCTGGGCCGCACCGACGACCAGGTCAAGATCCGCGGCTTCCGCATCGAACCGGGCGAAGTGCAGGCGGTGCTGGCCGCCCAGCCCGGCGTCGCCCAGGCCGCCGTGATCGTCCGCGAGGACCGGCCCGGCGACAAACGCCTGGTCGGCTACCTGGTGCCCGGCCCCGAAGGGCTGGACGAGACGGCCGTCCGCGCCGCCGCCGCCCGCGCCCTGCCCGAGTACATGCTGCCTTCTGCCCTGGTCGTCCTGGACGCCCTGCCCCGCACCGTCAACGGCAAACTGGACCGGCGCGCCCTGCCCGCCCCGCACCTGGAAACCGGCGGGCGCCGCCCCCGCGACGCCCGCGAAACAGCCCTGTGCGAACTGTTCGCCGAAGCACTCGGCGTGGACGAGGTCGGCATCGACGACGACTTCTTCGCCCTCGGCGGCCACTCCCTGCTGGCCGCCCGCCTGGCCGGCCGCATCCGCGCCGCCCTCGGCGCCGAATTGACCATCGCCGACGTCTTCGAAGCCCCCACCGTCGCCCAGCTGGCACCCCGCCTGGTGGAGGGCACCCGCACCCGGGTGCGCGACGTGACCCGGCCCGAGGTCGTCCCCGCCTCCGCCGCCCAGCGCGGACTGTGGCTGGAAGAACGCATGCACGGCCCGTCCGTCTCCTACACGGTGCCGCTGGGCGCCCGGCTGCGCGGCCCGCTGGACGTCGCCGCCCTGCGCGCCGCGTTCGGCGACGTGGTCGCCCGGCACGAGGCGCTGCGCACCCTGCTGGTCGAAGGCCCCGACGGGCTGCCGATCCAGCGCGTCCTGCCGCCCGGCGGGGAACTTTTCGAGGTCCGTGACCTGCGCGGACTGCCCGCCGACCAGGTCGCCGAGGCGGAGGCGCAGGCGGCGCGGCACCGCTTCCGCCTCGGCGTCGACCTGCCGATCCGGGCCACGCTGCTGCGGGTGGACGACGAGGCGTGGACGCTGATCCTGCTGCAGCACCACGCCGCCGCCGACGAATGGTCCTTCACCCCCCTGCTGGCCGACCTGTCCCGCGCCTACGCCGCCCGCGCACAAGGACGGGAACCCGACTGGGCGCCGCTGCCCGTCCAATACGCCGACTACACCGTCTGGGACGCCGCCCAAGACCACACCCACCAGCTCGACCACTGGGAACGGGCCCTGGCCGGGCTGCCGGAGGAGACCACCCTGCCACCGGACCGCCCCCGCCCGGCCGAGGCCGGCCACCGCGGCGACCAGGTGACCTTCCAGCTCCCGCTGGACGGGGTGCGCGAGCTGGCCCGCAGCACCGGCACCAGCGTGTTCATGGTGCTGCACGCGGCCATGGCGGCCGTGCTGCAGCGGGCCGGCGCCGGCGACGACATCGCCTTGGGCACCCCCATCGCCGCCCGCCCCGACGAGGACCTGGCCGACCTGGTCGGCGTGTTCGTCAACCTGCTGGTGCTGCGCACCGACCTGTCGGGCGACCCGACCTTCACCGAGCTGCTGCAACGGGTCCGCACCGCCGACCTGGACGCCTTCGCCCACGCCGACGTCCCCTTCGAGCAGGTCGTCGAACGGCTGGCCCCCGAACGGTCCCTGGCCCGCAGCCCGCTGTTCCAGGTGATGATCGTCCACCAGCGCCTGGCCGACGCCCGCCTGAAGCTGCCCGGCGTGGAGGCCGAGCCGTTCCTGCCGAAGACCGGCGGCGTCAAGTTCGACCTGGACGTCTACTTCGCCGAAGGCGACGACCGCATCGAGGGCGTGGCCGCCTACGCCACCGACCTGTACGACCGGGAAACCGTCACCGCCCTGTTCGACCGGCTCGCCGCCCTGCTCACCCGGGCCGTCCGCCACCCCGGCCGGCGCCTGTCGCAGCTCCTGCCGCCCTTCGACCACCCCGACACCGCCCGCGACTTCGGCGGCCGCACCGTCGCCGACCTGTTCGCCGAACAGGCCGCCCGCACCCCAAACGCCCCCGCCCTGATCCTGCCCGGCGGGAGCGGGCAGGCGGCGGCCACCGCGGAAAACGACCCGGCCGGCCGGTCGCCCCAGGACGTGGTGATCAGCTACGCCGAGCTGGACCGCCGGGCCGAGGAACTGGCCGACCGGCTGGCCGCGGCCGGGGCCGGACCCGAGCAGGTGGTGGCCATCGCCCTGCCGCGCTCGGCGGAGTTCGTCACCGCACTGCTGGCCGTGATCAAAACCGGCGCGGCCTACCTGCCGATCGACGTGACCTACCCGCAGGCCCGCATCGACCACATGCTGCAGGCCGCCCGGCCGTTGCTGGTGCTCGGCCGGGACGAACCCCCGGCCGACGCGCCGCCCCGCGAACGCGTCGAAATCCTGCCCGACCACCCCGCCTACGTGATCTTCACCTCGGGCTCCACCGGCACGCCCAAGGCGGTCGTCGGCACCCAGCGGGCCCTGGCCAACCGCCTGGCCTGGGGCCTGGACCTGGTCGAACCCGGCATGCGGGTGGCCAAGAGCTCCCCGGCGTTCATCGACGGCACCACCGAACTCCTCGGCGGCCTGCTCGCCGGCGACCCGGTGCTGATCGCCGACGACGCCACCGCCACCGACCCCGTGGCCCTGGCCGAACTCATCGACCGCTACCGGGCCCGCACCGTCACCGTCGTGCCGAGCCTGCTGGCCGCCCTGCTGGAAGCCGGCGACCTCGGCTCGGTCACCACCTGGATCAGCAGCGGCGAGGCCCTGCCCGCCGGCCTGGCCGACCGCATCGGCGCCCGCCTGATCAACCTGTACGGCTGCTCGGAGGCCGCCGGCGACAGCCTGATCGCCGAAGGCGCCGCCACCTTGCACCCCATCGCCAACACCACCGCCTACGTGCTGGACGACGCCCTGCGCGAAGTGGAGGTCGGCGAACTGTACCTGGCCGGCGACGGCCTGGCCCGCGGCTACCTGAACGACCCGGCCCGCACCGCCGAACGCTTCGTCGCCAACCCCTTCGGCCCGCCCGGCTCCCGGCTGTACCGCACCGGCGACCGGGTGCGCCGCCGCCGCGACGGCGGCCTGGAGTTCCTCGGCCGCGCCGACGACCAGATCAAAATCCGCGGCTTCCGCATCGAACCCGGCGAGATCGAAGCGGTACTGGCCGCCCAGCCCGGCGTCCGCCGCGCCGCCGTGACCGCCCACTCCGGCCGCCTGGTCGGCTACCTCGTCGGCGACGCCGACACCTCGGCCCTGCACGACCGCCTGCGCGAGCTGCTGCCCGACTACCTGGTCCCCTCCGACCTGGTCGTCCTGGACGAGCTGCCGCTCAACCCCAACGGCAAGATCGACCGCCGCGCCCTCCCCGAACCCGGCCGCACCGGCCGCGGACGCGCCCCCCGAACCGAGGCCGAACGCACCCTGGCCGCCCTGGTCACCGAACTCCTCGGCCGCGAGAGCATCGGCGCCGACGACGACTTCTTCCGCATCGGCGGCGACAGCATCAGCGCCGCCCTCCTGGTCGCCCGCGCCCGCCGCACCGGCCTGACCTTCACCGTCCGCGACGTCTTCCGCCTGCGCACCATCGCCGCCCTGGCAGAGGCCGCCCAGCCCGTTGAGACGGCCCCGTCCACCGGTGCACAGCCCGAGCCCGGGACCGCCGCCACCTCCGCCGGGGCCGATGGCGCAGCCGCCGCACCAACCGATGCCTCGGCCGCCGGAACGGGCGGCCTGCCCGCCGAGCCGGCTGAAACGGGCAGCGGTGCAGGTGCCGCGCCTGGTGGTCGGGGCGCCGTGTCGGCTGGTGTCTTGGGTGCCGGGGCAGGTGGCCTGTCGGCTGGGACGGGTGATGGTGCCGGTGCCGCGTCCGGTGGCCGGGACGTTGCGGCGGCCGGTGCCTTCGGTGCCGGGATGGGGCGCGCGGCGGCCGGGGGGTCCGCGGACCCGGTCGGTGAGGTGGAGCTGCCGCTGTCGCCGCTGCAGGAAGGGCTGCTGTTCCACCTGCTGATGGCCGGGGAAGGCCGCGACATCTACGTCCAGCAGGCCGTGGTGACGCTCTCCGGGCCGCTGCAGCCGGAGCGGATGGCCGATGCGGCGCGGCGCGTGCTGGAGAAGTTCCCCAACCTGCGGGCGGGTTTCCGCACCGACGGGGCGCGCACCGTCCAGTTCATCCCCGAACACTTCGACGTGCCCTGGACCTACGCCGAGGTCCGCACTCCTGAGGAACTCGAAGCGTTCATCGAAGAGCAGCGGGCCCGGCCCTTCACCCCCGACCGGCCCCCGCTGATCCGCTTCGGCCTGGCCCGGGTCGGCGAAGGCGACTACCGGCTGGTGCTGACCTCAGAGCTGATCCTGCTGGACGGGTGGTCCGGCGGCCTGCTGATCGGCTCGCTCATGGAGTTCTACACCGACCCGGCCGCCGAGCACGCCCGCCCCGTCACCCCGTTCACCGCCTACCTGGACTGGGTCGGCGGACGCGACCGGCAGGCCGCCCTGGAGGCCTGGCGGCACGCCCTGTCCGGCTTCGACACCCCCGCCCTGCTCAAACCCGAACTGCTGGACCGCCCCGCCGACCTGGCCGACGCCGGGGAGATCCACCGGCCCCTGCCGCCCGGCCTGATCGACCGGCTGGAGGCGCTGGCCCGCGACCGCGGCATCACCCTCGGCACCGTCTACCAGACCGCCTGGGGCCTGCTGCTGATGGCGCTGACCGGCCGCGACGACGTGGTCTTCGGCGTGTCGGTGTCCGGCCGGCACCCGGAGGTGGACGGCGTGGAATCCATCGTCGGCCTGCTGTTCAACACCGTCCCGGTGCGCGTCCAGGCCGGCCCGGCCGACCCACTGGCCACGGTGCTGGAACGGGTGCAAAACGCCCACGCCGACCTGTTCGACCACTTCCACGTCACGTTGACCGACATCCAGCAGGCCACCGGGCTGGGGACGATGTTCGACACCTTGTTCGTCTTCCAGAACTTCCCCGGCATCCCCACCGACCGCGCCTTCGGCCCCGGCCGGGATGTGCGCCTGGTGGAACGGCAGGTCCGCGACGCCACCCACTACCCGATCACCATGGTCGCCGAGCCCGACGCCCACCTGCGGGTGATGTACCGCGGCGACGCCTTCACAGAACCGGAGGTCCACCGCCTCACCGACCGCTACGTGCAGATCCTGCAGGCCATCGCCGAGAACCCCGACACCCCCTGCCACCGCCTGGATGCGCTGCTGCCGGACGAGCACGAGCAGATCCGCCGCACCTGGGCCGAGGCCGAACACCCGGTGCCCGACCTGACCATCGCCGAGCTGCTGGCCGAACGGGCCCGCCAGATCCCCGACGAGATCGCCCTGGTCTCCCAGCCGGACGTCCGCCTCACCTACGCCGAACTGATCGGCGAGGTCAACCGGCTGGCCCGGCTCCTCAAACAGCACGGCGCCGGACCGGAGAAAGTGGTGGCGCTGGCGCTGCCCCGCTCCGCCCAAATGGTGATCGCCCTGTTCGCCGTGCTGCGGACCGGCGCCGCCTACCTGCCGCTGGAACTGGACTACCCGGCCGAACGGCTCAACTACATGATCGCGGACGCGGGCCCGTCCTGCCTGGTCTCCCACCGCGACATCGCCGCCGGACTGGACTACGACGGCCCGGCGATCCTCCTGGACGACCCGCACACCCGAAACCGCCTGGCCGCCCTGCCCGGCACCGACCTCACCGACGAGGAACTGCCCGGCTTCACCCGCACCACCCCCGGCCGGCTGGAACACCCCGCCTACGTCATCTACACCTCAGGCTCCACCGGACGCCCCAAAGGCGTCATCACCCCCTACCGGGGCCTGACCAACATGCAGTACAACCACCGCGCCAACATCTTCGACCCGGTGGTCAGCGCGGCCGGCCGACGCCTGAAGATCGCCCACACCGTCTCCTTCTCCTTCGACATGTCCTGGGAGGAGCTGCTGTGGCTGATCGAAGGCCACGAGGTGCACGTCTGCGATGAGGACCTGCGCCGCGACGCCGAAGCCCTCACCGCCTACCTGCAAGAACACAAGATCGACGTCATCAACGTCACCCCCACCTACGCCCAGCAGCTCCTGGAGGAAGGACTCCTGGACGGTGCGCACCGCCCCCCGCTGGTGCTGCTCGGCGGCGAAGCCGTCCCGGTCGCGGTGTGGGAACGCCTCGCCCAAGCCGACGGCGTCCTCGGCTACAACCTCTACGGCCCCACCGAGTACACCATCAACACCCTCGGCGGCGGCACCGAAGACAGCGCCACCCCCACCGTCGGCAAACCCATCTGGAACACCCGCGGCTACGTCCTCGACCCCTGGCTGCGCCCCGTCCCGCCCGGCACCCCCGGCGAGCTGTACATCGCCGGCGCCGGACTGGCCCGCGGCTACCTGGGCCGCCCCGACCTGACCGCCGAACGCTTCGTCGCCGACCCCTTCGGCCCGCCCGGCGGACGCATGTACCGCACCGGCGACCTGGTCCGCGTCCGCGAAGACGGCAACATCGACTTCCTGGGCCGCACCGACGACCAAGTCAAGATCCGCGGCTACCGGGTCGAACTGGAAGAGGTCGAAGCGGCACTGGCCGCCGAACCCGGCGTCGGCCAGGCCGCCGTGGTCGCCGCCGACACCGACGTGCCCGGCGTCAAACGCCTCATCGGCTACATCGTCCCCGACGGCCAGGCCCGCCCCGGCGCCGCCGAGGAACAGCTCACCGAGTGGCGCCAAATCTACGACGACGAGTACACCCAGGTCGGCACCGCCGTCCACGTGGAGGAATTCGCCGGCTGGACCAGCAGCTACGACGGCCGGCCCATCCCCCTGGAACACATGCGGGAATGGCGCGATGCCACCGTCGCCCGCATCCGCGCCCTGCAGCCGCGCCGCATCCTGGAGATCGGCTGCGGCACCGGGCTGCTGCTGTCCAAACTCGCCCCCGAGGCCGAAAGCTACTGGGCCACCGACTTCGCCGGCCCCGTCATCGCCAAACTGCACAAGGACGTGGACCCGTCCTGGCCGGTGACGCTGCGCTGCCAGGCGGCCCACGACTTCACCGGCCTGCCGGAAGGCTTCTTCGACACCATCGTCATCAACTCGGTGGCTCAGTACTTCCCCACCGCCGACTACCTGGCCGACGTCATCACCCGGTCCCTGGACCTGCTCGTCCCCGGCGGACGCCTGTTCCTCGGCGACATCCGCGACCTGCGGACGCTGCGCGCCTTCCACGCCGCCATCCAGCTCGGCCGCGGCGGCGGCGACCTGCCCGCCATCGACCGCGCCGTCCGCATGGAAAAGGAACTCCTGCTCGACCCGGCGTTCTTCACCTCCCTGAACCTGCCGGCCCGAGTGGAGATCCGCACCAAACGCGGCGTCCACCACAACGAACTGACCCGCCACCGCTACGACGTCATCGTCCACAAGCCGCCGTTCGACGGGCCGTCCGGCGACACACCCGTGATCGAATGGAACGGCCTGGAGGACCTGAAAAAACGCCTGCCCGGCCGGCTGCGGGTCCGCGGCATCCCCGACCCCCGGCTCTCCGGCGAGATCGCGGCGCTGCGCGCCCTGGAGAACGGAGCGCCCCCCGACGAGGCCCGCACCCTGCTGCAGGCCCCGCCACAGGGCGTCGAACCCGAGACGCTCTACAAACTGGACCCCGAGGTGATCATCACCCCGTCCGAGCAGATCGGCCACTACGACGCGGTGTTCGGCGGGGGAGAAGCCTGCCTCCCGGCCGTCCCCGGCCGCACCTACGCCAACAACCCGGCCGCCGCCCGCGACCACGGCGCCCTGGCCGGACGGGTCCGCGAGGGCCTGAAGGCCAAACTCCCCGGCTACATGGTCCCCAGCGTGATCATGACGCTGGACGCACTCCCCCTGACCGTCAACGGCAAACTCGACCGCCGAGCCCTGCCCACCCCCGACGCCGGCAGCGGCCCCCGCGGCACCGGCCGCCCCCCGCGCACCCCGGTCGAACGCCTGCTGTGCTCGCTGTTCGCCGAGGTCCTCCAGGTCAAGGAGGTCGGCATCGACGACAACTTCTTCGACCTGGGCGGCCACTCCCTGCTGGCCACCCGCCTCATCGGCCGGGCCCGCACCGTGCTGCGCGGCGAGCTGGCCATCCGCGACCTGTTCGAAGCCCCCACCGTCGCCGAACTGGCCGAACGCATCCACAGCCGCGCCGACGCCACCGAGGAACGCCCCGCCCTCACCCCCCGGCCCAGGCCGGAGCGCATCCCGCTGTCGTTCGCCCAGCGCCGCCTATGGCTGCTGGACCAGCTCCTGCGCGAGGACGACGGCCCCCGCTCGGCCTACCACCTGCCCCTGGGGGTGTACCTGCGCGGCGAACTGGACCTGGAGGCGCTGGAGGCGGCGATCTGGGACGTCATCGCCCGCCACGAAACGCTGCGGACGGTCTTCGCCGACCACGACGGCACCCCCTACCAGCGGATCCTCCCGCCCGACCAGGCCCGTCCACCGCTGGAGATCGACCCCTGCACCCCGCAGGAATTCATCGAACGCCCCTTCGACCTGGCTCGCGACATCCCGCTGCGCGCGGCGGCGTTCCGCACCGGCGACCGCGAACACCTCCTGCTGGCGGTCTTCCACCACATCGCCTTCGACGAGGGCTCCTTCGGCCCGTTCTCCCGCGAGGTCGTCGAGGCCTACACCGCCCGCCGCCAGGGCAAGGCCCCCGACTGGGAGCCCCCGGCCGTCCAGTACGCCGACTACACCCTCTGGCAGCGGGAACTGCTCGGCGACCCGCTGGACCCCGGCAGCCTCCACGCCCGCCAGCTCGCCTACTGGGCCCAGGCCCTCTCCGGCATCCCCGAGGAGATCCCGCTGCCGGTGGACCGCCCCCGCCCCGGCACGGTCGGCCAACGCGGCGGCACCGTCATCCGCGACCTGCCCCCGTCCCTGGTCAAGGCCGTCCGCCGCCTGGCCCGCGAAGGCGGAGCCACCGTCTTCATGGTCGGCCAGGCCGCGGTGGCCGCCCTGCTGCACCGCATGGGCGCCGGCGACGACATCCCCCTGGGCAGCCCCGTCGCAGGCCGCACCGACGAGGCCCTGGGCAACCTGGTCGGCTTCTTCGTCAACACTCTGGTGCTACGCGCCGACTGCTCCGGCAACCCCACCTTCGCGGAGCTGCTGTCGCGCATCCGCGAGGCCGACCTGGCCGGCCTGGCCAACCAGGACCTCCCCTTCGAAGCCCTGGTGGAGGCCCTGCGCCCCCGCCGCGTCCCCGGCCGCAACCCCCTGTTCCAGGTGATGGTCGGTTATGAGAACCAGGCAGGCTCCGAGGTCCGCTTCCCCGACCTGGAACAGCGCAACGCCCTGGTAGGCCCATCCGCCGCCAAGTTCGACCTGGACTTCATCTTCCGGGAAGAACCCAACGGCGGCCTCCGCCTGGTCCTGGACTACTCGGCCGACCTGTTCGACGAATCCACCGCCGACACCATGGCTTCAGGCCTGCTAGATCTGCTGGAGAAGGTGACAACCGACTCGACCATCCCCCTAAGCGCCCTCCCGTCCCCCTTGACGGCCCGCACCGTCACCGGCCCCGACCGGCAGACCACCACCGACCACCACGACGACCGCCAGGCGACCTTCTGCCGCATCTTCGCCGAGGTCCTGGGGGTGGACGCGGTAGGCCCGGACGATGACTTCTTCGACCTGGGCGGCCATTCCCTTTTGGCGATGAAGCTGGTCCGCCGCCTCCGCCAAGAGCCGGGCTGCGAGCACCTGAAGGTGGCGACCTTGATGACCGCTCCCTCAGTGAACGCCCTGCTTAGTCGGTTGTCCTGATCCCACCCGGTGGCAGCTCAGCGCTGGGCGGCCACCGGACAGGCCACACCCACAGCGAGGAGGTGATGCGGACCTCCTCGCGATCATCCCCGCGGGTTGGCCTGAGGCCAAGGTTGCTTCTTGCTCACAAGACATGCATTGCCTGTGTCGTTCGCTGCATCTGTCAGGCCATGCCGGGTGGGGCCTGGGGCTACTGCCGGGCGCAGCGCGGGCACGGCCTGGACGAGCCGTCCGGAGACAGCAGCCTCCTCGCCCCGAAACAGGCACTGCATACGGCTGCGGAGGTGAGAGTGGCCGCCGGCAGCGGCCCGTGCACCGCTTCGTCGTACTCCTCACCGTCCTCGGGGATACGGGTGCCGTCCGGCCGGTAGCGCGGCTGTGGTGGGGGCGGGTCGGCTAGGCCAGTGCCACGGCAGTCCTCACACTGGATGCTGATCCACGCACTGCCCTTCCGGCCGGTCATGACGATCTCGCCGCGCCCCCGGCAGGCCGGGCAAGGAGCCTCGTGGAGATCGTTCACTTCCGCTCCCCGCTTCCGTTACAGTCCCAGCATTTGATCCACCGTTTGGGCTTGGCTTTGCCCGGTTGGCCGTTGCCGTATTCCCACCATCCGCCTTGGCCGTTGCAGGTGGCGCACGGGTCTGGCTTGGGGGTGTCATTACGGCCCATGGGGCGATGGTGACACACCTACCCCGCCCGATTACCCGGATACGCTGACAATATAGCTCTGCGGAGAGTGGCAATTGCGCACAACCACTCCTCGTCTCCCGTCCCCGTAACGCCCCATACCGCAAGACGCGGCGGCCATGCCAAGCCGCGCTCGCCGCCTACTGGGCCGCCCTCCCAGACTGGCACGATGCGCGGGGAGCAGCTGGCGGTGGATGGGCTGATGATCGTCGCGTCGGGACCATCCCCGCGTGCGCGGGGAGCAGCCGCTCCCCCACGGGGGATGTCACTGTCCGTCAGGACCATCCCCGCGTGCGCGGGGAGCAGGGCGGCCCCGGCGGGGTCGGCGAAGGCGGCCAGGGACCATCCCCGCGTGCGC
>NZ_MOYN02000004.1:0-58053 GCF_001896795.1 Thermomonospora sp. CIF 1
GGAGGTGATCGAGGACGGCAGGCTCGCCGTGTCCGAGATCGCCACCAACGCGTTGCGGCATGCCCGGCCCGCACCGGGTGCCGCTCCGGTCGTCCCGCCGGAGCTGTGGGTCTGGGCGCGGACCGTGCCCGCCCCTCAGCTCGTCGTCTCCGTCTTCGACGGCGCCCGCTCCCTGCCGCCCCGGCCCGGCCGGGGCGGCCTGCTGGAGGAGTCCGGCAAAGGGCTGGCCCTGGTCGCCGAGGTCGCCGCCGACTGGGGGTATGGGCCGTCCCGTTCCCTGCTGGCCGACCCTCCCGTTCCGGGCAAGGCGGTCTGGTTCGCCCTGCCGCTGCCACCCGATTGGCCCGGCCGTACGGTCACCGTTCACCCTGATGCCGCCGCGCGCTGCTTAATGCGGGTGCTGGCCCGCCGCGGCCTGCACGGCAGGCACAGTGGCACCGGTGCCCTGTCGGTGCTGGAGCTTCCCGGGCTCAACGTGTGGGTTCTGCCCGGCTGCTTTTCCTGGCAGCCTCGTCCCGATCGGCTGATCCGCCATCCCCTCATCGATCTGCAGGAGACCGCCGAGCGGATCATCCGTCATCTGGACGGCTCCTCTTCTTCGATGCCTGCTTCTTGAGGGGTTCGCTGCGCCGCCGGTCCGTCTAGGGAAGCCGAGGGCTTGTCAAAGACGCGAGTGCCCTGCCGGGACGGTCCTTCTCGCTGTCGCTTTCACTCCTGACTGTCACTGCTCATCCGGAGATCTTAACTACTGTGAGTCATCTATAAGTAACGACGGGTAGTTAAAGTTTGTCGCTCGGTGACAGATCCGGCCGGGAGGTCACCGAGGGGCGGATCGCCGGAAGATGCGAAAGGAGCGCAGAAGGCGATGGTGGGCACCAGGGTGCACTGGACGGGAGTCTTAGCGGGAAGCGCCGTCCTGGCGGGTGCTCTGTGGACGCCCGCGGTCGGGCAAGAGACCGTCCTCCCGGAGGGAAGGTGGGCTCCGGTGGCCGTGCGGGCTCCGGCCGGTGCGCAGGCCGGGCGTCTTTCGCAGGTCGAGCGCCGCGATCAGGCCGGCGGTGCGCTCTTTCGGGCGGGGCCGGCGCGGCTGGTGCTTCCGGCGGTGCCCGCGGACGTCCCGAGGCGGACGATGACCGGGATGGCCGGTGGTGTGCCGGCCAGCAGGGCGGTGGGCAGGGTGTTCTTCACCGACGCGGCGTCGGGGCGCCGTTCCTCCTGCTCGGCCTCGGTGGTCGCCAGCGACTCGGGGAACCTGCTCCTCACCGCGGGGCATTGCGTGTACAGCCGCGGCTGGCACCGTGACTGGATCTTCGTCCCCTCCTATGACCAGGGCAAGCGGCCCTTTGGGGTGTGGCGGGCGGAGTGGTTCGTCACCCCCTCCCGGTGGATCACCCATGGACGGCCTGAGGACGATGTGGCCTTCGTGAAGGTGGCCTCGTCCGGGGGCGTCAGGATTCTCGACAGGGTCGGCGGCAACGGCATCCGGCCGGGGGCCGCCACGGGCAGGCGGCGGACGGTCCTCGGCTACCCGTTCCTGCCGCCCTACCGGGGCGACCGGCAGCACTACTGCGAAGGCGTCACCCGGTCGGAAGGGCGGCGCATGCGGATGGCGTGCCGGCTCACCACCGGTGCCAGCGGCGGTCCCTGGCTGGACTCCTATGACCGTTCGACCGGGTTCGGTTACATCGGCGGTGTCACCACGAACACCGATCTGGCCAACACCACGCTGTGGAGCCCGCTGCTTGGCGGGGACGTGTGGACGCTCTACCGGTACGCCGATCAGCTTCGGTGAAATCACCGGCGAAGCGCCCCGCCGCCCGGGAGGAGATCCCCGGGCTGCGGGGCGCTGCGGGTGTCAGCGGGCGGTGCCTGCGGGCGGGTCCAGCCACAGGCGCGGGGCGGCCGGGTCGCCGAGCCGCCGCAGGAAGGACACCACCCCGGAAGTCCCGATCGACCAGCCGCCGCTGCTTCCGTGCAGGGAGGTGTCGGGGAACACCGGGGCCTCGGGGGAGCCGCCGGCGCGGGCGAGGATGAGGTCGGCGATCCGGTCCGCCCACTGGGCGTACGTCCGGTCACCGGTGATCTGGCACAGGTCGAGGAAGAGTTCCCCGATGCCCGCCAGCCCGCAGCACTGGGTGAGGGCGTACATGCGCGGCGCCAGCTCCAGGCAGGCCGCGGCGGCCTCGCGGGCCGCCTGCAGGTGGTCGTCGGCGCCCAGGTCGCGTCCGGTCCGGGCGAGGGCGGCGCCGATCCCGGCCAGTCCCTGGCAGAACGAGGCGTGCATCGGCTTGGCCGATACCGCCCGGGCGGCCTCCAGCAGCGGCGGCAGGTGCTCAAGGAGCGTGTCGCATCCTTTGTGCAGGGCGGCCTCGGTGGCCGTCTCGCCGGTGGCCGCGTGGTGGTCGCGCAGGAAGTGGACGATGCCGGCCAGGCCGTGCGCGAAGCCCAGGGTGCGGGAGACCGCCCCGCAGTCGGCGTAGTCGGGCGGGTTCTCCTGCAGTTCGGCCGTCAGGTCGCGGGCCAGGAGCCGCCGGGCGCAGGCGTCGGCCAGTTCCAGGCGGCCGGCGTCTTTGGTGAGCCGCCACAGCAGCAGCTGGCCGGTGCCGATGCCGGCCAGTCCGGTGTGCTGGTCGGTGGCGGTGATCCGGGAGAGGACGGGACGGGCCAGCGGCTCGGCGATCTTCAGGAGGGTCTCGTCGCCGAGGGTCGCTCCGGCTTCGGCGATGAAGACGGCGATGCCGGTGTCGCCGGTGTACAGTCCCGGGCGGCCGTTGCGCAGCGCCCGGAAGCCGCCGGTCCAGTAGGCCAGGCCGCGTGCCAGGGCGCGGGACGGTTCGTCGTGCCGCAGCAGTTCCATGCCCATTCCGGCGGCGCCCCGGTAGAGGTTGATGGGGCTGCCCACCAGGCCGCCGGTGAAGTCTTTCCCGCTCATGAGGTCGGCGGCGTGGCGGGACAGTTCGGTGAGGCTGTGGGCGATGGCCGCCTCCAGGCGGCGGGCCCGCTGCCGGGCAGAAGGCGGCGGCGGGGGCGGGGCGTCGGTGAAGCGGCCGGCGCGGATGTCGTCGGCGGCGGCCCGGCGCCGGGCGGGGTCGGGGTCGAGCAGGCCGAGGATCGTCCCGCTCATGCCGCCCCGGCCGGCCAGTACCTCGGCGGCGCGGCGGGGGTCGTGGTTGCCGGGGTCGCCGGTCATCCAGGTGGGCGGCAGGCCGGTGGCGGCGTAGAACAGGGTGGCGCCGAGGGAGTAGTAGTCGGCTTCGACGGTGGCCGGTTCGTCGCGTTCCTGTTCGGGTGGGCTGTAGCCGGGGGTCCAGCCGTACAGTTGCGGGTCTTCGGCGTGGCTGATTTCGAAGTCCACCAGGCGGGGGCGGCCGGTGGCGTCGTCGAGGACGACGTTGGTGGGGGTCAGGTCGCGGACCAGCACGCCGCGCCGGTGCACGTGGTCCAGCAGTTCCAGCAGGGCCGTGGCCAGGGCGCGCAGGCTTCGTCCGGGCGGTGCCGGGTCGGCGACGTACAGGCCGTTCTCGGCGACGTCCTGGCCGAGGGCCAGGGCGCCCAGGTCGGTGATGGCCAGGTATTCGCGGTCTTCGTGGCGGAAGTGGTCGATCACTTTCGGTACGTCGTCCAGGTCGCGCAGCAGGTGCAGGACGTACCGTTCGTTGCGCAGCCGCAGGCGGGAGTCGCGTCCCAGGGCGTCTTCGTTGACGTGGGCCCGTGCCTCTTTGATGATCACCGGCCGGTTGTCGGTGGTGTCGATCGCCCGGTATACGCAGCCTTTTCCGTTGCGGGTCAGGCCGCGTACCACTCGGTAGCGTCCGCCCAGCAGGACGGGGGCGGCCGGGCCGTCGGACGGTGCGGGGTGGGGGGTGGCGCCGGTGAGCGGGTCGGGGGACCAGTGGGGTTGCCAGAAGGAGTCGTCGGCGGCGCCCGGGTGGGTGTTGCCCTGCGGGTCGGTGACCACGAGTTCCAGGTCGCCGTCGTCGTTGATGTCGTAGCAGGGGTGGAAGGGGCCGTAGCGGTAGTAGACGGGGGCGTCGGGCCGTACCCGCCGGTCGCTGCAGATGCGGGGGCCTTCCATGCCCGCCAGGTCTTCGGCGAGCCGGCGGGCCAGGGGTGCCACGTCCTCGGGGGACGGGTAGATCGTCACGGCCTTGCCGATGGAGCCGGGGTGGTTGTTGGCGGAGTTGAGGTCTTGCAGGTGCCGTCCGGAGCGGACGACTTTGAAGTGGCAGGGGACGGCGAGGACGGCGGGCAGCATGCGCCGGATCGTCTCCTGCAGGGTGGCGGGCCGGGCCGACAGGTGGATCTTCCAGCCCTGGCGGGGGAGGTGGAAGGCGGGGTCGTCCACGGCCAGCCAGACGCCGCGGGCGTGTATCTGGCGGCCGGCGCCGGTGACCGGGCCGGTGAGTTCGGCGCGCAGTTCCTGCTCGGTCGGGGTGGCGGGTGCGTGGGACACGTTGGGTGGCCTCTTCCTGGTGGTGCGGTGGCGTGGCGGCCCGGGCAAGCGGCCGAGGGGCCACTGAGTTCGGCAGCCCCTCGGTTTCGCCCGGCGGTGTGGTCGCCGGGTGTCAGGCGATGTCAGGCCTGGGTGCTGAAGTCGTCACACAGGACCGTCCGGCCCCAGTGGCAGACGGTGCAGCTCCCCGCCTGGAAGGCCGGGGCCTCCGACGGCACGGTGGCCAGGGCGTCCAGGTTGGTGGTGCCGGCGTCGCGCGGTTCGAGAAGTGCGGACACAGTGACCTCCTGATGTCGCTTTGTGTGTCCTTGCGATTACAGAACGTAACATCGCTGGGTGGGATGTCCATCCGGGTCGTGCCAGTTGGCGCCTGTGGATCCGCAAAGGGTGCGAGCGGGGGAAAAGGGGTCACATGTTCACAAGGTCGGGCGATGGCGGGAGAGTGCCGTGGTGGCCGCTGCGGGCGATGCGTCTGGAGCGTGCGCCGTTTCGGGGGTTCGCCGTCTGCCGGCCGGTTGGGTGCGCGGTTACCGCCCGGCGGGCCGGTGACCTCTTCCCGGTGGCACGGCCGGGGGCAGTGGCCCGTGCAGCGGCCGAGGGGCCGCCGAACTCGGCGACCCCTCGGTTTCGTCCGGTGATCTGCTCACCGGGTCGTCAGGCAGGAGGTCAGGACCTGGTGCTGAAGTCGTCGCACAGGATCGTGTAGCCCCAGTGACAGACCGTGCAGGTTCCTGCCTGGTGGGCGGGGGCCTCCGAGGGCACCGCGGCCAGGGCGTCCAGGTTGGTGGCGCCGGCGTCGCGCGGTTCGAGGAGAGCAGACATGAAGACCTCCTGCTGTTGCTTGGGGTGTTCTTGTAATTACAAAGAGTAACATGGTCGGGGCGATTGTCCACTGAGAAACGTCAGGTGGTTTTTACAAGCCCGTGAATGGCTCGGGTAAAGAGGAGATAAGGCCACATGGTCACCAGATCCGGTCATGGTGAGCGGAGCGCTGCCGTGACCGCCGGGGACACCGCGTCCGACACGCCCGCCGCTCCGGTCATCCATGCCCGCGCCCTGGCCAAGTCCTACCCGGGCGGGCCGGCCGTGCGCGGAGTCGACCTGTCGGTCGCCGCGGGCGAGACCTTCGGGTTCCTCGGCCCCAACGGGGCGGGGAAGACCACCACCATCGCCATGCTGTGCACCCTGACCGCCCCCTCGGGGGGACGGGCCGAGATCGCCGGCCACGACGTGGTCACCGAGGCCCACCAGGTGCGGCGGCACATCGGCCTGGTCTTCCAGGACACCACCCTCGACCTGGGCCTCACCGCCTGGGAGAACCTGCGCTTCCACGCCCGCCTGTACGGCGTCCCGGCCGCCGCCGCCCGCGAACGCGCCCGGATGCTGCTGGACCTGGTGGGCCTGGGCGGGCGGCGCGACGACCTGGTGGGCACCTTCTCCGGCGGGATGAAACGCCGCCTGGAAGTGGTGCGCGCCCTCATGCACCGCCCGCGCGTGCTGTTTCTGGATGAGCCGACCATCGGGCTCGACCCCCACACCCGCGCCCAGATCTGGGAGCACCTGCGCCTGCTGCGCGAACGCGAACGGATCACCGTGTTCTTGACCACGCACTACCTGGACGAGGCCGAGCACTGCGACCGCATAGCCATCATCGACGACGGGCGCATCATCGCCGAGGGCACGCCCGCGGAGCTGAAGACCGTGGTCGGCGCCGACCGCATCGAACTGCGCTCCAGCGACGACCGGGCGGCCGCGGCGCAACTGCGCGACCTTTTCGGCCTGGAGGCCACGGTGACCGAACGCGGGCTGTCGGT
Source organism: Thermomonospora sp. CIF 1 (assembly GCF_001896795.1). Classification (NCBI taxonomy): domain Bacteria; kingdom Bacillati; phylum Actinomycetota; class Actinomycetes; order Streptosporangiales; family Thermomonosporaceae; genus Thermomonospora; species Thermomonospora sp. CIF 1. The sequence continues at coordinate 6,268 of NZ_MOYN02000004.1, forward strand.
GCGGGTCGCCGACGGGGCCGCCTTCGTCCCGCGGATGTGCGCGGCTTTGACGGTCCCCATCGAGTCGGTCACGGTCGTGCGTCCCAGCCTCGATGACGTGTTCTTCCACTACACCGGCCGCACCATCCGCGAGGAGGGCGGGCGATGACGGCGCCGGCCACGGCCCCCCGGGCGTCCCGGTACGCCGACGAGCTGGCCGCCCTCGGCGTGGTGTGGCAGCGCGACATGCTGCACTACGTCCGCGACCGCCTGAAGATCGTGGTCACGGTGCTCCAGCCGGTGCTGATGCTGCTGGCGCTGGGGGCGGGACTGGCCGCGCTGCTGCCGGCCTCCCCGGGCGGCGCCGACTACCGGACGTTCCTGTTCCCCGGCATGCTGGTGATGACGGTCCAGGCGCCGGCGATCTCGGCCGGGGTCGCGCTGGTCACCGACCGCCAGGCCGGCTTTTTGCGCGAGATGATCGTCGCCCCGGTGCGCCGGGAGACGCTGCTGGTCGGCCGGTGCCTGGGCGGTGCGACCATCGCCGCCTGCCAGGGCGCCCTGCTGCTGCCGCTGGCCGGGATCGCGCACCTGCCTTATGACCCCGTCCTGCTGGCCCTGCTGCTGGGGGAGCTGGCCGTCGTCGCCTTGGCGATGACCGCGCTGGGCGTGCTGCTGGCGGTGACGATCACCCGTACCGAGTCCTTTTACGCGGTGCTGAGCGTGCTGACGATGCCGCTGATCTTCCTGTCCGGGGCGATGTTCCCGGTGCAGGGGCTGCCCGGCTGGCTGTCGTGGGCGGTGCTGATCAACCCGGTCAGCTACGCGGTGGACGCGCTGCGCCGGACGATCACCGGGTATCTGCCCGGCCCGGTCCCGCCGCAGTTGTTCGACGGGCCGCGCTGGGGCGGGTGGAGCCCGCCGGTGGCCCTCGAGCTGGCCGGTATCGCCGTGCTCGGGGCCGTCATGCTGGTGTGGGCGAGCCGGCGTTTCGGCCGGCTCGGGTGAGCGGCCCGCGTTCGTCCCGGGGTGAGACCTCGTCCTCGCCCCGGTGAAAACGGCCCGAAGAGGGTATGGCACTCTCCGTATTTGATCACTCACTTATGGTGATGATCGGGGGAGTCGTCGATGTGCGTCATCTCTCCTTCCGGCTCTCGCTCCCCGACCGCGGCCGGCGCCGTCCCCGCGGTGCCCGGCGTTCATGTCTTTGAGTCCGTCTCCGGGCCGGGTGCGAGCGCGTCACCGGTGAGGCGCCGGCCTGCGGGGCGATTCGGGACTTTGCCGGTTGCTGCGTGTAAGCGGTGGCCCGGCTCGCTCGACGATCGGCTGAGCTGCGGGGAACGGTGGCTTTGCCCGGGCCGTGGGGTGGATTCGAGACCAATGGGTCGTTTTGCGTGCTGCTCTCGGGCGGTGCCGCGGCCAGGGACGGTTTGTGCTTTCGCCTGTGGTGGTCTGGCTGTCGCGCGCCGGTCTCGGTTCGAGGGTGGGGCGGGGCTCGGCCTGTCTAGCGGCCATGCCGGTATCGATCGACATTGATATTGCTCTTTGTCGATAGATGGTGACTCTGAGTGACATAGGGGGGAAGGGAGAGATCGGGCGGGCCGCCATCGGTGGCTCGAGGCCCCCGGGAGGGCACCCGCCCGCACACCAGGGACACCAGGAGGAAAAGGACATGATCTCAGCGCGACAGGCGATCACCATGGGAACGTCCGTGGCGGCGGTCACCGCCGTGCTGTCCGCTCTGCCCACGGCTTCCGCCGCATCGATCGGACGTCCGGCCGACTGCCACCTGCGCGGGCAGAACTACGCCGAAGGGGCGGTCTTCTACCCCAGGGAGAACGGCACCGGGTGGGTGTGCAGGAACGGACAGTGGGTGAGACTGCTGCCGTCGAAACAGAGGCCGCAGATGCAGCACTCTCAAGGGGTGCTGTCGCCGCAGCAGGGGCAGCAGGTGCAGCGGCCTCGGGTGGTGCTGTCGCCGCAGCAGGCCGACCAGGCGAGGCGGGCCTTCTATGAGCAGTGGGCCTACAAGCTGCCGCACGTCCAGCAGTCCCGGCAGATCTGGCAGGTGCAGCAGCCCCAGCAGGGGCGGCATGAGATCCAGCAGCCCGCGCAGATGCGGCAGCCTCTGCAGGTGCAGCAGCCTCAGGCGGTGCTGCTGCCGCAGCAGATGGAGCGGGCAGGACAGATCTTCCAACGGCAGGGGACGCATGAGCTGGCGCACATGCAGCAGCCCCAGCAGGCCCGGCAAGGACAGCAGGCCCGACAAGAGCGACAAGCTCGACAAGAGCAGCAGGCGCAGCTAGCGCAACAGGCGCAGCGGCCTCGGATGGTGATGTCGCCGCAGCAGGCCGACCAGGCCAGGCGGGCCTTCTATGAGCAGTGGGCCTACAAGCTGCCGCACGTCCAGCAGTCCCAGCAGGCCCAGCAGGCATGGCAGGCGCTGCAAGCCCAGCAGGCCCAGCAAGCTCCACAGTCCCAGCAGTCCCAACAGATTCAGCAGATTCAGCAGGCCCAAGAGGCCCAGCAGGCTCAGGAAGGACGATCGGCTCAGCGGGGTCGGCAGGCCCAGCAGAACCGACAGGCCCAGCAGAACCGACAGGCCCAGCAGAACCGGCAGGCCCAGCAGAACCGGCAGGCCCAGCAGAACCAGCAAGCTCAGCAGAACCGGCAGGCCCAGCAGAACCGGCAGGCCCAGCAGGCCCAGGCACAACAGAACCAGCAGGCTCAGCAGGCCCGGGCTCAGCAGAACAAGCAGAGCCAGCAGGCCCAGCAGCCGCAGCAGATCCAGCGAGCCGACCAGGAGGTGCAGCAAGAGCAGCAGGCCCGGTAGCGGCGGCAGCGGCCCCAGCCAGGAGGCCCTGGCCAGGAACAGATAACAGCGACCCGGCCCAGGGAGGGTGAAATGCGCGGCCGAACAGGCGCGCTGTGCCCGCCCTGGGCTTTCGCATGCCCTGTCCCGGCACGAAGGCGTGGTGTACCGGTACGTGTGGCAGCCCCATGGCGCCACATGCCTCGCCCCGGTACGAGGACGTGGTGTACCGGTGTGTGGCAGGCCCATGGTGCTGCATCACCGTTCCGGTGCGGAGATGTGGCGGGTCGGTGCTTGTGGCAGGTTCGGGGGCTGCGTGCCCTGGCCCGGCACGAGGGCGTGGCGTATCGGTGCGTGTGGCAGGCCCATGGTGCTGCATCGCCGGCCCGGTGCGGAGGCGTGGCCTTTCGTCCGGGACCAAGGAGCAGCGCCGCGGAAGGCGGCGGCAGGGCGCCGGGATCAGGACGGGGTGGGCGACGGGTTCAGCAGTGACAGCACCGAAGGCTGGAGCAGGTCGCGGACCTTGGCATAGGGGGCGGTGAAGGTCAGGGTCTGGCAGCCGTCGCTGCCGCTCACGTGCCAGGCCAGTTCGAAGGCGCTGGGAGTGAAGAACGCGCTGAGCATCGGCGGTTCCCGGTCGCCGGCCGGGGCGGTCCAGTCGCCGAAGTGCTTCCTGGTGAACCGGCCCTCGGGTGCGCAGTTCGACCACGGCGGGTCCGGCTCGCGCTGGACGACCAGGCTCTGCAGCCTGCTCAGGCCCGTGGGCGTCAGGGTCTGCGGGCGGAACACGTCGGTGGCGGTGAGCCTGCGTCCGGTGCGCAGGTCGATGGTGACGACCTCTCCGGCGGGCATCCCGTCGGCCGCCTGGCACCAGTCGCTCCACAGCCGGTAGCGCACCGAGACCAGCGCGGGGCCGCGCACCCCCAGGCGGACGGTGGAGTAGATCTGCGTGGGACGTCCCTCGCATGCCGTCCTGCTTCGGACGGCGTGCTCGCGGCCCATCTTGATGAGCCGGTCCAGCGGGGCCCGCAGCGCGCGGTTGATCCGCTGCTGCAGCGCGGCGTCGCGCAGGCCGCTGACCCGCACGTACTGGGCGTTCTGGAGCACCACCCGCGGGTTGGCGCTCGTCCAGCTCTCGGTGGCCGTGGTGACGACGGCGGCGGGGGACGGCCGCGGGGCGGGGGAGGCATCCCGGGTCGCGTAGGTCACCGTGCCGGCCGAGGCGGCGACCACGGCGGTGCCGGCCACCGCGATCGTCACCTTGCCCGCCGCGGTGGCCAGCAGCCCCTGGCCCACCGAGGAGGCCACCGAGCCGCCCGCCACGGCCGCCCCCGCCGGGGTCACGGCCAGCGCGGTCAGCGGGAACAGGGAGGCCAGCGCCACGGCGGCGCCCGCCAGCGCCCCGATGCCGCGCCGCTCCCAGTCCGGCCCGTAGGCGGCGCGGGCGGTGGCCTCCAGCTCGGCCACGAACGCGGCGGCCCCGGGCGGGCGCTGCCCGGGGTCCTTGGCCATGCCCCGGGCGATCAGGGGCCGCAGCGGCTCGGGCACGTCGTCCAGCGGGACGGGGACGTTCAGGTGGTGGTGCATCAGCGCGGCCGCCTCCACGCCCGCGAAGGGCCGCCGTCCGGTCACGCATTCGAGGAAGACGCCGGTGGCGGCGTACACGTCCGTGGCCGGTGAGGCCGGTTCGCCGCGCCACTGCTCGGGGGCCATGTAGGCGGGGGTGCCGGAGGACGAGCCCTGCCCGGCCAGCGCCGCCACGCCGAAGTCGACGAGCTTGCTCAGCCCGTCCTCGCGCACCACGACGTTGGCCGGTTTGTAGTCGCGGTGCACCACGCCCACCGAGTGCGCGGCGGCCAGCCCGAGCAGCGACCCTTTCAGCACGGTCAGCGCCGCCTCGGGGGCCAGTGCGCCGTGCTTGTCGAGGATCGCGCGCAGCGACACCCCGTTGACCGCCTCCATGACGATCGCCGCGCCCTGGGGGGTTTCCACGAACTGGTAGAGCCGCACGACGTGGGGGCTGCGCAGCCGTCCCAGCATCTGGGCCTCGGCGCGCAGCCCGGCCAGGGCCTCCGGGGCGGCCCGCTCCAGGTATTTGATCGCCACCAGGGCACCGGACTTGCGGTGACGGGCCAGCACCACGCGTCCCTGGGCGCCGCGCCCCAGTTCCCGGGTCTCGGTGAACTCCGTCAGGCTCCAGGTCTGTTTCATGCGGCCACCACTTCGTCGTTGACCGAGTGTCTCGGGTGGTGTGACGGCCGCATCGTCTGATCTTGTTCGCTCATGATCGTGGTGGGTCTCGGTTACCTCCGGTACCCCTGCGGACGCCCCGGCAAGCAACGGATCAGCCCATGGCCGGGTCATGAGACGAGCACTTGCCGCCGGGGCGTTCGGCCTCGCCGGAGCACCGGTGCCGACGGGATGTGCTCCGAAGTGCTCCCTTGCGGACGCCGGGCCGGGCGTCTACGTCGTTTCGTTCCAGGCCCCGGCGTCGTCCCTGACCGCGATGCCACTGTCTCGGCCTGCGGAGACGGCGTGTTGAGGAAGGCTCACTCCGCCAGGCGGCGCAGTGTCTGCATGGCCTCGCGTTCCAGACGTGAAAGGTCGCCGAGGAGGTCACCGGCCTGGTCCAGGCACTGCGCGTCGCCTGATTCGCCGGCTTTGGCGATCAGCGTCGCGGTCTCCGTCCACAGGGTGGCCGCCTCGGCGTACAGCCTGTGCCCGGTGCGCAGGTGATCGCTGTCGATCGATTGGGCGCATTCGGCGAGGAAGTCGCGGTAGAGGTTGCGGAACAGGGCGCCGCCGGTGCCGCCCTTCTCCATCAGGAAGGCGGCCTGCGGCAGATCCCGCCGGGGGTCGCCGGCGCGCTGGAGCCAGGTGCGCACCAGCTTCCCGGCCTTCTCGATGCCCCGGTACCCCAGGTTGGCGATCGGCGGGTTGAGGAAGGCGTCGGCGCAGGCGGTGATGGCGGGGACGATCCGGCTCTGCGGGGAGGGCGCGTCCTTGGGAACGGTGAGGGTGAAGGAACGGTGCTTGGCGGCCATCGGCCCGCGCGCGGCCCTGGCCCGGGCGAGACCGTCCAGGCTGGTGGTCACCGCCCCGCCTTGGGAGTCGGTGTCCACCAGGTAGGCGGTGCGGTCGTCGTAGCCGTACATGGCCACGATGTGACCGGCGAAGTGCACCTTCGGGGTGAAGTAGTCCAGGTGGTGGCTGTCGAGCTGCAACCCGACCGGACGGCCGGCGTCGATGGCGGACGCCACGTTCTCCCAGGCCTTGCGGGGCGAGGAGGTTTCGTGGACCGCAAGCTCCAGCCCCAGCCGGGCGGCCAGGTTCTTGGTGAGCTCGAACGGCTTGACCCGTCCCCCGAGGAAGGGAAAGTCCAGGTTCTTGCCGTCCCAGTAGATGAAGGACAACCCAGAGCCGAGGCCGAACAGCATGGGCTCGGACAGGTCGAGCCCTTGGTGCCGCAGCAGCACCCCCAGCGCGGTCGTCTCGCAGTGCTGCATGCCGCGGGCGTCGATGTCTATCAGCGTGGTCATGGCCTGACCTCCGGGGCGGGAATGGCCGCTTGGGTCGTCGGTTCTTTTCGGGGCGCTTGCCCCGGCTCGGCGTGCACGTCCTCATCGTGGACGCTCCCACTATGGGAGAGTCCACCGCTGTGTCTCCTGGTCCAGCTCCTCCTGCGCCCGTATTACGCGGTTGCGTGAGGGACGGGCCATCATCACCGCCCTCGCCGGCCGGCGCTGACGGCGGACGGTGAAGCCCACCAAGGCGTTTTTTCCGCCTCCTCGGACGCCTGGAGGCGACCATGCAGGTCACGGAGCCACACTGGACACCGTCCCCGTGCCGGGCCCGCGGCGTCCTGACCGGATCGGGGACAAGCGACCGCTGTAGATGATCGCCGAGATCGGTTGCGGCGCCAGGCGCCTCAACGGACCCGAACGAAAGATCGAGGGCAGCAGCCGGCGGATGCTCACCGTCACCCTGCACGGCCTGGAAGGCGAGGGGATCGTCCATCCGGTGATGCCGCCCGCGCGGCCGAGCCGTTCAAATGAGCCCGCCCGCCGAAGCTCGTCCTGCTTTAGGGACGCCCGCAAGCGCACAGCCGGGCCGCTCATCTTCGGCGCCGGAGTGGGTAGGACGGCCCTGCCGGCACTGGGCCGGTCCGGCCGTCCTTGAGCGGGGAGGCATGTCATGGCGCAGCCTTCGCAGACCTCCACGGCGCCCGTGGTCGTCGGCACCGACGGCTCCGCCGGAGCCGAGCACGCCGTCGCATGGGCCGCCGACGAGGCGATGCTCCGGGGACGGCCGCTGCGCATCGTCCACGCGGTGCAGCCCTGGGGGATGGGCACCGCGGTGGTGGTGGGCTCGGCGGATCTGATGGTCTCGCTGGAGGGTTCGGGACGGCTCGTCCTGGAGGAGGCCGAACGGCTGGCCCGGCGGCGCCACCCGGAGCTGGAGGTCGGCACCGAGCTGGTCATGGGGTCGCCCGAGCAGGCCCTGCAGGGGCAGGCGGACACCGCCTTTGAGATCGTCGTCGGCTCCCACGGCACGGGGGGCTTCGCCGGTCTGCTGCTGGGCTCGACGGGGCTGCATGTGGCCGGTCATACGCCCGGCCCGGTGGTCATCGTGCGCGGGGAGGCCGGCGGGCCGGCCCATGGCGAGGTGGTCGCCGGGATCGACCCGTCCGTCGAGAGCCGGGGCGTTTTGGAGTACGCCTTCGAGGCGGCCTCGCTGCGCAAGGCGAGGCTGCGGGCGGTGCACGGGTGGCGGCTGCCGGCCCGCATCGCCGACGGGGTGGACGCCGAGCAGACCGCCCGGTCCCTGCGGCGGTCGATCGAGGAGGCCATCGCCCCGCTGCGGGACCGCTACCCGGAGCTGGAGACGGTGATCGACGTCGTCCGTGATCACCCGGTGCACGCGCTGACCGTGGCCTCGCAGCGGGCCGATCTGGTCGCCGTGGGCGCCCATGACCGGCGCGGGCTGCGCGCCCTGCGGCTGGGGTCGGTCAGCCACGGCATCGTTCACCACGCCCGCTGCCCGGTCGCGATCGTGCGTCCCGGTGTGGTTTCTCACACTTCAGGCGATCCGGCGTCCTGAGGGCGGGTGCGTAGCAGGAGGTCGTCGCCGGGGCGGGCGGGCCGTTGCCGAATCGTTGGATGCCGGACGCTTCCGGAGATCAGTGAATCTTGCTAGCTTAGGCAAGCCTTACCTAAATAATCTGCCCTATGCGGTGACAGCCATACACAAGGAAGGACACGCATCCCCCATGCGTACGATGATGCGGCGGCTGGCCGCGACCAGTGCGCTCGTGCTGAGCCTGGGCCTGGTGGCGGCCTGCGGCGGTGACTCTGAGGACGAACCGGCCGCCTCCGGGACGGGCCAGGGCGCCTTCCCGGTCACCCTCACCCACAAGCTCGGCACCACCACGATCAAGGAACCGCCCAAGCGCATCGTCGCGCTCGGCGAGGTCGACCAGGACACTCTGCTGGCGCTGGGCGTGCAGCCGGTCGGCATGGCAGAACTGACCGGCGTGCAAAAGGACGGGCTGGCCCCCTGGACCGCTCCCAAGGTCAAGGACCCCAAGCCCAAGATGCTGCGGGCCACCGACTCGGGGTTCAACCTGGATGAGATCGCCGCGCTCAAGCCCGACCTGATCCTGGCCGGCGGCGACTACTACATCGACAAGGCCTACGACAAGCTCTCCAAGCTGGCCCCCACCACGGCCTACCAGACCGGCCCGTATGAGGACTCCTGGCAGATGATCGCCCGCCAGGTCGCCCAGGCCATCGGCCGTCCCGCCGACGGGGAGAAGCTGGTCGCCGAGGTCGAGGCCAAGCTCAACGAGGTCAAGGACAAGTACCCGCAGCTGCAGGGCAAGGAGTTCGCCTTCACCAGCACCTTCCCCAACGGCAACCTCGGGGTGATGAAGTCCACCGAGGACATCTCCGTCAAGACCCTCAACGGGTTCGGGATGGTGCTGCCCGAGCAGATCAAGAACCTGCCCGGTGACAGCTTCGCCGTCGAGCTGAGCACCGAAAAGCTCGGCGTGCTGGATGTGGACGTGCTGATCTCGCACTACAACAACGACACCGCCCTGCAGCGCAAGTTCGAGCAGAACAAGCTGTTCTCCAGCCTGGATGTGGTCAAGCGCGGCTCGTACGTGGCGCTGGACCTGCAGTCGTTCTGGCCGCTGCGCACTCCCACCCCGCTGTCGGCCCCCTACGTGGTCGACAACGTCGTTCCCAAGATCGCCGAAGCCGCGGCCAAGGCCGACTGACCCCGCCCGGCGCCGGGACGGCGGGGGACCGGCCCCGCCGTCCCGGGCCGGGACGCCCGTGGTGACGACGCAAGGAGGCACCCCGATGACCAACCCGTTCGAGGACCCCGAGGCCGACTACCTGGTGCTCGTCAACGCCGAGGGCCGGCACTCCCTGTGGCCGGTGTTCGCCGCCGTCCCCGCCGGATGGTCCACCGCGTTCGGGCCCGACCGCCGCGAGGCGTGCCTGGAGTATGTCCGCACCCACTGGACGGACCTGCGTCCGCGCAGTCTGATCGAGGCGCATCAGTGAGCTACCGGCACTTTTCCGCCCAGGTCACCCGGGTCACGCCGCTGACCCCGCACATGACCCGCATCACTTTGGGCGGGCTGGAGGACTTCCCCGGCGCGGGACTGGACCACCGCGTCAAAGTCTTCTTCCCGCTGCCGGGCGAGGACCGTCCCGTCTACCCCACCGGCGACGACTGGTGGGAGCGCTGGCAGAGGGAGCCGGTGCGGGCGGTCTTCCGCACCTACACCATCCGCCGGCACCGCCCCGAGCTGGGCGAGGTCGACATCGACTTCGTGCTGCACGGGGACGAGGGGCCCGGGTCCCGCTGGGCGAGCAACGCCCGGCCCGGCGACCACGTGGGGCTGTGGGGGCCGCGCGCCGAGTACGCTCCGCCGCCCGGCACCGACTGGGTGCTGCTGGCCGGGGACGAGACCGCGCTGCCCGCCATCGGAGCCATCCTCGAGTCGCTGCCGCGGGACGCCACCGCCCGGGTGTTCGTGGAGGTCGCCTCCCCCGAGGAGCGGCAGCACCTCGATGCGCCCAAAGGGGCCGAGGTGAGGTGGGTGCACCGCAGCGACGGGGAGTCGCTGCTCGCCGCCGTCCGTGAGGCGGGCCTGCCGCCTGGACGCCCTTATGCCTGGGTGGCGGCCGAGTCGTCGGCCGTCAAGCAGATCCGCCGCCACCTGGTCGACGACCGCGGCATCGACCGGGAGGCCATCTACTTCTCCGGCTACTGGAAACGCGGCGCCGCCCAGGAGTGACCGGGGCTTCCCGTGCGCGGGGAGGGCATCGGGTCCCTGGGCGCGTGCCGTCTCAAAGCCCTGAGAGATCGGGTGGCGTCCGTGGGCGTCGGCTGAGCGCTTATGCCGGGAGCCCGGCGGCTTGGCCGGCCGGTTGTGCGCGGCAGGAGGCCCGGCCGGGTCTTCTGCGGCCCTGCCGGTCGTGTGCGGGGCGGCCTGTCCTTGAGCGCGGGCCGTCAGAGCTTCCGGGACGGCGAGGATGCGGCGTCGTCCGTCAAGATCGGGCTGAATGCGTATACCGGGGGATCCGAGCGGCTGGTCGTGCGCAGAACGTCCCGTAGCGGCCGCCGCAGAACACCTGACATGCCTCGGCCCGGACGGTGGAGGGACACCGTCCGGGCCGAGGGGCTTTCTCAGCAGTTGCCGGTGGCGCGTTTCCCGGCGAAGCGGTCGCCGAGCCAGTCGGTGACGTCGCCGGCGGCCAGCCAGTCGGTGGTCAGGTGCTCACCGGCGTAGAGGCGCCATTGGGTGGTGATGCCGGCCTGGCAGTAGCGCCGGCGGGTGCCGTCCTCGGCCTCGTGCGGGATGATCTCCTCCAGCAGTCCGCGGTACTGCAGCACCGGGAAGCCGATCTTGTAGGGGGCGCCGGAGGCGGGGGTGCCGATGCCCACGCCGAGCTTCTGGGCGTCGATGATCTCACCCCAGGTGGTGCCGTCGGGGCCGGCCAGGGCGTAGATCCGGGGCAGGGTCAGCCGGTCGGTGGTGAAGTCCTCCAGCTTGCGGAAGGCGAAGGCGCCCAGCGTCCCGAACAGGCAGTTGCTCTTGACCTCCTGGACCGCACGCCGGCCCCGGTCGTTGAGCAGCTCGTCGAAGGGCATCTGCGGGTAGGCGGCGCTCAGCCCGACCACCGCGTCGGCCAGGAACCCGGCGAAGGGACCGCCGTTGAGCCGTTCGGCGACCAGCTTCAGGTCGCCGGGCACGCCGCCGGCGGCGGCGCCCACCACGTTCAGCTCGGGGGCGTAGGAGGAGGCCAGCTGCGCGGCCCACAGGGTGTTGAAGCCGCCCTCGGAGTAACCGGCGAGGCCGACCTTGCCGTCGGCGGTGAGCGAGCCGCCGGGGATCTGCCGCGCGGCGCGCACCGCGTCCAAGATCGCATGCCCGGCGTTCAGGCCCACCGTGTAGGTGTGGACCTGGCCGTTCATGTAGCCGACCCCGTCGGAGGCGGCGATCGCGAACCCGGCCTCCAGGAACTTGCGCAGGTTGCCGGCCTCATAGGAGTCGACCTGGGCGCCGGCCATCTGCTTGGAGAGCGCGCACTGCGACCCGGAGCCGAGCGTGCCGGGGCTGAAGGCCACCGTGGGACGGGATCCGCCGCGCGTCCACGCCTTGTCCGGGATCGCCACGAACCCCGATACCGCGATCTTGTCGCCGCGTACGTCGGTGGAGACGTACTTGATCTTCCAGGCCTTCATCTTGACGCCGGGGATCAGCGGCAGCGAGGTCTGCCGGCAGGCGAGCAGGTCCCCGGGGTCGCCGGTGATGGTCTGCGGGACGGTGTAGATGTCCTCGTCGCTGCTTTGGCACAGCGACGGTGCCGCGGCGGCGGCCGGCGGCGCCACCAGGGCGGTGCCGGCCACGGCCGCTCCGGTGAGCATGCAGGTCAGCAGTCGTGCAAGTCGCATCGTCACTCCACTGGGGTGGCGCGCCGGACGGGCGAGCGGGGGCGATCGCCGTCCGGCGGGAAAAGTGGGCACTGACGACTGTGACTCAGGGTGGAAAAGGGTGGTATGAAGCCGTCTCATGCATTGCCATGCGCGTTTAGCATCTGATTCACAATCCAGAATCGGATTCTGGATGAGCGGCTTTCGGCCGTGGTTCGCCCAACCCTCCCGGGGAGAAGCGTTTCCGCAGGTGGCAGGCGCTTGCCAGGGGACGCTCCCGGGGCCGTCGAGTATGGGACGGGCAGCGGGGCCGAGCATGCCATCGCCCCAAGAGAGGGGCTATTTGAAAAACCCGACGGCTTTTCAGTGACCGTTCATCGCCGTGGCGGCCGTCCCTTCCAAGAGATGAACGCCTCAGTGGCCGCCATCCGGCCATCGCATAGACCTATGGGTCGGGTGAAGAAAAAATCGGCGGTGCGGCACCGCAGAGGCGGCCTCGCCGAGACCGCGATGCCCGAGGCGCAGGGCAAAAGGCTCACCCCTCGGGTGTGGCCTCGTGGCCCGGGAGGCCGTGGGTGCGGCGCTCCTCCTTCATGCGGGCTTCATGCAGGTGCCGCCGGCCGCCGGTCAGCTCGTCGCGGACGCGGCGTTCGAACGCCCGGAACGGCTCGTAGTAGGTGTCGTCGAACTCCTCCACGACCTGGAAGGTCCACCGGCCCGGCAGCACGTTGCGGCCCATGATCTGCCGTCTCAGCTCCTCGGCCAGCTGCCGGTGACCGGCCCGGGCCAGCAGGTCGGCCGCGTCCTCGACGGCGAAGTCGGCGCCGCCGATGAGCTGGTGGAAGGAGTACAGGTGCCCGCGGGCGCGCTCGACGGTCTCCAGCGCCTCGCTCAGTTTGCCGACCGCCTCGATCGTGGCGTCATCGGGTTGCCCGGACGGACCAGTGGCGTGCGTCATGCCCGGCCGATACCCGTCTTGGCGGGTCTGCAACGCACGGGGCCGCCGGAGCGGGACGCCCGCCGCGGGTCGGCGCCACCGCTTCGGAAGCGTTGCGCGCCGCGTCACGGGGCCGTTGGAACGGCGAGACCGCGATTCCTCGTGTGCGGTGACGAAAAGACGCTGTGAGGCCCTACAACTCCCGCCCCCCTGTGCCGTCTTGCGGCGACAACAAACGGTCGTCTCGCACAGGACTGGTGATTTCACCGATTTCGAGATGCCCTTTTCGCGCTCAAACTCCTCGCTAGTCCGACCACCCGGTCATGGAGGGCCGAGCGGTCGGCGTGGTCCCTCCCGCCCCTCCAAGGGGACCGGCTCGCGGACTCAAGGCCCGTGAGCCATCGCAGGAAAGGAAGTCCGGTCCGATGAAGCGCACCCTCAAGAGGGCCCTCAGCCTGCTGCCCGCCGCAGCGCTGGCCGCCAGCGCCCTGGTCGCCGCCTCCCCCGCACAGGCGGCGGCCAACCCCTACCAGCGGGGTCCCAACCCCACGGAGGCCAGCATCACCGCCGCCCGCGGGCCGTTCAACACCGCTGAGATCACCGTCTCGCGGCTGAGCGTGTCCGGCTTCGGCGGAGGCAAGATCTACTACCCGACCACCACCAGCGAGGGCACCTTCGGCGCCATCGCCATCTCGCCCGGCTTCACCGCCTACTGGTCCAGCCTGGAGTGGCTGGGCCACCGGCTGGCCTCCCAGGGCTTCGTGGTCATCGGCATCGAGACCAACACCACCCTGGACCAGCCCGACCAGCGCGGTCAGCAGCTGCTGGCCGCCCTGGACTACCTGACCCAGCGCAGCGCGGTCCGCGACCGGGTGGACGCCTCGCGCCTGGCGGTGGCCGGCCACTCGATGGGCGGCGGCGGCTCGCTGGAGGCCGCCAAGGCCCGCACCTCGCTGAAGGCCGCCATCCCGCTGGCCCCCTGGAACCTGGACAAGACCTGGCCGGAAGTGCGCACCCCGACCCTGATCATCGGTGGTGAGCTCGACGCCGTCGCGCCGGTCGCCACGCACTCCATCCCGTTCTACAACAGCTTGTCCAACGCGCCGGAGAAGGCCTACCTGGAGCTGGACAACGCCAGCCACTTCTTCCCGAACGTCACCAACACCCAGATGGCCAAGTACATGATCGCCTGGATGAAGCGGTTCATCGACGATGACACCCGCTACACCCAGTTCCTGTGCCCGCCGCCCAGCACCGGCCTGCTGTCGGACTTCTCCGACGCCCGCTTCACCTGCCCTATGTGATCACTGAACCTTCTCCGGCACGCGACCTGAGATCCGGGGACGGGCCTCAGCGGTGTCCACGACCACGTCCTTCCAGGTCACCGCATCGCCCTTGACCGCCCAAGGCCCGTCCCCGCCGGGAGAGGCGGCGTGCGGAAAAGGTTCACCGCGGCCCCGCCGGCACAAGGCGGGGCCGCCCCCGTCCCCGGCGGCGGCCGTTCTCCTCGCGGCCGCCGCCGGCCTTTTCACAGACGGAATGCAGATCATCACCCGGCCGGAAGACACAGTGCCGTCCATGGACTGGGCGGCATGACGAGCGCACCGGCCGAGAGCGGCAGGTCGGCCTGCCCAGGCCGCAGAGCGGGGCCAAGCCCCGGCACCTGCTGGTCACCCTGCTCGGCGACTACTGGAGCGGACGGCCCGAGCACCTGCCCTCGGCCGCGCTGGTCGCCCTGTTCGGCGAGTTCGGCATCTCCCCGGCCGCCGCCCGCGCGGCGCTGCACCGGGCCGGCCGGGGCGTCGTCGGCGCGGCGGAGGCGCTGCGGGCCCGCACCGAGCTGATGTACGACCGGCTGCACTTTCCCGGCCTCGACCCCAAGCCGCCCGAGGAGCTGCTGCCGGACGACTGGCCGCGCCGGCGCGCCCATGAGGTCTTCGGCGAGCTGTATGACGCTTTCGGGCCGCCGGCGGAGATCCGCGTCCGGCAGACCGTCGCGCGTTCCGCCCCCGAACTGGCGCCGCTCGTCCGCCACCACACCCACCGGGACTCCTGAGCGTCGGGGCGGCCGACCGGCCCCGGTCGCCCGCAGGGCCTGCGGGATGCACCGGTGACCTGGGCGGACGGCGCATCTGCACCGGCGGGCGGGCAAGGCGAAGGACCGTGGTCCCCGGCCGGGGGCCACGGCCCTCACGCGAAGGTCACGGGCAGGAGCCGACGAGTTCGCAGTGGCCGGGGCCGGTCTGCAGCAGGCTGCGCCTGACCGGGCTGCCGCGGGTCCCCATGTAGCCGTTGGAGCCGTTGGCGTAGACCGGCAGAACGGTGCGCGCCCGGCCCGCGCTGACGTGCTCGCCGTTGGTGGCGGTGCAGCACGGCCGCCCGCCGGGCTCTGCGGGCTCACCCGGGCCGGAGGCGCCCAGGCCGAAGAACCCGGCGGCGTGGTACGGCCCGCAGATCAGGCCATAACCCACCGACGCCGTTGCCGCCGTGCCAGATCTGGACGCGGGGCCGCGGCCCGCTATGGCCGGGGTGGGCCGGGCGGATGCGGTCCGCCCCACTGCCGGGGCGGGACGGTGAAGTAGGAGCCGGAGCACGGGCCGAAGGCGCCGGTGGTGAAGTGGTCCTCCTCGGTGTCGGCGCGGCCGTAGGGCATGCCGAAGAAGACCGCGCCGGCGGCGAAGACGTCCGGGTAGGCGGCGGGCATGACGTTGGTGGCCGCGCCGCCGCCGTGGAACAGCACCACCACGGGCGCGTCGCGCGGCGCCGGGGACGAGCACGGACGCACGACGCTCCGCGAAGCGCCGACCACCCGAAAGCAGTGCATATCGAGGAGCGTTCGGTAGATGAACTGTCGCGTGATGGCGAAAGGCGGACAATGGCCCGGCCCCAGAGGTGGGGACGCCCCCGGCCCCGCTCCGCAAGACTTGTCGGCCGAACACAAACCTCTGGGAGACGACCCGAAGGACTGGGCGGATGAACCTTGACGGCATCGACTGGCGACGTCTCAAGCACGCCTACGGCAGGGCCACGGCCATCCCCCGCCTGCTGCGCGAGGCGGCTTCAGACGACGCCGGCCAGGCCGGGGAGGCGGTCGAGAGACTGGAGTCGGTGCTGTGGGAGACCGAGGAGGCGATGGTCTATTCGGCGAGCCCGGCCGTCGTCCCGTTCCTGGCCGAGCTGGCGGCTGCGCCGCGAACCCACCATCGGCCGCGGCTGCTCCGCCTCATGTTCGATATCGCCGACGCGGTGTGGGAGCTGGAGGAGATCGCCGCTCTGGGCGGCGACAGCGACCTTCTCAACTTTCCCGCCCAGCTGGAATGGGCGCGCGCCGCCCGGACCGCGGTCCAGGCTCAGGCGCCGACGCTGGCGCGGCTGCTGGAGGACGGGGACCCGGAGGTCCGTGCCGAAGCCGCTCGCATCCTGGCCCGCTTTCCCGGCCACGACTCAGATCCGCTTCCGGCCCTGCAGGACAGGGCGGCTCGCGAGGAGGACGTCGGCACCGCCGCGAGCATGATCCTCTCGGTGGGGGAGCTGGCCCGCCGGCGCCGGCAGCGGCCGGTCGCCTGGCTGCGGGAACGGCTCCGGGCGGCGCGGGCGCGGGAGGTCCGCGTGGCGGCGGGCGTGGCCCTGGCGCGTTGCGGGGCGGGGCTCGACGACGCCGCATGCGAGGCGATCGGCGCGGAGCTGAGAGCCGAGCGGTCCGCACTTGATGATCAACCGTGGACGTCCTCCCAGGGCCGCGCCGAGTTCCTGCTGTCGGCTCTCAGCGACGACGCAGACACTCATCTCGCCGTCGCGGTGCAGGCGCTGCGAACCACCGACTCCGCCGAACGCCTCAAGGCGCTCCCACTGGCCGGTGAGGTGATGCTGACCTGGCGTGCCGGCCCGCAGACCTTGCTGCCGTCACTGGTGGAACTGTGCGCCGATCCCGAGGCGTCCGTGCGCATCGCCGCCACCCGGCAGATCGTGCAAGGCGGGCCGCGCATCGCGGATGTGGCCGATCGGCTGGCCGAACTGCTGGACGATCCGGAAGCGGAGGTCAGCGGGAACGCCGCCTGGGCGTTGAGCCTCGTCGGTGACGCCCGGGCGATCCCCACGGTGACCGCCGAGCTGGCCGAGCCGCGGCTGCCGATCCCCATCGGCCGCGCGCTGGAAGGCCTGCGGGGCGCCGCCCAAGAGCTGATCCCGCACGTCGCCGCGTATCTGCGGGCGCCGCGGCAGAACCCCGAGCTCCCCGGCGACACGCTGATCGGCGTGCTGATCGGGCTGAGGTCCTGGGGCCCCCGGGCATTGCCGCTGCTGCCGGAGCTGATCGGAGTGCTGGAACGCGGAACGGCGGTCCCCGCCTGTGCGTGGACCCTGGGAACCCTCGGCTCCGCCGCCGCCGCGGCCGTCCCGCATTTGCGCGGCCTCCTGGAGCCGGACGCCGACCCCATCGCCCGGGACGCGGCGGCCTGGGCCCTGTGGCAGATCACCGGGGACGCCGAGGAACCGCTGCGAGTGCTGGGCGAGGGCCTGAAAGGCGGACTGTCCGACCACGCAGTCGAGCTGTTGTGCGGACTCGGTGACCGGGCCGCTCCAGTGGTGAAGCTGATCAGAAGGCATCTGAAAAGTTCGTTGTACGGCACGGGCGCGGCCTGCGCCCTGTATCGCATCACCGGCGACGCCGAACGGACCCTTCCCCGCCTGATCGAGGGCGTCGAGGCCACACCGGTCGGGATGCTGGCGGTGCAGTGCCTGGGCGACATCGGCCCTGCCGCCGCCCCTGCTCTCGCCGCCATCGAGGAGATCGCCACCAGTCCCCGCGTGCTGGCCACCCGTATCGAAAAAGATCTGATCGCCACCGATCTGGCCTACCGGGACATGGCCGTGGCCGCCGCAGAACGCATCCGGCGATGAGCCTTTTTCAACACGACGTTCCCGCAGGCGGGGACGGGGCCTCGAAGTCGAGAACGATGCTGTGACCTGCAATGTCATGACCTCGGATATCGCTCTGGAGGCCGTCTCCGGTTCCCAAGACCACGTGCTGGAATAAGGTTCACTGGGAACCGCGATGTGGCGATTTCTTGATCGGCTGAGAGAACCGCTCGATCGGAACAGATGGCGCCGCCTGAGCCACGCCTATGGCAGCGCCGCCGACTTGCCCGACCGGCTGCGCGCGCTCGCCTCCGATGATCCGCAGGTCGCCGAAAAAGCGCTGTTCGACCTGAACGGCGCCCTGCACCGCCCGTCCTTCACAAGACGACGCGGCCCCGGCGCGCCGGGGAGGCGAAGGCCGGTCGCATAAGGGACCGGCTTCGCCCCCTCCCGGCGCGTGCGGTTTCAGGCCGCCTTCGAGGCGGGCTGCTCGATCTCCAGCCGGACGGCCGGGGGCCGGTGCAGCGTGTTGTGCACGGTGCAGCCCTCCATCGCCCGCTTCAGCCCCTCCAGGTGGGTGGCGGGCAGGTCGGTCGGGCAGCGGACCTGCAGCCGCACCCGGGGGATCCGGGCGGGGCGGGCCATGGACATCGTGTAGTCGGCGGTGACCTCCAGGCCCTCGCTGCGCAGCCCGTGCCTGGCCAGGTAGCGGCGGCCGTAGTGGGCCGCGCAGGCGGCCAGGCTCGCGACGAACAGCTCCACGGGCGTGGGGCCGGCGTCCCGGCCCCCCGACCGGTACGGCTGGTCGACGCGGATGACATGGTCGCGAACCAGGATCGCGAACTCGTCGCCCTCCTGGTGGAGGACCGTGATCTCGTCCAATGCGCCCGCCTCCCTCATGGGGCCGATCTGACCGGTTCACAACCAGGTTTCCCCAGGTCAGCGAGGTGTTCGCAGGGACGAAGGTCCTCTGGGGCGACCTCGATCGGCCCGCTAGATGAGACCGAGGGTCAGCATCGCCTCGGCCACCCGGGTGAAGCCGTCGATGTTGGCCCCGGCCACGTAGTCGCCCGGCATGCCGTAGGCGTCGGCGGTCTCCAGGCAGCGGGTGTGGATGTCCTGCATGATCTGGCGCAGGCGGTTCTCGGAGTACTCAAACGACCAGGAGTCGCGGCTGGCGTTCTGCTGCATCTCCAGGGCGCTGGTGGCCACCCCGCCGGCGTTGGCCGCCTTGCCCGGCCCGAAGGCCACCCCGGCCTCCCGGAAGATGCGGATCGCCTCGGGCATGGTGGGCATGTTGGCGCCCTCGCCCACCGCGATGCAGCCGTTGCCGACCATGGTGCGGGCGTCGGCGCCGGTGATCTCGTTCTGGGTGGCCGACGGCAGCGCCACCTCGCAGGGGACCTCCCAGACGCTGCGGCCGGGGACGAAGACCGCGCCGCTGCCGGCCCGCGCCTTGGCGTACTCGGAGATCCGCTGCCGGCGGACCTCCTTGATCTCCTTCAGCAGCGGCAGGTCGATGCCCTTTTCGTCCAGCACGTAGCCGGAGGAGTCCGAGCAGGCCACCACGACGCCGCCGAGCTGGGTGACCTTCTCGATGGCGTAGATGGCCACGTTGCCGGACCCGGAGACGACCACCCGCCGCCCGTCGAAGGAGGCGCCGCGGGCCTTGAGCATCTCATCCACGAAGAAGGCCAGCCCGTACCCGGTGGCCTCCGGGCGCACCTGCGCCCCGCCCACCAGCAGCGGCTTGCCGGTCAGCACCCCGGACTCGTAGCGGTTGGTGATGCGCTTGTACTGGCCGAACAGGTAGCCGACCTCGCGGGAGCCCACCCCGATGTCCCCGGCCGGGACGTCGGTGTGCTCGCCCAGGTACCGGTACAGCTCGGTCATGAAGCTCTGGCAGAAGCGCATGATCTCCGCGTCCGAGCGGCCCTTGGGGTCGAAGTCGGAGCCGCCCTTGCCGCCCCCGATGGGCAGGCCGGTCAGGCTGTTTTTGAAGATCTGCTCAAAGCCCAGGAACTTCACGATGCCCAGGTTCACCGAGGGGTGGAAGCGCAGGCCCCCCTTGTAGGGGCCCAGGGCGCTGTTGAACTCGACCCGGAACCCCCGGTTGACGTGGACCTCGCCCTTGTCGTCGGTCCACGGCACCCGGAAGATGATCTGCCGTTCCGGTTCGCAGATCCGCTCGATGATCTTTGCCTCGGTGAACTCCGGGTGCTTGGCGATCACCGGCCCCACGCTCTCGAACACCTCGCGTACGGCCTGGTGGAACTCCAGCTCACCAGGGTTGCGCCGGACGACCTCCTCAAAGATCGGCTCAAGCCTCTCGTGCACGTGTATTTCCTCCCAACAAGTTCCTCATCAGCCTAGTTGTGCCTGATCACAGCCCGTCATCGGGGCAGGTCCCGACTTCCGGGACGCCCGGGGCCGTCCAGTGGAGAGGCGGAGGATCCGGTGCTCTGGCGGGTCCGGGCGGCGGTGGGACGGCCGCATGGACGGTACCGGCGGGCAGGGGTGTGGTCCCGTGCCCCGCCGGACGTGCTGCCGGGGCCCACCGCAGCTCCTGAGGCTGCCTACCCGGAACGGGCCCGCGCAGACCGCGGCGGAAAGAAGTGAACGCTTTTCAGGCGCGTGGCCCAGGAAGCCGGGGGCGGGGGCCCGGGCGGTGCCGGCTGCCGCGATGCCCCGTCTCAAGCCGCGGCGACGGCGTGTTGAAAAAGCCGCCGAGCGGGCGGCGGCGCGGGAGGACATTCCGGCGGAGAACGGCCGGGAAGGCCGAAGGGGGAAGAACGAATCCGCCGGGGCCGACCCGGGATTCCCGCGAGTGCGGAGAAAAGCGGGCTCATATCGAACGTCCCAGGTCAACTGCGGTGAAACTTCCTCAAGGCGCTCGTGGGGCGGGGGAGCTGCCGGGGGAATACCGTTTCCGGGAATCCTCTTTGCGCGTCCGTCTCTTGGCGTCCTTGGCGGCGCTGCTACTTTCGGTGCCCATTCGGTCGGACACAAAGGAGCACCGATGGTCAAAGCTTCGTATCGTGCGGCACTCGTCGGGACCGTCGCGGCCGGCTGCCTGGCGTTCGGCGCGGCGGCGGCGCACGCGGACTTCGGCACCTCGGCGGAGTTCCGGGACAACGCGTTCAACGTCAAGGTCGACCGGCAGCGGGTTCCCGACAGGACCACCGACGGCAATCCCGTCACCGCCCTGCTGGGCGGCCTGCTCGGCGGGAACCTGCCCGTCCTGAACTGACCCCGCGCCGGATCGGCCGCGGCGTCGCCCGCCGCGCGCCCGGCGGGGTTCCGCCGGCGGGCGCCGAACCTTTCAACGCGGCGTTCCCGCAGGTCGAAGCGGACGTGTCGGATTCGGCGGCGCGGTGGCCCGGGCGGGCGAAGGCGGGCGCCGTGTCGGCTTCCGCGCCCGGCGCCGCAGGGGGCGCTCAGCCGAATGCAGGTGGCCCGGCGGAGGAATCCGCCGGGCCACCTGGGCTTTTGGAGCCCCGTTCTTGCGGCTCGCCCCACCGACCTCCCCGAAAGCCCCTCCCCATCTCGCCCCGCGAACCCATTAACGGTCTTCCCTAAATCCTGTGATCTAAAGACCGAAAAGTGGCGTCCCGCGTCGGAAAAAGCGCGATCATGCTGGTGCGGCGACGGACTCTCCGGCTTCGGAGAACAACAGACTGAAAATATTTCGTATCACATGACACAGTTGCTCATAATGAGCTTGGTAAGCTGCGTCATATCCAGCGGCCGGGCGCTCAGCAGCCGGAGGGGGCGGCCCTGTACCGACAGGTGCGCCGCATTGGGGGAGACCGATGGGACGCCACCCCATAGTCGTCGTGGACATCAAGGAATTCGGCAGGCGTCCCGACGGTGCCCAAAAACAGCTGCGCAAACGGCTCTACCGGGTCATGTGGAACGCGCTGGACGCCGCCGGGATCGTCCGGGAAGACGTCCACCCCCCGCAGGACCGAGGCGACGGGGCGTTCTGGATCCTGCCCACCTGGGTATCGCCGGCCGAACTGACCGGCCCGCTCGTCCGGCAACTGCACCGGGAACTGCAGCAGGACGCCGACAGCGACCCCGAAGGCGCCATGCGCGTCCGCGTGGCGCTGCACATCGGCAAAGTGAGCAAAGACAGCAACGGCTGGGTGGGAACGGATCTGAACACCGCCTGCCGCCTGGTGGACGCCGACGAGCTGCGCCGCGTGCTGGAACTGGGCGCACGCCCCCTCATGGCGTTGATCCTCTCCCGGCAGTGGCGGGAAGAAGTGCGGCACCGGCACATCGAGGGACTGGACCTGAAGTCCGGCTGGCCGGTACGCATCGCCGTCAAAGAGGTGGCGGACACCGCCTGGATCCACCTGCCGGGCCATGAAGACCTCACCGTGCGGCTGTGGCGGATCCAAAAACGGTGGGAGGAGCTGCTGGCCCTGGAAGAGCAGGTCCGCACCCGGCGCGATGAGATCGCCGAACGGCTGACCTCGGTGCCCGACATGCCCGACCCGCCGCCCGAGCTGCGCCGCGGCCGGGACCTGCTGCCGCTCTGGGAGCTGGTCGAACTGGACGCCGAGGTCTTCCAGCAGGCCACCGAGCGCTGGTGGAAGCGGATCACGAAACTGGGGCGGCGCGTCGAGAAGATGAAGGCCGAGCGCGACGAACTGCGCAAGACCATCGAGGCATTCCAGGCGAGACAGAACCAAAGCGGGCTGGCCGAGGACCTCCACCTGTCGGCGGCCTACCGCCGCGCCCGCGACCTGCTGTGGCACGCCCCCTGCGACCTGCCCCGGGCCAAAGCCGCGGTCGACGACTACATCCAGGAGATATGGCGCAAGCTGCACCATGACCTGAACGCCGGGGGGCGGGCATGACGGCGTGCGCCCAGCCCGGCTGCTCGGGGTACATCGACCAGGGCGGCTTCTGCAACGTGTGCGGCTGCGCCCCGCCCGGCCGGCCCTGGTGGCCCGTCAGCGACACCCTCCTGGGCGGCACCGTCGTCAGGCGGAGCGTGCTCGTCGGTCCCGGCCGGGCGCACATCGACGAGGCGGCCGTGCTGCCGACCGTGTCGGCCCGCGACCCGCTGGAGCTCACCCGGCCGCCGCGCCCCTCCCAGGAGTCCTCCTCGGAGCCGACGCTGCGCGAGGACGAACTGGTCGGCGACCAGTACCGGATCACCGGGACCCTGGCCCGCGGCGGGCTGGGCTGGGTCTACCTCGCCAAGGACGAGCGGGTCGGCGACCTCGTCGCGGTCAAGGGACTGATCGACCCGCACACCGACCGTGCCCGGGAGCTGGTCGACGCCGAACGCAAAGCGCTGGTCGAGCTCGACCACCCCAACATCGTCCGCATCAGGAACTTCGTGCGGCACCCCGACCCGCGCAGCGGCGAGCTCATCGACTACATCGTGATGGAGTACGTCGTCGGGCAATCCCTGCAGGAGATCGAGGGGGAGGCGCGCAGAGGCGGCCATCCGCTCGGCGGCCCGCTGCGGGCCGAGCACGTGGCCTCCTACGGCCTGGAGATCCTCGACGCGCTGGACTACCTGCACGGGCGCGGTCTGCTGTACTGCGACATGAAGCCCGCCAACGTCATCCACAGCGGCGACCAGATCAAGCTCATCGACCTGGGGGGCGTCCGCAGGATCGAGGACCGCTCCTCGCCCGTCGTCGGGACCCCCGGGTTCCAGGTCCCCATCCAGGAGATCACCGAGCAGGGCCTGACCGTGCGCTCAGACCTTTACGCGCTCGGCAAAACCCTGCAGGCGTTGCTGGACGTCGCCGAGAACGGCTCCGCCGAGGAGACCGAGTCCCTGCGCCAGGTGATCGCCCGCGCCGCCCACTCCGACCCCGAGGCCCGCTTCGGCTCCGCCGCCGAGATGGCCGAACAGCTGGGCGGCGCGCTGCGGGAGATCCTGTCGCTGTACGACGGACGTGAACGTCCCGAACCCTCGGCGTTCTTCGCCACCTCCCCGATGCCGCTGGACGGCGGGCTGGGCACCGCGCCGCCGCTGCGGTGGTGGACGGCCGGGCCGGCCCCCCGGCTCGACGAGCTGGCGAAGAACACCCCGCCGTCCGCCCCCGCGATCGCCACCGGCCTGCCGGCGCTCCGGGTGGACCCCGCCGACCCGGCGGCCGGCTTCCTGGAGACGGTCGGCGCCGACGACCTGGGCATGCTGCTGAGCAAGCTCGCCCAGTTCGACCGCGACTCCGCCGCGATCGAGCTGCTGTCCTGCCGGGCCAGGCTGCACCTGGGCGACCTGCAGGCCGCCGAGCGCCACCTGGCCAAGGCCGAGGAACTGGTGGAACCGGGCGGCCGGATGGCCTGGACCGTGCCCTGGCACCGCGGGCTGCTGGAACTGGCCCGCAGGGACGTCGCCGCCGCCCACGCCTGCTTCACCCGGGTCTACGCCGCGCTGCCCGGCGAAGGCGCCCCCAAGCTGGCGCTGGCCCTGTGCGCCGAGCACCTGGGCCGCCTCGACCAGGCCGAACGGCTCTACCGGGCGGTGTGGCTGCCGGACCGCTCCCAGGTGGGCGCCGCCTTCGGGCTGGCCCGGCTGCGCCTGGCCGCGGGACGGCGCGGCGCGGCGGTGCAGATCCTCGACGAGGTGCCCGAGTCCTCCCGCCACTACGACGCCGCCCGGCTCGCCGCGATCCGTGTCCTGCTGGGGCACCTGCCGGCCCCTCCGGACGGCAAGGCCCCGCCCACGGTCGATGACTTCCGCAAGGTGCTGGACCGGCTGCCCGGCCTGTACCTGGACGACCAGTCCCGGGATCGGCTGGTGGCCGCCGTCCGGGAGGCTGCGCTGGCCCACGCGTCCGAGCTGGAGGGGATGGACGGCGGGGCGGTGCTGGGGGCGCAGGTGACCGAGCGCGGGCTGCGCCTGCTGCTGGAGCGGTCTTTGCGCACCATCGCCCGGCAGGCGCGCGACCGCCGGGAGCACGACGCCCTCATCGACCGCGCCAACGCGATCCGGCCGTGGACGGTGGACTGAGCGACCTCAGGGGGTGGGTGCATGGAGGCCCGGAACGGTTTCACCGTGCAGGTGAGCCACAAACCGTTCCTGCCGGTGGACGATGACGAGATCCAGGCCGTGCTGACCGTCACCGCCCGGGGGACGGCGCCGCCCGCCGGGCCGCCGCGGCACGCCGAGGTCATCGTGGTGGACTGCTCCGGCTCGATGGGCGTGCCGGCGACCAAGATCTCCGCCGCCCGGCGGGCGACCGTCGCGGCGCTGCGGGACCTGCCGGACGGCACCCTGTTCGCCGTGGTGCAGGGGGCCGAGCGGGCGCGGATGGTCTACCCGGCCCACAAGCGCCTGGCCGAGGCGTCCCCGCGCACCCGGGCGGAGGCGATCGCGGCGGTGCAGCACCTGGACTCCAGCGGCGGGACCGCCATGCACACCTGGCTGGCGCGGGCCCGCCGCCTGCTGGCCGGCTCCACCGCCGACATCCGGCACGTCATCTTGCTCACCGACGGCCACAACCGGGCGGCGCAGACGGCGCTGGAGGAGGAGGTCGAGCGGTGCGTCGGGGTGTTCTCCTGCGACCCCACGGGCATCGGGGAGGACTGGGAACCCCGGGACCTGCTGATGATCGCGCGCCGGCTCGGCGGGCGGGCCCGGGCCCATGCCGACGGCGGGGCGGCGGAGCTGGAGGCCGACTTCACCGCCGTGACCCGGGCGGTGATGGCCAAACGGGTGCCCGCCGTGCGGCTGGTCGTGCGGACCCTGGCCCATGTGGAGGTCGGCTTCCTGCGGCAGATGTTCCCCACCCGGGTGGAGCTGACCCCTGAGCGGATCTCCCCGGACGGCTGCACCGTGGAGTACAACCTGGGCGCCTGGGGCGAGGAGCTCCGCGAGTACCTGATCAGCCTGCGCTTCCCCAAGACCGGCATGCCGGGCCGGTCGGCGGGCATCCGCCAGCGGCTGGCCCGGGTGGACCTGTGGGCCGGCCGGTCGGCGGGCGAGTCGCCGGACGTCTCCGCGCCGATCGCGGTGGAGTGGACCGACGATCCGCGGCGATCCACCGTGATCAACCCTCAGGTGAGCCACCATGTCACGCAGCTGGAGCTGAACGCGCTGGTGGAGATCGGGTACGCCGCCTACCGCGACGGCGACAAAGGGAACGCGGCCCGGTACTGGGCTCGCGCCCTGAAACTGGCGGCCGAGGTGGGCAACGCGGAACTCCGGCGGCGACTGCAGGAGGCGCTCTACTTCGACGGGGACGTGCCGCGTCTGCGCGAGAACGTCCGGCTCATCGACAGCAAGCTGCTGAACGTCGCCTCCAACGTCTTCATCCCCAGCAGTTCGGCCGCCTCCACCCCCGGCCGCCCGGCGCCGCCGCCCGCCCGCCGCTGCCCCGAGTGCGGCCGTCCCGTGGCCGCCGATGCGCGCCGTTGCACCGGCTGCGAGACCCGCCTGGACGACGACCCTGAGAGCGTGTGAGGGAGAGTCCGATGGCGCAGACCACCGATGCCGCCGCTCCGGCCTCCACGGCGCCGCCCAGGCGGACGCCGGCGAGCGCGACGCTGCGCACCCTGCTGGTGCAGCGGGCCTGCCTGGTGATCGTCACGCTGGTCATGCTGGTCACCTCACTGGTGACGCTGCGGGAGATGGAGCGCGGCGTGGCGGAGATGCGCACCCGCACCGCCCCCGCCGCCCTGGAGATCGGCGAGGCCCGCCGGGCGCTGGCGGCGGCCGACCGGGCCGCGCTGGCCGGTTTCGCCGAGGGCGAGTCCCGCCTCACCGGCTTCCGCCCCGGCGAGGAGTACCAGTACCAGCTCGACATCGCCAACCAGAGCCTGGCACAGGCCGCCGAGGACAACTCCGTCGGCGAGGAGGGCGGGCGCATCCTGCAGATGGTGGAGGGACTGCTGGTCTCCTACACCGGGGCGATCGGGCGGGCCGGAGCGCACTTCCAGCAGGGCCACACCGTGCTGGCCGCCTCCGACCTGTGGAACGCCACGCGCCTGATGCACTCGGAGAACGGCATCCTGGCCCAGCTCGCCGACCTGCAGGCCAAAGAGCACGCCCGCTTCCGGGCCGAGGCGTCCGCCCAATGGTGGACGGGCTGGGCGGCGCTGCTGTGGGCCGGGCCGCTGGCCGTGCTGCTGCCGTTGCTGCTGGCCTCCCAGGTCTACCTGGCGCGCCGCTTCCGGCGGGTGCTGAACCTGCCGCTGGTCCTGGCCACCGCCATCGTGGTGATCGGGGCGCCGCTGGTGGTGGTGCACGCCGCCGACTCCAGAAGCGAGCTGGCCGCGGCCCGGCGGTCGCTGGTGCAGATCACCGAGGCCGGTGACGCCGCGGTGGAGCGCGCCGGCACCCGGGGGCGGCACCTGATGGCCGGTCTGCTGGAGGACGAGTGCCCCGACGGGTGCGGCCCCACCGTGGACGAGTTCATCGAACGCCATCGGCAGAGCCTGCCGCCGGAACGGGACCAGGACTCCTCCGACCGGTCCATCGCCGACAGCAGGCGCATCGACGCGGCGATCGCGAAGGCACAGCTGAGCACGCTGACCGCCCCCGGCGTCAGCGCCGCGGCATTGGCGGTGCTCGCGCTCATCGTCTGGGGGTTCCACCCCCGCATCGGCGAATACCGGTTCGAGGCCAGGTGACGGCTCCATGGCGCACAAGGCATTCCCCCGTTCCCGCAGGCTGCTGGCGCTGCTGACCGCGCTGGTGACGGCCGTCTCGGCGGCCGGCGCGTGTTCCGTGGCCGCCGACCGTTCCGTGACCGTCCTGGGCCCCTGGAGCGGGGAGGAGGGACAGGCCTTCCGGGAGGTGCTGGACCGCTTCACCGCCCGGACCGGGATCACGGCCGCCTACCAGGGCACCTCCGCGGTCAACGAGGTGCTGCGCTCCAAGGTGCGCGAGGCCGACCCGCCGGATGTGGCGATCTCCTGGAGTCCCAGCGAGCTGTCCCGCTACGTCCGCAGCGGGCACTTGCGGCCGTTGACGAACGTGGTGGACCGGCGGCAGCAGCAGGCGTACCGGCGGCACTGGCTGCTCCCGCAGGGGGACGACATCTATGCGATCCCCATCAAGGCCAACCTCAAGAACCTGATCTGGTACCGCGTCGACGACCTCGACCGGCGGCCCGGCACCTGGGCGGAGCTGATGGAGGTCGGCGAGCGGCGCAGGGAGCGCGCCCCCTGGTGCCTGGCCCTCAACGACAGCCCGGCGGCGGGCTGGCCGGGCACCGACTGGATCGAGAACATCCTGCTGCACCAGTCCCCCGACCACTATCGCCGCTGGGCCACCGGTGACCTGAAGTGGGCGTCCCCCCAGGTCACCAGGGCCTGGGAGACCTGGGGGCAGATCGTCACCGGGGAGGGACTGGTCCAAGGCGGGGTGAACAGGGCGCTGCTGGCCGACTTCCGCGACGCCGGACGCTCGATGTTCGCCCGGCCGCCCGGCTGCATGATGGTGCACGCGCCCTCTTTCGCCGTGGACTCCTTCCGGGAGGGCGGCGATCCCGGGGGACGGCCGCTGACCCCGGGGCGGGACTTCGACTTCTTCCCGTTCCCGAGCTTTGCGGACTCCGGTGCGGGCTCCGGCGACAGACCGGCCAACGTGTCGGCCGACCTGGCGGCCATGTTCCGCGACACCCCCGAGGCCCGGCGGCTGATGGCCTTCCTGGCCTCCCCCGAGGCCCAGCGGATCTGGCCGTCCCGCCCGCACAGCAGCGCCTTCTCCCTCAACACCCAGGTGCCGGAGACCGTCTACGGGCGGGACGAGGTGCGCCGGCGGATCGCACGGCTGCTGCACGCCTCCGGCGACGCGATGTGCTTTGACGCCTCGGACGCCTTCCCGCCCACGATGCGCAGCGCCTTCAACCAGGCGGTGCTGGAGTATGTGAACGATCCCCGCCGGCTTTCCAAGCTGCTGGAGGAACTGGACCGGGTGCGCGCCGCGGTCGATCCCCAGGAGTGGGTGGTGGCCGCCTGTGCGGACGACCGCAACTGACCGGGCCGCTGCGTTCAGCTGATTTCAGGAAAACCGAGGCGTAACTTCAAGGTTACCGTTTTTCCTGTTAAAGTACGGCTCGGGCTGCCGCCGGAGGGGGAGAACGTTCGTGGTATATGGGGCCGAGCGGCGTCTGGCCGTTCTGCTATCGGCGGTCATCGTATTGACTGCGGGGATCGGTTATTTCGGTTCCGGACGGGCGAACGCGAAACCGAAATTCACGCCGCGTCCCGGGCCGGTTTTCAACAACCCCGGCGGCACCACCGCCCAGCAGTACGCGATCATGCGGCAGATCGAGCGGAACATCGACGCCTCCCCGCGCGGCTCGGTGATCCGCATCGCGATCTACAGCATCACGCTGGACCGGTTCGCCGCCAAGCTCATCGCCGCCCACCGCCGCGGGGTGCACGTGAAGGTCCTGATGGACGAGCACGCCGTCAACGGGCTGTGGAAGCGCCTGCGCTCGGCGCTGGGCGGCACCGCCACCACCAAAAGCAAAGGCAGCTTCGCCGCGCTGTGCCCCGCCGGCTGCATGGCCCCCCACTACCACAGGGAAAACCCCTCCTCGCTGCACTCCAAGTACTACCTGTTCTCCGGAGGCGGCAAGAGCAAGCGCACCGTGACCGTCTCCAGCGCCAACCCCACCAGAAGACAGGCCGAGGCCGCCTGGAACAACAGCTACACCGTGGTGGGAAATCCAGGGCTCTACAACGCCTACGTGAAGAATTTCAACGACATGGTCAAGGCGTCCAAGGGAGCCCATAAGAAGAACTACTACTGGACCCACGGAAAGAACCCCAAGGCGTATTTCTGGCCGAAGGCCCGCAGCGGCAGCGACACGATTTTGAACATGCTCAAGCTGGTGTCCTGCTCCCGCCGGCACCCCAGCCGGGTCCGCGTCGCGATGTTCCAGTGGACCGATGGCCGGATCGCCCTGGCCCGGCGCCTGGCCCGCATGGCCGACAAGGGCTGCCAGGTGACCGTGCTCTACACCCGCAGCGCGATCTCCTCCTCCGTCCGCAAGACCCTGGCCGACTCCAAGGTCACCGTCCGTGACTCCACCTACAAGACGCGTGCGGACGGGTACGCCAAGCACTACACGCACAACAAGTACGTGCTGATCGACGGCCGCTACAACGGGGTGAGCAACCGCAAGATCGTGCTGACCGGTTCGGCCAACTTCACCATCAACGGCCTCTACCACAACGACGAGGCCAACCTCCGCATCATCAGCTCGTCCGCCTACCGGGCCTACCTGAAGAACTTCCAGGACCAGCTGGCCGCCGTCCCGGCCGCAGCGGCCCGGGCCCGCGCCGAGGGCCGCCTGCCGGAGATCCCCCTGCACCCCGACGACCTGCGCGACAGCTGACCGCCCACAGCGCCCGCCGTGCCCGGGAGTCCTTCGAGGCGGTCTACTACGCGCTCCGGTGACCGGTTGCCAGAGGACGCCGGACCTTGTTCAACCCCGGGACGGGGGAGGCGATGATGGTCCGATGACCGATCGAGCCGGCACGGAAACCGAGGGGAAGGCCACGGAAGGCGGCCTCACCGGGTGGGAGGCCGCCTGCGCCGACCGCACCCGGCAGACCCCGTTCCTGGCGCTGCACGGGCCGCGGCTGCTGGCCAACGTCCAGGACATGGCCGCCCGGGTCGCCTCCCGCGGCGGGCGCTCCACACCCCACCTCAAAAGCCACAAGTGCCTGGAGGTGGCCCGCGCCCAGCGCGCGGCCGGTGCCACCAGGGCGACCGTGGCCACCGTCGCCGAGGCCGAGGTGGCCTTGGCGGCGGGGTTCGAGTCCGTCCTGGTCGCCTACCCGCCGCTGCCCGGCGAGCACACCCGGGCCCTGGCCGACCTGGCCGGACGCTGCCACGTCACCGTCACCTGCTGCCGTCCCGAGCACATCGCGGCCCTGGCCGCCACCGGGGCGCCGTTCGACGTCTACTGGGAGGTCGATTCCGGTACCCGCAGGCTCGGCACCCCGCCGGGGCCGCAGACCGCCCAGGCCGTCGCCGCCGCGCCCTTCGATGCGCGGGTCCGGCTGCGGGGACTGATGACCTTCGCCGGTCACGCCTACGGCGCCACCGGCGAGGCCGCCCTGGCCGCCGTCCGCGACCAGCAGGACCGCGCCCTGGAGGAGACCCGGCGGGCGCTGGCCGAGCGCGGCCTGGCGGCGCCGGTGCTCAGCGTCGGCGTCACCCCGCTGGCGCGGCTGGACACCGACCTGGCCGACGAGTACCGGTACGGCAACTACGTCTTCTACGACGCCACCCAGGTCGCGCTCGGCGGCCCGGACTCCTCCGCCTGCTCGCTGGCCGTCATCAGCACGGTGGTGGACGTGCCCGCCGCCGACCGGCTGGTGCTGGACGCCGGTTCCAAGAGCCTGCCCGCCGAGCGGATGACCGAGCTGACCTTGGGCTTCGGCCTGGTGGCCGGCCGCCCCGGCCTGGTGATCGAAAAGCTCTACGAGGAGCACGGCCTGGTCCGCTCGGCGGGGCCGCACGGCCTGAAGCCGGGTGATCGGGTGGCGGTGATCCCCAACCACGCCTGCACGACGGTCAACCTGTTCAGCCGGTACGTCGTCTACGACGGGGAGTCCTTCACCGACACCTGGCCCATCCGGGCGCGCCGCCGCTGACGTCCTCAGGTCGGCAGGAACCGTTCGTAAAAGACGTGCTCGGCGGGGACCCCGGCCCGTGCCGCCACCTGGACGACGGCATCGACCATGGGCGGCGGGCCGCACACGTAGATGTCGGGCGCGGCCGGCGCCTCGGCCAGGTCCGCCGCCAGCAGGTCCGCCGGGGTGCCCACCGGCCCCTGCCAGGAGGGGCCGGGCCGCCACACGCAGACCCGGTGGCTGAAGCCGGGCAGCTCGGCCGCCACCGCGTCCAGCTCGGCCGTCCCGAACACCTCTTCTTCGGTGTTGACGCCCAGCAGCAGCCGCGCCGGCTGGGGCTCCTGCCATTCGGCCATGTGCCGCACCATCGACAGCAGCGGCGCCAGGCCGGTCCCGCCGGCCACGAACCAGCGGGGCCGCAGCCCGGTTTCCCGCAGGCCGAAGGCGCCCTGCGGGCCGAACGCGGTGAGCGTCTGCCCGGGACGGGCCCGCTCCCGCAGATAGGTGGAGAACAGCCCGCCCGGCCGCAGCCGGATGTAGAACTCCATGCGGCCCTCCCAGTTGCCGGTGTTGGCCAGGGAGTAGGCCCGTTTGGCGTCGTGGCCGGGAACTTGCAGTTCCACGAACTGCCCCGGGTCGAACTGGCAGTCGGTCCCCCCGTCCTCGGTGGGCTCTGCCCGCAGCTCCAGCCGCACCGTTTCGCAGGCGACGGTCTCCAGCGCGACGATGACGGCCTGCCGCCGCGGTATCCCGCCGCGCAGGATCCGGGACCCGTCGTAGGGGAGCGTCACCGACAGCGGGCCGCGGGGGAAGGTGCGGCACAGCAGCACCTCCCCGGCGGCGCGCCGCTCCGGCGGCAGCGCCGCCGGGCTGTGGGCGCCCAGCTCGTAGTCCCCCTCGGCGACCGAGGCGTGGCAGGACCCGCAGGTGCCCTGCTTGCAGGAGGCCGGCAGGGCGGCCCCGGCCTCGGCGGCGGCCTCCAGCACGCTCCGGCCGGGCGCGCAGCCGAACTCCAGCCGCTCCCCGTCGGAGGTCACCAGCGTCACCGGCCGGACTTCCGTGGCCTCGGCGGTGGTCATGAGGCCCGTCCCAGCGCCGCGGCCAGGTCGTCCTCGGCCCGTCCGGTGGTGCGCAGCCCGAACCGCTTCACGAACGTCTCGATCAGGCCGGGGGTCAGGTAGCCCGGCAGCGTCGGGCCGAGGTGGATGTTGCGGACGCCCAGCGCCAGCAGCGTCATCAGCACCGCGGCGGCCTTCTGCTCCATCCACGACAGCGCCGGCGTCAACGGCAGCTCGTTGACGTCGCACTCGAAGGCGTCGGCCAGCGCCAGGGCGATCTTGATGGCGGAGTAGGAGTCGTTGCACTGCCCGACGTCCAGCAGCCGGGGGATGCCGGCGACCTCCCCGAAGTCGTGCTTGTTGAAGCGGTACTTGGCGCAGCCCAGCGTGAGGATCACGGTGTCGGGCGGCGCGCTCAGCGCCAGCTCGGTGTAGTAGTCGTGGCCCGGGGTGGGCCCGTCGCACCCGCCGATCAGGAAGAAGTGCCGGATGGCGCCCTGCTTGACCGCCTCCACCACCTTGTCGGCCACCGACAGCACCGCATCGCGCCCGAACCCGACCGTGATGAACTGCTCGGGCCCGTCCTCGGGGAACCCCGGCAGCGCCTTGGCGGCCTGGATCAGCGGGGCGAAGTTCCGGTCGGCGATGTGCCGCACCCCCGGCCAGCCCACCGGCCCGGCGGTGAAGATCCGGCGGCGGTAGCTGACGTGCGGCTCGATGATGCAGTTGGACGTCATCAGGATCGGGCCGGGGAAGGCGGCGAAGTCCTGCTGCTGGTCCTGCCAGGCGCCGCCGAAGTTGCCCACCAGGTGCCCATGGGCCTTCAGACGCGGGTAGGCGTGGGCGGGCAGCATTTCGCCGTGGGTGTAGACGTTGATGCCGGTGCCTTCGGTCTGCTCCAGCAGCGCGGCCAGGTCCCGCAGGTCGTGCCCGCTGACCAGGATCGCCTTGCCCGCCACCGGGGTGACGCGCACCGCGGTCGGCTGCTGGGCGCCGTAGGTGCCGGTGTTGGCCGCGTCCAGCAGCTCGATGACCTTGTGGTTCAGCCGGCCCAGGTCCAGGGCGCGCTCCAGCAGCTCGGCGACGTCGGTGGGCTCGCCCGCCAGGTAGGCCAGCGCCTCCTCCACCCCGGAGAACACCTCGGCGCTGCGGTGGCCGAGGGCGGCGGCGTGGTGGGCGTAGGCGCAGATCCCCTTCAGCACGTACAGGTGCAGGGAACGCAGCCCGACCACGTCCGGCCCGGCCGTGTCGATCCCCGCCCTGACACCGACGCCGGACGCCTGCTTCAGCAGGCCGTCCATGTCGGACGCCGGCTGCCAGGCGGCCGGCCCGGCCGGCGTCACCGGCTGCAGGCCGCGGGCGCGCGCCGCCTCCTCGTAGCGGGCCTTGACCCGGTCGCGGACGTCCGCGGCCTCCTTCAGCAGCGCGTTGAACCGGGTCGGGTTGAAGTTGACGTTGGTCAGCGTCGTGAAGACCGCGTAAAGGATGAACTCGGCCGCCTCGTCGTCGGCGGCTCCCAGGGCGCGAGCCTGGACCGCGTACTGGGCGATGCCCTTGACCGCGTGGATGAGCAGGTCCTGCAGGTCGGCGGTGACCTCGTCCTTGCCGCAGTTGCCGAGCGGGCCCGCGCAGCCGACAACGGCGCCGGAACGATCGGTCTGCTCGCACTGGTAGCAAAACACGCCGCATCTCCTGTCGCTTGTCGTCGCGTTCGGCGGCGACGCTAAACAGGACGGGACGGCGTTTCCTTGACGCAGGTCAACTCGCGGCGTCCAGCGGGTGAACTGTGGCCGAGGTCACCGTCATCTCCAGCCGGGCCTCCAGCGCGGGCACGTCGTGCAGGGTGATCCGCCGCCCCTGGACGCTGATCAGCCCCGCGGCCGACAGGTCGCGCAGGATGCGCGAGAGCGTCTCGGGCGCGATGTTGAGCCGGGAGGCCAGCACGTGCTTGCGGGTCGGCAGCGTCACCGTGCACTCGTGCGCCGGTCCGCTCTCCCCGCGGGCCTCGTGCAGCAGGAAACCGATGACGCGCTGGATGCCGGATTGCAGCGAGTAGGCCTCCACGTCCCGGATCAGCCGCCGCAGCCGCACCGCCATGTTCGCCAGCATGCGCCGGGCGAACGAGGGGTCCCGGTCCAGCAGGTCCAGCACCGCGCCGCTGGAGATCCCCAGCAGCCGGGTGGCGACCAGCGCCCCGGCGGTGACCGGGTAGCGCTGCCCGGCGAAGACCACGGCCTCGCCGAAACTTTCCCCGCTGGTGACCAGCTCCACCACTTTCTGCGTGCCGTCGGCCGCCGACACCGTCAGCTGCATCTGCCCGCGCAGCACGTAGTAGAACCCGCGGACCGGATCCCCCTGGTGGAACAGGATCTCCCCGCGTTCCAGGGAGACCGGGAAGGAACCGGCACGGATGATCTCCAACTGCTGCCGGGTCAGCCCCGAAAACAGCGGCAGCCGGGGCAGCAGCTCCGTGAGCGGCGGGTCGGTCATCTCCACCGCTTGAGCGTATCCGCCGCCGGCGCCGCCCCTCCTGCCGGTGCGAGGAGAACACTGCCGGGGCCGGACGCGGGCAAGAGGACCAGCAGGGGAGGTCTTCCATGGAGCTGGAGAGCGCGATCGAGACGACCGGCAAGGCGATCGACGCCGCCGGGGT
This sequence comes from Thermomonospora sp. CIF 1, assembly GCF_001896795.1. Lineage (NCBI taxonomy): Bacteria > Bacillati > Actinomycetota > Actinomycetes > Streptosporangiales > Thermomonosporaceae > Thermomonospora > Thermomonospora sp. CIF 1. The sequence goes on from NZ_MOYN02000004.1 coordinate 41,091, forward strand.
GGCGGTCATCGTCGTGGGCGCCGTGGCCGCGACCGGGGTTTTCGCGCACCGGTTACTGCGCGGACGGGACGGGCTCCCCGCCGCCTACCGGCTTTACCGCCAAAGCCTGGGCCGGGCCATCCTGCTGGGGCTGGAGTTCCTGGTGGCCGCGGACATCATCCGCACCGTGGCCGTCTCACCCACTTTCACCAGCGTCGGAATCCTCGCCGCGATCGTCGGCGTGCGGACGTTCTTGAGCTTTTCCCTGCAGGTGGAACTGGAGGGCCGCTGGCCCTGGCAGCGCCGCGGCCTCACCGGAGGCGAACGGGGCACCTGAGCGGGGCCTGCTTTCGCGCCGGGCGCAGGACGCCTGGGGCCGCCGGGGACGGCGACGACCGTTCGGCCGACGCCGAAGGATCGGCGCCCTACCGTGGCCACCATGGGAGGAGAAGCGGACATCTCGGTTCCGGCGCGGCTCATCGCCGAGCCCGCCCGGACCCGGATGCTCACCGGCCTGATCGGCGGCCTTTCACTGCCCGCCGGGGAGCTGGCCCGCCTGGCCGGGGTGTCGGCCTCGACCGCCAGCGAACACCTCAAAGCCCTGGTCGCCGGCGGTTTCGTCACAGTGCACCGCTCCGGCCGCCACCGCTACTACACCCTGGCGAACGCCGACATCGCCCACGCCCTCGAAGCCCTGCAGGCCATCGCCCCCAGCCGCCCGGTGAACTCCCTGCGCGCCCACCGCGCCTCCGCCGACCTGCGGGCCGGCCGCCGCTGCTACGACCACATGGCCGGAGACCTGGGACTGCGGGTGACCGGCCTCCTGGTGCACACGGGCGTCCTGGAACCACTGCGCCCCGGCGCCACGGCGGCCCTGCACCTGGACGCCGCACACCCGATCATCACCCGGTTCGCCCTGCGGGACATCGGCGGCTCCCCGCGCCGCCCCCTGGCACGGGGCTGCCTGGACTGGACGGCGCGCAAACCGCACGTGGCGGGCCGGCTGGGCGCGCACCTGCTGACGCTCTTCCGGGAGCGCCAGTGGGTGACCGCCCGCCTCGGCAGCCGCGCCCTGCGCCTCACCGAGGCGGGGGAGGACGCGCTCACCTCCCTGGAGACCGGCTGAGCGGTCCTGGACGAACCCTTCCGTCACCCTCTGGGCCTGGCCGGTTCCCGGCTCGGGACGCGCTTCACTTTCGGCCGCGGGTTTTCAGCTCAGCAGTGGGAAAGGCTCAGCGGCCGCCTGGAAGGCCCGAAAACACGGCGGTGGCTGATGCCATGCCTCAAACGACGCCGCGTGCGACTCACCCGCAGACCGGCCGGTAACGGGTGGCCAGCTCTTGGACATCGCCGTAAGAGGTGGCGGGCGGCGCCGGTGACCCGTCGCGTAGGCCCACCGCCACCTCTACCGCCCGATCCAGTGCCGCCCGGTACAGCAGTGACCCGCAGCTGACCCGCCGCACGCCCAGCCGCGCCAGCTCCATCACTGAGAAATCGGAAGAGGCCAGCACATTGACGGGCACCGGCACCGCCGAGGTGATCTGCCGGATCTGCGCACCGTCCAGCCGTCCGGGCACGAACACCCCGTCCGCCCCCGCCTCGACATAGCGCACCGCCCGGTCGATGGTCGCGGTGACGGTGGCGTCCTGCCCGACCCAGAAGGTGTCGACGCGGGCGTTGACGAACAGCCCCGGGCAGCGCTCCTTGACCGCGGCGATCTTGGCTGCGTGCACCTCGACCGGAACCAGCCGCCCTGCGGTGCTGTCTTCGATGTTGACCCCATCGACCCCCAGTGAGGCCGCGTACTCGGCGACGGCCTCGGGCTCATCGGCGAACCCGTCCGCGATGTCGACCGAGACCGGACACGGCAGCCTCCGAAGCCGATGCGCCAGCCGGCGGACGGGCTCGGCGATCGCCCGCGACGCATCGGCCAGCCCGTACCGGGCCGCCACCCCCAGACTCGTGGTGCCGACCGCCGCGAAACCCGCCGCCGCCAGCGCCACCGCCGACGCCACATCCCAGGCGTTCGGCAACACCAGCGGATCACCGTCCCGGTGCAACTCCCCGAATTTCGTCCCCATGCCCCGATGCTGACCTGCCGACGTTTCGGCCTTTCCCGAACCGTGGCCGTCCGCGCCGCCAAAGCCGGCGGACGTGAAGGACGGGCCGGCAGGCGAAGAGCACCGCCCGGGCGACTTTTCAACACGCTGTCTTCGCAGAGCGCACGCGGGAACGTCGCTGTCAGGGGCGATCTGGAGTGCCGCGGTGCCGGACACCGGCGAGGCTCCCGTCCTCGGTGTCTTGGGCCACGTGCTGAAAAGTGTTCACCAGACGCTCAGCTGCGTCCCCCGCCGTCGCCGGCTCCGGTGAGGCCGCCGCGGCGGCCGAGGCGGTCGGCGGCCGCTTCGGTGAGCCGGTAGAGACGCATCGGGCGGCCGCCGCCGCGCGCTGTGGAGGTCTGCAGGTCCTCGCCCAAAGACGCCAGCGAGTTCTCCAGGTCTGCGGTCGAGCCGATGTTCTTGACCTTGGCCAAGAGGTCCGAGCGGGACAGCGGAGCGGGATGAGCGGCCAGCAGCGCCTCGATCACCTTGCGCGTGATGTGCGGTTTGGCGGCGCCGGGCCGAGCCCGGGCGGAGGGGGGCGGCGCGGCCGTGGCCATGATGTACTCGACGGAGGCGATCACGTAGGTGATGAACGCCTCGGCGCTTTGCAGGTGCTCCAGCGAGATCGCCTCCTGGTGCGCGGCCACGGCATAGAGAGCGGCGATGCGCTTGGCGTAGGGGAGTGCGCGCCCGGCGAAGGCCTCGATGAGCTCCGACCCCGTGGACAGGGCGGTGAGCCGGTCATAGAGCTGGTCGCGCCAGTAGTCGCGGGCCGCCTCGTCGAACCTGATCAAGCCGAGGCGGCGACCCCGGGCGATGGCCTCGCGCAGTTCTCCGGCGAGCCGGTCGGCGAGCGCCTCGGGCATCTCCTCGGCCAGTGGCAGCGACTGGCAGCGCTGGACGAAAACCGGCAGGAAGCGGTTGAACGTGCCGCCGGCCACGTCCGCCGTCGACAGGTTGGCGCGGAACTCATCGGGGGTGATGTGGCCGACGATCGCCAGGTGCGCGTCCTTGACGGTGGCGCAGTCGGACTTCCTCTTGACGATGACCGACAGCGTGTTGCCCTGCCAGGCGGTGCGCAGGTTCTGCCCGAGGGCGTCGTCGATGCGGGAGCGGCGCATGACCTTCGCCCACTCCTCTTCGATCATCAGGGCGGGGAAGCCGGGGCGGAGTTCCGGCTCGGCATCGTGGAGGGCGCCGTCCTCGTCGTACCAGCCGGCCTCGCGCGCCATGGCCTCCAGCTTGCCCACCAGCCCGGCTCCGGACGAGGGCGAGCCGTACAGCAGGTGGCGTTCGGTGAAGTCCGCCGAGACCCGCTGGAAGATCTCCATGGCCGCGTTGGTGGCGGTCCCCTTGCGGCCCAGCGCCGTCCGCCCGATCAGCATCGTCCACACCAGCAGCGGGTGACGGGCAGAGCCGAGGCGGATGTGCGGCCGGTGCCCGACGGCGGCCGACAGCGCCGACAGCAGGGTCGCCAGCACACCGACCGGGTCGCCTTCGGTGTAGGGATGGACCTCGCCCACCACCCGGCCCAGCAGCCCGCTGAACATGGCCTCCTCCGGCAGCGGGCCGGGCCGTTCGATCTTGTACCAGCCGGTGGCCGCCGGCTGCGGGACGGCTGCGCGCACTGGGGGCGCGGGTTCGCGGAGGTCCGGGGCGTCCGTGTCGCCGGACGTTCCTGGGGGCGCCGCCGGTGCCTGGTCGTCTTCGGCGGGCGGTGTCCACGGCGGACCGCCGAGGTCTTCTGTGCCCACAGGGCCGTTGTGGCGAGGCTGCAAGGTGCTCCGGTAGGCGGCGTCGAGGAATTTCTCGTGCGCGGGATCGGCCTCCAGGAACATGACCTTGGCCCAGCCCGGGGCGGGACGGTCGGGACGCACCGCGACCAGCACACTGGACGGGTCGGCCGCGCAGGTCGCCTGGACCCAGCGGCGGAAGGCCGCCTCGCCCGTCCCGGCCGCCAGCACCGGGTCGGCGCCCCACCGGCTCTCCTCCTCGCCGTCGAGGAAGGAGAACCGGGTGGGACTTTCTTTCTTGCGTCTGGAAGATGACGAGTTCATCTGATCAGTCGAGAAGGAAATCAAGTTCGGCGGCGGCCTCTGTGAAGGCCGCGTGCACCTCGTGGACGAACGGGTTGTCGTAGGCGGCGTGCTGGTCGGGGCGGGGGACGGCACGCGCGTAGATGTCCTCGGCCAGGATCTGCGCTCTGCGGTAGGTCGAGCCCTTGCCGTGCTCTTCGTAGGCGCGCAGCCAGTCCGCCCGTGGCTCCTGGGTGATGAGCAGGTCGGCCAGCCCGATCAGCCGCCTGGTGACGGCGTTGGAGATGGAATCGATGATGGCCTGCCGTTCCTCGGCGTCCGGTTCGGAACCGGTCCAGCGCACCGGCCGCTGCAGCGTCCGGTAGATCTCCTTCTCCAGGTGGTGGCGCAGGCTGGCCGCCGGCCGCAGGTCCCGGTACTCGTCCTCGTGGCCTTCTGACAGGCGGCGGGTGAGCGCCTTGATGGTGGCCCAGTGTTTTTTGGGGATGTCGGGTTCGAACGACAGCCCCAGCAGGCCGTTCCACAGCCTGTGGAAAGACCGGGCGGCCTCGGACACGGCCCTGGTCACCTCTTCTCTTTTGTAGACCGGCCGTGACGGCCCGACCTCCACTTCGGCCGCGTCGGCGGTCAGGGCCTCCACCAGTGCGTTGAACTCCCGGATGGTGCGCGTTGCCGCCTTATGCTTGGCCGGGTCGATGCGCCGCGGGTCGAGCCGCTTGTGGATGCCGCCGACGAAGTGGCAGGACTCATCCAGCCTGCGGCGCAGCACCCGCTCGGCCGCCCCCAGGTCTTCCCGCACCGCGTTCAGCACGTTCTCCGCCGAGTCCAGCACATGCCGCCGCCGCTCGGAGACCGTGCGCAGGTTGTCGCCTTTGACCAGGTCGAAGTGGGTGAACAGGAAGTGCAGCTTGTCGGCGTTGCCGGTGGCCGCGGCGGTGCGCATCACCGACACCGGGGCGGCCTGCATCGGCTGCTGGGCGTTGTCGACCAGGACGATCGCGTCCACCTCGTCCAGCCGTTTGCGCAGCCGGGTGGAGACCTCGCTGGCGGAGTCGTGGACGTGCCCCATGCCTTCTCCGTCGATGAGCACCAGCCGCGGGTGGGTCTCGGCCCACAGCGGACGGAACGGGCCCGCCACCCGGATCCCGTTCACCAGCGGGGTCAGCAGGGAGCCGAAGTCCTCGTGCCGGTTGCTGGAGAAGCGGTTGACGACGCCGATGAACTCGGCGCGGTCCGGGCAGTCCCAGCTCCAGCTCACCGGCCAGCCGTCGGCGTCGCGGTGCAGCTCGCCTGGGGTCAGTGATTCGAAACGCTCCTCGATCGCATCGAGCATGGCCTCGACGATCCGCGCGCAGACCGGGGAGCGGCGGATCCGGTTCTCCAGCTCGTCTTCCAGGACCTCCTCAACGCTGCGCTCTTCATCGGCGGTGATCTCCGTTTGCAGCTTGCCGACCTGGGTGTTCACCACGTGCTGGAGGGCTTCGACGGCGCCGTGGAGCATCGCGGCCGTGGCCGGGTCGCTGACGCCCTGGGGCGCGCCGGCCTCCTCGGCGGTGTCTTCGTCCAGGTCGTCGTCGTAGTCGTCCAGGTCGTCCAGCTCATCGTCGTCGGGCTGCGCGGACGGGGGACGGCCCAGCAGGTAGCTGAAGCGGTAGCGCTGGCTGACGTGGTCCAGCAGCCGGGTGTACACCACCTCCTGCGGCCGTCCTTCGAACACCGCCCGGGCCGCCTCCCAGACGTTGTCGCGCAGGTGGTCGGCGATCTCCTTGCGTTCGGCGAAGGTGACGGCGGCCCGGAAGGGCCCCTGCTCGGTGAGGATCAGCTCGGTGTCGGCGACGGTGGTCTTGGCCGTGGACGTGGAGGGGAAGCGCTCGCTTCTGGGGTCGGTGCCGAGCAGCTGCCGCACCACCGTGGTCTTGCCCGCCCCCGTGGTGCCCAGCAGCAGGACGTGCCGGTACCCCTGGTCGGCGCCCGGCAGCGGCAGCAGCTCATCGCGCAGCGCCAGGGCGGTCTTGGCCTGCGGCGGCGCCGGTTCCGGCTCGGGGGCGGGCCGGTGGATCTGCCGCCACTGGCGGGCCACCTGTTCTGCCAGCTCGTCGGACATCTGCCAGAACCCGAAGTTGCGCGGGGCCGGCAAGGGCTCGGGCAGGGGGGCCGCGTCGGCGAGCCTCCAGTGGAAGAACCGTTTGTTCGCCCACGGCCCGCATTCGCAGGGGCCGCCTTTGCAGACCTCCACCAGTCTGGCCACGGCGACCACCATCTGCCGTTCGGTGCAGGCGGCGGTGATCTGCTCGGTCCTCCACCCGGTCAGCCGGGCGGTCTCATACAGGATCGTTTGGTCGAAACCGGAGCCCGCGCAGATCGCGATCCAGCCGCGGTACGCGGTGTCCGTCATGCGGTTGTAGACGTCCTGGTACCCCTCGGAGATCGCCCATGCGGCGGGCTGGGGGACGGTCAGCGCCCAGGTGGGTTCGGACAAAGCACTCCTCGTCGGAAGGTGTCAGGCGGCGCCCGAGAAGGGCGGCGGACAGGGGGTTGTGACCTGCGGGTTCAGATTGCTGGTGTGGCGGCTGACGCCGTCTCGTCTTCTTGTGAACTCTGTCGACCAACGAGCTTTGGATTATGCAGATACACCCCTGGAAATGCAACCCTGTTCACAGCACTCGAGGCCGGTGCGCCTGCGGTTCGCCACCGCAGATGGGCCGGCTCACAGGCGAGAGCGCGATCCGCGCGATGCGCCGTTCGGCTCGCTATTCGGGGACGTGCAGGGGGCTAGGGAGAATCCGGGGGGAGATCGCGGGCCACTACCGACTGGAGCGGCTACTGGGCCGAGGCGGTTTCGCCGGGGTGCGAGTGGCCGCGGGTCTGCCGCGGGAACGGCCGGTGGCGGTGAAGTCCCTGCGCAGCCGTACTCTGGCCGCTGAACCGGCCGACCAGCCGCGGGGAGCGCCGGTGAGGCGAGTGGCGGGCTCGGGGTGCAACTGGCCGATGCCCTGGTGGCCGGGCGCCCGCTGTGCGCAGGTGATCGCATCGCAGGGTTGACGGGCCGGCGCCTGCACGTCGGAGGCCCGCGTGTTCGCGCCCGCCGCTTCGAATCCCCCGCGCTGCCTGTGCCCCGCAGGCTCGCTCAGGTCGCGTGCCGCCAGGGGTTGCCCGGAAGCCGCCGGGTGATTCCATCGCTGCCGCGCAGCAGGAGATCGGGCTCTTCGGTGGCGAACCCGATGTCGTGAAAGGCACTGTGCCCGTGGGCGGCGAAGATCTCCTGCAGCTCCTCCACATGCTCTTCGGGGACGGTGAAGATGAGCTGGAAGTCGACCGAGTCGCCCAAGAGCAGGGGGGTCAGCTCGGTGTCGCTGAGCTTGGCGACCTCCTCCACCGCGCCCACGACCGGCAGCGCGTCTTCTTCCACCGTGAAGCCGACGCCGCTGCGGGCCGCGATCGATTCGATCCCGGCCTTGAGTCCGTCCGAGGAATCCTGGCAGCTGGTCACCAGCCCGCTGGTGCTCAGGGACCGCCCTTCGGGGACCAACGCCTGGGGCCTCTTCCATGCGTTCAGCAAAAGCTCCTCAGCCTGGGGGGAGAGCCTGGTGTCGGCGACGTCCAGCTTGCCGAAGTACTTTTGTGCCGCGGCGGCGATCCCGGTCGGCCCCGTGATGCACAGCCGGTCGCCGGGACGGGCGCCGCCGCGCAGCAGCGAACGCCCCGCCTCGACGACGCCCACCGCCGATGCCGACAGGATCAGGCGTTCGGCCGTGCCGATGTCGCCGCCGACGTTGGGCGCGCCCACCCGGGCGCAGGCGTCGTTGATGCCCTGCAATACCTGGGCGAATCGTTCATCGGGCATCGTCTTGGGGTAGCGGACGACCGACAGCAGCGCGATCGGCTGGGCGCCCATGGCAGCGATGTCGCTGAAATTGGCCATCGCCAGGTAGTAGCCGATGTCGTAATCGTCGAGATAACCGAGTTCATAGAGGCCGAACTTGGGTCCCCGGACATAGTCCGAGCCCACGACCAGCTCCTGAACGCCGTCGAGGCGGAACACCGCGCAATCGTCCTGGGCATCGGCGCCGGCCAGCAGCCGTATGGTCTCCCCACCGGTGAGGCGGTGCGACCAGCCGGTTTGACCGCTGAACATCGGGCCGATGATGGTGGCCAGCCGAGTGGGCTCGTCGGATGAACGGGCGGCTTCCGACATCTCGGACTCACCTTTCTATGGTGCTTCACGAGTGGTGAGAGATATGCCATCCGGCGGTTCGCGCCAGGGTGGCTCTCAAAAGCTCCTTACGGAGCACTACGGCATAGTCCCACTCCGGATCGGCGATGCCGAGCAGCTTGCCGGCGATCGAGCGCAGGTACTGCCGACGCATCTTGCGCGCCACACCATACACCCGGTGTCTGGTGCTGTCACCGCAATAGAAGTAGGGGAGACCGCGCTCTCCCAGCCGTTTGAGATCTTTGATGCCGGTCAGCTCAAGCGCGGTCAGCCCGTCCTCGGTCATGGCCCTGTGCACTGCGTCGAGCCGAAGGGGGAGGAAGTGCATGTGGGCGTGTGTTATGCATGCTGACCCGTCCATTTCCTGCGATGACCCATGTTCCATGACGACCAGTTCGCCGAACGTCATGGAATATTGGCCGTAAATCAGTTTTAGGGCGTCCTCAACCTCTGTCGTATGGTCGCGGACCACTTCTCCGAAGCTGAGGTAGTGCTCATTGGAGACCAGCAGCAGGTGGCCCGTCGTCAGCGGTGACATGTCCGCCAGCAGAGCCAGGTTCTCGCTGCGGCAGATGATCCTGCTTCCAGGGCTCCCCTGATAGGTGCGCGAGAAGTCGGTGTCGGCCGCTCCGGACAGCTCCTGGCAGAAGTCCGCGCCGACGCAGTGAACTTTCTTCGACATGCCGTCCCCGCAGGTCGACAGGGGGTGTAGCGGTCCGGGACACCGCCGTGACCTGGAGTTCCGGGGATGCTCCCCGGCGGCTCCCCCGCCGGTGCCCGGCCGTCTCCGCCATGGAGAGGCCGGCGGGCGCCTTGATCCGGCCGGCGGGCATCGGCCGTCCCTATTGGACGGTGTACCGAGTTATTTAGAGGCAGCCGAAAATCTAGATCTTGGAACGCGCTGCCGTTGTCGCTTGCATGGGTTACATTGAAGCACACCTTTGTGTACTGGTTAAGTTCTGGGGCTGGAGTACAGGCGATGCGCTTGAGTGTGGCCAAAGGCGTGGATCGCACGGTGATCCTGCTGGCCACTGTCGCTCTGGTGAGCAACCAGTACGACTTCCCGTCCAAATCGTTTTGGGAATCGCTCGAGGACGCCCAGCCGGTTGTGCTCATCACTTTGATCGTGGTGGCGGGGATGTTCGGCGCCCTGTCCCCGTTCGAGACCTACTCCCGGCACAGCACACTCGGCAGACGGGTCGCCCTGCGCAGGCAGATTCTCACGGCGTTCGGCCAGTTGCTGGAGCTGGGCGCGGCGGCCGATCCGCCCGTGCCCATCAGCGATCCGGCACTGCACATTTGGCGCAAACGGCGCACTCTTCAGCATCCGTTGCGCGGTGAGCTGGTCAGGGTCGCCACCTACCGGCTCGGTTCCACCCCGGTGACCCGCACGATCCGTCCCACCAGGGGAGTGGGGGTCGTCGGGCTGTGCTGGCAGCTCAACCAGGAGGTGGGCGAGAACGTCGAGCGGCTCGCCGCCCAGGTGCCCGACGAGCAGAGCTTCGAGGACTACCGGCAGCGGCACGGGGCGGCGGCCGTCATGGGCTTCTCCTGGCAGGAATTCACCCGATACCGGCATCGAGGAGCGGTCTTCGCCAGCCCCATCAGGAACGCGCGTTCTAATTTCATCGGATGCGTCAGCTTCGACGCCGCACACGGCTACGATGCCCTGGATTGCCAGCGGCTGTGGCACGAGCTCAACGCGCTTTGCACGGTCATCGGGCAGGATGGATTCGAAAATGTCTGACTCGCGCCGAGACCACGGCGTGCTGCCGGATCTGGCCGAGGTCATCGCGGTGACCTGCGGCTCCTATGAGGCGAGAGCCGACGAATACGCCGACGCCACCGAAGATTACGCGAAGTTCCCCGGGCTCAGGGACGAGGTGGCGGCCTTTGAAAAGGCGCTGCCGCCGGGGCTGCCGGTGCTGGATCTGGGCTGTGGCGGCGGCCGGGACGGCAGGCTGCTGGCCGACCTGGGCCGCCGGGTGCTGGCCGCGGATTTCTCGATGGCCATGCTGCGGTGCGCCCGGTCGCGATCGCCCGGGCGGCACGCGCTGCGTTTCGTCCGGCTGAATATGCTCGACCTGCCGTTCGCCGATGACCGGTTCGCCGGCACGTGGGCCTGCGGCAGCCTGCTGCATCTGCCCTCGACCCAGTTCCCCCGCGTCCTGTCGGAGATCCTCCGGACGCTCGCCCCCGGCGGAACGGCCGCCATCAGCATGCGCGCCGGGACGGGCGAGCACTGGCGGGACGGTGGCACCCTCGCCGGCCGCCGCTGGTTCACGCTGGTCGATCCCGGCGACTTCGCCTCCCGCATGGAACGGGCGGGTTTTCGCCGGGTGCGCCTTCAGCACACCGGCCGCCAGAACTGGTTCGTGGCCCTCGGCGAGAAGTGAACCTTTTCGACTCACCCGTCTCGCCTTGCGGGGAAGGCGTACTGGAAAGCCCGGTGTGACGGTTACTTCCAGCTGTCGGGGTCCCAGTTCGGCGTGGCCTGACGGATGCCGCCGCGCGGGTCCTCCACATCGCCGAAGTAACGCGGGATCAGATGGATGTGCAAGTGATCGACGCTGCGGCCCGCAGCGCGCCCTTCGTTGATCCCGATTGTGTACCCGTGCGGCGGGTCGTAGGTTTCGACCAGTATCTTCCGCGCCTGCAAAAGCAGTGAGTACGAGTCGAGGACTTCCTGGTCGCTGAGGTCGAAGAACGACTCGACGTGTCTTTTGGGCACTATCTCCACGTGCCCGGGGGCGGACGGGTAATTGTCGTATCTGGCAAAGAATGTATCGTTTTCGCACATGATCCTGTTCAGTTTCGGATCATGGCGGCGGCAGAAGATGCATTCATCCAGAGTCACTCTGTCCTCGCCGGGAGTGCTGACCGCTGCGGGACGCTCCGCGCGGAGCCGCTTGAGCAGCTCCGGCAGGTATGTGACCAGCGGGAGTTTTCTGCTCCAGCCCCAACGGCCTGCCTGCGCGTCTGAAACGGACATGGGGGTTCGGAATCTCCTCAGCGGTCGGCAGCGCGTAACAGTAGTCTGCCCTACCTGGCGAGGACTCGGTGCGCAGGCCGCTGTGAACTTTTTCGGCGCGACATCTCTGCAGGTGGAGACGGAGATGTTGCGGTTGGCTGCGGTCTGGAACGTTGCAGGGGCGGACACCGTCGGTGAGCCCGCGGTCGGGTGTGGAGAAGGTTTAGAGGTGATTTTCTTACCAAAGTCGTCGCCGAGTGTCGTTGAGAATTGCAGTGATCTGGACAATGGGTACTGCTGTGACCGGGCTTATGGTGATGTAGCGCAGGGCGCATCGACGCCGTTTTAGCCGATGGCGCCCCTTCCCGCGGCGCGGCTGCCGCCCTGCGGCCGGTTGCGGACGCGGACGGGAACGGCGAGAGAGCCGGCAAGACGGACCGGGCCGGCGACGCCCTGCCCGGCGGAGGCGGCGGTACCCCGGGAGCACGGCGCGCAATCCGGGCCGGTGCCGGTCCACAGGCCTTCCATCCGCCGCCGCACACAGCGATCGGCGAATCGCTTTGGTCAACACCATCAACCACGAATTTCCCGAATGCGGCGTAATTCGCCCCGGTCCGCGATAGTGTCACGGCAACACCACCCGCCCCGCCGGGTGCGATCACCCGGCGGCGGACATACTGGCGGGACGGACCGGCGGGAACGAGCGGGGCGAGACGATGACCGTGGTGACGAGCGACGGCGTTCCGGCACAGGGCCAGTTGGTGACCGTGCGCAACCGGCAATGGGTGGTGGCCGACGTGGTGCGCGGCTCGGTGGCCAGCAGCGACCCCTACACCCTCACCGGCCGGCCCCAGCACCTGGTCACCCTGGTCAGCATCGAAGACGACGCCCGCGACGAGGAGCTCCGGGTCATCTGGGAGCTGGAGTACGGCACCCGCATCCACGACCAGACCCTGCTGCCCGACCCGGCCGCAGGCTTCGACGACCCGGCCGAGCTGGACGCCTTCCTCGACGCCGTCCGCTGGGGCGCCATCGCCTCGGCCGACAAGACCGCCCTGCAGGCCCCCTTCCGCTCCGGCGTCCAGATCGAGGACTACCAGCTCGACCCGGTGGTGCGCGCCCTGTCGATGCCGCGCACCAACCTGCTCATCGCCGACGACGTCGGCCTCGGCAAGACCATCGAGGCCGGCCTGGTGATGCAGGAGCTGATGCTCCGCCACCGCGCCCGCACCATGATCATCGTCTGCCCGGCCGGGCTGACCGTGCAGTGGCGCGAGGAGATGCGCGACAAGTTCGGCCTGGACTTCCGCATCGTCGATGCCGCCCTGCTCAAACGGCTGCGCCGGGAACGCGGCCTGTACGCCAACCCCTGGACCCACTACCCCCGCCTGATCGTCAGCATCGACTGGCTCAAACGCGACCGCCCCATGCGGCTGCTGCGCGACGCGCTCCCGCCCGTCCCCCGCTACCCCCGCGCCTTCGACCTGCTGGTGGTGGACGAGGCCCACATGTGCGCCCCCTCCGCCGCCGGCCGCTACCCGCTCGACACCCTCCGCACCCGGGCCATCCGCCTGCTCGCCCCGCACTGCGAGCACCGCCTGTTCCTGTCGGCCACCCCCCACAACGGCTACCTGGAGTCCTTCACCGCCCTTCTGGAGCTCCTGGACGACCAGCGTTTCGCCCGCGGCGTCAAACCACCCCCCGAGCAGCTCCAGCGCGTCATGGTCCGCCGCCTCAAGCGCGAGCTGCCCCCCAAGTGGAACGGCGAACCGGCCTTCCCCACCCGCCGCCTCGACTGCCTGGAGGTCGATTACGACGAGGAGGAACGCCGCGCCCACCACCTGCTGACCCGCTACGCGGCGAGCCGCCGCGCCCGGACCGGACGGGCCGGCGCCCCCGCCGCCGACTTCGTGACGATGCTGCTGAAGAAGCGGCTGTTCTCCTCGCCCAAGGCGTTCGCCGAGACCATCGAGACCCACCTGGCCACCATGGACGCCCGCCAGGACGCGGGTTTCGACGCGACCGCCGCCCGGGCCGGCGCACAGGTCCTGCGTCCCCTCACCGAGCGCCTGGAGGAGACCGCCGAGGACGAGGACGCCTACCGCGCCGCCGAGGCCGACGCCTTCGCCGCCGTCCGCCGCCTCTCCCCGCCCCTCACCGACGAGGAACGCGGTCTCCTCCACCGGCTGCGGGACTGGGCCCGCACCGCCCGGCACCGCCCCGACTCCAAGTTCGCCGCGCTGCGCCGCTGGCTGGACCCCATCGTCTGCCCCGGCGGCCCCGGCGCCGCGTGGACCGACGAACGGGTCATCATCTTCACCGAGTACCGCGACACCCAACGCTGGCTGCGCGACTGCCTCATCGACGCCGGCTACCCGCCGAACCGCATCGCCCTCCTGTTCGGCGGCCAGGACCCCGCCGAACGCGAGCACGTCAAGAACGTCTTCACCGAATCCCCCGGCCTGCCCGGCGGCGAGGTCCGCATCCTGCTGGCCACCGACGCCGCCAGCGAGGGCATCAACCTCCAGCGCCACTGCCACCGCCTGCTCCACTGGGAGATCCCCTGGAACCCCAACCGCCTGGAGCAGCGCAACGGCCGCATCGACCGCCACGGCCAGCGCGCCCGCGAGGTCAACGTCTTCCACTTCGTCCCCCGCGGCTGGGAACGCGCCGGTTTCACCGACGGCTCCCTGGAGGACGAGCTGCTCTTCCTCCAGCACGCCGCCCGCAAGGTCGAGCAGATCCGCGAGGACCTCGGCAGCGCCGGCGACGTCATCGCCGCCCAGGTCGAACGCAAGATGCTGGGCCGCTCCACCGACTGGGCCGGCGCCGACGCCGAGATCGACCGCCGCGCCAAGAGCGCTCGCCGCAGCCTGAAGGTCGAACGCGACCTGGCCCGCGACCTGGAACGCCTCACCGCCGCCCTGGCCGGCAGCCGCACCGAGCTGAACCTGTTCCCCGAGACCATCGAACGGGTGGTGCGCACCGCGCTGCGCCTGGCCCACCGCAAGGACCTCACCGAGGTCCCGCCCCCCGAGGGGTTCCCGGCCCGCTGCTTTCGGCTGCCGGAGCTGCCCGGCGCCTGGGCGCAGGCCCGCAACGACGGCCTGCACCACCCGCTGACCGGCGCCGAACGCCCGGTCACCTTCGACCAGGACGCCGCCGCCGGCCGCACCGACGTGGTGCTGCTGCACCTGGGCCACCGCCTGGTGCAGATGTGCCTGCGGCTGCTGCGGGCCGAGCTGTGGGCGGGCGCCACCGGCCACGGCGCCAAGCTGTCCCGCGTCACCGCCCGTCTGGTCCCCGGGGACGTGCTGCGCACTCCCGCGGTGGCCGCCCACGGCCGGCTCGTCGTCACCGGCGCCGAGGGCACCCGGCTGCACGAGGAGATCGTGGTGGCCGGCGGCCTCATCGAGGGCGGCGCCTTCGTCCGCGCCCGCGAAGAGGAGGTCGCCTCCTGGTTCAAGGCCGCCACCGCCGAACCCGTCCCCCGGCCGGTGCGGGACGAGCTGGCCGCGCTGTGGCCGAACCTGTCCGGCCCGCTCGGCGGGGCACTGCGCAGCCGCGCCCGCCGGCGCGCCCGCGGCCTGGAGAAGCTGCTGGCCCGCCGCTGCGAGGAGGAGGTCACCGCGCTGCGCACCGTCCTCACCGAGCTGCGCCGCTCCATCGAGGCCGCCCTGGACGACCGCGGCGGCGAGCAGATCAGCCTGTTCGACCTGGATGAGCGCACCCAGCTCCGCAAGGACCGCGAGGCCCTGACCGAACGTCTCCAGGCCATCCCCGTCCAGCTCGAGCAGGAGACCGCCGCGCTGCGCCGCCGCTACGCCGACCCCCGCGACCGCTGGTTCCCCGCCGCCGTGACCTTCCTGGTGCCCGCCGCGATCGCCTACCGGGCGGGGGGTGGACGCTGATGCCGCGCGCTCGGCGGCCGGCGCCCGCCGCCGGGAGAGCGCGACCCGGCCGAGGGGGCGGGAGCCCGCCGCCCGGAAGGCCGCCCCGGTCTGGCCGGGGATGCCGTCTCGCCGTCCGGTCCGACGTCATCGAGGGTGAGGGTGTGAACTGATGCCGCCTCGCAGAAGGAAGCAGCAGCCGACCGAGTCGATCGCCGATCACCACTCCGAGTGGCTGTCCCTGCTGCGCCCCGACGGCCCGTTCCTGGCGCTGTCGGTGCTCACCGAGGCGCTGCCGCAAGGCCTGGAGCAGCTGCCCGCCGACCTGCGCGACGAGATCCGCCGGGCCTGGGCACAGGTGCAGCAGGCCCCGGATCTGCTGCTGGCGGCCTGGCGGGAGAAGGTCCTGCACGACCTGCTCGGCTTCCCGCCCGACGCCCTGGTGCCCGGCGCGACCGTCGAGGCGCTGCGCGGCCACGACCTCCCGGACCTGGTGGCCTACGGGCCGGACCCGGACGGCCGCGCCATCCGGCTGCTGATCTTCACGCTCGGCTGGAACGAGCGCATCGACCGAGGGAACCCCGCCCCGCTGGAACGGGCCGCCGCGGTGTGCCGCCGCACCGGCGTGCCGCTGGCGCTGATCACCAACGGGCGGCTGTGGACGCTGGTGCACGCCCGTCCCGGCGAGGTCGCCTCCAGCGCCGGCTTCGACGCCGACCTGTGGTCGGAGGAGCCGCTGCTGCTGCGGGCCTTCGCCACCCTGCTGGGCGCCCGCCGCTCCCTGCTGCCGCCCCGCCGCCCCGACGGCGTCTGGACCGACGGCCTGACCGCGCTGTTCGCCCGCAGCGCCGAGGCCCGCACCCAGGTCACCGACACTCTCGGCCGCCAGGTCCGCCAGGCGGTGGAGCTGCTGGTGGGCGAGCTGGCCCGGCTGGACCGCGAGTCCGGCGGCGCGCTGCTGGCGGCCGTCCCCGAACGGCAGATCTACCGGGGCGCGCTGATCGTGCTGATGCGCCTGGTGTTCCTGCTGTACGCCGAGGAAAAGGAGCTGCTGCCCGCCGGCGAGCTGTACGCCTCCTCCTACGGCGTGTTCGACCTGTATGAACGGCTGTCGGCCGAACGCGACCGGCACGGCGAGGAGGTCGCCGACCGCCGCAGCGCCGCCTGGTACCGCCTGCTGGCCCTCTTCCGCGCCGTGCACGGCGGCTGCGAGCACGACGACCTGCGCATCCCCGCCTACGGCGGTTCGCTGTTCGACCCCAAGGCCTTCCCCTGGCTGGCCGACGCCCCGGTCACCGACCGGGTGGTGCATCAGATCCTGGACGCCCTGCTGATCCTGCGGCACGCCAAGCGCGGGGCCGCCGCCGAGCGCCTGTCCTACAAGGGCCTGGACGTCGAGCAGATCGGCCACGTCTATGAGGGTCTGCTGGAGTTCTCCTGCCTGAAGGTCACCGAGCCGTACGTCGGGCTGATCGGCGATCGCGGAGTGGAACTGCCGCTACGGACTTTGGAGTGGAACTGCCGCTACGGACTTTGGAGGAGGAAAGGGCCAAGGGCGAGACGTCCTTTGTGAACTGGTTGAAGGAACGCACCGGCGCCACTGCCTTGCAGTTGCGAAAGGCACTGTCCGCCGCCCCGGACCGCGGGCGGCTGGCCGCCCTGCACGCCGCCTGCGACAACGACGCCGCCCTGGTCGAACGCGTCCGCCCCTTCTTCGGCCTGCTCCGCTCCGATCTGCGCGGCGAGCCCACCGTCCACCCGGCCGGCTCGGT
>NZ_MOYN02000005.1:0-7264 GCF_001896795.1 Thermomonospora sp. CIF 1
CTCGACCTGCTGAAGAAGGCCGCGGCTCCCGGCATCGTGGTCCTGATCGTCGCTCTGATCGTCGGGCATGTGATCGCATACCGGCTGGAGGCCCCGGGCCCGCTGGGGGAGCGGTGCTTCTTCGGTACCAGTTCCACAGGGCGACGATCAGGGGCACTCCGGTCAGCGGCGCGGCGGCGATGCCGGCCACCCATCCGCCCTTCTCGCGGTCCTCGAACACCACGGTCAGGACCGTCCACCCCAGCAGACCGGCCACGCCGGCCACGCCGACCACCAGCACGACCGTCCGCCACGCCCGACCCGGCCTGTTCCGCCCTGCCATACCCGTCATCATCACTATCGGTGCACCCGATTGCGCTGAAAGTGCCGAAATATCCTTCGCCAATGCGCCTTTTTCGTCGCACCGCTTCCCCGGGCCAGGACGGTATGTCGCAGTCAGGGCGACGCCATGACCTGAGGCGCCGCGGAACCGGGCATCCTCGAGGCTCCCGGCCTCAATACCCAAGGCCGTGCGGTGAAGAAAGCTCAGTGCAGAACCCCGCACATAACCGGCGAAGCCGGTGCGGGTCAGGGCCTGCCGTACGCGAAGACCGGAGCGGGATTCGCAGTTACCGCGACGGCACCCCGGCATGACTGAGACGCCTCGGAAGGCTGCCCTTGTCGGACGGCACTGCTTCAGCGGACACTCCATAGTGAGCAAGTTCGAGCAAGTCGCCGGGCAGAGGAGAGATCATGCGGCTACGGTTCCTGGGGACGGACAGCAACGAGGGCACCTGCCCGGCGATGTACGTCACCGACGCCGGCACCTATGGAGTCCAGGGCAAACCGGTCACTGACCCGCAGGCGCTCGGCGACGCCGTCAACCTGGCCGACGACGAGGCCATCGTCGAGATCGAGCCGTCGCTCGTCCGCCACCTGGTCGCCCACTACCAGGAGCACCACGGAGGCTGAGCCGGTGGCCCACCTGCTGTCCGGCGGCGAGCTGGACGGGCTGTTCGATGCGTTCGAACGCAGCGCGTTCCGCTTGGAGACGCGCGACCGCTACAACGTGCCCTCCGAGCGGGAGTCCCTGCGCCGCTTCCTGGCGGGCGACCCCGATGAGGACTACGCCAGGGGGCGGCCGTGGTACGACAGGACCCGCCGGGCCGCCGCCGAGGGGCGGCCCTTCACCCGGGTCCGCGTCGTCACCGTCCCCCTCGGCGACTACTCCCGGTACGCGCTGTGGTGCGCGCGCGACAACATCCGGGCCGGTGAGGACATCCGCTACCTGGAACGGTCACAGGCGGCCCGACTCGGCCTGCCGGTGGAGCCGCCGCACGACGCCTGGCTGCTTGACGACGCCACCGTGGTGATCCTGCACTTCGACGCCGATGACGCGTTCGCAGGCGCCGAGGTGACCGACGACCCGGCCACCGTCGCCCGGCACCGCGCCTGGCGGCAGGTGGCCTGGGAGCACGCCCTCACCCGGGAGGCGTTCCTGCGGAGCCTGGGCGGAGCCTGAGCGCGTGTCCACCCCGTCCCAGCAGGCCAGGGAGGCGCTCGGGCTGCGGCTGCGGGAGCTGCGCAAGGACGGCGGCCTGACCCAGCGGCGCCTGGCCGAGCTCGCCGGATGGGTGGAGAGCAAGGTCTCCAAGATCGAGCACGGGCGGCAGACGCCGAGCGAGGACGACATCCGCCTGTGGTGCCGGCTGGTCGGCGCCGAGGCCCACATCGCGGATCTGATCGCGACCGTTCGCAACATCGACTCCCAGTACCTGGAGTGGCGGCGGACATGGCGGGCAGGCGGACGCCGCCGCCGGCAGGCCATCGCCGCCCAGGAAGAACAGACCTCCCGCTTTCGCATCTATGAGCCGCTGCTCATCCCCGGCCTGCTGCAGACCCCGGAGTACGCACGGACGCGGTTCGCCGAGAACATCGCGTTCCACCGGACGCCCAACGACCTGGACGCGGCGGTCGAGGCACGGATGCGGCGCCAGGAGATCCTCCGCAGGGGCGACCGGGACCGCCGCTTCCACATCCTCATCGGCGAGGCCGCGCTGACGCTGGGCGTGGCCGATGACGACGTGCTGCTCGGGCAGCTCGACCGGCTGCTCACGCTGGCGATCATGCCGAGGCTCCTGCTCGGCGTCATCCCGGCCCGCACCCGGCACCGCCGGGCCCCGCACCACGGCTTTTGGATCTTCGACGACCGGCTGGTGCTGGTGGAGACGGTGGCGGCGGAACTGACCATCACCCAGCCCCGCGAGATCGCGGTGTACGCCAAGGAGTTCGAGTGGCTGGCCGCGTCCGCGGTGTACGGCGCCGGGGCCCGCGAGCTCATCTCCCGGGCGATCCGAGCGATTCGAGAAAACTGAAGCAAGTTCCTGGCCTTCTCATCACCCTGCGCCGCATCGTGGTGACCGATGGTTCCCGCATCCCACGACGCACCCGGCGCAGGGACGCAAACGGCCCGGAGAGCGGCGGCCCCGCCGGGACGAGGAGGAGGCCATGTCTCAGCAGTTCCAGTTCCAGACCAGCCGGGCGTGCAGCGAAGGCTGCGGCGGCTGCTGCGTCGAGGTCGCCACCAACCTCGCGGCCACCAGCGGCCTCGTCGCACTGCGCGACTCCAAGACCGGCATCGTCAACACCTTCACCGCCGCCGAGTGGCGGGACTTCATCGCCGGCGCCAAGGCCGGCCAGTTCGACATCTGACCGGCCGGCGCATCCCCGCGGGGCCCTGCCTTTCCCGGCAGGGCCCCGGACCTGGGAGACGGACACGATGGACATCCCGGTTTTCGACTACGACGCCTATTGGCGGGACGGCGACGGCGTGCGCGACAGCACGGCCTGGCGCGACCAGGGCCTGCACTGGCACGGGTATCTGTGGCGCGGCGGCGCGGCCGACTACGGCGACGAACCCGCCCGCCGCGACCTCGGCACCGAACTGCCGCCAAAGCTCCTGGCCGACTGGCTGCGCAAACCGGCCCGCACCGTCCGTACAACGGCCACCACCCCCGAGGAGATGGCCGAATGGCTGCGAAACGAGTGGCGAAAAGCACGCGGCCAACTGGGCCCGGACGCCACGGCGATCGACGAGACGAGCCGTTTCGGACGAGCGTTGCATGACCTGCGGAGAGGACAGCCGGTGTGCTGGGGCGGCTGGCTGGGACCGTCCACGTTCTGGCACGTGGCGGCGATCCCCACAGCGGCTGCCTGTCATGAGGCGACCACGGCCCCCGACACTGCAGGCCGGCCGTGGCGGCCGCGGCCCGCTCCCTGAGCGGCTCCCGGATCTTTCACCGACTCCGACGACCGGACCGTCCGCCTTCGGGACGCGGTGGCCGGAGAGAGGGGAGCATCGTCATGGTCGGCGTCCACCGGGACAAGGCGGTTCCGGTGGCCTGGGCCTCAGCCGGCCGGCATCTGCGCGTTGCGATCCATTCCCTCACAAATCACCTTGAGAGCGCCGACCGTTGAGCCGACGGCCGAAACTTATGGGGATGACCGGGGTGGATTTCGGGACTTACAGAGCTACACGGTGAAGCCTCTTAAAGCTCCACTATTGCCCGGTGGAAAAGGCGGGGCGACTCGAAACGCCGCTACCGCCCGGCGTCTTCTGAAGCGCTCTCTTCTCCGGCCCGCCTGCCGCCCGCGGCGCCGTGGGAACGCCGGTGATCGGCTGCCAGATAATCCTGAAACTCGGCATGACGGAACTGGTAGATCGGGCCGATCGCCCGCAACAGCCCGAGCCGATGGCAGTCGTCCAGGAACGGCATCAGTCGCCGTGGCAAGAGGTTTTTCCACGTCCACCACCAAGAGGCCACCAGGTACATCGACCAGGCCCGGTGGCCGCCGAATGTGAGCCCGCTCGCGAGCCCGCCCACAAGACCTGCTGCGAGCCCTCCCATGAACCCGGTCACGTACTTGAAGAGAGACGCGGGTGCAGGGACGGCGGTGGGCAGGCGCCACCAGGCCAGATCGCGGGTGTCCTGGTCGGACAGCAGGCGGGCCAGGTATCCCAGCCAGGCGCGGACCTGGCGGGGATCACGGTGGCGGCGGGGCCGGAACCGGTCGGCGTTCTTTTCCGGGCCGTCGAGGGGCGGGCGGGCGTCGATGAGGGCGTCGATGAGGCGGTCGAACAGGTGGTCGCGCAATGCCCCAGGGGTGGGGAAACGCTCTCTGTGCAGCAGCGGGGCGGGGTCGGAATTCCGCTCGATGTAGACGGTGCGCAGCAACCACAATCCCAGTGGGGTGGCCACCACCTCGGCCAACGGCCTGCCCGATTCAGGGCGTGCCGGGGAAGCGGCGCGCAGGTGAGCGAGGATCGGCTCCCATGTCGGCAGGCGGTGTGGGGGCACGCAGCCTTCTAGGTAGTCGGCGGCGGCTTGGGGAGTCAGCTTTTGGGGAAGCGGCAGAAACGGTACGGCCATCCATGTGTTCCGGACCGAATGGACGCCGCATGACCTGCGATCCGGGCAGTCGATGAACCATGGACGGCCCTGCACCCTGTCGTGCCTCGGCCGATCCCGATGCCCCTGAACGCACAGTCCACCCATGGCCTTCGGCCGGGCGGCAGGCGTTCGTGTACCGGGCATCCAAAAGCGCACGTCCGTTGTGACCGTTACCAGGACGGCATTCGGCAAGCCCGCTACCAGTGATTTTCCGGATTTCCGCGCCTGGCGGTCCGGTTTCAATCGGCCCCTGAATCGATGCCGGATCGGTCCTCGGCGGTCGGGAGCAGGCTCAAGGCGCGCGACCGCCGACGCGACCGGCGCGACCAGAAGGGATCTTCGACATGTCTCGCATCAGCGGGCGCCTGCGACTATTCGGCGCACTGGCCGCAGGCGTCCTGGCCATGGGCGTCGCCGGCGCCGTCACCACCCCGGCTTCCGCCGCGACCGCGGTTTTCCGCGAGGACTTCTCCAACGGGCTCGGCAGCTTCACCTCCAGCGGGTCGGTCACCACCGGCAGCTATGGGGCCCGGCTGAGCGGGTCGCTGCTGTCGGACCCGTCCATCACCTCCACCACCATCAGCCTGAGCGGCTACAGCGGGGTGACGGTGTCCTACACCCGTTCGACCTCCGGGCTGGACCTGGGCGAGTCGTTCACCGCGGCCTACTCGGTGGACGGCGGGTCGTTCGTGACGCTGGAGTCGGCGCGGCAGGCCGGCGGCCCGGTGTCGTTCCGGTTGCCGTCCTCGGTGGACGGGCGCAGCGTGCGGCTGCGGTTCTCGCTGGACGCCAACAGCCCCCTGGAGTCGCTGACCGTCGATGACGTGCTCGTCACCGCCGACGGCGGCGGCAGCGACCCGGGGCCCGGTCCGGGCGGGCCGCTGCCTCCGGTCAGCGACGTCACCAAGCCCGGCCCGTACGCGGTCGCCATCGACCGGTCCGCCGGCCCTCGCCGCAACGGGTGGCTGGTGTACCCGATGAACGCCGGCCAGTACGGCGTGGACCACCCGATCTTCGTGTGGGGTCCGGGCGCCGGGTCCACCCCGGCCGACTATGAGGACATGCTGCGGCAGTGGGCCTCGCACGGGTTCGTGGTCTACAGCGAGGTCTCCTCCAGCGACGGCACCTACATGGTCAACGCGCTCAACTGGCTGCAGGCCCAGAACTCCAACCCGGCCAGCCCGCTGCACCAGAACCTGGACCTGTCGGAGGTGGCCTTCGGCGGCCACTCCCGCGGCTCGCTGGGGACGTTCGACGTGGCCGACGAGCCGCGGCTGAGCACCACCATCCACGTGGCCGGCGGGTCCTTCGACGGCAACGGCCCCAACAAGCTGCGCAAGCCGACTCTCTACATCGGCGGCGACAGTGACTTCGCCACCTCCAACATGGAGCGGGACTACCGCAACACCCGCGTCCCGGTGTGGTTCAACATCCTCAACAACACCGACCACATCTACGCCACCCGCAACGGCCAGCACATCATCACCGCCTGGCTGCGCTGGCACCTGGGCGATGAGGAATTCCGCCGCACAAGCGACTTCCTGAGCCCCACCTGCACCTTCTGCAGCCTCGGCCGAGTCCAGTACAAGAACTGGTGACGCCGCGCTGACCGAACGCAGCCCCGCCGGCACCCCGGCGGGGCTGCGTCGTTTCGGGCATTCGGGAGCCCGGACTTTCCACTCGTGAACGTTCGCAAGTGGGAATGCACAAATTCGCCGGTCAGGCCCTTGATATCGGCCGCTTGGCCACCTTTCGGCGTCACGGCGTGTGAGCATGAGGCCACCGAGCACAACGACGCCCACCCGCGTCCCCGACACCGACCGGCCCCGCGAGGTGCACATGCTGACGACGATTCCCAGGACCTGCACGGCCGCCCCGCTGTACTGGCGGCGGACCTTCCCCGGCGAGGCCGCCCAGGCCCGCGCCGCCCGCCGCTTCGTGGCCTGCCTGCTGGACGGCCTGCCCTGCCTGGACGAGGTGGTCCTCACCGTGGACGAACTGGTCGCCAACGCCCTGCGCCACACCAAATCCGGCCAGGCCGGCGGCTCGTTCACCGTGGAGGTGCTGGCCGGGCCGGACGGCGTGGCCGTCGCGGTCGCCGACCAGGGCGGCCCCACCGAGCCCGCCGCCCGCGACGCCGCCGACACCGACGAAAACGGCCGCGGCCTGCGCACCGTCTCGCTGACCGCCACCAGCTGGGGATGGCACGGCAACGACTCCGGCCGCACCGTCACCGCCGTGTTCACCGCGGGCGCAAAGGAGCGGGCCCAATGAACCACACCCACGGTGACCTGCACGAATGGGTGCGGCGGCGGGTTCATGCGGCCGTCACCGACGCCTTGCGCGCCGACGGTGAGGCCATCGCCGCCCTCCCCGGCCTCGACCGGCTCGATGCGCACACCCGCGACTTCGTGCGCAACGCCCGCCGCCTGGTGCTGGCCTGCGCCACCGGCCTGACCGCCGTGCTGGAGGCCCACCGCCCCGTCACCACCTCCACCGGCCGCCGCTTCTGCCGCGGCTGCGGCGTCGACCACTGCCCCACCCTGCGCCGCGTGGCCGAGCTGCTGTCCGTCCACGCCGTCCGCCCCGCCGCCATCGACCGGGCCGAGGCGTGGCGCCGCGCCGACGCCTACCTGCGCCGCGTCCACCGCCCCTCCCCGCTCGGCGTCCAGGAGTTCGAGCACGGCTTCGTGGCCTGGCCCGTCACCGCCTCCGGCGAGCCCGACTTCCTCCTGGTCATCGACCGTCACACCGGGCGCCTGTCCTGCTGGCCCAGCCTCCCCCTGCAGACCCTCATCCGCCGCTACCGCGCCCACTCCCCGTCCCAGGTCGTG
>NZ_MOYN02000006.1:0-119389 GCF_001896795.1 Thermomonospora sp. CIF 1
AAAGGTCCGCTCAGTTCCGTGAGCGTACGTTCTCGCCGTCCGGCTTCGGGCTTCTTGGGGTGAAGGCGAATTTCTCGTATCCGATGTGCGAGGAGCCCGCGGAGGGAGCCGACGCCTGCCCGGCCAGGGAGTACTTGGGGACGATGCGCCGGGGCTCCCGCTGCACGGGGCCGTTGGTGGGAGGGGGCGGAGGCTCCTGCTTGGGCTTGGGAGGGTCGTAGTAGGGAGGGACGGCGGCCAGCGCTGCCGCCGACAGGGCCAGGCCGGTCACCAGGAGGAGCACGGACCGGCCGCCGGGCCAGCCGTAGCCGTACAGGATCAGGGAGACGGTCAGCAGGTAGGTCTTGGCGGTCACCGTGGCGATGACGCCGATCATGGCGAGCCGGCAGCGCTGCAGGCTGATCTGCAACTGGGCGATCCCCAGGGCGCCGGCCAGGACGAGCAGGTAGGGGTAGGGGGTGGCCATGATCGGGGTGCCGGCGTCGTGGAAGAGGGCGATGCCCGCCAAGGCCAGCTCGGCGGTGCCGATCAGGATGCCGATGCTCAGGCCGTAGGCCACGCCGGTGGGCCGGCGGGCGTGCACGCCGATGGGGGAGAGCTCACCGAAGTTGAACATGGCCACCGGCAGGGAGAGCGCGGGCAGCGTCAGCGCGACGACCACCCATGGCGAGGGCGGCTGTCCGGCCGAACCGAAGCCCGTTGAGGACAGGGCGACCAGGAGGGTGGCCAGAGCCGCCAGCGCGACGCAGCCCCATTCACGGGGGGTGAGGCGCTCACCGAGCAGGACGGTGGCAAACAGCAGCAGCGGCACCAGCCCCGAGACGAACGCCGGCTGAGCGGCAGGCAGGGACAGCGACGACATGGCGATCCACTGCAGGGCCAGGCCCGCTGCGGCGAGGAAGCCCCCGGCGTACCAGATGGGGGTGATGAGCATCTGCCGGGCCAGCTTGAAGGGGTGGGACCCGTGCAGCGGCTCCATGCGGTTGGCCGCCACCTTGAACAACGCGACGCCGAGCAGGTAGGCCCCGCTGGAGAGCATGGCGACGACGGTCGCCGCGAGTGCGCCCAGGTCCATGGCGACTCCGGTTCCGCTTCTGGCGGCCTGGCTGCTCCACGGGGAGGAACGGGGTGATCCAGGCCACCTCATGATCAATCACCAGTAACGGTAAATGATTGTTGGCGATTCGCCAATAGCTCTTGGCGTATCGCTAATTAGCTTCTATGGTTCGGGTAGCCGAGGAAGCGGGGGGCGGCGTCCGGGATCCACCTCCGAAGGCACGAGCATGACCGAGCAGAAGAGTTGCAGGCGCCCTCCGGGCAAAGCGGCGGCCGCCGCAGCGCCACTTCCCGCCCGGCGGGGGGACACCGGACGGACGACGGCGACCGCACCGCGACTGGCCGGACGCGGCTTCGGCACAGCCGTCCACGGACACCGGGCACTGAACGTTTTTCAACGCAAGGCCTGGGGTGTCGGCAGCGGGAACCTCGGCGGCACCCGACTGCCGGCCCTTGCCGGACCCCGTCTCGACGCAGGGGAACGGCGTGTTGAGAAAAGTTCACCTGGCCGCAAGGCAGGCGCCCTCGACCAGTGATCCGCCCCCGACCGGCATCGGTCGTGCCCGGGTACTCCCCTCCGGCGGGCACGACCGATGCCGCACCACCCGTCGCAGGGAGACCACGGTGCTCCACGAACCTTTCGTCCCGCGGCCTTGGGGCGAGCCGTCATCTGAGACGGCCGGCCCCTCGCTGGCCAGAATCTTGCTGCCGCTGTCGGACCAGGACCTTGCCACCGGCGCCCGGATCCTCAACGGCGCCGACCCGGGACCGCCGGAGCCGCCGGCGCGCCGGGCGGAGCACAGGCCATGACGGCGCCGGAAGAGCCCGTGCCCCCGGCCCCGCTCGGGCCAGGCTCGTTCCTGTGGGACTACAGCGGCCTGCGCCTGGCGGCGATCACCGACATCAGCGCGTTCGTGCTGCAGGCCATGCACCCGGCCATCGGCGCCGCCGCCGAGCGGCTGACCGACCTGGACACCCGCCGGCTGAGCCGGGCCGTGCACGACTTCGTCTCCATACGGCCCTGGGTGTACGGGGAGCAGGGGACGCGTCATCTCCTGCCCGCCGGTCCTTTGGCCTGGGCGCACCTTGCGACCTTCTACGTCACGGTCACCGCGGCGCGGTACTTTTCCGCCGAACCGATGACTTTGGACCGGGAGCAGCGGATCTTCGAGGAGTTCCTCCTGCTGGGACGGCTTCGGGGAGTGCCGGCGCGGATGCTGCCGTCCACGATGGCCGACTACTGGGCCTACTTCGAGGACATGCTGACCCACACCCTGGTACCGCACCCGGTGGCGCATCGGGTGCTGGACCGGCTGGGCGGCTTCTCCTCGACTGTCCCGGTGACGCTGCGCCCGCTGCTCGTCCCGTTCGGCCTGAGGGGCGGCTGGTTCACCCACCTGGTCACCGTCGGCACCCTTCCGCAGGCGGCCCGCACCAAGCTCGGCCTGACCTGGACGGCAGACGACGAACACCGGCTGCGCGCTGTTGGAACGCTCTTTACCCGCGTCCTTCCCCACCTGCCCGAACGCCTCCGCTACGCCCCTTCCGCCTACCAGGCCCGCCGCACCTCCCGGATGCAGCGGAGCCCACGGGGACCTCGGCATCTGCGGCTTACCGACACATGCCCGGTGGTGGCCGGGTGCCGGGGCGTCCGGCGAGCGGTGCGCTGAGAGGGACCGCAGCGGACGCAGGCGGTGCGCAGCGTGCACTGTCCCAGGCAAACCCTGCGCCCCGCCCCGATCTGGGGGCGCGGTGGGTCAGCACGGGGCACAGGGCCACTGGTCGGCAAAGGAGCAGGTCTGCGCGACCGGCGGTGGCCGCATGCGGCGGGCGGGATGTCACATCGGGCGTTCGGCCAGGGCCTTCTCCAGGCGCTGGGCGGCACGGGCGGCGACACGGGCGCGGTAGGCGATCGGCATGTAGCGCAGCCGTTCGGGCAGGGCGCTTTGGCCGCGGCCCAGCAGCCGCAGCCGGCGCTCGTCGGTGTCGCTCCAGGAGATACCGAGTTTTTCGCGGGCGGCCGGCGGCAGCATGCCGATGATCAGGAAGAACCGGGTGCGTGACGTCACCTGCGCGCCCCTGCCGCGGGGCCTCAGCGGAGGACGACGCGCCCGCCGCCGGGCCGCGCTGCTGGAGGCGGGGCTGGAACTGTTCGGCACCCGAGGATGTGCCGGCACCACTGTGCGCGGCGTCTGCACACTGGCCGTCCTCAACGACCGCTACTTCTATGAAAACTTCCCCGACCTGGACGCCCTGCTGGTGGCGGTGTTCGACGAGGTGGCCCGGCGGGGCGAAGAAGCCATCTTGGCCGCGGTCCGCTCAGCCCCCCGCGACCTGCCGCTGCGGGTGCGCGCCGTGGCGAACGCCGGCCCCGGCTTCCTGATCGCCGACCCCCGCCACGCCCGGCTGCTGACCCACGAAATCCAGGTCGAACCGGCGTTGCGGGGACGCCGCAACGCGCTGATCCGCCGCCTGGCCGGTATCTTCACCGCCCAGGCCCACGAGCTGGCCGAGGACATGCCGCTGTCAGACACTGACGTGGAGATGACCGTCCTCACCCTGGTCGGCGGGGCGATGGAACTGGTCTCCACCTGGCTGCGCGGCGAACTGGCCGTGGATCGCGAGCACTTGATCGACTTCCTGGTCGCCCTCATCGTCACTTCCGACGGCCTGCCGGCGTCCCCGGCCAGAAAGTCCCAGGCCGTCCGCCGCGCACCCGCCTGACCACCGGGGCCGGCCGATCATCGCGCGGCGGTCAGATCGTAGAGCGTTACTCCGTCGATCACCTGGGCGGTGAAGTTCTCCTGCACCCACTCGGCGATCCGCTGGGCGGCGTCGCTGCCGCTGCCCGCCCGGCCCGGCATGCCGCCGCCGATGAAATAGTGGATCTTCTTCTCGCGCACGTACCGCTGGAACTGTTCCAACGTCGGCGCCGGATCGGTGCCGTTGAAACCACCGACCGCCATCACCGGTTTCCCGGTGGCCAGCTGGTAGCCCGCCGCCCGGTTGGACCCCACCGCCGCCGCCACCCATGTGTAGGCGGAGGCATCGGCCTTGAGCAGGGCGGTCAGCTCGGCACTGGGCGTGGACGCGTTCAGCAGACCCCCGGCCCCGCCCATACCGCCGCCGGGACCGAACCCACCGAAACGTGGACCGAACCCGCCGGGCCGCCGGCCCGGCCCGAACCAGCCGAACCCGCCGCCCGGGCCGAATCCGCCGGGCCATCCGCCCGAGCCGTCACCCGGGCTGAGCCCATCGGATCGGCCATCCGAACCGGAATTGCCGGAGTCGTTGTCTGAACCGGACCTGTCGGAACGGCTGCTCGAACCGGGGCCGCCGAGACCAGCGTCCGGACCGGAGCCACCGGTTCGACCGGCTGAGCCGGAGCTGCTCGAACCGTTGCCCGGGCCGAATCCGCCGGGGGCGCTGTTTGGAGCCGGGCGGCGCGCTTGCGGTGGCCGGATGCCGTCGGGGAGGGACGGCGGGCGCCGGAACCGGTCGCCGGGGAAGCCCGGGCCTCGTGACACCTGCGGGCCTGCGATGGGGATCGCCCCCTGGTGCGGGGTGGAGGCCGTCTCCACCGCGTACGCCGCCGGTCCCGCCAGCGACGCCAGGACGGCCAGTGCCGCCCCGCCGCCCAGCAGCCGCGGCGCCGAGCGGCCCGGCGCCATCAGCGCCACCGCCGCGACCCCGGCCGCCACGATCGCCCACCGCAGCCACGGCACGAAATCCGGTGTCCGCTCCAGCAGCGCATACGACCACAGGGCCGTCACCGCGACCGTGCCGGCCAGTACCGCCGTCCCGGCGGGCCGCCGCCACAGCACCCCGGTGCCAAGGCCCACCAGCGCGCCGATCGCCGGGGCCAGCGCCACCGTGTAGTACTCGTGGAAGATCCCCCGCATGTGGCTGAAGACCAGCACGTGCACGGCCAGCCACCCGCCCCACAGCAGCAGCGCCGCCCGCACCGCGTCGGTCCGCGCCCTGCGGCGGGTCGCCCACAGCCCCGCCGCAGGCAGGATCAGCGCCGCCGGCAGCAGCCAGGAGACCTGGCCGCCGATCACCCGGCCGAACATCCGGCCCCAGCCGGCGTCCTGGTCGGTGTTGCCCAGCCCGCCGACCTCATCGCCGTTCAGCCGGCCCAGCCCGTTGTAGCCCAGCGTCAGCTCCAGCACGCTGTTGTGCTGCGAACCGCCGATATAGGGGCGCGAGTCGGCCGGGATCAGCGTGACGATCGCGACCCACCAGCCCGCCGCGACCGCCATCACCGCGCCCGCCGCCAGCAGGTGCCCGATCCGCCGCCGCACCGTCGCCGGCGCCGCCACCAGGTACACCAGGGCGAAGGCCGGGACGACCAGGAACGCCTGCAGCATCTTGGCCAAAAAGCCCAGCCCCACGCAGCCGCCCGCCACCAGCAGCCACCGCAGGCCCCCGGGCTCCAGGGAACGCACCATCGCGTACGCGCCGAGCGTCAGCAGCAGCACCAGCAGCGCATCGGGGTTGTTGAACCGGAACATCAGCGCCGCCACCGGCGTCGTCGCCGGCACCAGCCCCGCCAGCAGCCCGCAGGCCGCCGCCACCTGCGGCCCGGCCTCCGCCGCCAGCGACCGCCGCACCGCCGCGTGCAGCACCCCGACGGCGGCCACCCCCATCAGCGCCTGCGGCACCAGGATGCTCCAGGAGTTCACCCCGAACACCCGGGCCGACAGCGCCATCGGCCACAGCGCCCCCGGCGTCTTGTCCACGGTGATCGCCCCGGCCGCGTCCGAGGCGCCGAAGAAGAACGCCTTCCAGCTGACCGAACCGGCCTGCGCCGCCGCCGAGTAATAGGCGTTGGCCCAGCCCGATGCGCCCAGCCCCCACAGGTAGAGCACGGCGGTGGCCGCCAGCAGCACCAGCAGCCCCGGCCCGGCCCAGCGCGGATCTTCGGGACGTCCCAGCAGCGGCCGCCGCACCGGGCGGGACGGTGAGTCGATCGTCGTCATCGGTTCGCCGACCTTGTCGTTGCGCGTGTTTGTTCGTCAGGCGAGCCGGTACAACTGCCCCGAGCCGCCGAAGGGGTCGCCGTACTCACCGGCGTCCACCGGGGTGGCGTGCTGCCGCACCCACTCCGCCACCTCGGCGCCGCCTCCGCGCCCGCCGAGGAGGATGAAGCGCAGCCTGCCTTCCTTGACGTACCGCTGCAGCTTGGCGACGGTCATCGCCGGGTCGCTCCCGGTGAACCCGCCCATCGCGATCACCGGCGCCCCGGTGCGCAGCATCAGGGACGAGGCCTGCTGGGCGCTGCCCACGGCCACCAGCCAGGTCGCCTTCCCCCGGTTCTGCACCAGGTAGGCCGCCATCGCGTCGCTGACCCGGCCGCCGCCCGGCCCGCCGAACATGCGCCCGCCGAAACCTCCGCCGGGAGGCTGCCCGCCGAACATGCCGCCCCCAGGTCCCCGGCCGCCGCGCCGCATGCCCGGCGGTGGACCGCCCGGGTCGCGGCCGGGACCCCCGCCCAGGCCGCCGCCGGCAGGAGGCCCGCCGAACATGCCGCCCCCAGGTCCCCGGCCGCCGCGCGGCACACTCGGCGGAGGACCGCCCGGGCCACGGCCCATGCCACCGAAACCCGTCGCCGGACCGGCCAGCGGATTGGTGCCGTTGACCGGCGAGCCGGCCGCGTCCACCGCGTACGCCGCCGGACCGGCCAGCCCGGCGACCAGGCCCGCTGCCGTCGCGACCACGGCGGCGCCCCGCGTCCCCCGCCGCAGCGCCACCAGCGCCGCCACCGCGGCCACCGTCGCGGCGGCCACCGCCCAGCGCAGCCAGGGAAGCCACTGCGGGGTGCGCTCCAGCAGCTGAAACGACCACGCCCCGGTCACCGCGACCCCCGCCGGCAGCACCCACGCCCAGGCCGCCGACCGCCGCTGCGCCTCCGCCATGAGCACCACGCCGCCGCCGACCAGCCCGGCGATCCCCGGCGCCATCGCCGTGGTGTAGTACGGGTGGAAACCACCGGCGGAGTAGCTGAACACCACAAAGTGCACCGCCGCCCAGCCGCCGAACAGCAGCACCCCCGCCCGCCGCACATCGGTGCGGGGCCGCCGCCACAACCACACCAGCGCGGCCGCCAGCAGCAGCCCCGCCGGCGGAAGCAGCCAGGAGATCTGCCCGCCCAAGATGTCGTTGAACATCCGGCCGCCGCCCGGCTCGCCGCCGAAGTTGGCGCCGCCCCCGCGGCCGAACCCGCCCGGCCCGTCCCCGCCGAAGATGCGGCCCAGCCCGTTGTAGCCGATCACCAGGTCCCAGGCCGTGTTGTCGGTGCTGCCGCCGATGTAGGGACGGCGGTCTTCGGGGATCGCATCGACCAGCAGCACCCACCACAGGCTGGAGGCCACCAGCACCGCCCCGGCCGCCAGCAGGTGCGCCACCCGCCGCGGCCACGACGGCCGGGCCGCCACCAGGTACACCAGCGCCAGCGCCGGCACCACCACCCACGCCTGCAGCATCTTGGTGTTGAAGCCGCAGCCGACGAAGAACGCCGCCGCCGACAGCCACCCCAGCCCGGCCCGCCCGCTGCGCGCCTGGACCGCCCGCAGCGTCGCCCACCCGGCCAGCACCATCCACAGCACCAGCAGCGTGTCGGGGTTGTTGTCCCGGTTGATCGCCACCGTGATGGGGGTCAGCGCCAGCACCAGCGCGCTCAGCAGCCCGGCCACCGGCCCGAACGCCCGGCGCGCCGTCGCATGCACCACGCCCACCGCCGCCGTGCCCGCCAGGGCCTGCGGCAGCAGCATGCTCCACGTCCCGAACCCGAGCACCCGCCCCGACAGCGCCATCAGCCACAGCGCCATCGGCGGCTTGTCCACCGTGATGAACGAGCCCGCATCCAGCGACCCGAAGAAGAACGCCTTCCAGTCCTGCGTCCCCGCCTGCACCGCCGCGGCGTAGTACTCGTTGGCGTAGCCGTTGTCCGGCAGCTTCCACACGTGCAGCGCCAGCGACAGCACCAGCACCCCGTACAGGGCGGGCCGGACCCAGCGCGGGTCCTCGGGCCCGCCCCACAGCAGCCGCCTCGCCGCACCGGCGGCCTGGGCGGGGATCGTGGCCGCGCTCACGGCGTCTGCTCCTGCGCATCGATCGACGCCGCATCGACGGGGGTGCTCGTCCCGGACCGGGCGGGGCCGCGCAGCCGCCGCGGGTGGAACACCCAGGCCCGCATGGCCACGAAACGCAGCACGGTCGCCGTGCTGTTGGCGGCGATGAGCGCGGCCGCCTCCAGGGCGCGCGAGGCGTCCGGCACCAGCGCGTGCACCAGGGCCAGCCCGCCGCTGCTGAGCCCCAGCCCCAGCAGGAACACCGCGAAACCCTCCAGGTGGTGGCGGGCCATCCCCTGCCGGCCGCGCACCCCGAAGGTGAAGCGCCGGTTGGCGGCGGTGTTGCCCACCGTGGCCACCACCAGCGAGACCGCGTTGGCGGCCAGCGGCCCCATCACCGTGCGCAGCAGCAGGAACAACACCAGCTGGACGACCGTGCTCACCCCGCCGACCAGGGCGAACCGCGGCAGCTGGCGGGCCATGCCCGGCGGCGGGCCGCTGCGGGCGCGGCCGGGCACCGGGGCGGCGAACCCGCCGGTCAGCATCCGCCGCGCCACCCGGGCCATGCCGCGCAGGTCGTCCAGGGCGGTCCGCCACACCTCCACCCGGCTGTCGGGGTCGTCCACCCAGTCCACCGGCACCTCATGGATCCGCAGCCCGTTGCGCTCGGCCAGCAGCAGCAGTTCGGTGTCGAAGAACCACGCCTCGTCCTCCACCTCGGGCAGCAACGCCCAGGCGATCTCGGTCCGCACCGCCTTGAAGCCGCACTGGGCGTCGGAGAAGCGCGCCGCCAGCGCGGTGCGCAGCAGCAGGTTGTAACAGCGGGAGATCACCTCCCGCTTCACGCCGCGGGCCACCGCCGCCCCCCGGGTCAGCCGGCTGCCGATCGCCAGGTCCGAATGCCCGGAGATCAGCGGCGCCACCAGCGGCAGGAACGCGTCCAGGTCGGTGGACAGGTCCACGTCCATGTAGGCGACGACGTCGGCGTCGCTGCGGCTCCACACGTGCCGCAGCGCCCGTCCCCGCCCTTTCCGGTCCAGGCGCACCGCCGTCACGTGCGGCAGTTC
The DNA here is from genome assembly GCF_001896795.1 of Thermomonospora sp. CIF 1. NCBI lineage: Bacteria > Bacillati > Actinomycetota > Actinomycetes > Streptosporangiales > Thermomonosporaceae > Thermomonospora > Thermomonospora sp. CIF 1. Next base: position 9,197 of record NZ_MOYN02000006.1, read on the forward strand.
CGCGCACAGCGCCCTGGCGACCCGCCAGGTGCGGTCGGTGCTGGCGTTGTCGGCGATGGTGATCCGGAAACGGTAGGGGAAGGTCGCCGTCAGGTAGCCGTGCAGCCGGCGCACGCTGGCGGCCAGCACGTGCTCTTCGTTGTGGACCGGGATGACCACCTCGACCAGGAACCGGCACCCGGCGTGCCCGGCCGGGGACGGAGGCATCCGCGTGGTCGCCTGACTCATGGCGACCACGGTCGGCGGTGATCCTGGGAGCTCCCTGAGCCCTTCCTGAAAGAATCATGAAAGCCCGTGCCGGAACCGGCCCGGCTCCGGGAGCCGGTTCCCGGCGCCCGGCGGGTCCGGGCTCAGATGACGCCGTCCTCGGCGAGTTCGCGGATGTGCTCTTCGGAGTAGCCCAGCAACCCGCCGTAGACCTCGGCGTTGTGCTCGCCCAGGTCCGGCGCCGGGGTCTCCAGCCGCGCCCGCGCCGCCGAGAACCGGATCGGCACACCGGTCCCGTACAGCTCCCCGGCGTGCTCGTAGCGGGGGTGCGACAGCGGCACGACCTCTTCCCGTTCCAGGACGAGCGGGTCGCGCACGGCCGTCGCCGGGTCGCGCACCGGCGCCGCCGGCACCCCGTGCTCGGTGAGCAGGTCGAGGATCTCCCGCAGCGGACGCGCCGACGACCACTCGGCGACCAGCTCGTGCAGCCGGTCGGCGCGCTCCACCCGCCGGTCCCGGGTGCGGAACTCCTCGATCAGGTCCTCTCGTCCCATCGCCTTCAGCAGGCCGTGGGCGAACCCGTCGGTCGGCGCGCACACCGCGAACCACCCGTCGGCGGCCGGGAAGATCCCGAACGGGGCGAGCCGGGGCATCACCGGCCCGGTGCGCGCCGGCAGCCCGACCGCCTCCAGGGCGTCGAACGGCTCGCAGGCCACCAGCGAGGTCAGCGCCCCCAGCATGGACACGTCCACATGCTGGCCGCGTCCGGTCCGCTCGGCCTGCATCAACGCCGCGAGCGTGCCGACCACCGCAAAAAGCGGGGCGGTCAGGTCGGCCAGCGGCAGCCCCGACCGCACCGGCGGCCCGCCCGGGTCCCCGGAGGTGGCCATCAGCCCGCTGAGCGCCTGCACGATGGTGTCCATCGCCTTGCCGGAGCCCGGACCGCCCTGCGCCCCGAACCCGCTGATCGAGGTGTAGACGATCTTCGGGTTGAGCCGCGCGGCGAAGTCGTAGCCGATGCCGAGCCGGTCGGCGACCCCGGCGCTGAAGTTCTCCACCACCACATCGGCCCGCCGGACCAGATCGCCGAAGACCTCCCGCCCCCTGGGGTGCTTGAGGTTCAGCGTCACGCTCTGCTTGCCCCGCCCCCGCACCAGCATGGACACCGACATGTCCCGCGGGCTGCGCCGCGTCAGCGTCAGCCCGTCCTCGCTCAGATACGGCGCGTTCCCCCGCGCCTGATCGCCCCCGTTCAGCGGGTTCTCCACCTTGATGACCCGCGCCCCCAGCCCGGCCAGCAGGAGGGTCGCATACGGCCCGGCCAGCGCGCTGGTCAGGTCGATGACGACCCTGCCCGCCAGCGGACTGTCGGCCAAGTCGGCCCCCTCCCCCCGGGGACGCCCACCCGCGGTCACGCCCCGCACGATCGGTGACTTTTCGGACGTCACGATAACTGACCCCTTTCGGGCCCCGGCTGCGGGAGGCAGGGGTGGGGCTCAGCGGGGCGGACCTTGGGGCCGGTGCCGTCCCCGGCTGTGAGGTGCCCGCTTTGAGCTGCGAGAACGCCGGGCACAGGTGGGCCAGTGAGATCTTTTCGGAACGCGGCTTCGGCACCGCGCTTTGCGGGCCGTGCCGTCGCGGCGGCACCGGCGCGACGCTGAAGGGAGCACCGGAAGCGGCTCCCGTGGCCGTCCCCGCAGGTGTGCTGTGCGACGGCCTTGCTCATCGCCTGCGAAGACGGCGAGCCGGAAGGGTTCTTTGCCGCACCGGTGCCCTCGGCCGCGCAGGTCCTGCGCTGACGAGAGGTGCCGGTTCTTCTCGACGCGCCGTGCACGCAGACCGGGCGAGCTGCACGGCGGGTCGGGACGATGCGCAGGACGAGAGCCCTGATCTTGGAAAACCGCCCTGGGGTTCGGCGTGTCCCAAGGCCGCCGAAGACGGTGCGTTCACCGTGGGCGCCGACCGCCGAAGCCGAACCTTTTCTGCACGGTCAAGGCGGTCATTGATCGACGGGACGAAGAATCCAACCGTGGATCAACGCTGAATCACCTCTGTGCCCGCTGAACCGGGCTGCTCGGATTCGAGAGACGGCCGGCCCGCACCGTCACTGGGCGATCGGGCGTGAATCAGGAAGTCGTTGCCGAAGACCTGCGGCATCGGGCGTTGCCGAGACCCCGGCCCTTGAAGCGGTGCGGTGAGAAGACGTATGAGCAGATGAGCGAGCGCCCGGAAACCCCGGACGATCGGTTGCGTGCCGATCTTTCGCCTTCATCGCATGCGGAACGCCTCAGTGAACCTCCCGGCGGCCGTCTGATCGTCTCCTGGCCCATGAATATGCGGACCCCCGGACGAGCCGTCCAGGGGTCGATGCCCGCCGATCGAGTCAGGCGCTGCGGCGGGCGGCCTCGAGCATGCGGGCCAGGCCGTGGCGGCTCACCTGCAGGATGGGGCCGTTGGGGTTCTTGCTGTCGCGGATGCCGACGGCCGTGCCGAGGTCGGCGAGTTCGACGCAGTCATTGCCGGTCGCCGCTGATCGGCTGCTCTTGCGCCACTGTGGTTGTGAAAAGTGTGTCACTCCAGCTCCTTGCGGATGCGGGCGAGGAACTTCGCCGTCTCTTCCGTGGATAGTGCCACACGCGCAATCTGATCGAAACGTCTGCGGCACTCTCGTATACTCGCGACGTCCTCGACGTACCAGCCGCCATTCATTGCTTCGAAATAAGCGACTGATAGGTCGAGGCCGGCTTCAGAGACTTGGAACATGGTCAGGCCACCGCGGCCCTGACCAGGGAAAGCACCGGCTTCGAGCGGTACGATCCGGATCGACACATTCGGCCGTTCAAGGTCACGCAATAGCGCGGTGACCTGCTGTCGCATCACTGGCCGGCCACCCACCATCCTCCGCAGCACCTCTTCGGTGAGCATGACGTCGAGGATGGGCGCGTCGCTGCGTTCGAGCCGGGCGCGGCGCGTTGCACGCGCCTGCACTCTTCGTTCGATTTCAGTGGGGTCGTCGATCTCAGCGGTGATGAGCTCGCGTGTGTAGGCAGGGGCTTGGAGAAGTCCCGGCACAGTTTCCGGTTGCCATATTCGGATGGTTGTGGCGGCGTCCTCAAGCTCGGCGAAGCCGCCGTCAAGCACGTCATCGAACGCGACCCACCAGCCGCGCTTGCGGACGTTGCGTGCGAGCTCTACCAGGGCCAGGCCGAGGGCGCTGTTACGTCCGCCGTAGGCGGCGAGGATCGCCTCAACGTCAGCAACCGTGGGTATCTGCCGGGCAGTTTCGATCTTGGTGAGTTTGCTGCGAGGCCGGCCCAGGTTTCCGGCGGCCACCTCAGCGGTGAGCCCGGCGGCTTCACGCAGCTTACGCAGTTCGGACGCGAGCCGGCGCTGTCGGACGGGTGGCCCGTGTCCTGTGGGCGTCACCGGGCATCCGTCAGCCCGTGCGGTCGCTTGGCGAGGCGGTGGGAACCGCTCTCCGCCGTGCGCGTGATGGGCGGCGTTCTCGGTGGACCGGCCTGTTGCGGCCGTCCGGCTCGTATCCTCGGTGGACGTCACGGAAGTCCTCTACTCTCACAAACTGTCCACAGGCTCCGGCCGTCACACCCGTCGCAGCCGCTCCCCCGAGCGAAGGAACCCGCCGGTGAAACTGCTGCACGCCGCAGACCTCCACATCGACAGCCCGCTGCGCGGTCTGGCCTCTTACGAGGGCGCGCCGGCGCAGGAGCTGCGCACCGCTTCGCGGCGGGCACTGGAGAACCTGGTCGAGCTGGCCCGCACCGAGGATGTGGACGCGGTGCTGCTGGCCGGCGACATCTATGACGGGGACTGGCTGGACTACCAGACCGGGCTGTTCTTCGCCCGGCAGATGTCGGCGCTGGGCAAGGCCGGAATCGACGTCTACTTGATCTCCGGCAACCACGACGCGCAAAGCTCGATCACCCGGCGGCTGCGGCTGCCCGGCAACGTCCGCGTCTTCGACACCGCGCAGCCGCAGACCTTCCGCGACGAACGGCTCGGCCTGGCCGTGCACGGGCAGGGCTTCGCCCGGCGCGAGGTCAAAGACAACCTGGCGGTGCGGTATCCGGCCCCGTTGAGCGGGCTGTTCAACGTCGGCCTGCTGCACACCGCGCTGACCGGACGGGAAGGGCACGAGGAATACGCCCCGTGCAAGGTCGGTGAGCTGCAGGCCAAGGGCTACCAGTACTGGGCGCTGGGCCACGTCCACACCCGTGAAGTGGTCTGCGAAGACCCCTGGATCGTCTTCCCCGGCAACATCCAGGGCAGGCACGCCCGCGAGACCGGCCCCAAGGGCTGCACCCTGGTGACGGTCGACGACCTGCAGGTGACCGGGGTGGAGCACCGGGACCTGGACGTGGCCCGCTGGGAGCACCTGCGGGTGGACGTCACCGGCGCCGAGGACCTGGACGAGGCCGCCACGCTGGTGGCCAAGCGCCTGCGGGACCTGCCGGCGGAGCGGTTGCACGCCGTCCGCGTCAGCCTCACCGGCCGCACCCCCGCCCATCTGGAGCTCAACCGGGAACGGGAACGGCTGGTCAACCAGATCCGCCTCATCGCCACCGACCTGGGCGCGCTCTGGGTGGAAAAAGTGCGGGTGGAGACCCGGCCGCCGGACACCCCGGGCGAAGGGACGGCCGGGCTGCTGGCCGACCTGCAGCGCACCGCGCGGGAGCTGCGCCTGGACCACGGCCGGCTGCACGACCTGGTCGCCCGCAGCGAGCTGCTGCGCAAAGGACTGCCCGCCGACGTCGCCGAGCGGGGCGGCATCGACCCCGGCGACCCGCAGTGGCTGACCCGCATCGCCGAGGAGGCCATGGACCTGCTGGCCGCCATGGTCGCCGAGTCCCGGGAGACCTGATGCGCATCCTGCGCTACGACCTGACCGCCTTCGGGCCCTTCACCGGGCTGTCGCTGGACCTGGCGGCGCCCGGGGTGCACCTGGTGGTCGGCCCCAACGAGGCGGGCAAGTCCACCGCCCGGCACGCGCTCGGCCAGCTGCTGTACGGCATCGACGAGCGCACCCCGTATGACTTCGTGCACGCCAAGCGGGACCTGCGGCTGGGCGCGCTGATCGGCCGCCGCGACGGCGGCACGCTGGAGATCGTCCGGGTCAAATCCCGCAAGGCGCCGCTGCGCACCCCGGACGGCGACCCGATCGACCAGTCCGTGCTCTCGGCCGTCCTCGGCGGGATCGACCGGCAGACCTTCACCGCCGAGTTCGCCCTCAGCAGCACCGAGTTGCGCGAAGGCGGCAAAGCCCTGGTGGCCGGCAAAGGGGAGCTGAGCCAGGCGCTGGCCGCCTCCCGCTCCGGGCTGCGCCTGACCCGCGTCCAGGAGGCCATCAAGGCCCGCATGGAGGAGCTGTACAAGCCGCGCGGCACCAGACCGGCCATCAACACCAAGCTCAGGGAGCTGAAGGAGACCAACGCCCGCAAAAGAAAGGCGTCGCTGCGCCCCGACGACTACCTCGCCCGGGAACGGGAGGTCGAACGGGCCCGGCAGGAACTGGAGCGGCTGAAGAAGGAACTGCTGGATCTTCGTGCCGACCATCTGCGGCTGGAACGGCTCGACCAGGCCCTGCCCCAGCTGAATCGCCGCCGCCATCTGCTGGAAGAACTCGACCGGATCCGCGCCGAGGGCCCACTGGCCCCGCCGGATGCGGCCGAACGTTTCCCGCACCTGATGGAGGAGCTGCGCCAGGCCCGCCGCAGCGAAGAACAGGCCGGGACCCGGATCGAGAACATCGACCGGCAGCTGGCGGAACTGCACGTCGATGAGACGCTGGCGGCGCACGCCGACGCCATCGAGGCCCTCTTGCAGGACATGGGCGCCGCCCAGGAGGCCGCCGAACGGCTGGAGCACCTGGCCGGGAGGGCCGCCGAGCGGCGGGAGGAGGCCGCCGCCCTGCTGGCCCGGGTGCACCCGGACGCCGCCCTCGCCGACGAGCGGCGCTACCGCATCCCCCAGGCCGTCCGGGAGCAGGCCCGGGAACTGAGCGAAAGGCGCACGGCCCTCGACGCGGAGCTGCGGGAGCGGCGGCAGGCCCGCGACGACCGGCACCGCAAGCTGCAGCAGGCCCGGCGGCGCCTGGCCGGGCTGCCGCCCGTCCCCGACGACCGGCCGTTGCGCTCGGCCCTGGACGCCGTCCCCGACGACCTGCTCCACCGCCTGACCACCACCGCCGCAGAGGTCAACCGGCACCGCAACCGGGCGGCCGCGATCCGGGAGCGGCTGGGGCTGCCCGAGGACGGGGCCGTGGCCGTCCCCTCCCGCGAGCAGGTCGATGCCCACCGGCAGGAGGCCGACCGGATCGCAAACGACCGGCGCAACCTCGCCGACCGCATCGCCGAGCTGACCGAACGCCTGGAAGAACAGCGGCTGGAACTGGAGGGCCTGCGCGCCCACGACCCGCCGCCCACCCCCGAGGACCTGGCCGCGGCCCGCACCCGGCGCGATGAGCTCTGGGACGGCCTCCCCGGCACCGAGTCGGAGTACCTGCGGGCCGTCCGCCACGCCGACGAGATCGCCGACCGGATGTTCCGGGAGGCCGAACGGGTCAACCGGCTCCGCGAGACGCGCCTGGCGATCGAACGGGACGAGCGGAGACTGGCCCGCCTCCAGGCCGACCACGACGCCCTGGCCTCCCGGGAAGCGGAGCTGGAGGCCGCCTGGCGGCGCCTGTGGGAGGGCTACGCCGGCCCCGTCCCCCCGCCCGAGGCCGCCGCGGACACCTTGGAGGAGGTGCGGCGGCTGCAGGAGACGCAGCGGGAGGGGGACGACGCCGCAGCCCTCTTCGAGGCGCTCGCCGACCGGGCCGCCCGCCATGCGGCCCGGCTGCGGGACCTGCTCGACCATCCCGCCGGCTCCGACGACCCCTGGACCGAGCTGCCGGAACTGCAACGGCTCGGCCGGCAGCGGCTGGAGGAGTGGCAGGAGACGGCCGCCGCCTGCGCCGCCGCCGAGGAGAAGGTCGCCGCCGAAGAGCACGAGCTGGAAGAGGCCGAGGCCGCCTGCGCCCACTGCGAGCGGCGGCTGGAGGAGTGGCGGGAACGCTGGGAGCGCCTGCTCGGTGAGGCCGGGCTGCCCGCCGGCCGCGAGCCCGTCGGCGCGCTGGCCGACCTGGACCTGCTGGCCAGGGCCGAAGAGGCGCTGGCCGACGCCGACCGGATCGACCGGGAGGCGCAGGAGGCCGAACGGAAGGTCGCGCGCTTCCACGAAGAGCTGACCCGCCTGGCCGACCGGTGCGGCAGGGAGGTCCCCGCCGACCCGGCCGAGCGCCGCCTGCTGGTCCGCGCCCTCCACCAGGACGCCAAGGACAACCGGGACCGCGCCGCAGAACGCGACCGGCTGCGGCGGGACCGGGAGGAGCACCGCGCAGAACGCGACCAGGCCGCCCAGGCCGTGGCGCTGCTCCAGGCCGAGCTGGAAGAACTGATGCGCGCCACCGGGGCCTGTTCGGTGGAGGAACTGGACGCCGCCGTCCGCCGCCGCGACCGCCACACCGAGCAGGAGCGCAAGCTCAAGGAGCTCACCGAGACCATCGTCTGCGGCCCCCACTCCCTGGAGGAGCTCATGGCGGAGGCCGCGGAGACCGACCCCGTCCGGCTCCGGGCCGACCTGGAGGAGCTGTCGGGACGCATCGAGGAACTGGAGAGCCTGCGCACCCGGCTCCAGGACACCTTCACCCGCAGCAAGGCCGAGCTGGACCGGCTGGACGGCTCCGCCGAGGCGGCCCAGGCCGCGGCCGAGGCCGAGACGCTGGGCGCCGCCCTGGTCGAGGAGGCCGAAGAGTACCTGCGGCTGGAGATCGCCCACGCGATCCTGCTGGAGTGCGCCGAAACCTACCGCAGCGCCCAGCAGGACCCGGTGCTGGAACGGGCCGGGCACCTGTTCGGCGAGCTGACCCGCGGCCGTTTCAGCGGCGTCGAACTCGACCCGGACGAAGACCCTCCGGTCATCGTGGCCCGCCGCAGCGGCGGTGAGCTGCTGCGCGTCCACCAGCTCAGCGAGGCCACCGCCGACCAGCTCTACCTGGCGCTGCGCCTGGCCTCCCTGGAACGCTACGCGCAAGAGGACCGGGCCCTGCCGTTCACGGTCGACGACATCTTCATGACCTTCGACGACGCCCGCACCCGTGCCGCCCTGCGGGTGCTGGACGGCATGGCCGACCGCTTCCAGGTGATCGTGTTCACCCACCACGAGCACCTCGCCGCCCTCGCCCGCCAGGCCCTGCCGCCCGGCCGCGTCCACGTCCACACCCTGCCGGAGTACCGGCCCGGGGAGCTCGCACCGGCGGCGGGGGCCTGAGGCCTTCCCGCCGCGCCGGGACGAAACGGGCCCGGCCGTCGGGGTGCCGTGCGACCCCGCGGCGTCCGGCGGGAACACCGGGCGGCAAAGGCGGCTTCGGCTCACCGAACCGCAGACGGATGTGCTCTTCGCCCCCGGGCCGCCGCGCCACGGCGGGCCCGACCAGCAGGGTCAGCGCCGGGCCGGGCGCGGTGAGCAGATCCCGCGCGGCGCTCGCCACCTCTTCGTCGACCACCCGGCTCATCAGCCAGAACGCGACCGCTCCGGACGGGAAGAGGGCGGCGAAGAACAGCAGCGGCGCATCCCGCCACAGGCTTCCGGCGTGCACGCCGAACGGCCCTGCCTTTGCCGCGACGGCCTTCCCCGGTGGTCGCCGCCTGTGTGCGCGATCTCGGCCGAGTGCCGCTTCCCCTGCGCGTCGGTCCACGATCCATGGCACGTCCAGCCGGAACGCGAGTGCGAGCATCTTTCGATCGTCACGCGCACCTCCTGGCCCAGGAGGTGGGTGTGGACCGCCGTCCCCGCCCACAGGAAGGGAACGGCCAGGAGGATGCCCCTCCGGCGCAGGGCCGACCCGATCAACCGGCCGGGGGCCGCCGCGTAAGGGCGGGGTCGATGTCACGCATGAACACCATGGTCGAAAAGCGCGGTGCGCTTGGGAAGACCGCCGGTGACGGCCGTTTGCCCAAAGCCGTGGGCCGTCGCCGTTCCGGCATGCCGTTCTGGCAGGTCAAAACGGGTTCACCGCAGCCGGAGAAAACGCCGTGAGCTGGAGATACGCCATCCAGGGCGCTGCGTGCCGAAGCAGGAGCCATATCTTGAAGAAGACCTGGTCTCGATGAGATGCCGATATGTGCCGGGAAGTTCGGATTCAGGGGTTCCCGGCCGCGCGTCCCCTCAAGTTAAGGGATACATCCCCTCATGTTCGGGGTGGTTTCCCGATGTGCCCCCCATGTACCGATCTGCACCCTGGGGGTGCGAACACAGCAGATCGGCACGGGGTTTTCCGCCCCGGAAAAGACGAAGGAAGAACCATGAGGGGGAAGACGATCCGCTCTCTTGCGGTGGCGGCGCTGGGCCTGGGGGGCCTGGCGGCACTGGCCGGCACCGCCGAGGCGGCCCGGGCCGGTGCCCTGGCGGCACCGAAGATCACCGGGGTGGTGCGGGTGCCGGCCGAGTCGGCCGATCCGGAGTCGGACAAGAAGACCGCCGTGGCCACCTGCCCGGCGGGTAAGCGCGTCATCAGCGGCGGCGGCTGGGTGAGCGCGGAGCAGAGCGGGGACGTCGCGAAGCTCGCGCTGATCGAGCTGAGGCCCTTCTACAGCTCTCAGGTCGGGTCGAGCGGGTACCACGCCTCCGCCGTGGAGACCTCGGTCGTGCCCAGCGCCAAGTGGAAGGTCCACGCATACGCGGTGTGCGCCGACATCTCCTCGCTGAAGGGCTGGGACCTCAGGCTCGACTACACCGACACGACCGACCGGCCCAAGCACAGCAAGGAGGTCGGCTGCGCGGATCCCGCCAAGCAGCGGGTGGTCGGCACGGGCGCCGTGGCCGTGACCGCCCGGGGGCAAGAGGACAAGGTCACCCTGCAGATCGCGCGGCCCTCGGCGAACGGCGACATCGCCCGGGCCCAGTCGCAGAAGGTCGACCCCGCCTACACCGGCCTTCACCGGCTGGACGTTTACGCGATCTGCGTGGACAAGCCCCAGGGCTACGAGGTGAAGGTCGCCCCGTCCCCGCAGAAGGACTCTGAGAGCATCAAGGTCGCTTCGGCGAACTGCAGCAGCGGCCGGCGGCCGCTGGGCGCCGGCGGCGGGATCTCCAACGTCGCCCCGCCCCACATCTCGCTCAAGCGGATCATCCCGAGCAACCCCGACGAGGGCTACGCGCAGGTGATCGCGGGTGAGCACACCCCGACCAACGCGAACTGGGACTTCATCACCGCCTACGCCATCTGCGCCGCCAAGTGAACCCCGTCCCGGGCCAGTGGCTCATGACCTGACCCGGTGAAACGGCCACCGGGCCCTTCCCGGCAGTCCACGAGGACGACCGGGTACGGGCCCGGTGGTCTCCTGTTTTCATGGCGCGGTCCCCGCCGTGCCGGCTCAGGCGAAGCGCCGTCTCCGCCGCGCCCACGGCCTTTCGTTCCAGGACGGGTCCCTGACCTTGACTGGGGACCTGTCTGCAAGACCTGAGACACATTACGTCTCGGCTCTCAAGAAGCCGGGTGGCCTTCCTGCGGGCGCTTTCGAGCCGCAGACCTCAACCATGGTCGAGGTCGACTTTCCGGAACCGGGATCGCGACGGTGCCCACCGCACATGCCGGCCTCCCGGATGAGCGGTGGAAGCGCGCATCGTGCAGAGATGATGTGAACCTTTTTCAATCCATTGCTCCGAAACCTCGGGCAAGAGCCCTGGACAACGAATAGAACCTTTTTCAGTGCCCGGCCTTCGGCGCCGAGGACGAGTTCCGGCGGCGCCCGGTTCCGCGCCGTCCCGGCTCGCCGCATCGCTCCTGGCGACGCCCTTTCGGCCTCGAAAGACGGGCGGCCCCGCGCCGGACCGTGGTGTCTCCACATGACGCCGGGGCGAGATCCGCAGGCGCCGGTCCTGCCCGGTCGGCCGGCCGCCGGCGGCCCCACGTCCGGAGCCGCCGCCCGGCCGTCCGGGCCGGGAAGCCGCCCGCCCCGGACGGCCCTCCCAGAGCCCTCCAGCCCCGATGGGATCGGCCTTGGAGAGCCGTGAGCTGGGGCGATGCGGGAGGACTTCGGCAAAGAAGTCGCTGGTGACCCCCTTGACATCGGACGTGTCATACGTCACGGTGTACGCACTTAACTGACGCATCAGTCAAAGAACTGGCGGGAGGGTCGATGAAGACCAAGTTGCTGGCCATCGCCTCGGTGACGGGTCTGGCCGTCGCGCTCAGCGGCTGCGGCGGCGGTGACTCGGGCGGGTCCGACTCGACGCTCACGGTGACCATGTGGGGCGGCGCTGCACAGAAGGCCCACGTCGACTCCTACTTCACCCCGTGGGCCGAGGCCAACGGCGTCACCATCAAGCAGGACTCGCCGACCGACTACGCCAAGATCAAGGCGCAGGTGGAGGCGGGCAAGGTCACCTGGGGCCTCACCGAGGTGGAGCCGAACTTCGCCAACACCGCCTGCGAGTCGGGCCTGCTGGAGAAGCTCCCGCAGGACATCATCGACAAGGCCAAGGCCTCGGGCGTCGCCGAAGAGCAGATCGGCGAGTGCGCCATCCCGATCCTGCAGTACTCCTTCACGATCGCCTACAACACCAAGACCTTCTCCGGCGATCACCCCAAGACCTGGGCCGAGTTCTTCGACACCCGGCGCTTCCCCGGCAAGCGGGGCTTTTGGAAGTACGCCACCGGCGGCATGTTCGAGGCCGCGCTGCTGGCCGACGGCGTCAAGCCCGACGAGCTCTACCCGCTCGACATCGACCGGGCCTTCAAGAAGCTGGAGACGATCAAAAAGGACATCGTCTTCTACGACACCGGCGACCAGATGACCCAGATGCTGGCCAGCGGCGAGGCCCCGCTGGTGCAGGCCTGGAGCGGCCGGATCTACCAGGCCCGGCAGGAAGGGGAGAAGGTCGCCAACGAGTGGAACGAGAACCTGGTCTCCTACGACCAGATCGCCGTTCCCAAGGGCTACCCGAACAAGGAACTGGCCTTCCAGTGGATGCGCTGGTTCCTGGACAACCCCAAGGCCCAGGCCGCCGATGCCGACGCCTCGATCTACGGCCCGGCCAGTGAGAACGCCCTCCAGTACGTCTCCGCCGACGTCCGCAAGGAACTGCCCGGCCACCCGGCCAACGCCGAGAAGGCCATCGGCCTGGTGAACTACGACTACTGGGCCGAGCACTACGACAGCGTCACCGAGCGTCTGAACGCCTGGATCGCCCAATGACCACTGTGGCCACCGATTCGTCGATGGACACGATGCAGGGCCGGCCCCGCCCGTTGCGGCTGCCCCAATGGCTGCGCTTCGACGGGTGGGGCGCCCTGGTCCTGCCGCTGCTGCTGTTCCTGATCCTGATCTTCGTGGCGCCGCTGGTCGTCATGCTGTCGCGCAGCCTGACGGACCCGAGCCTCGGGCTGCAGAACTACCGCGACCTGTTCGCCAACTCCGTCTACCTGCGGGTGCTGGGCAACACGTTCCTCATCGCGACGATCGTCACGGCGGTGACGCTGGCGCTGGCCTACCCGTACGCCTACCTGATGACGCTCGTCGGCCCCACCTGGCGGATGATCATGCTGGGGCTGGTGCTGGTGCCGTTTTGGACCAGCATCCTGGTGCGCAGCTTCGCCCTCGTGCTGTTCCTGCGGGACACCGGCGCCTTCAACGCCACCCTCCAGTCGCTCGGCGTCATCGACGAGCCGATCCCGCTGATCCGCACACTCCCCGGCGTGGTGTTCGGCATGGTCCAGGTCGCGCTGCCGTTCGCGGTGCTGCCCATCTTCGCGACCATGCAGAACATCGACCGGCGGCTGCTGCTGGCGGCCGAGTCGTTGGGCGCCCGGCCCTCCGGCGCCTTCTGGCGGATCTTCGTCCCGCTCAGCGCGCCCGGCGTCGCGGCGGGACTGCTGCTGACCTTCATCCAGGCGCTCGGGTACTACATCACCCCGGCGCTGCTCGGCGGCCCGAAGAACATGATGATCGGCGAGCTGATCGTGCAGCAGGTCAGCAGCGTGCTCCGCTTCGGCTTCGCCGCCGCCCTGGCGACCCTGCTCCTGGTGACCACCCTCCTGCTGCTTTTGGTGGCGAGCAGGTTCGTGGACCTTCAAAAACACCTGATGCGGCAGACATGACCAAGATCCTCACCCGTACCGGGCTGGCCGTCCTCGCCGCCCTGATCGGCGTCTACCTCATCCTGCCGATCCTCATCGTCGTCCCGATGTCCTTCTCCGACAGCTCCTTCCTGTCGTTCCCGCCGGAGAAGCTGTCGCTGCGGTGGTTCCGCAACCTCGTCGACGACCCGGTCTGGCTGGAGTCGGCCTGGGCGAGCCTGAAGGTGGCGCTGGCGTCGTCGGTGTGCTCGGTGGTGTTGGGCGTGCTGGCCGCTCTCGCCCTGGTGCGCGGACGCATCCCGTTCCGCAACACGATCATCGCGGTGCTGCTGGCCCCGCTCATCGTGCCCTACGTCATCATCGGCCTGGCCGCCTACATCGCCTTCCTCCAGCTCGGCCTCACCCAGACCACGCTCGGCTTCGTGCTGGTCCACACCTGCCTGGCCGTCCCCTATGTCGTCATCAACGTGGTGGCGGGGCTGGTCGCGGTGGACCGAAGGCTGGAGATGGCCGCGATGAGCCTGGGCGCGGGCCCGGTCACCACCTTCTTCCAGGTGACCCTCCCGCTCATCCTGCCCAGCGTGCTGGCCGGCGGGCTGTTCGCCTTCTTCACCAGCTGGGACGAGGTGGTGACCGCGATCTTCCTGTCCGGCCCGGAGGTGACGACGCTGCCGGTGCAGATGTGGTCGGGCATCCGGGTCCAGATCGACCCCACCGTCGCGGCCATCTCCACGCTGGTGCTGCTGGTCGTCTTCGGCTCGTTCCTCATCCTCGGCCTGACCCGGCTGATCCGCCGCCTCGCCCGCCGCCGGGTGACGGGTCCCGCAACGAACACAGGTGCATGACATGACCGCAACGCTCCAGACAGCCTCTCCCCGGAAGTCGACCGGAGCGTCGATCTCCATCGACGCGGTGAGCAAGAAGTACGGCGACAACACCGTGCTCGAGGCGGTCGACCTCGACATCCGGGCGGGGGAGTTCCTCACCCTGCTCGGCGCCTCCGGCTCGGGCAAGTCCACCCTGCTGAACATCATCGCCGGCTTCATCCGGCCCAACTCCGGAACCGTCAAGGTGGACGGCCGGGACATCACCTCGCTGCCGCCCCACAAGCGCGGTTTCGGGATGGTGTTCCAGCACTACGCGCTCTTCCCGCACATGTCGGTCGCCGACAATGTCGCCTTCCCGCTCAAGCGGCAGAAGGTCGCAAAAAACGAAATCCGCACCAGGGTCGCCGAGGCCCTGGAAATGGTCGAGCTCGGCCATCTCGGCAACCGGCGGCCTGCGGAGCTTTCCGGCGGCCAGCAGCAGCGGGTGGCGCTCGCCCGGGCCATCGTCTTCCGCCCCCGCGTGCTGCTCATGGACGAGCCGCTGGGCGCCCTGGACAAGCTGCTGCGCGAGCAGCTCCAGCTGGAGATCCGGCGGCTCCACCAGGAAATGGGCATCACCTTCGTGTTCGTGACGCACGACCAGGACGAGGCGCTGATGATGTCCGACCGCATCGCCCTGCTGCGGAACGGGCGCATCGTCCAGCTCGGCACGCCCGAGCAGCTTTACGCCGAGCCGAACTGCCGCTACAGCGCGGAATTCGTCGGCGCCTCGAACATCTTCACCGGAACGATCCAGGCAAACGGCTTCATCGACGACGCCGACGGTCAGCACTACCGGATTCCCGAAGGCGCCGACCGCGACGGCAGGTCGCTCATGATCCGCCCCGAGCGCCTCCACATCGCCACCGAGACCGCCTTCGTCCCCGAGAGCATGAACCGGGTCGAGGCGATCGTGGAGGACTGCATCTACCTCGGCAGCAGCCGCACCGTGCAGCTGCGCACCCCCGCGGGCCGGCGGCTGCTGGCGCGCACCGACGTCCCCCGCGTCCCGGACGGGGTCGTCCCCGGCGCCCGGGTGCACGCCTACTGGGACGTTCACGACTCCCGCGTCCTCGACTGACCTGGAAGGACTCAAAGCGGCATGGCGACGATGACGGGCGGCGAGGCGCTGATCGCGGCACTGGCCGCCCACGGCGTGGACACGATCTTCGGGATTCCCGGCACGCACAACCTCTCGGCCTACGCGGCCATGAAGCGGCACGGGATCCGGCACATCTCCCCGCGGCACGAGCAGGGCGCCGGGTACGCCGCCGACGGGTACGCCCGCTCCTCCGGGCGGCCGGGCGTCTGCCTGACCACCACCGGCCCGGCGATCCTGAACGCGGCCTCGGCCGCGCTGCAGGCCTACTCGGACTCGGTACCGGTCCTGTTCGTCTCCCCGGGCATGCCGCTGCGTCACCCCGGCCGGGGCAACGGCCTGCTCCATGAGGTCAAGGACCAAAGCGGAGCCATGGCCGCGATCCTCGGCCGAAGCCACCGGGTGACCAGCGTGGCGGAGATCCCGCTCGCGGTGGCGCAGGCGTGGACCGACCTGACCGGCGGCCGGCCCCGCCCCGTCCACCTGGAGATCCCGCTCGACCTGCTGGAGGAGCGGGCGGAGGTGACCGTGGTCGATCCCGTCCCGGCCACCGCGTGCACCCCCGCGCCGGAGTCGGTCACCGCCGGCGCGGCGGCCTGCGCCGGTGCCCGCCGCCCGGTGCTCGTGGTCGGCGGGGGAGCCAGGCGGGCCGGCGCGGAGGTGATCGCCCTGGCGGAGGCCGTGGGGGCCCCGATCCTCGCCACCTCCAACGGCAAGGGGATCGTCCCCGAGGACCACCCGCTCTTCGTGGGCGCGGGGCTGCAGCACCGCTGCGTCCTGGACCTGATGGACGACAGCGACCTGGTCATCGCGGTGGGCACCGAGTTCGCCCCCTCCGACTGGTGGATCGGGCTGCCCGACCTGTCCGGCAAGGTGCTGCGCATCGACGTCGACCCCGCGGGGATCGTCACCAACGTCGTCCCGGCGGTGCCGGTGGTGGGGGACGCCGCGGTCGCGCTGCGCGCCCTGCGCGCGGAACTGGACCGCCCGGCCCCGGCCGGGGCGGCGCAGCGGGCCGCGCAGTGGCGGGACCGGCACCGGCAGGCCGCCCGCGCCGAGGGCGAGCCCTGGCTGCCGATCGTCTCCGCGATCGCCGAGGCGCTGCCCCGCGACGCGATCGTGGCCGCCGACAGCGCCATGGCCTGTTATTACGGCGCGCTGTCGAACCTGCCGCTGCACCGGCCGGGCGCCTTCCTCTACCCGACCGGGGCCGGCACGCTCGGGTTCGGCCTGCCGGCGGGCATCGGCGCCAAGATCGCCGACCCGGACGCCGCGGTGCTCGTCCTGCAGGGCGACGGCGGCACCATGTTCACCGTCGCCGAGCTGGCCGCCGCGGCCGAGCTGGGCATCGCGCTGCCGGTCGTCGTCGTCGACAACGGCGGCTACGGCGAGATCCGCAACGAGATGGCGGACCGGGGCGAACCGGTCCACGCCGTGGCGCTGGGCCGCCCCGACTTCCCCGCGCTCGCCCGGTCGCTGGGCTGCCATGGCGTCCGGGCCGCCGACCCCGCCGAGCTGACCGGGGCGGTCAAGGCCGCCCTGGAGGCGGACCGGCCCACGCTGATCCACGTCCGTGAGGAAAGCCGCGCCGCCAGGGGCATGGCATGAGGAAACCCGTCGCGGTCTACACCGACGTGGTGGACACCGACCCGGCCCCCGGGGTGAAACTGCTGGAGGAGGCCGGGTTCACGGTGCGGTTCGCCGCCTCCGCGGCGCCCGCCGACATCGTGGCCGCCGCCGCGGACGCCGACGCGCTCCTGCTCGGCTACGCCGAGATCGACCGGCCGCTCCTGGAGGCCCTGCCGGCGGTGCGCATCGTCGCCACGCAGTCGGTGGGCTATGACATGGTCGACCTGGACGCCTGCCGGGAGCGCGGCATCTGGGTCACCAACGTTCCCGGCGCCGCGACCGAGGAGGTCGCCTCCCACGCGCTGGCCATGACGCTCGCGCTCCTGCGGGGACTGCCCTACCTGGATCGCGACGTCCGGGCCGGGATATGGGACGGCACCCGGCACGATCTGCGGCGGCTTTCGGAGGTGACCGTCGGCGTCGTCGGGCTCGGCCGCATCGGGCGGCGCTATGCGGAGTACGTCCGCCCGCTCGTCGGCCGTGTCGTCGGCTACGACCCCGCCGTCACCGCCATGCACGGCGTCCAGTGGCTGGCCCTGGACGAGCTGCTGGCCTGCAGCGACGTCGTGAGCCTGCACCTGCCGCTCACCGCACAGACCCGGGGGCTGCTGGATGCGCGGCGGCTCGGTCTGATGCGCGAGGGCGCGTCGCTGGTGAACGTGTCGCGCGCCGGTCTCATCGACCACCGTGCGCTTGTGCGGTGCCTGGACGAGGGGCGCCTGTCGGGTGCGGCGCTCGATGTGCTGCCGCAGGAGCCCCCGGAGCCCGGCGACCCGATCCTCGCCCATCCCCGGGTGCTCCTCACGCCGCACGCCGCCTACCTGTCGGCGGCCAGCAGCCGCGATTACGTCCTCCAGCAGGCCGAGAACGTCGTTCTTTGGCATGCCCGGGGCAGGCCCGTCTCCGTCGTCGTGGAGGGACGTCCGATGGCACCGAGATGATCTTCGCGCCGAATGCCGGCCGGCGCTGGACCGAGCCGTGATCGTCTGACAACCTGACCCATACAGCCACACGAGGTGAGAACGGATGCCACGCCCGAGCGTTGAAGCCGAGCGCCGCGAGCAGATTCTCAAAGCGGCGTGCAGGGTCATCAGTGAAAAGGGCTACAAGGCGCTGCGTGTGACTGATGTGGCCAGGTACGCCAAGCTCAGCGCCGCACTGGTCCACTACTACTTCGAGACCAAGCGCGACCTGGTGCACGCCGCGTTCGAGTGGAACTTCTCCCGTTCGCTGGAGCGGCGCAAGTCGATACTGGACCGGCACTCCAACGCCCGGGACCGGCTGCGCGCCTTCATCGACTCCTATCTGCCGCGCGATGAGGAGACCGAGGCCGCCTGGCGGGTGTGGGCCGAAACGTGGGTGGAGGCCCTGCACGACCCCGACCTGCGCAAGCTGAACGAGCGGATCTACGGCGAGTGGCGGAGCATCATCACCGAGATCATCCGCCTCGGCCAGGCAGAAGGGCTGATCGTGCCGGGAGATCCGGTGCTGCTGGCCAACGTGCTGGTCAGCACGATCGACGGGCTGGCGATCCAGGCCCTGGTCGGCTCGGAGCACATGACGATCGCCCGCATGCAAAGCGTCTGCGACCACTTGGTGAAGACGATGTCCGTGCAGTCCGCCGAGCCGGTTCAGGCCGCCCTCGGCTGATCGCGCCCCCTGACCGGGGCACCCGCGCGGACCTGCGGCGATTCCCCTCTTGACAGCGCACCGAGCGCTGTCCCACGATCATCAAAACATAACTGACGGATCAGTCAAATATTCGGAGCAGGAGCCCCTTCCGTGTTCTACGAGCTCACCGACGGGATCGAACTGACCGACGAGCAGCGCGAGTTCGTCGCCCTCGCCCGCGACTTCGCCCGCAACGAGATCCGCCCCCGCGCGCGCGAGGTCGACGAGGCCGACACCGAGGCGCCCATGGACCTGTGGTACAAGGCCGCCGAGGTCGGGCTGACCTCCTACATGCTGCCCGCCGAGTACGGCGGCGGCGGCGTGACCGACCTGGTCACCCAGTGCCTGGTCCAAGAAGAGCTGTGCCACGGCGACATCGGCATCGCCAACTTCCTCACCTCCAGCTCCTTCTTCGCCGACCCGATCCTGGAGCTGGGCACCGAGGAGCAGAAGAAGAAGTGGATCACCCCGCTCACCGGCTCTGAACCCCCCGTCACCAGCGTCGCCGTCACCGAGCCGGGCGTGGGCTCGGACGCGGCCGGCCTGCAGACCCGCGCCGTCCGCGACGGCGACCACTACGTCCTCAACGGGGTGAAGACCTGGATCTCCAACGCCCCGCTGTCGCAGTACTTCGTGGTGTTCGCCACCGTCGACCCCAGCAAGCGCGCCCGCGGGGTCACCGCCTTCCTCGTCGAACGCGACCGCGAGGGCGTCACCGTCGGCGCCCCCATGAAGAAGTACGGCCAGCGCGGCACCCTCAACGCCGAGGTCTTCCTGGAGAACGTCCGCGTCCCCGTGGAAAACCGGCTCGGCGAAGAAGGCAAGGGCTTCTACGGCCTGATGCGCACCTTCGACGCCTCCCGCATCCTCATCGGCGCCGCCGCCACCGGCCTGTCCCGGGCGATCCTGGAGGACGCCGTCCAGTACGCCAAGGAGCGCACCCAGTTCGGCAAGCCGATCATCGAGCACCAGGCGGTGGCCTTCCGGCTGGCCGACATGGCCGCCAAGACCGACATCTCCCACCTGGTCACCATGCGGGCCGCCCGGCTGTTCGACGCCGGCAAGCAGGTCACCGCCGCCTCCGCCATCGCCAAGGTCGTCGCCTCGGAGAACACCACCTGGGTGGCCAACGCCGGGCTGCTCACCCACGGCGGCTGGGGCTACTCGCGGGAGTTCATGGTCGAAAAGTGGCTGCGGGACGCCAAGCTCGAAGAGCTCGAGGAAGGCACCTCCGACATCCAGCGCCTCATCATCTCCCGGTCCCTGGCGAAGTGAGCGGAGCCCCCGTGTCCCTGTCGGTCTTCTCCGACCCGGCATCCGTCGCCGTCGTCGGCGCCTCGGCCGATCCCGCCAAATGGGGCTACTGGATCGCCCGCGGCGCCCTGCGCGGCGCCCACCGCCGGGAAGTGCACCTGGTCAACGCCAAAGGCGCGGTCATCGAGGGCGTCCAGTCGGCGCGGTCGCTGTCGGAACTGCCCTCGGTGCCGGAACTGGTGGTGCTGACCGCCCCCGCCCGCACGATCCCCGCCGTGATCGACGAGGCCCTGGCCCTCGGCGTCAAGGGCTTTCTGGGGATCACCGCCCACATCGACGCCGCCAACGGCGAAGCGGGCCTGGAACGGCGGCTGGCCGAACGCATCCGGCGGGCCGGCGCCCGCATCGTCGGCCCCAACTGCCTGGGCCTGTACGACGCCGGCAGCGAGCTGGAGCTGGCCTGGGGCACCTTCGTCCCCGGCAGCATCGCGATCGTCTCCCAGTCCGGCCAGCTCGGGCTGGAGCTCGCCGGGCTCGCCGCCCACGCCGGGCTGGGGGTCTCCCGCTTCGTCTCCATCGGCAACCAGGTCGACGTCACCGCGGCCGAGCTGCTGGAAGACCTGATCTCCCACGAGACGACCCGCACGGTCGTGCTCTACCTGGAGAACTTCGGCGCCGGCCGGGAGCTGGCGGCGGTCATGGCGCGGCTGCGGCAGGCGGGCAAGCACGTCATCGTGCTCACCGTGGGCGCCAGCGACGCCGGCCGGGCCGCGGCCCGCTCCCACACCGGCGCCATGACCGCCGCCACCGACGTGGTCGCCGCGGCCTGCCGGGCCGCCGGCGCGGCCTTCGTGGAGACCCCCGCCCAGGCGATCGACCTGGCGCACCTGCTCATCGACGGCCCGCTGCCGGCCGGCGACCGGGTCGCGATCGTCAGCGACAGCGGCGGCCAGGGCGCCATCGCCGCCGACACCCTCAGCCGCCACCGCCTCACCGTGCCGGCCCTCTCCGAAGGCACCCGGGCCGCCGTCGCCGCCCTGCTGCCGGAGGGCGCCGGGACGGCCAACCCCATCGACCTGGCCGGGGCCGGGGAACAGGACCTGGCCACCTACGCCCGCCTGGTGGACGTGCTGCTGGGCAGCGGCGAGGTCGACACGGTGGTGCTGTCGGGCTACTTCGGCTGCTACGGCGCCGACACCCCGTCCCTGGTGGACCGGGAACTGCAGGTGGCCGACGCCATCGCCGCCTCCGCCGCCCGGCACGGCCGCCCGGTGATCGTCCACAGCATGAGCCACGACTCCCAGGCGGTGCGGCGGCTCCGCTCCCGCGCCGTCCCCACCCTGTTCACCATCGACGCGGTGGCCAGGTCACTGGGGATCGCGGCCGAGTTGGCGCGCTCGGCGCCGGCGGACCCCGCCCGCCTGGCCGCCCCCGCCGCCCCGCTCGGCGACACCGGCAAGGCCCTGCCCTACCTGGCGGGACGGGACCTGCTCGCCAAGGCGGGCCTGAGCTACCCGCGCGCCATCGCGGTCTGGACCCCCGAGGAGGCCGGCACCGTGGCGCGCTCCATGACCGGGCCCTTCGTCCTCAAAGCCGGGTGGCTGGAGCACAAGACCGAACTCGGCGGCGTGGCCGTCGGGCTGCCCGACGCCGACGCCGTCCGCGCCGCCCTCGCCGACATGATCTCCCGGCTGGGGGAGGGCGACTACGTCCTGGAGGAGATGGACACCCGCACCGGCGCCGTGGAGCTCATCGTCGGCGCCCGGCGGGATCCGGCCTTCGGACCGGTCGTCCTGGTCGGCCTGGGCGGGGTCACGGCCGAGCTGTACCGGGACGTGGCGCTCGCCCTCGCCCCGGTGGACGTGGCCGAGGCCCGCCGCCTGCTGGAATCGCTCGCCGGGCTGCCGCTGCTCACCGGGTTCCGCGGCCGCCCGGCCGTCGACGTGGACGCGGTCGCCGAGAGCGTGGTGGCCGTGTCCCGCCTCATCGCCGAGGACGGTCGCGTCCTGGAGTGTGAGGTCAACCCGCTGCGGGTCGGTCCCGACGGGGCGATCGCCGTCGACGCCCTCGTCGTGGCCGCCGCAGGGGACCAACCCGATTGGTGAACCCCTTTCCATCACCTGGTCCCGGGGGCCGGGGCGGGCGCGTCGCGACGGCATCGAACGCCGCCGGCCCCCGGGACCGCCCGGTGAGCCCTCCCGGAAGCGGCCTTGTCAGACCCCGGGGCCGGGGCCGGCCACGTCCCCGGGCCGGTCCAGCGGCCCCGGCCCCGGCCCCACCTCGCGTGAACAGGCGTGCCGAAACGGCACGGTAAGGAGACATCAACCCATGACCGAGAAATCTCCGCTCGCGGAGTTCGACGGGCGGCTCGCCATCGTCACCGGCGGCGGATCGGGCATCGGCCGCGCCATCGCGCTGCGCTATGCCGCCGGGGGAGGCGACATCGTCGTCATCGGACGGCGGCCCGAACCCCTGGAGGAGACCGCCCGCATGGCCGAGCGCTTCGGCGTGAGGGCCTCCGTCATCCCCTGCGACGTGCGCGACGCCGACGCCCTCACCGAGGCGATCGACGGCGTGGCGGCCGAGCACGGCCGCATCGACGCGCTGGTGAACAACGCCGCCGGCAACTTCGTCTGCCCCGCCGAGAACCTCTCGCCCGGCGGCTGGCGCGCCGTGGTCGACATCGTCCTCAACGGCACCTTCTACGCCACCCGCGCCGCCGCCCGCCACATGCTCGCGTCTGGGGGCGGCGCCATCCTCAACGTCATCGCCAGCTACGCCTGGCACGGGCACCCCGGAACCGTCCACAGCGCCGCGGCCAAGGGCGGCGTCCTCGCCATGACCCGCACCCTCGCCTCCGAATGGGGCGGCCGCGGCATCCGCGTCAACTGCATCTCCCCGGGCCCCACCGAGACGGAGGGCGCCGGGGCCGCGCTGTGGCCGACCGACGAAGACCGGCGCCGCGTGCTCGCCAGCGTCCCGGCGAACCGGTTCACCACCCCTAAGGAGGTGGCCGAATCGGCGGCGTTCCTGCTCGACCCGCAGCGCGCCGCCTACATCAACGGCGCCGTGCTCTCGGTGGACGGCGGCCAGTGGCTCGGCAAGGTCATCTACTCCGACTCCTCGGCACGTTCATGAGCGACCCGAAGACAGCCGGCGGCCTTCGCCCCGAGTGGGCGCGCTCGCAGGTGTACATCGGCGGCCGGTGGCGCGAACCGGCCGCCGGGCGGATCACGCCGGTCGAGAACCCGGCGACCGAAACGGTGATCGGGACCGCCGCGGACGCCGACGCCGCGGACGTCCAGACCGCGGTGTCCGCGGCGGCGGCCGCCTTCCCCGCCTGGTCGAGCCTGCCGCCGGCCGGGCGGCTGGAGGCGCTGGAGCGGTTCCACGCCGCCCTGGAGCGCCGCCGGCACCTGCTGGTGGAGACCACGGTCGCCGAGGTCGGCGCGCCGGTGCGGGTGGCGCGGGAGGCGCACGTGGACACCGGGCTGGCCGTGCTGCGCGCCTACCTGGACGCCGCCGCGGAGGTGGCCTGGGAGGAGCGGGTCGGCAACTCCCTGGTGGTGCGCGAGGGCATCGGCGTCGCCGCCTGCATCACCCCGTGGAACTACCCCTTCTACCAGGTCCTCGCCAAGATCGGCGGGGCGCTGGCGGCCGGTGCCGCGGTGGTGCTCAAACCGGCCGAGCTGACGCCGCTGTCGGCGTACCTGATCGCCGATGCCGCCGACGAGGCGGGCCTGCCCCCGGGGGTGTTCAATCTCGTTCCCGGGACGGGACCGATCGTGGGGGAGGCGCTGGTGGCCCACCCGGCCGTCGACGCGGTGTCCTTCACCGGGTCCACCCGGGTCGGCTCCCACGTCGCGGCCCTTGCCGCCGCCACCGTCAAACGCGTCAGCCTGGAGCTGGGCGGCAAGTCCGCCAGCATCATCCTCCCCGGCGCCGACCTCGAACCGGCCGTCCGGGCGTCCGTCGAGGCGGCCATGCTCAACTCCGGCCAGACCTGCACGGCGTGGACCCGGCTCCTGGTGCCGCGCGCCGCCTTCGAAGCGGCGCTCCGGCTCGCCGCGGCGCGCGCCGAAGAGTTCACGGTCGGCGACCCGACCCGGCCCGAGACGGACCTCGGCCCTCTCGTCTCCGCGGCCCAGCGCCGCACCGTCACCGGGTTCATCGAACGGGCCGCCGCCGGCGGCGCCCGCATCGTCACCGGGGGCCCGCAGCGCCCCGCGGGCCTTGTACGCGGCCACTACGTGCAGCCGACCGTCGTCACCGACGTCGCCCCCGACGCCGAGATCGTCCAAGAGGAGGTGTTCGGCCCCGTCCTGACCGTCCAGCCCTATGAGGACGTCGACGAGGCGATCACCCTCGCCAACGGCACCCCCTACGGCCTGGCCGGCGCGGTATGGGGAGACCGGGACGCGGCCGTGGCGGTCGCCCGCCGCCTGCGCACCGGCCAGGTCGACATCAACGGCGGCGCCTTCAACCCGGCCGCCCCCTTCGGCGGCTACCGGCGTTCCGGAAACGGCCGCGAACTGGGACGGTGGGGGATCGAAGAGTTCCTGGAGACCAAGGCCCTGCAACTGTGACGCCGATACCCGCCCGACACGACCTCCGCGGGGCGCTGGCCATCGGCGCGCTCGTGGCCATCACCGCGATATGGGGCTCCACCTTCCCCATCTCCAAGGACCTGCTCACCCGCCTGCCGGTCCCGGACTTTCTGGCGCTGCGGTTCCTAACGGCCGCACTGGTCGTCGGTCTCGTCCGCCCACGGGCGCTGCCGCGCGCCGGATGGCGGGTGATCGGCGTGGGCGCCGCGCTGGGGCTGCTGTACTTCATCGGCCAGTACCTGCAGTTCGTCGGCCTGCAGCACACCGCCCCCACGGTGTCGGCGTTCGTGGTGTCGATGTACGTGGTGTTCACGCCTCTGCTGGCCGCCCTGCTCACCCGGAAACCACCCTCACGGCGCACCGTCGTCGCCACGCTCCTCGCGACCACGGGCGTCGCCGCCATGTCCCTGCGCGGCTTCGCCCTCGGCTGGGGCGAGATGCTCACCCTTTTCGCCGCCTCGCTGTATGCCGCCCACATCCTCGCCCTGGAACGCTGGTCACGAGCCCAGATCGCCTACACCCTCACCGTGGTCCAACTGGGCACCATGGGCCTGGCCTTCCTGGCCGTCGCCTCCATCGACGGCTTGCAACTACCGGCGACCCGGGACGTCCCGGTCTTCCTCTACCTGGCACTCCTGGCCGGCGGCCTCGCCCTGCTCGGCCAGACCTGGGCCCAGGCCCACCTGCCGGCCCCAACGGTCTCGATCACTTTGGTCCTCGAACCGGTATGGGCCGGCATCATCAGCGTCCTTTTCTTCAACGAACGCCTGGACGCCCGGATCATCATCGGCGCAGCCCTCATCCTCTGCGCCCTGCTCGTCATCACCGGCCGCGCCCGGAACGCACCTCAAGACGGCCTCCGCCGCCCTCAACGGCGAAAAGTCCCACGGGTGCCGCTCCTCAGACGATCACGCTGACGGCCGGAGCCCTGGTGAGACGCGCGGCGGCACGGCTGGGACGGAACGCGCTGAGTCGCTGTCCGGACGGCGATGCGTTCCCGCACAGAGGGCTCATGTCGGATCACCGGTCTTTCACCGGCGGCGCGGTCCCACCGCTGCCCGGGTGGGCCATCGCGCGCCCCGGCTGCTGGAACGTCTGCACAAAGGCGCTGGCGGGCCGCCGCGGACGCGTTCGTGTCCCGGCTGCAGCTCCCCTGGCCGTGGTGATCGACAGCCTGCGCGCGGAGCAGGCCGGCTTCGCGACCGGTCTGCTCGAACGCGCCGGCCCCGGACTGCACCTGATCATCACCGCCCGCGGGCGCCGCAGCTTGGTGTTTTGGGCGGCGAAGGAACCGCTCTTCCAGCCGGTGCAACTCCCTCCTCGACCAAAGCCTGCACTCCCGGCGCAGGGGCGAGACCATCAACGGCGACGGTTTCAGCCTCGCAGAGAACCTCAAAACACGTCGGCTCTCATGACGTGTGGGACACTTCGCCGAGTGCTGGTGCCTGAGTGAGAAGCAGCCGGACGGCAGCGTGTTTTCCGAGTATCGGCGATCCGGCGGCGCTTGCTGAGGAGCGCTTTACCTCACGCGCTGCGTGCACCGCTTGATCGGCCTCGGGAATTGGCCGGCACTCGTGCCTTTGACAGCCGAACGGCTTGCAGGACGCCAAAGCGGAAACACTGTGGCGGGGTCGAACCGCCGATCTTCCGCTTTTCAAAAGTGATGATCCCGCACTCCAGCCACGTCAGCCGTGCGCACAGGACTGCCGGGGTGTGCCGCAGGTCGGCGATGGCTGTGTACGTTGCCGTCACCAGCATCCGCGTAATTTGGTGACAAGCCGACCGCGAGCGCAGCGAAGCGAGCACCGGCAGCGGCGCATCCTCCTTGAGCCTCAGCCATCGCGACAGCTAGGCTTTCCGTTTGATGCGTTGGTAAGCCGTGGAGCATTGGTTGGCCTGCTCGGTGAAGCCAATTTCTGTGTAGAGCGTTGCGGCGGATTGGTAGGCCTGGGCTGCGCTCTGGGGCTGTCCCTGGCCTTCGGCCAGTAGCGCAAGTCCCAGATGGGCGTTGGCTTGGCCGAGTCGGTCGTCGATGTCCTGGTAGATCTGTAGAGCTTGGTGGTGGTAGTCGGCTGCCCGCCCATACTCGTTCTGCAATCGGGCGGTAATTCCTAGGCCTTGGAGGGCGTTGGCTTGGCCGCGCTGGTCGCCGGTGGTTTGGGCTGTGGTGTGCAGGGCGGTGTAGAGACCGGCGGCTTGCTCGTACCTGTCATCCAGTCTCAGCCAGCGGGCGACGTGGTGGGCGAGGGTGGGGGCTTGGGACCAGTGGTCGGTGAGGGCGGTATAAGCGGCGGTGGTGAGTTCACCGGTGGCGGCACTCAGCCAGGTGCGGGCTTGGGTGGGAGTGGCGAAGGCGTTGCCTGTGTGGTTGGTGCTCTTGGTGGTGAGAGTGCTGATGGCGGTGTCGGTTGTGGCGGTCAAGTGCTGGTAGAGCCGGTGACGAGCCTGCCGCACCCCAGGGTCATCAGCGCTGTAACCGGTGTGGTGGCGGGCATAGCCAAGGAACAAGTCATGAAAGGTGTAGCGGCCATGAGGCAGACCGATGAGCATATTGCGCTGCAGCAACTCAGCCAGGCGTACCGCTGCTAGCGGGCGCGGTTTGGCGGTGAGCGCGGCCAGGGAGCCGGCGTCAAAGTCCGGTCCCGGATGCCAGGCACAAGCCCCAAGCACCTCCCGCAGCGCGGGGGAGAGGGCTTGGTAGGAGACGGTGAAGGCGGTACGGGCGGCCCGATCGGCCTCGTCCAAATAGTGCAGGGGGTGGTCGGCTGCGCGCATCACCTCAATCAACTCCGCAGCGCTCAGCCGGGCCAGCAGCGCTCCCACCGGCCGCAACGCCAGCGGCAGATACCCGCACAACCGGGCCAGCTCAGCCAACTCCTCACCGGTAGCGCGTATCTCCGCTCGGGACCGGCCAGCCGCTTCCACCAGCAGCGCCGCCGCATCTTGTGGGGGCAGGGTGTCCACCCGGATACGAGCGGCAGCATCCAGCTCGGTGAGCTGGTTGCGGCTGGTCACCACCACCAAACACCCCCCGGCCGCCCCTACTCCCGGCAGCAGCGGCTGAACCTGGGCGGCATCCCGGGCGTTGTCCAAGATCAGCAACACGCGGCGGGAGGCCAGCCAGCTCCGCCACAACCCCACCTTGGCCTGAGGGTGGGCGGGGATGTCGGCCGGATCAAACCCCACCTGGGCCAGCAGCTCACCCAGCACCTCACCCGGATCCCGCGGCTCGTGCCCAGGGGTGAAGCCGAACAGATCGACCTCGATCCGCCCATCGGGATAATCGGCGGCGACCTCGGCCGCCAACGCGCGAGCCAACGCGGTCTTACCAGCCCCGCCCATCCCATGCACGGCCGAGAGCACCACCGGCCGCCCGGCTGCTTGCGCCTGCCGGCGGGCTTGGCGCAACCGGTCCAGCTCTTCCTCCCGGCCCACCCAAATGGCCGGTGGCGGCACCAGCGTGTCCGCCACCACCTCAGGCCTGACAGCCCGGACTCTGGACTCGCCACCGACGTAGAAGTGATTGTGCTGGATCCCTTGGCCAAGGTTCGCCTGCTGAGCCTGGTCAGACGCCTGCGCCTTGACCCTGCCGCCGGGTGGGGGCGGGGAAGGAGCCTGATCGGTCACTGTGCCTGCGGGGAGCCGAAGGTGTTGTTCTGCACCCCTTGGCCCAGGTTCGCCTGCTGTGCGTGACCGGAAGCCTGAGCGTTGACCTGCACCGCCCCCGCCGCAGCAGCAGGAGCAGCATGCTTGGCCAAGAACGCCACCAACTCCCGCACCTGAGCTTCTGCCTGGGGTGTGTCTTCCAACAGGTCGGCGAACCGGGTCCGCCACGCCTCACCCTGGCGTCGCCGCACCTCCTCGGCCTGCCCCTCTGGGGCCTGGAGCACCTCTCGGCGAGCCCGCTCCAGCCGCTCCTGCTGCCGCTCCTCCTCCCGGGCATCTCCGCGGCCCAGCACTCTGGCCGCCCGGGTGCGGACCTGCTGCCACACATCGGTGGTCATCGCGGTGACCAGTCCCGTGCCCGCCGCCCCCGCCAACGCGGCCAACGCCTCAGTCAGCATTCACCAACACCCCCTGCCACGGAACAGTAAACCCACAGTATTACCTGCGGTGCTCCAGCAGTAAGGCAAAACCACGCATCCTCAAAAACCACTGATAAGGGCAGCGGTGAATGATGGAAGTGTATTAACCGATACTCGTCGCAGATGAGCAGGCGAGTGTAGGGGGACCGGCCGGAACAGGCCGCACGCCCGCCGCACCGACCCGCTCACCCGGCGGCCCGCGTCAGCGGGCCGCCCTTGATCATCCGCTTTCGCTCGCTGTGCTTGTGTTGCAAGCACGGGGTGGACGCCGCCCGTCCGGTGCCGCGTTGCTGTGCTCGCAAGGGCGGGGAGTGCTGCCGGTCCCATCTGTCCATGCGGATGGTCCAGTTCATTCATGCTGTGCTGCGGAACGCCCTGGAAAACGCGGTGCGTGAGGAGATCATCCCGCGCAACGTCGCCAAGCTGGTCCGGGTCGGCGCACCGAAGTACAAGGTCAATCGCGGCCTCACCGTCGATCAGGCCCGCGCGGTTCTCCAGGCGGCCAGAGGCGAACGGCTGTATGTCCTCTACGTCCTGGCGCTGTGTCTGGGCCTGCGGTGCGGGGAGCTGCTCGGCCTGCGCCGGCAGGACATCACCCTCGTCCCCTGCCGGGCCTGCGATGGGGAGGACGGCGAGATCGGCGGTGCCGACTGCGAGGTCTGCGCCGGCAACGGAGTGGAAAGCGGCACGCTTGAAGTGGTTCAGACCCTGCAGCGGGTCGGGGGAGCGCTGCGGTTCGTCCGTCCGAAGACCGAAGGCTCGGAGCGGACCATTCCGCTGCCCGCTCTGTGCATCACGGCGCTATGCGAACACAGGATCCGCCAGCAGGCCGAACGGGCGGACGCCTGGCCGGACTGGCAGGATCACGGGCTGGTTTTCCCCCGCGTCGGCACCCCCATGGAGCCGGACAACCTTCGCCGGAGCTGGGGGCGTATCCGCCGCGCCGCTGGCCTGGAGGGGGTGCGTTTTCACGACATGAGGCACACGTGTGTGTCCCTGCGCTTCACCTGGGTGTCGCGCCGGATGTCGTCCGCCAGATCGCCGGGCACAGCGATCTCTCTACACTCACACGTCCCTGGATGAGAAATGGGCGGCGCTGGGGAAGCTGGGGGTGTTCTCAGCTGAAGACGTTGCCGTCAAAAACGCCCCGGGCCCGGTGGCTTCGGGGCGTTTGTGCTGGTGGATGGGTGTGGGCAGGGGCGGGGTCGAACCGCCGACCTTCCGCTTTTCAGGCGGACGCTCGTACCAACTGAGCTACCTGCCCAAGGCTTGCGCCTTGGCGGTCCTGACGGGATTTGAACCCGCGACCTCCACCTTGACAGGGTGGCGAGCACTCCTAACTGCTCCACAGGACCTTGGGTTTTGCCGAGGCTGTGTCTCGAGGGGTGTTCCCCGAACGAGTGGTGCTGCCGGGCAACGATCGAGAGCATACGCGATGGCCGGGACATGCGCCAAATCGATATTGCGGGGGCGTGAGGGGAGCGGAGATCAGCGCGGCCGGTCGTGGGTTGCCAGCAGGGGCAGGCGCAGGACCAGGCGGGCGCCCTGCGGGCTGTCCTCGGCGGCCAGGGTGCCGCCGTGGGCGGCGGCGGTCTGGCGGGCGATGGGCAGGCCCAGGCCGGTGCCGCCGGCGTCGCGGTTGCGGGCGGCGTCCAGGCGGGCGAAGCGCTGGAAGACGGTTTCGCGGTGTTCGGGGGGGATGCCCGCGCCGTCGTCCAGGACCTCCATGACGGCCGTGCCGTTTTCGGCGCGCAAGGTGACCCGGATCTCGGAGTTGGCGTGGCGTTCGGCGTTGTCCAGCAGGTTGACCAGCAGGCGGGTCAGGCGCAGCGGGTCGCCGCGGACCATCACCTCGGGGGCCAGGTCGGTGTGCACGGGGACCCGGCGGGGCTGGCGGGCGATCTCGGAGGCGATCAGGCCGGTCAGGTTCACCTCCTCGCCGACGTGCTCGGGTTTGGAGTCCAGGGCGGCCAGCTCCAGCAGGTCGGTCACGATGGCCTGCAGGCGGTTCAGGCTTTCCAGGACGTCGGTGGCCATCGCCGGCCAGTCGGTCTCGTCCGGGTACAGCAGCGCCTCCTCGACCCGGGCGCGGGCGGCGGCGATGGGGGTGCGCAGGTCGTGGGAGGCGTCGGCGGTGAAGCGCCGCATCTGGACGAGCGCGGCGTCCAGGCGTTGCAGGGTGGCGTTGACGGTCTGGGCGAGCAGCCTGATCTCGTCGCGGCTTTCCGGGACGGGGACGCGGCGGCCGGCGTCGGAGGCGGTGATCTCGGCGAGCTCGGCCCGGATCGCCTCCACCGGCGCCAGCGTCCGGTTGATCGTGCGGGAGGTGACGGCCATGACGAGCAGGATCAGCAGCAGGGACAGCGCCACCAGGAAGGCCACCAGCGCCCCGCTCACATACCAGGGGACGGTCCGGTTCGCCGCGTACACCGTCCGTTCGCCGCTCGGCGTGTAGACCTGGAAGCCGACGACGTCCATGCACGCGTCCATGCCTCGCGGCGGGCACAGTTCCCGGTGGGCGACGGCGCTGGTGCCGGTGGGCCGGAAGTCGGCCATCGGCGGCTTGCCGGCCAGTTGCCCGGTGGCCGAGATCACCCGGCCGGAGGGGTCGACCACTTGGATGGCGGTGCCGTCCGGCTGGGCGGGCAGGACGCGGGGCGGGTCCTCGCGCTGGAGGTGGCGGGTCACCGACAGCGCCGTCTCGAAGGTCTGGGCGCGCTGCTGGTCCGCGGCCTCGCCGCGGATGCCCATGATGACCAGCAGGCCGGCCAGCAGGCACATCAGCGCCATGCTGCCGCCGGCCATCAGCGGCAGCCGCGCTCGCAGCGGCCATCCCTTCGTCGTGATCACCAGCGCCTCCCGTGGATGGCTCACGTCCACCCTTATCGGCTGGGGTGACCGGAGGAACGCCCCCAAAGACCATGAACGGGCAAATAATTCGGCGTCGGGGCCACGGCGGGAGGCGCAAGGCGATCATGAGGTGGAGGGGTCAGCGG
Source organism: Thermomonospora sp. CIF 1 (assembly GCF_001896795.1). Taxonomy (NCBI): domain Bacteria; kingdom Bacillati; phylum Actinomycetota; class Actinomycetes; order Streptosporangiales; family Thermomonosporaceae; genus Thermomonospora; species Thermomonospora sp. CIF 1. The sequence continues at coordinate 40,749 of NZ_MOYN02000006.1, forward strand.
GTGCGGCGCAGGGCGGCGTATTGCACCGCCGCGAAGCCCGCGACCACCGCGGCCTGGAGCGGCGCCCACACCCGGCCCGCCGGGTTCGGTGCCGGCCATCCGGCGGCGGCCGCCGTGACGCTGAGGACCGTCCACAGCAGGTTGATCTCCACGACGGCCGGGGCGGCGCCGCGCCTGATCCGGGGGCGGGCGTGGACACCGCCCCCATGGCGACCGCATAGAGCAGCAGGAACGCCCCGACGGCCCGGGGGCCGGTCCCAGCAGGTCCTCCAGCGGCCCGGCCAGTGCCAGGTAGGCCGGCCCGTTGACCCCGGTGATCAGGGCGGCGGCCCGCGGCAGCCTGCGGCCGTCGGTGAACAGGCCTCCGGCGGCGGGACGGAGGGTGCTCATGACGTTCTCCTTCCGGCGGGTTCGCTGCGACGCCATGGACGCGCCGTGAGGGCCGCGATTACCCGCCGGGTCATCGGTGGACGTCGCGGCGGGGGCGCCTGCGAGCCGGCCGGCGGGGCGGCAGGCGCCCGAGGGCCGTGGGGGCTGTGCGAGGAGGCGGTGTCCTTGCCGCTTGGGGGCACGGTGCGGCACCGGGCCTTTTCAGCACGCCGTTTCCGCAGCTCAGTACGGGTGCGTCGCGGTCAGGGAGGAGGCGGTGACCGGCACCGTGCGTGGTTGGGGCTCCCGCCCAGCCGCCTGAGGCCGCGTGTTGAAAAGGGCCACCGCGTCGAGGCGCGTCGGTGTTTCGTCAGGGCCGCCGGTAGGAACGGGTCGGCTCATCGGGCGCCGCGCCCGGCGCCCGCGGATCCGAACCGGCGGGCAGCGGCGTTGACGCTCTGACACGGCCGTCATCCCGCCGGTCCGCGCCGTGACGTTGTGCGCCGTCACAGCCTTGCCGCCCCCGGCGGCTGCCGTATGACGGATTCGGCTTCGAAACGAGCACGGAACGTCATCGCGGTCCCGCACGTCATAGCCGTAAACGTCGTCCGTGTGCAGTCCGTTGGGGGGATATGAACGTGTTGCCGCTGGTACGCCCGCTCAATGTGTCATGATGCCGAGAATTACCCGGACACAGTGAGGAGTGATATGACCGCCGAATCGATCGAGGGTGGCCTCAGCAACGCGTTCCGGCGGGTTGACGTGGACGGCGACGGCAAGCTGGACCTGATGGGCTTCACGCTGGTCCTGGAAGAGCTGGGCCTGTCGTGGTCCAGGGCCGAGACCCAGGAGCGCTTTGAGCGGGCCGACAGCAACCGCGACGGCTTGATCTCCCTGGACGAGCTGCGCGCCATGCTGGCCTCCTACAACCTGACCGGCGCCGCCTGACCGGCCCGAACCGGCGCCATGGCCCGGTCGCGCAGCTGCGGAGAGCGGATGCGTCCAGTTGCCGGGGACGCATCCCTTCCGCACCGCTCTCACGGCGTTCCCAAGAGCATCCGGCTGGGGCGCCGGGGAGAGCGGACGGCCGGGACCGACTGCGGCGCATCGAGGCGTCCTGGCCGTTGCCGGACGAAAACGATACGCCATCGCCCCGTACCGGCGTCACCGGGGGTGGATGCTCCGTCCCTCGGCACGGGTGCCGGACGTGCCCGCCGTGGGGACGGAGACTTCCCCGGGAGCCCATCGGCCCGGTTCGAACGCCGGGACCGGGCCGGGGCGCAAGGCGCTGCCTGACGGGTAGCGGGCCGGCGTCGCCGGCCTTTTGAACCGCTCTCCGCCCAGAGAAGCCCGTGATGGGGGATTTTCAAAGTATCTCTATTGATTTGGTAGGAAAAGTTGGGCATTCTGGTGGAGTGCGTACCACCCAGCACCCCCCGTCCGGCCCCTCGGCGGCGGCCGGGTCCGGCATGACCTTCGCGGCCTTGCGGCTTGTCGCGCGCCTGCACGTCGACCTGCGGCGGCAGGCCAGCGCGCTGTGTCCGCGCTGAACCGTCCCGACGTCCCCTGACCGGCTCATCGGAAGGCTTGCTCGACCATGTCCGCACCCTCGATCGACCTGGCCCGCCCGGCCGGCCGCGTTCGGAACGTTCCGATCCGGCTGCCGCGCGGAGCCCTGCTGCGCGCGGCCAGCCCGCTGGCGCTGCTGGTGCTCTGGCAGCTCGCCAGCTCCACCGGCCTGCTGTCGGACCGGCTGCTGGCCGCCCCGTCCACCATCGCCGCCACCGCCCTCGACCTGCTGCAGGACGGCACGCTGACCGGCGCGATCGGCGTCTCGCTGCGGCGGGCCGCGCTCGGCTTCGCGCTCGGCGCCATCGCCGGCATCGGGCTGGCCCTGATCGCCGGGCTCAGCCGGCTCGGCGAACACGCCGTCGACCCGCCCATGCAGATGCTGCGCGCCCTGCCGCTGTTCGGGCTGATCCCGCTGTTCATCCTGTGGTTCGGCATCGGGGAGACGCCCAAGATCGCCCTGGTCGCCTTCGGCGTCGCCTTCCCCCTGTACCTGAACACCTACGCCGGCATCCGCGGGGTGGACGCCAAGCTCGCCGAGCTGGGCAAGGTGCTGCGGCTGAGCCGCGCCGCCCTGATCCGGCACATCGTGCTGCCCGGCGCGCTGCCGCAGACCCTGGTGGGGCTGCGGCAGAGCCTGGGCGTGGCCTGGCTGGCCCTGATCGTCGCCGAGCAGATCAACGCCAACCAGGGCCTGGGCTTCATGATCAACGACGCCCGGGAGTTCCTGCGCACCGACATCGTCGTGGTCGGCCTGCTCACCTACGCGGCGCTCGGCCTGCTCACCGACGCCTTCGTGCGGCTGCTGGAAAGGAGGGCGCTGTCGTGGCGACGTCAGTTCCTGGGGTGACCACGCAGCCGGCCGCCCGGGTGTCCGGGCTGGTCAAGCGGTTCGGCGACCGCACCGTCCTGGACGGGGTGGACCTGCGGATCGAACGCGGGGAGTTCGTCGCCCTGCTGGGCCGCAGCGGCTCGGGCAAGTCCACCCTGCTGCGCGCCCTGGCCGGGCTGGAGCCGATCTCCGGCGGCGAGCTGGAGGTCCCCGGCACGGTCTCGGTGGCCTTCCAAGAGCCCCGCCTGGTGCCCTGGAAGCGGGTGGCCGCCAACGTCGCGCTCGGCCTGGACGTCCCCGACCCGCGCAAGGCGGCCGAGGAGGCGCTCGCCGAGGTCGGGCTGCGCGGCCACCGCGACGCCTGGCCGCTGACGCTGTCCGGCGGCGAGGCCCAGCGGGTCTCGCTGGCCCGCGCCCTGGTGCGCAACCCCAGCCTGCTGCTGCTGGACGAGCCGTTCAGCGCCCTGGACGCGCTGACCCGCATCAACGTCCACCGCCTGGTGCTGGACCTGTGGGAGCGGCACCGCCCGGGCGTGCTGCTGGTCACCCACGACGTGGACGAGGCGCTGCTGCTGGCCGACCGCGTCCTGGTGCTGGAAAGCGGGCGGATCGGCCACGAGACCGCCGTCGGCCTGGAACGCCCCCGCCACCGCGACAACACCGAACTGATCAGACTGCGCGCCGTGCTGCTGGAGCGGCTCGGCGTCAACCCTGAAGGAACCGCATGAAAAGGCGCATCATCGCCCTGCTGGCCGCACTGTCCCTCACCGTGACGGCGGTCTCGGCCTGCGGCGGCTCCGACGAGGAGGCCGCCTCCGGCACCGGTGACCCCTCCAAGGTGACGCTGACCATCGGCGACCAGAAGGGCGCCAGCCTGCAGTCCCTGCTGAAGGCCGCCGGCCAGCTCGATGACACCCCCTACAAGGTGAACTGGTCGCTGTTCACCTCCGGGCCGCCGATCCTGGAGGCCATCAACGCCGGCTCGGTGGACTTCGGCCTGGTCGGCAACGCCCCGCCGGTGTTCGCCGCGGCCGCCCGCTCCAAGATCGTGATCATCGGCGCCACCGAGATCTCCCTGGAGGGCCAGGCCGTGGTGGTGCCCGGCGACTCGGCCATCAAGACCCCCGCCGAGTTGCGCGGCAAGAAGGTCGCCGTGGCCAAGGGCAGCTCCGCCCACTACCACCTGGTGCAGGTGCTGAAGAAGAACGGCCTGTCCTACGGCGACATCCAGCCGCAGTACCTGCAGCCCGCCGACGCCCTGGCCGCGCTGTCGGGCGGACGGGTGGACGCCTGGGCCATCTGGGAGCCCTACACCGCCCAGGCCGAGGCCCAGGAGGGAGTGCGGATCATCGCCGACGGCAACGGCTACGTCAACGGCTACAACTTCCAGATCACCTCCGAGGCGGCCCTCAAGGACGCCGACAAGACCGCGGCCCTGAAGGACTTCCTCGGCCGCTACCACAAGGCGGTGCTGTGGGCCAACGACCACCCCAAGGAGTGGGCCGAGCTGTGGGCCGCCGACACCGGCCTGCCCGTGGACGTCGCCGAGCAGGCCCACCGCCGGCGGCTGGCCACGATCCTGCGCATCGACGACGAGGTGGTCACCGAGGAGCAGCGGGTGGCCGACGCGTTCAGTGAGCTGAAGCTGATCCCCGGCAAGGTCGAGATCGCCGACTTCTTCGATCGCCGCTTCAACGACATCGTCGAGGCCAAGTAAAGGACACACACCCCATGACGCTGAAATTCCACTGGTTCCTGCCCACCTTCGGCGACGGCCGCACCCTCAACGGCGGCGGCGGGCACAACGTCCCCCGCGACGCATCGGGGCTCGCCGCGCGCCCCGGCACCGCCGACCGCGAGCGCCGTCCCACCCTGGAGTACCTGGCCCAGATCGCCCGTGCGGCCGAGAACCTCGGCTTCGACGCCGTCCTCACCCCCACCGGCACCTGGTGCGAGGACGCCTGGATCACCGCCTCGGCGCTGATCTCCGAGACCCGCCGGCTGCGTTTCCTGGTGGCCTTCCGCCCCGGCCTCACCTCGCCCACCCTGGCCGCCCAGATGGCCGCCACCTACCAGCGGATGTCGGGCGGGCGGCTGCTGATGAACGTGGTCACCGGCGGGGAGAAGACCGAGCAGGCCCGCTTCGGCGACCACCTCTCCCACGCCGAGCGCTACGCCCGCACCGACGAGTTCCTGACCGTGGTGCGCGGCGCCTGGAGCGGCGAGCCGTTCGACTTCAGCGGCAAGTACTACCAGGTGGAGGGCGCCACCGTCGCCGGCGGCGTCGACCCGGTCCCCGAGCTGTACTTCGGCGGCTCCTCCAAGCCCGCCGGCCCCGTGGCCGCCCGGCATGTGGACGTCTACCTGACCTGGGGCGAGCCGCCGGAGCAGGTCGCCGAGAAGATCGCCTGGATCCGCAAGCTGGCCGCCCAGGAGGGCCGCATCCTGCGCTTCGGCATCCGGCTGCACGCCATCACCCGCGACACCTCCGAGGAGGCCTGGAAGGAGGCCGACCGGCTGCTGAAGGCCATCGACCCGGCCACCTTCGCCAAGGCGCAAAAGGCCCTGGCCGCCAGCGAGTCGGTCGGCCAGCAGCGGATGCTCGCCCTGCACGAGAACTTCCGGGCCTTCGGCGGCTCCACCCGCGACCTGGAGATCTACCCCAACCTGTGGGCGGGCATCGGCCTGGTGCGCGGCGGCGCCGGCACCGCCCTGGTCGGCAGCCACTCGGAGGTCGCCGACCGCATCGAGGAGTACGCCGAGCTGGGCATCACCGAGTTCATCATGTCCGGCTACCCGCACCTGGAGGAGGCCTACTGGTTCGGTGAGGGCGTCCTGCCCGAGCTTCAGCGTCGCGGCTTCCTGGCCTCCGAACCCTTGAAGGCCACCGCCTGACCGGGACGATCCGCGCCCGGGTCGGGCGATCCTCCTCACGGGCGCCGAAGTATCGCCCGACCCGACGATTGAGCGCCGCCCCCGCTTCTGGGGGGCGGCGCTCGCCCGTTTTCCGCGTCCCGTTCAGCAGGGCAGGTGGCGCTCCAGGAAGCGCTCGGTGAGCGACCAGGCCCGTTCGGCGTGCTCCGGCTGGTGGAACATGGGGGCCTCCCAGTTGTGGAAGGCGTGCCCGGCCTCTTCCTGGACGTGGATCTCGACGTTCGGCATCGGCGCCACCGCCTCCTCCACCGCGGCGATCTGCTCGCGCGGGATGTAGGGGTCGGAGCCGCCGAAGTGGAACTGCAGCGGGCAGGTGATCCGCCCGGCCAGCTCCAGGGCGGAGGGCACGCCCGAGCCGTAGAAGGAGACCGCGGCGGCCAGCTCCGACCGCCGCGCCGCCAGGTGGTAGGCCATCGTCCCGCCCAGGCAGAACCCGAGCACGCCCGCGGCCCCGGTCACCTCCGGCAGCTCCCGCAGGCGGTCGAACGCGGCGCTCAGGTCGGCCACCCCTGCCTCGAGCTGGAAACGGGAGGCGAGCTTCAGCGACTGCTGCAGCCCTTCCTCGTCGTGCTCGGCGGCCCACCCCGGCTGCAGCCGCCAGAACAGGTCGGGCGCGCCGACCACGTACCCGCGCGCGGCCAGCTTCTCGGCCACCCCGCGGATGTACTTGCCCACCCCGTAGATCTCCTGGATGAGCAGCAGCCCCGGCCCGCGCCCCCGCTCGGGCACCCACAGGTGCATGTCGAACGCGCCGTCGTCCACGGCCACCGATTCGGTCCGGGTCTGCATGGGGGGCTCCTCGAGGTCGGCTCTCACTTTGTGGATCTTCGATGGTACGGACGGGCGGCCGCCCGCGGGGCGCTCACGCCGGTTCCACGGCGGCGATCCGGTACCTGTTGACCTGGGCGTCCCTGATGGCTGAGGTCTGGTCCTCGTCCGGCCCCGTGCCGCGGAAGGCCTCCAGGGCGGCGTCGGACTCCCAGCGTTCGAACACGTTGATCCGCTCGGGGTCGATGGGGTCCGCGGACAGCGTGAAATCCAGGCAGCCGGGCGCCGAGCGCGCCGCCTCGATCACCGGGCGGCACCCGGCCAGGTAGTCCTCCCGCGCCCCGGCCCGGAGGCGTATCCAGCCGGCCACGATGATCATGCGTCCTCCCTCGGGCCGCGACGGCGCAGGACGCCGCTGCGCTTTTGGGGCGCATGCTCTCATAAGCCCATGACAGCGGCCTTCGGCGCTGCAGGCGTCCCGGGCCGACCGCGATGTACCCGCCCCGAGCCGCACGAGCGGCGCATTGAAAGCCGCCCGCACGCGCTTCGGCCCGGTCACCCAAGCCATGACCGGGCCGAAGCAGGAGACACCGCGGCGTCCACCCCCGCCGCGGTGGGCCTTTAAGGGTGCGGGATGAAGCGTCCGAAGCGGCCGTGGTGGTACAGCAGCGGGGTGCCGCCGTGGCCGGTGCGGGCGCCGATGACCAGGCCGACCATCAGGCAGTGGTCGCCGATCTCGGTGACGCTGTGGGGGACGGCCAGCAGGTGGGCGGTGACCTCCTCCAGCAGGGGGACGCCGCCGGGGCCGGGCCGCCAGGCCGTGGGGACGCCGAAGCGGTCCACGTCGTCGCGGGTGAAGCGGGTGGCGATCGGTGCCTGGTGGCCGGCCAGCAGGTTGACCGCGAGCAGCTCGGCCTCGGCCAGGCCGGGCCAGGCCGGCGAGGAGCGCTCGATGCAGAAGGACACCAGCGGCGGGTCCAGGCTGACGGAGGAGAAGGAGGTCGCGGTCTGCCCGATGGGGTGCCCGTGGGCGTCCCGGGCGGTGACCACGACGACCCCGGAGGCGTGCTTGGCGATCGTGCGGCGGAACCGGCGGGTGCTCACCGGCGGGTGGCGGGTCAGCGTCCTGGTCATGACGCCGCCTCCCGGGGGATCTGCGGGGCGGTCCGCTCGGCCCACTCGCCCAGCACCTTCTCCAGCTCGGGCAGCTGGGATTCCAGCAGGGCCAGGCCGGGGGTGGGCACGTGGGCGCCCAGCTCCACCAGCAGCGGGCGCAGGTGGACCTCCACCGCCAGGGCGTGCTGCGGGGCGCCCATCACCAGCAACGGCAGCGCGGTCGTCCCCGCCAGCGCCCCGGAGGGCAGCAGGTCCAGGAACGACTTGAGCAGGCCCGTGTAGGTGCCCTTGTAGGTGGGGCTGGCGACCACCAGCACGTGGGCGTCGGCGACGGTCTTGAGCGCGGCGTCCAGGTCGGCGGTGGGGTCGGAGGCGTACAGCTGGGCAGCGAGCGCGGACAGGTCGATGACCTCCCGCGGGCCGTCCCAGCCGATGCGGTCGGCGATGGCGCCGGCGGCCGCGGTGGCGGCCCGGTGGGTGCGGGAGGCCGCGCGGGGGTTGCCGACCAGCGTGACCAGACTGCTCATCGCGACCTCCGTGCGGGACGGGCGTTCATCACAGGCTCCGGGGGAAGGGTCGGGTAGGTGGGGTCGGGGGCGGCCGCATGGGGCGCGCCGGTGGTGGGCAGCCCGGCGGCCCGCCAGGCGCGGTAGCCGCCGATCACGTCGGTGGCGCGGGTCAGGCCCAGCTCGTGCAGGGACGCGGCGGCCAGGCTGGAGGTGTAGCCCTCGGCGCACAGCACGATGACGCGCACGTCGTAGCCGGTCGCCTGGGGCAACCGGGCCGGGCTGGCCGGGTCGAACCGCCACTCCAGCACGTTGCGCTCGATGATCAGCGAGCCGGGCACCTCGCCTTCGGCGGCGCGGTGGGCCTGCGGGCGGATGTCCACCAGCAGCGCCTGGCCCCGGCTGAACTCCCGGTGGGCCTCGGCGGGCTCCAGCCGGTCCAGGCGCCGCCGCGCCGCCTGGAGGATCTCTTCGATGGAGCGCGCTTGCGGCGGACGGACGGTCACCATTGGTCGGCCCGTTCCACGGCGAGGCGCACCAGCCGGCCGGCGGGGGTGAGGTCGTAGCGGTTCATCGAGGTCAGCGGCGGCGAGTAGACGTGCACGCTGACCGCCGGGGCCTGGGTGGTGTTGGCGACCTCGTGGATGTGGTCGGCGCCGAACTCGCGGAACTGGCCCACGGTGAGGGTGCGCCGGGTGTGCAGGTCGTATTCGTCCAGGCTGCCGAGGGCCACCGCGAAGGCGCCGCGGGAGCCGCCGTGGTCGTGCAGGCCGGTGGACTGGCCGGGCATCCAGCTCAGCAGCCAGACCTCGTGGTGCTCGTCGTGGTGCAGGCGTTCGTACCAGCGTTCGGGGATGTTGAGCCGGACCCGGTGGATCCATTCCTGCGGGGCGGCGGCCAGGGTGCGGGCGATCTCGGCCGGGCGCAGGTGGGCGGGTGCGATCGGAGTGCTCAAGGTCATGCGTTTCCTGTCGGTGCGTGGTGTCGGCGGTCGTGGGGGACGGCCGGTCGACACAGCGCGCTCGCCTGCCGGCACAGGTCGACGTGGCGGCGCAGCCATCGAAGGACACCGGAACGCATGTCCTCACCATCCCACATATTCCCTAGTTAGTCAATGGGAAAAGTCGTATATCTCGTTCGGGATTGCCCGCCGCCCAGCGGGTATGCCCAGCTCACCACCTGTGAGCTGCACGGTCGGGGGAACGGCTCATGCGAGGGGCTGCCTGCCGCGAAAGAAAGGCCAAGGCGCTCGCCGCCGCCCTGACGCTGGCCGCGGTCACGGCCGGCTGCGGCCGGGCCGCCTCCGGCACGCCGGTCATCAACCTCTACAACGCCCCGCAGGAGAACCTCGGCGCCATCGTCGAACGCTGCAACCGCCTGGCCGGCGGCCGCTACCGCATCGCCCTCAACACCCTGCCCCGCGACGCCGACGGCCAGCGCGAGCAGATCGTGCGGCGCCTGGCGGCCGGCGACAGCGGCCTGGACGTGCTCGGCCTGGACGTCACCTGGACCGCCGAACTCGCCGAGGCCGGCTGGATCCGCCCCTGGAGAGGCCGGTACGCACGCCAGGCCCGCCAAGGCACCCTGCGCGCGCCCCTGGCGACCGCCACCTGGAAGGGACGGCTGTACGCGGCGCCCTACAACACCAACGTCCAGCTGCTGTGGTACCGCTCCGACCTCATCCCCGACCCGCCGTCCACCTGGGACGGGCTGATCCGCGAATCGGCCCGGCTGGCCGCGGCGGGCAAACCCCACTACGGCGAGGTCACCGGCGCCCCGTACGAGGGCATCGTGGTGTGGTTCAACAGCCTGGTCGCCTCGGCGGGCGGCGCCGTCCTCAACCCGGCCGGCGACGCCGTCGCCCTCGGCGAGCCCGCCCTGCAGGCCCTACGGACCATGCGCGCCTTCGGCCGATCAGCGGCGGCCGACCCGTCCCTGCCGAACATGCGGGAGGACGACGTGCGGCTGGCCATGGAGAGCGGCCGGGCCGCCTACCAGATCAACTGGCCGTTCGTGTATGCGTCCATGGCCGCCAACCGCCCCGACATGCTGCCCCACTTCAAATGGGCCCCCTACCCGGGCATCACCGGCCCGGGCAAGGCCCCGCTGGGCGGCGCCAACTTCGCCGTCAGCGCCTACTCCCGCCACCCCGGCCGCGCCTTCCAGGCCGCGCTGTGCCTGCGCGACGCCGAAAGCCAGAAGATCGCCGCGATCCGCGACGGCCTGCCGCCGACGCTGCGCTCGCTTTATGACGACCCGGAGCTGGCCCGGGCCTACCCGATGCGCCAGGCGATCCTGGACGCCCTGGCCGACCCGGCGATCCGCCCGCAGACCCCGACCTACCAGAACGTCTCGACCGTCACCTCCAACGTCCTGTCGCCCCCCGCCGCGATCGACCCGCCGCGGACGCTGAAGGAGCTGCGGGAACTGATCTCCAAGGCCCTGGAGAGCAAGGGAGTGCTGCCGTGATGTCCTTACCACGCGAGCGGCGGCCCATCAGCGACGAGAAAGCCGCCGAGCGGAGGCTGGCGCTGTGGCTGTGCGCCCCGGCGGCCCTGGTGATGCTGGTGGTCACCGCCTGGCCGATCCTGTACGCGGTGCTGCTGTCGCTGCAGCGCTACGACCTGCGCTTCCCCGACGAACGCGGCTGGGTGGGACTGGCCAACTACGGGGCGGTCCTCACCGACCGGTTCTGGTGGAACGCCTTCTTCGTCACCGTCTTCATCACCGCGGTCAGCGTCGCCATCGAACTGGTGCTGGGCATGCTGCTGGCGCTGGCCATGTACCGGACGCTCATCGCCCGCGGCGCGATCCGCACCCTGGTGCTGATCCCCTACGGCATCGTCACCGTGGTCGCCGCCTACGGCTGGAAGTACGCCTGGACGCCCGGCACCGGCTGGCTGGCCGGCCTGCTGCCCGAAGGGGCCGCGCCGCTGACCGAACGGCCCTCCGCACTGGCGATCATCATCCTGGCCGAGGTGTGGAAGACCACCCCGTTCATGGCGCTGCTGCTGATGGCCGGGCTGGCGCTGGTGCCCGAAGACCTCCTCAAGGCCGCCTCGCTGGACGGCGCCTCACCCTGGCAGCGGTTCTTCCATGTGACGCTGCCGCTGATGAAACCGGCGATCCTGGTGGCGCTGCTGTTCCGCACCCTGGACGCCTTCCGGATCTTCGACAACATCTACATCCTCACCGGTGGCGCCACCGGCACCGGCTCGGTCTCGGTGATCGCCTACCGCAACCTGATCGGCGGGCTGAACCTGGGCATCGGCTCCACCATGTCGGTGCTGATCTTCCTGACCGTCGCGATCATCTCGTTCCTGTTCATCAAGGCGTTCGGCATCAGCTCGCCGGGCACCCAGGAGGCGAAGCGGTGATGCGCGGCGGCAGGGGAGTGCTCACCCGGTGGCTGATCGTCGACCTGCTGGTCGCGGCGTACGCGCTGATCCCGGTGCTGTGGATCGTCTCGCTGTCGCTGAAGACCCCCGACACCTTCACCGACGGCTCCTTCATCCCCCGCCGGTGGACGCTGGAGAACTACCGGGGCGTCTTCGACAACCCCGACTTCGTGCGCGGCCTGATCAACTCCATCGGCATCGGGCTGATCGCCACGCTGATCGCGCTGGTGCTGGGCACCATGGCCGCCTACGCCATCGCCCGCCTGGACTTCCCCGGCAAGAACCTGCTGGTCGGCGCGTCCTTGCTGGTGGCGATGTTCCCGCAGATCTCGCTGGTCAGCCCGCTGTTTCAGATCGAGCGGACGCTGGGGCTGTTCGACACCTGGCCGGGCCTGATCATCCCCTACATCACCTTCGCGCTGCCGCTGACGATCTTCACGCTGTCGTCGTTCCTGCGGGAGATCCCCTGGGAGCTGGAACAGGCCGCCAAGATGGACGGCGCCACCCCGTTCCAGGCGTTCTGGCAGGTCATCGCGCCGCTGGCGGCCCCCGGCATGGTCACCGCCGCGATCTTGACGTTCATCTTCTGCTGGAACGACTTCCTGTTCGCGATCTCGCTGACCTCCTCGGACCGGGCCCGCACCGCCCCGGCGACCATCTCCTTCTTCACCGGCAGCAGCCAGTTCGAAGACCCCACCGGCTCGATCGCCGCCGCCGCGGTGATCATCACCGTCCCGATCATCGTGTTCGTGCTGCTCTTCCAGCGCCGGATCGTCTCCGGCCTGACCTCCGGAGCCGTGAAGGGGTGAACCGGCCATGGCCGAGATCGTCCTGGACCATGTGACCAAGCGGTTCGGCGACACCGTGGCCGTCGCCGACGTCAACCTGACGATCGCCGACGGGGAGTTCGTCATCCTGGTGGGCCCGTCGGGTTCGGGCAAATCCACCCTGCTGAACATGATCGCCGGCCTGGAGGAGATCACCGAGGGCGAACTGCGCATCGACGGCGAACGCATGAACGAACGCGCCCCGCGCGACCGCGACATCGCGATGATCTTCCAGTCGTACGCGCTGTACCCGCACATGACCGTCCGCCAGAACATCGGCTTCCCGCTCAAGCTCGCCAAGGTGGACAAGCCCACCATCAACGAGAAGGTCGAACGGGTGGCCGCCCTCCTCGGCTTGACCCCCTACCTGGACCGCAAACCCTCCCAGCTGTCCGGCGGCCAGCGCCAGCGCGTGGCGATGGGCCGGGCGATCGTCCGCAACCCCAAGGCGTTCCTGATGGACGAGCCGCTGTCGAACCTGGACGCCAAACTGCGGGTGCAGATGCGCACCACCATCTCCCGCCTGCAAAAAGAACTGGGCACCACCACCGTCTACGTCACCCACGACCAGGTCGAGGCGATGACCCTCGGCGACCGCATCGTGATCATGCGGGACGGCGTGGTGCAGCAGGTCGGCCCCCCGCAGGACCTTTATGACCACCCCCGCAACCTCTTCGTGGCCGGCTTCATCGGCTCACCTCCCATGAACTTCCTGCCCGCCAAGATCACCCCGGACGGCCTGCGCTCCCCGCTGGGCACCATCCCGCCGTCCGACCGGCTGCGCCGCGCCACGAGCGGCCCGAACACCCCCGATGAGGTGATCTTGGGCATCCGCCCCGAGGCGTTCGAGGACGCCGAACTGGTCCCCGACGCCGACCCGTCCACAACCTTCACCGGGACTGTGGACATCCTCGAGTCCCTGGGCGCGGAGAAGTACGCCTTCTTCGACCTGGGCACCGAGGGCATGGCCCGCTCCGAGCACCTGGAGGCCCTGGCCCGCGACCGCGGCACCCAGGACATGACCGGCACCGTCCAGATCACCACCCGCCTGGACCCCCGCTCCACGGCCACCGAGGGCCGCCCCCTGAAGGTCTGGTTCAACCCGTCCGCCATCCACCTGTTCGACCCGGCCAGCGGCATCAACCTCACCGAACAACCCCGCCCCGAGACGCCCTCCGCCGACCACGGCCGGCCGAGCCGGTCTCCGTGAAGAGCATGCGCCCCTGGGAAGCGGGACGACGTTCGCTGGATCTCGGGCGTAGCTGGGGGAGATAGACGGCTTGAAGCGGCTGGACGAGACCGTGGGGCGATGTGAGGAGCCCCGCCGCGCGGCACACGGTGGACGAGCCCGAGCACATGTCCACAGGCTCTGCACGTGACCGGGCCATCAAGTGGGTATGGCCCGATCATCCGCGATCACTCGCTTGGTGGACGAGGCTCCGTCCGCTCGAACCTCCCGGAAGATTGTGACGATGACCCGTCGAACACGCTCTGGGGAAAACGGCGTGAGCGCCGAAACACACCATTGGCCGCCCGAGGTCACCGCCCACATGGTCGTGGCCGGCTGGTCGCCGGGGCGGCGGGTCGATGTGAGCGGGTGGGAGGAAGAACTCAGGCAAAACAGCGGGTTCCGCATGCACGATGCCGCGGGCCGCTTCCTGGCCGAGTTCGGAGGGCTCAAGGTGCCCGCGGGGCCTAACAGGCCGGGGCAGCAGGTGGCATCGGACGAGTTCGAACTGGACCCGCTGCAGGGCGAGAAGATGAGGCCTTATTTTCAGCGGGTCGGCCGTGCCGCGGCCGGAGAGCTCTATCCGCTGGGGAGCGTCGCGGGCGGCCATGCGGTTCTCGCCATCGATGAAGCGGAAACCGTCTTCATGCTGTTCGGTGACCACTGCCGGCGCATAGGCGTTGGAAGGGAAGCGATCGCCAACCTCATCCTCGGCCGGCGGCCCCGGTGACGCGCTCCCAGCGATCGGCGTGCGGCGCTCTTGGGGCGGGTTGTCCACATCCTGTGGACGTTCATCTTCTGGGCATGCCGACGAGGCCGTGAGCGGACGCGGTCGCCGACTGCTCGTCGGCGTCGATTCCGACACGCCGTCTCCGCAGGTCAGCACAAGAGCGCCGCAGTCTGTGACCTTCCAACGCCGCGGCACCGTAGATCCTCGGGGCTCCCGTCCCGACGCCTTGGACCACGTGCTGGAAAAGGATCAGTGGTCACCCGCTGTGATGAAGCCGTGTTCGCGCAGGAAATCCGACCAGCGATCCTGGCCCCCGATCAGCTGCAGGTAGCCCTCGCCGAGAAGGAAGTGGTCGATGAAGTCATCGATACCGTCGGCGAGCTGCTCGAAGCGGGTGGCCATGAAGCTGTATTCCAGCCAGGTTTCGGGAAACCACCAGATTGTGCCCGCCGTCCGCTCGATGACCAGCGGGAAATCGTTGTTGAGTCGTCTATGTAGAACTGGTTGCGGTCCAGCTCCCGGTAAGAGAAGATCGCCACCTCTCCGGCATTGAGCCCGTCTACGAGCGTCAGCAGGTCTCGCAGCCCTTCCGGAAGGTCTGGCATGGGCTCGCGTGAACCCGGCTGAAAATTGGCGAGCATGTATGAATCAGGCGTGGCGTCCAGTGCCGCCATTACCGCCTCGATCTTCCGCTGTACCTGCTGTCTCATCCGGAGATCCTGATCGTCGTGTCGTCTGGGGGGCTGATCTGCTGCTAGATCCGTGGTCCTATACCAGGCCGGGCATGTCGTCAAGGCCGTCCTCGCCCTGCAGGCCGACGAGAGCCACGCTTACTGAAGAGGCTCGTTGAGAAGACCGCAATGAAATCCGCTTGATCAAATAGTTGAATGGTCATTGGAGTTCGGGTTCCGGCGGGGTCACAAAGCGTGGAGTGCGAGCGGCGCGGTTGGCCGGCGTGAACCGGGAGGACCTCGCGGTGGAGGGAATGGTTGAGCGTGACGTTCCGGTGCTCTCTTCTGACGGCAGTGAGGAGGTATGGCGTCTGTCTTTTGCCATGGATCCGCCGTGGACCGTTGCGCTGAAGGGCCCTCGTACCGGTGAGGAGCGGCGTGCCACGGGAGAGGATCTGTATGAATCGCTGACGCAGATCTGCAGGGACCTCGAAAAGGTCGGGAAGCTCCTGTGCATCAATGCCTCCAGAGTGGACGCCAGACCCTCTCCGATGCTGCGTCAGGCGACCGGCGGAGGAGCGGTTTACCTGCTGAGCTCGCGCAGGCCGGCGCGGAGGGTCTTCCCCACTCGCGTCCGGCACAAGGCCGTCGATGCTTTCGAACCGGCCCCGCGGAACAAAGTGGCGAGCATCGATGAGCAGGAGCGCTACTAGGGTCGTCCGCAGTGCTCCGGCCTTCAGGCCGGGGGTGAAGCGGACCGTCCCGCGTAGCAGGGTAGGGAAAGCCGATCCGCCGCCAGGCGGGTCGGTGTCCGGGTGGGTTCAGACGGGGTGGTTCTGCTGCTCGATGTACTGGCGCAGGACGCTGATCGGAGCGCCGCCCACACTGCCGGTGAAGTAGGAGCCGGCCCACAACTTGTTCGCCCGATAGTAGTGGCGGGCCGGTTCGGGGAACTCCTGTCGCAGCCGCCGGGAGGACGCCCCTTTCAGCGAGTTGACCAGGCGGGACAGGGCGACCTTCGGGGGGAAGTTCACCAGCAGGTGGACGTGGTTGCTCTCGCCGTTGAACTCCGCCGGCTCGCACTCGAAGTCGGCGCACACGTCCCGCATGATCTGCTCCATGCGCTCCAGGTGGGTGCCGGTGAACACCGGGTGCCGGAACTTGGTCACGAAGACCAAGTGGGCGTGTAGGGCGAGAACGCAGTGTCTACCTGTTCTGATGTCTCCGTGCTCGACCATAAACCAACGGCAGGATCATGGTGTGCAGCTCCGGTATAACTTCCGCCTCTACCCGACTCCGGGTCAGTGCGCCGCGCTGGCGAAGGCGTTCGGGTGCGCCCGGGTGGTGTACAACGACGGGCTGCGGCTGCGGCAGGAAGCCCGCGCTGCCGGTCTGCCGTACATCTCGGACGCAGAGCTGTCCAAGCGGATCATCACGCAGGCGAAGAAGACTCCGGAGCGCGCCTGGCTGAGCGAGGTGTCCGCCGTCGTGCTCCAGCAGGCGCCGGCCGACCTGAACACCGCCTACCGGAACTTCTTTGTGTCGGCGTCCGGGAAGCGGAAAGGGCCGAAGGTCGCCCCACCTCGGTTCCGGCCCAAAAGGGACAATCGGCAGGCGATCCGCTTCACCCGCAACGCCCGCTTCCAGATCACGGCGGGTGGGAGGCTGCGCCTGCCGAAGGTCGGCGATGTGACGGTGAAGTGGTCGCGCCGCCTGCCGTCCGAGCCCTCCAGCGTGACGGTGGTCAAGGATGCGGCGGGCCGGTACTTCGCCTCGTTCGGGATCGAGGCGGGCGAGGAACCGTTGCCGGAGACGGCCGCCGAGGTCGGGATCGATCTGGGGCTGACGCACTTTGCGGTCCTGTCGGACGGCCGGAAGATCGACGACCCCCGGTTTCTCCGCCGCGCCGAGCGACGCCTGCGCAAGGCGCAGCAGGCCCTGTCCCGCAAGGCGAAGGGGTCGGCGAACCGGAGGAAGGCTGTGGTCAAGGCCGCCGGGGCGCACGCTCGGGTGGCCGACGCGCGCCGGGACTTCGCGCACAAGCTCTCCACGCAGATCATCCGCGAGAACCAAGCGGTGATGGTGGAGAATCTGGCGGTGAAGGGCCTGGCCCGCACGAAACCGGCCAGGTCCGTGCACGACGCCGGATGGTCGGCGTTCGTGAACATGCTGGAGTACAAGGCAGCCCGGTACGGCCGGACCCTGGTGAAGATCGACCGCTGGTTCCCCGGCTCGAAGCTGTGCTCGGCCTGCGGGGCGGCCGCGGAGTCCGTGCCGCTGAACGTCCGGTCATGGGCCTGCCCGTGCGGGGCGGTCCACGACCGGGACGTCAACGCCGCCAAGAACATCCTCGCCGCCGGACGGGCGGAGAGGCTGAACGCCTGCGGAGGGACCGTAAGACCCGCCGCCTAGCGGAGGGCAGGACCCGGTGAAACAGGAAGCCACAAAGGTGCCGCACGCGCGGCACGGGCTGAATCCCCGGCCTTCAGGCCGGGGAGCGCGTCAATTCCGCGAGTACCTGGGAAGGTGACGCACAGGGCTGCGCCTGGTGCCGGGGGAGAGCAAGAGACCACTCACGCCAGGCTTGCGGCCGGTTGAGCTGGCATTGGCGACGGCGGAGCGGTGAGAACGTCCGGCCGATTGGCGCGCGGCGGCAAGGGCTTGGACGAGCCGACACCTGCTTTAAGCAGTGTCGGCGCGCCCAGCCCTACGGTTGGGGCCCAGGCCGGTTCGGAGCCCAGTTCCTGGAGGGCGCAGGCAGGGTGTCACCGAGCCGGCCGCAGGACCGTGCAGCTTGTGGCCGGCCGTGGAGAGAGGCCGGCCGGTGCTGGCGCCCGGACGATGGCACCGTCGTGGAGAGCTCAACGCCCTCCTTCAGGCGTGCGCTTCATCACGCTTGATGCGGTGGGTCAGGGTGCGGAAGGCGTTGGGTGTGATGGTGAGGTGGCCGTGGTGGGGGTTCTTGCTGTCTCGGATGCCGATGGCATGAGGGAGCCTGGTCACTTCGACGCATTCTCCGCCCTGGTTCATGCTGCGGCTGCTCTTGCGCCAGGTGAGGACCGTGTTGCTCATCGATCGGCCGCTTTCATGGTGAGCTTTGTGACGCCTGGGACGTGGGCTTCAGCGGGGCAGTTCGTCGTGCTTGATGCGGTGGGTCAGGGCGTGGAAGGCGTTGGGTGTGATGGTGAGGTGGCCGTGGTGGGGGTTCTTGCTGTCTCGGATGCCGATGGCATAGGGGAGGCGGGCGACCTCGACACAGTCACCGCCGTTGATGTTGCTTCTGGAGCTCTTGCGCCACTTCAGGATGTCCATTGGTCTGCCACTTCCTTCATCAACCGGAGTGATTCTGGGCGCGATAGCGCCTCGGCCCGTAGCGACTCCCATCGGTGTTTGATGATCGCTACCTCCTCCGGATCTTCTGCGATATGGCCACGGAGCGTGGTGTCGAGGTAGGCGACTTCATCCCCGTCGAGAGTCGCCAGGTTGAAAGGTCCGCCGATGCCAGCGTACGCCCCTACCGCGAACGGGACCACCTGCACCACGATGTGGGGGCGTTCGCACAGCTTGATGAGGTGCAGGAGCTGCTCGCGCATGACCTTGGCGCCGCCTATCGCCCTCCGGATGACGCCCTCGTCCAGGATGGCTACGAACATTGGCGGGTGGTCGCTCATCAGCGGGGCCTGGCGTTCGATGCGCGCCGTCACCTTGGCCTCGATCTCCTCGGGGGGAGCGGTCGGCAGCCCGATCTGGAGCACGGCCCGGGCGTAGTCGGGGGTTTGCAGCAGGCCTGGGACGACTTCGAGCTGGAATGTGTTGATCACGGTGGCCTGTTCCTCGACGCTGCGCCAGCGGTCGAGGTAGTCGGGTATCACCTCGCGACTGACCAGTTCCTTGTACAGGCGCATGAGCGCCCCGCCGGTTTCCAGCGCGTCGTCGCAGCGCTGGATGAAGTCCGGTTTGGCCTTCCGCTGGCAGGTTTCGACCATGGCCACCAGAGATGACGAGAATGTGATGGCCTTGGCCAGTTGCTCCTGAGTCATCCCGCGGAATTCCCGCCAGGCGACGAGTTCCTTGGCGAAGTACTCCATCCACGTTCGGGGGGTAGGGCTCACCGTCCTTACACCTTCCTCACATGCCCAGGTCAGGGCGCTCACGATTACTCGTGGACGTCGAACATGTACCGAGCGTACTGCGATCGGGGTAGAAAAGGAAGGGTAATCACAATGGCAATCGGGGCGCAGGGGCGGGATTTCTCCGCCGGCTCCGGAGTGCACAGAAGACGTCCATCTCCAAGGAAGATCAATATGCCCGAGACGACTCCCCGGCCGGCTGCTCTTGCGCAACTTCCGAAACTTCGCAGCCCGGCAGACGAAAAACCCCAGGTGACCGGCGGATTCTGTGTTTCCGGCGACACGGAATCCGAAACTCCGTCACCTTCTGACGCTTTCCAATTCGTCAAATGGGAAGTGCCCGTCACCGATCAGGCCCCCGCCCTGGTGCGCCGACGGGCGGTCGCCGTGCTGGACGGCTGGGGCATGGCGGAGGTGGCCCGGGACGCCGCCACCGTGCTGACCGAGCTGGTCACCAACGCCCGCCAGGCGGGTAGGTGTGCGTGTGGGACGACGCGCCCGGCGTGCCGTGCAAGCAGGAACCGGACCCGTGCTCCGAACGCGGCCGGGGGCTGCTCATGGTCGAGGCCCTGGCCGTCGCCTGGGGGCACCATCCCTTGAGCCTGGATGCCGAACATCCCGGAAAAGTGGTGTGGGCGGCGCTCGCCAGGAGCGGCAAGTGAACATCCAGCAGATCGCCCAGGCTCTGGAGCGCGCCCATCCGGGGTGGGTCGTCATTCCCGGCTACTACAGCGGTCACTTCACCGCCATTCCCGGGGCGTTCTACCGGTACCGCGACAGCGGCATGATCATCGCCGATGATCCCGATGAGCTGGAACGCCGCATCAGGCTCGTCGAAAAATCCGCAGTTCAGAACGGTGCCGGGCAGCCCTCGTCCGTGCGCCGGGACGTCGCGTCGCCGGATCGGTGACGTGGGCGGCGACAACCCGGCTCACAGGTAGCGGGGAGCGGTCAGGAAGCCGTGGCGGCGG
Source organism: Thermomonospora sp. CIF 1 (assembly GCF_001896795.1). Lineage (NCBI taxonomy): Bacteria > Bacillati > Actinomycetota > Actinomycetes > Streptosporangiales > Thermomonosporaceae > Thermomonospora > Thermomonospora sp. CIF 1. The sequence continues at coordinate 60,798 of NZ_MOYN02000006.1, forward strand.
TCGCGGCGGGAGAGCCAGCGGTGGCCGGCGGGGCGGGCGCGCTCCAGTTGGCGGGCCGCGCCCAGGACGGTGGCCTCGGACGGGGCGTCGGCGACGCGGGCGGGCAGGCCGGTGCGGGTCCACAGCAGCGTGGTCAGGCCCGACAGGCGGGCGCCGCTGCCGGTCAACGTGATGCCGTTGGTGGTCAGGTCGCGGACGATCTCCGGGGGGCAGCCGGCCAGCGTCTCCCTGATCGCGCGGATCACCGACTCCATCGGGCCGGAGATGGCCGCGGCGATGTCGGCGGGGGCCAGCATGACCGGGCGGGGCAGGCCGTTGTCGGGGTCGCGGCCGGTCAGCATGAGAGGGGGGCGGCCATAGCCCCACTGGCCGTCGGCGCCCATGCGGCTTTTGGCCGTGGCGGCGTGCTCGATGCTCACCAGGGCGCTGCGGTTCCGGCGCACATAGGAGACGATCGCCTGGTCCAAGGACTCCCCGCCCACCCGTACCGTGCGGGCGGTCACCAGCGTGCCCATCGAGATCACGGCGATGTCGGTGATCACCGCGCCCAGGTCGACGATCATCACGGCGGGCGGCTCGTCCACCGGCAGCCCGGCGCCCAGGGCGGCGGCCAGCGGGGTCGGCACCAAGGTCAGCTTGCGGGCCCCGGCGCCGGCGGCGGCCACGGCCAGCGCGCGCTGCTGCACGTCGGTGATCTGGCTGGGCACGGCTATCGCCAGGCGCGGGGTGGTCAGAAAACGGCGGCCGTGGGCCACGCGCAGCAGGTGCCGCAGCATCAGCCGGGTGGCCTCCAGGTCGCCCGGCACCCCGCCTTCGAAGGGGCGGACGAACCGCACCCCGCGCGGGGCCTCGGCGTGCAGGGCCAGCGCGTGGCCGCCCGCCGCCAGGCATTGCCCGGTCCGCTCGCACAGGGCCAGCAGTGACGGGACGACCGCCACCACTCCGCGTCCCCGCACATGCACCCGGGAGGTCCGGCTGCCGGGATCGATGGCGGTGTCGCGGCAGGGGAAATCGCGGAGCGGCATGCTCGGCTTCCCTTCCGGGCGGGGGACGCGCGGTCCTGAGAGAGGAGCCGGAGCCCGGCGGCGGGCACCGGCAGGCCGTTACCTACCCGGCGGCTCGCCGATAATCGTCAAGCAGTAGGAAAGAACCCTTCTTCGGTCAACAACCCCCAGAAGTAAATTCCACGGGGCAAAACGCCCTGCTGCTTCAGTTCGTCCAGCCCATCCGGGCCACCAGCTCCCGCAGCGCCATCATCTGCGCGGTGTCGCCGGTGTACTCGTGGATCAGGCCGATCAGCTCCTCCAGGCCGTCGGGGTACTCGGCGCAGGTGCGCACGATCGACAGCCAGTCGGTCTGCGGCCTGGAGCGCCGGGCGATCCGGATGCGGATGTCCTGGCGCAGCGAGTCCACCACGTCGTCCCGGCCCTCGCTGGTGCGCATGTGGGGGATCGCCAGGATCCGGTTGACCAGCTCGAACTGCCCCGCCACCTCCGGCCGCAGGGCCGGTTCCCCGTTCGGGCCGGGGATGTGCACCTCGGCCCGCGGCTCCTGGGAGGGACGCCGCCCGGCCTGCACCAGCTCCTGGGAGGACCCGTTGGGGCTCGGGGGCGAGGGCCCGCCGCCGGCGCGGACGCCGCCCAGGCCGCGCCGGTCGCCGGGGATGCGCAGCCAGCCCGTGGCGTGGGTGGTCTTGACGTGGACCTCCACCGGGCGGAACTCCTCCGGGTCGATCAGCCCGCGGGCGTCCCGGATCACCGCGTCGTACATCTCCTGCGAGACCAGCACCCCCAGCACCGCGCCGGACTCGGCCATCTCCTCCTTGAAGGGCGGGGCGTCCAGCAGGCGGCGCAGGTGGTTGACGTCGCTGCCGACGATGCCCTTGGCGTTGGCCTTGGCCCGTCCGATGTGCAGGGCCACCCGCAGCCGGATCTGCGCGACGTCCGCCGACAGCTCGTTGTGGTCCAGCACCTTGCCGCGCAGCAGGCCGATCAGCGGATGCACCAGCAGGGACGGATCCAGCTCCGGCGGCAGCAGCACCAAGGCGCCGTCCCCCCGGTCCTCCTGGTAGCAGGACTCCGGGGGCAGCCCGGACTCCGCGAAGGCGCTCTCCAGAATGGAATACAGCTTCTGGTGCAGGTGCTCGCGGGCGCGGTCGGACCGGAGCGGGTCGGAAAAACCCACGATGTCGCAGGCGAACAGGCTGCAGTTGCCCGCCGGCCGCCAGCCGTCCCGGCCGCCGAAGCTTCCCATGACCCTTAGGTTCCCCTCAGCTTCATTGGACGCCGATTCAACCGTTCATTCGATATTTCACGCCATGGACAAGGCCGGGAATATGCCATCAGACGCAGAATCGAACCCTCGATGTGATTTACGGTGCGTTCTTCACGGCGGTGCGGGACGCGGCCGGGGCCGGTGCGCCGAACTTTCTCAACGCCCGGCCCAAGGCACCGCGAACGGGGGCCTCGATGGTGCCAAGCCCCAGGTCGCGGCATCCCCGTCCCGGCCTGGGGAGGCCGAGGAGACCGAGGACGATGCGCAGGCGGGGCACCGGAGAGTTCCGTGGATGCCCGGGCGGTGTGCGGGTATGCCTGCCGGTGTGATCGAGATCCGCCGGGTCTACGACGGGCCGCCCGACCATGGCGCGGTGTTCCTGGTCGACCGGGTGTGGCCGCGCGGGGTGCGCAAAGAAGAACTGCGTCTGGACGGCTGGGCGCGCGAGGCCGCCCCCTCCACCGAGCTGCGCCGCTGGTTCGGGCACCGGCCCGAACGCTTCGCGCAGTTCGCCGACCGCTACCGGCGCGAACTGGACGCCCGCCCCGATGCGGTGCGGCCCCTGCTGGAGGCGGCCCGCCGCGGCCCGCTCACCCTGCTGTACTCGGCCAGGGACACCGAGCACAACCAGGCCGTCGTGCTGCGCGACTACCTGAACGACCACCTATAGAGAAGGTCACTCGGACATCGCGAAGGCGTTCTCGACCCGGGCGGCCTCCTCCGGGCGGCCCAGGTCGCGCAGCACCTCGGCCAGCAACCGGGCGGCGCTCTCCTGCTCGTTCCGGTGCTCTTCGTCGGCGGCGGGTTCGGCGAGCGCGCGGCGCAGCACCCCCGCCGCCTCCTCCAGCCGTCCCAGCGCGCCCAGCAGCTCCCCGGTCAGCGTCGCGGCGCGGGTGGCCATGGCGGGAAGACCCAGCTCGCGGAGCGCCGCCGAGGCCCGCTCGGCGCTTTGCAGGCCCTCCTCCAGGCGGCCGACGGCGGACAGCACCCGGGCGGTGTCGAAATCCGTGAACGCCCGCTGCTCGGCGGCGTGCGGATCGCCGGCGGGCAGGCCGCCGGCCACGGCGCGGGCCCGGCCGATGAGGTCGGCGGCCCGTTCGGGCCGGTCCGACCAGACCGCGGTGAGGGCCGCCCGGCGCAGGCAGGACAGCTGCGCCGGCACATCGCCCAGGGCGGCGTAACCGTCGGCGGCGGACTCAAGCAGCGCCGAGGCCTCCTCGTCGCGGTCCAGGTCGCTGAGGATCTGGGCCTCCTCCCGGTCCAGCCGCGGCAGCCGCACCGGCTCGGGAGCGCCCTCGCTTTGCAGGCGGCGCATCTCCGCCACCATCTTCAGGGCGTCCTCGTGCTGGCCCAGCGCCGGGTAGGCGCGCACCAGCACCCAGCGGCACTGCAGCCCGGTGTACTCCCGCTGCCGGTCCTCGGGGACGTCCGGCAGGGCCTCCTCGGCGACCTCGGCGGCATCCAGCATGCGACCCGCCGACAGGTAGGCGGTGGCCAGGTCCACCCGGGCGTAGGTCGCCAGCCGCCGGTTGCCCAGCGCGGTGAACCGGGCGACGGCCTCGATGAACTCCGGGATCGCCGCGTCGAACCGGCCCTCCTCCGACAGGGCCGCGCCGCGCCGGGCGTGCGCCACGGCCTCCTCATAAGCCCGGCGCAGCGCCTGCTCATCCGGTGCGCTCGGCCCGGAACCGCCGGCGGGCGCCGCGGCCCGCCCCTGCGCCCCGGCCGGCGGGACGGACGGCCGGTGGGCGGCCAGCGGGGACAGCGGCAGATGCGCCACCGACGGCCCGGCGGCGATGACGGCCCGGACCCGGTCACCGGCGAGGGTGCTGCCGGTGCTCCGGTCGAGACGCTCGGCGAACTCCAGGGCGTCCTTGCGGAACTCCTCCAGCAGCTCCCGGTAGGTCCACTCCTCGTCCTCGGTCTCCCCCAGCTCGGGGTTGGCCGGCCAGATCAGGACCTCCTCGCCGCGCCCGGCCTCGACCATGGCCCGGCACATCAGCGCCGCCGACGCCGCCAGGTCCATGTCGTGCTCGGTGAGCGGCGCGTTCTCCAGCATCTCCAGGTTGCGTTTGAACAGGGTGAGGGCCTGTTCGAGGTTGCCGGTCACCACGCAGAAGTGCAGCAGCCGCGCCAGGTCGGCCTGCGGGAGCTTGTGCCGCACCGCCATCCGGTAGGCGTCCCGGGCCTCCTCCAGGCGGCCGGTCCGCAGGTACGGCAGCGTCAGCAGGGCGAGGGTGCGGTGCGGCTGGTCGTCGGTCAGGCAGGGCAGCAGCCCGGCCAGCAGCGGCTCGGCGGCGGCGATGGCCTCCTCGTCCCGGCCGGTCCGCTCCAGGTAGCGGACCTGCATCATGTGCATGCAGGCCGGGCAGGTGTAGTCGGGGGCCTGCAGGTGCCGCAGTTCCGCCAGGCTCCGGTCGCCCAGCTCGGTGTCGCCGGTCGCCTCGGCCAGCATCACCCGCAGGGAGCAGATCATGTACCGGTCGTCGCGGTCCGGCCGGCAGTGCCGTTCCATGTCGTCCAGCAGCCTGCGCACCGTGGCGGGGGAGTAGTCCGGCAGCCCGGTCATCACCAGGCCCAGCACCCCGAACTGCCACCACAGCCGGTCCTGTTGATCCTCGTCGAAGGCGCCGGGATCGGCCACGTGCAGCGCCACCGTCTGAGCGAAGGCGGTCAGGGCGTCGTTGACCTCGGAGACGTCCCGGGCGTCGGCGGCGATCATCGCGTCCACCAGGCCGAGCCGGGCGTCGATCAGCAGGTCGGTCATCCCGGCGGCCGCGGCGTGCCCGACCGCCTTGCGGAAGGCGGTGACCTGCGCCTGGCTGGGCGGCAGCTCCTCGGCCTCCGCCAGCAACGCCGTCAGCCGCCTGCGGGACATTCGCACTGTCAGCCCTCCGAGGTGTTGTGCATGGCCCATTCGACGAGGCCGAGGAACGACCGGTTGAGCACCGCGGTGTCGGCCGGGCGCATCGGGCGGCGGCTTTGCAGCAGCGCGTGCCCGTACAGGGCCTCCACCGTCAGCCGCACCAGCAGCGGGTCGCCGACCCCGGTCATCCGCCGCACCAGCGGGTTGTTGTAGTTGAACACCAGTTGGGGACGGGCCTGCCGGGCCGGGCGGTCCTCCTCGCCGGCGATGTCGTCCAGCAGGTCCGCCCACGCCCCCACGGCCGACTCGAGGGCCGAGCGGTGCTCGGCCCGGCGTTCGGCCTGCCGGCTCTCCAGCAGCAGCACCGGCAGCCCCACCGGCTGGTAGGCCCGGATCACCGGCTCGCAGCCCAGCCGCTCCAAAGCGGTGCGGGCCACCTCCAGGAAGTCCCGCACCACCAGTTCGGTCTGCGGGTCCAGGACGTCCATGCGAGTGGTCAGCTCGGCCGGGTCCAGCGGGGCCACGTCGATGTCGGGGTCCAGCAGCGGCAGCCGGTTCAAGATCTCGGCCTCGTAGGTGTAACCGCCGTTGATCAGGCCCACGCCCTGCGCCGCGGCCACCGCCGCCAGCTGGGCGAACTCCTCGGCGTCGGTGGTGTAGCGGATCCGGCCGTGGCGGCGGCGGAACTCCGCGGCCGTCATGTCCCCGTCGCTGGTCTCCAGCTCCAGCCACCGGTCCACCAGGCGCAGCATCTCGATGTCGTGCACGGCCATCGCCTTGACGCCCAGGTGGTGCACCTGCAGGAACCGCCGCAGCCGGGCCGGGGAGGTCGCCGCCAGCCGCACCAGCCAGGCCCGGATCTGCTCGCCCAGCGCCTGCCGGGTCTCCTCCAGCAGGTCGTCCTCATACAGCTGCTCGCGGTCGGCGGTGGGGCGCAGCTCGGTGGCGTTCACCACGCAGCGCACGAAGAACGCCCAGTCCGGCAGCAGCCGCTCCACCCGGTCGCCCAGCAGCATCCGCTTCAGGTAGACCCGGTGGGCGGGGCGGGCGCTGGGGCTGACGGCCTCCGGCAGCACGAAGGCGACCCCGCTCAGCCCGGCCGCCGGCACCGACAGCTCCACCACGTCCAGCGGCTGCATGCCCAGCGCGCGGTCGGCGTACCGCAGCAGCGCCTCCCGCCGCGCCCGCGGGTCGGGATGGGAGACCAGCCAGGGCGGCTCGCCCTCGGTCACCGTCCGGCCGGCGACCTGGACCGGATAGGGCAGGAACCGGCCGAACTCGCAGGCCAGCTCGGTGACGGTCTCCTCCGACAGCCACTGCGCCGCGCCGGGACGGGCCCGCAGCGTCACCGTGGTGCCCGGCTCGGGGCGCGGCCCGGCGGGCTCGACCGTGTAGTGGCCGTCGCAGTGGCCCAGCCAGCGCACCGTGGCGGCGTCCGGTACGGCGGCGCTGCGGGTGACCACCTCCACCTCGTCGGCGACCAGGAAGCACGACAGCAGCCCGATGCCGAACTGCCCCAAAAACTCCTGCCGGGCGAAACCCAGCTCGTCCCGCTTGGCGGAACGGCCGATGGTGGCCAGCAGTTCGTGCACCTGCTCTTCGGTCAGGCCCACGCCGTTGTCGTGCACCCGCAGCGTGCCGTCCCCGGTCACCGAGGGCGGTTCGATGCGCACCATCGGGTCGGCGGGGGTGTGCGCGCTCAGCGCGTCCACCGCGTTCTGCAGCAATTCCCGCAGATAGGCGCGTGGGCTGCGGTACAGGTGGCGGCTGAGCAAATCGACCACGCCTCGCACATCGACGCTGAAGGAATGGCGCACCGGCCGGTACCTCCGTCGGCACAACTGGTGAAAGGACAGGGAAACCCTGCCGCACCGCACGGGCGCCCGGCATCCGATTTGCCGGACCTGGCCGTTTGGGGGTGATCTTTGCGGTAATCGCTGTTGGGCTCTGAAGTGCACTGATAACGTGCGGCCGGGGAAAACGGAGGTGCGGGTGGCGCGGATCAGGTGGCGGGACCGGGTGCGCTACTGGTTCGACAACACCATGTCCAAAGGCACCCCGGCGCTGATCGGGTGGCTCGGCATGGCCTCCGCCGTGCTGATCGTCACGGTGGCGACGCTGGCGGTGTGGATCACCCCCCGCGACGCCGACGACAACGGCCACTGGGCCGGGGTGCTGTGGCGCAGCCTGCTGCGGACGCTGGACGCCGGGACGATGGGCGACGACACCGGCAGCGCCCCCTACCTGGCGCTGATGCTGACGGCCACCTTCGGCGGGCTGCTGATCGTCAGCGCCTTCATCGGCGTGCTCACCACCGGGCTGGAGGCCAAGCTCACCGAGCTGCGCAAGGGCCGCTCCCGGATCGTCGAAAGCGGCCACACGGTGATCCTGGGCTGGTCGGACCAGGTGTTCACGGTGCTGTCGGAGCTGGCCGAGGCCAACCAGGGCCGCCGCCGCACCACCGTGGCGATCCTGGCCGACTGCGACAAGGTCGAGATGGAGGACGCCATCCGCGCCCGCGTCGGCGACACCGGCCGCATCCGCGTGGTGTGCCGGCACGGCAACCCGCTGAAGGTGGGCGACCTGGAGCTGGTCAGCCCGTCCACGGCCCGTTCCATCATGGTGCTGGCGCCGCCGGGCGGCGACCCCGACACCTATGTGATCAAGGTGCTGCTGTCGCTGAACACCCGGTCCTGGGACGAGCCGCGGCCGCACGTGGTGGCCGCCGTTCAGGACTCGGCCAACCTGCCCGCCGCCCGCCTGGCCGGCGGCCCGGCCGCCCAGGTGATCGACGCCGACGACATCGCCATCCGGCTCATCGTGCAGTCGCACCGCCAGTCCGGCCTGTCGCAGGTGTGCACCGACCTGCTGGACTTCAAGGGCCACGAGTTCTACATGCGGGCCGAGCCGAGCCTGGTGGGCACCACCTACGGGGAGGCGCTGCTGGCCTATGAGCTGGGCATCCCCGTGGGGCTGCGGCGCGACGGCAAATCCCAGCTCAACCCGCCGATGGACACCGTGATCGCCCCCGGCGACGAGGTGATCGTGCTGGCCGAGGACGACCTGCTGATCAAACTGGCCGCCGCCCGTCCGCCGGTGGTGGAGGAGGCGATCGAGACCGCCCGCGCCCACCCGGCCGCGCCCAGCCGCACGCTGATGCTGGGCTGGAACCACCGCGCCCCCAAGATCATCCGGCTGCTGGACGAGTTCGTGGAGGCCGGTTCGGAACTGACCGTCGCCGGGCTGTGCGCCGACCCCCGCGCGCACTTGGCCGACCTGCGCAACCTGCGGATCGGCTTCGTCTACGGCGACGACACCTCCCGCACGTTCCTGGACTCCCTCGACGTCGGCTCCTACCAGCACGTGGTGGTGCTGTCGGACGAGGCGTTCGAACCGCCCCTGGCCGATGCCCGCACCCTGGTCACCTTGCTGCACCTGCGCGACATGGAAGAGGAGCTGGGCGACCCCTACTCCATCGTCAGCGAGATCAACGACGACGCCGACCGGGAGGTCGCCCAGGTCACCAAGGCCGACGACTTCGTGGTCAGCGACAAGCTGATCAGCTTGATGCTCACCCAGCTCAGCGAGAACCGGCACCTGCACGAGGTCTTCTTCGACCTTTTGGACCCGGCCGGCTCGGAGATCTACCTCAAACCCGCCGCGGACTACCTGACGCCGGGCGTGGAGGCGAACTTCGCCACGGTGATCGAGGCGGCCCGGCGCCGCGGCCAGACCGCCATCGGCTACCGGCGGTGGGAGGACTTCCACGAGCCGCCGACCTACGGCATCGTCCTCAACCCCGACAAGACCGCCCCGCTGACCCTCTCGGCCGACGACCGCGTCATCGTCATCGCCGAAGACTGAACCTTTTCCACCACGTGCTCCAGGGCACCGGGGACGGGAGCCCGGGTGGTCTCCGGTGCCGCGACGTTGCAGGTCACAGCATTGCCCCTGACCGCGAGGCTCCCGTTCCGGCCTGCGGAAACGGCGTGTTGAAAAAGTCTCATCGAAACCGCTTCCGCGTCGGCGAAAGCCCACGGGTTACGCTTCGCCCGAGGGATCCGCGCAGCGTCCGGCCGAGGTGATCACATGAGTTCCGCCGCGCCCGTGCTCTTTGCCGCCAGCGACCTGCACGTCGGGCACCGGGAGAACCGGGCGCTGGTGGAGGCGGTCCGGCCGTCCTCGCCGGACGACTGGCTGATCGTCGCCGGGGACGTGGGGGAGAAGATCGCCGACATCGAGTGGGCGCTGCGCACCCTGGCCGGCCGGTTCGCCAAAGTGATCTGGACGCCGGGCAACCACGAGCTGTGGACGGCGCCCGGCGAGGACCAGGAGCTGCGCGGCGAGAAACGCTACCGGTACCTGGTGGAGATGTGCCGCACCCTGGGCGTCCTCACCCCCGAGGACCCTTATGCGGTCTGGGAGGGGCCGGGCGGGCCGGTCACGATCGCCCCGCTGTTCCTGCTCTACGACTACACCTTCCGCCCCGACGGCGCGTCCACCAAGGAAGAAGGACTGGCCATCGCCTATGAGACCGGGGTGGTGTGCACCGACGAGATGCTGCTGCACCCCGACCCCTACCCCGACCGGGAGAGCTGGTGCGCCGCCAGGATCGCCGAGACCGAGCGGCGGCTGGCCCAGCGCCCGCAAGGGCTGCCCACGGTGCTGGTCAACCACTTCCCGCTGATCCGGGAACCGACCCGGGTGCTGCGCTATCCCCAGTTCGCCCAATGGTGCGGCACCGAACGCACCGACGATTGGCATGTGCGCTATGAGGCGTCCGTCGTGGTGTACGGGCACCTGCACATCCCGCGGACGATCTGGCGGGACGGCGTGCGCTTTGAGGAGGTCTCGCTGGGCTACCCGCGCGAATGGCGCCACCGCGGCACCCCGCCCGTCCTGCGGAAGGTCTTCCCGGACGTCTCGTGATCAAGGGGTGGCGTTTTTGCGCACCCGGCGGCCGGTGATGCGGTGGGTGCGGATGCGGATGAAGTGGTGCAGCGGCTCCGGCGACCACGGGTAAAGCGGCAGCCGCAGCAGCCGGACGACCTGACCGGGATCGCGGACGGCCTCGGCCTGCCCGACGAGCGTGACGGTCCACCCGGCCCCGGTCTCAGGGTCGAGGTCGTCGGCCTCGAAGGCGACGACGGCCCGGCGGGTGGCGGCGGCCAGCTTGGTCCCCGGGCGGGTGCGGATGATGATGTCCTCGCCGTCCAGGGCGAAGTTGACCGGCTGGATCGCCGGCAGGGCGCGGTCGGTGAAGACGATCCGGCCGATCGACGCGGTGCGCAGCAGGGCCAGGCACTCTTGAGGAGACAACGACGCGACCTGCCCCCCGTCCCCCGGTGGATGCCGGGTGCCCGGAGCCGGGAGCGGAGCCGGCGGGTCCTGCGGCCCGGGATGCTCCAGGACCTCCTGCCGGTCCCGGAACCAGTGCTGGTCGATGTTCATGTGTCCAGGTTCGGTGCGCGGCGGCCGATCGATCAGGGGCGAACGTCCCCGGCTCAAGGTCCCGGCCCGCCGGACGACGGACACGGGCCGTGACCTCAGGAGGGGGGAGGAGCGGAGTGCTCCGGGATGCGCCGTCCGGAGATCAACGTCGGCCGGATGCGGATGAAATGCTCCCGCCTGCCCGGCGCCCAGGGCCGCAACGGCAGCTCCTGAAGCCTGGCCACCTCCTTGGGGTCCGACACCACCCGGGCCGGCCCGACGATGACCACCGACCAGCCGGTGCGCGAGGCCTCATCGAAATCGTCCACCTCGAAGGCCACGATGGCGTTACGGGCGGCGGCGGCCAGCTTGGTGCCCTGCGCGGCGCGGATGATCACATCACCGTTGTCGACGGTGAAGTTGACCGGCTGGATGGCCGGCAGTGCGCGTTGGGTGAACACGATGCGGCCCAGCGGCGCCTTGGCGAGGAGGGCCCGGCACTCGTCCTCGTCCAGAATTTCCAGGCCCCCGGAGTCATACGGCATGCCTCCAGTCTCGCCCCGGGCATACGCAGCCCGTTAGGGACGAAGGTCCCTTCCTGGGGCCTGCCTGGGACAACGCCGCGGAGCGCGCTCAGCGGGACAGGCTGCCCCGGTCGGCCTTGAGCTGGGCGGCCAGCGCGGCGGCCTGGGTGCGGCGGCGCATGTCGAGCTTGGTGAAGAGATTCGAAACGTAGTTCTTGACGGTTTTTTCGGCCAAGAACATGCGCTCGCCGATCTGCCGGTTGGTCAGCCCTTCGCCGATCAGTTCCAGAATCTGCCGCTCCTGATCCGTCAACGAGGCCAGCGGGTCCTTGCGGGCGGCGCGCTCGCGCACCCGCTGCAGCATCTTGGCGGTGCTCTGCGGGTCCAGCAGCGACTGGCCGGAGGCCACCGTGCGGATGGCGCCGACCAGGTCCGAGCCGTGGATCTGCTTGAGCACATAGCCGGCCGCGCCCGCCATGACCGCGTCGAAAAGAGCCTCCTCATCCTCGAACGAGGTCAGCATCAGGCAGGCGACCTCGGGCATCCGGGAGCGGATCTCCCGGCACACGCTCACCCCGTCGCCGTCGGGCAGCCGCACATCCAGCACGGCCACGTCGGGACGGGCCGCCGGAATGCGGGCCAGCGCCTGTTCGGCGGTCCCGGCCTCGCCGACGATCTCGATGTCGTCCTCGGCGGACAGCAACGCGGCCACACCCCGCCGCACGACCTCGTGGTCGTCCAGCAGGAACACCCGGATGGTCCGTTGATCCTGCGACTGCTCGGCGCTCATGATGCTTCCTCACTCGTCGATCCGGACCGGCCCTTGTGGGGCGCGATGCTGACGTTAATCGCCGTACCCGATGCGGGGAGAACTCGAACGTCCCGAATATAGGGGGACCAAGGTCCCGAATCCGGCAGTAGAGGGGGTGCTACCTACAATGAAGCCGTGGCTCCGGAACAGGGTGCAGGCGAGGACCGGGCGAGACTGCTACTTCCACAACTGAAACTGGACGATCTTCTGACGGAGCTGCAAGCGCGTCTGGAGACCGTCCGCTCCACCCGTGACCGCGTGCACGCGCTGCTGGAAGCCGTGGTCTCGATCGGCGGGGACCTGGACCTGGAGACGGTGCTGCGCCGGATCACCGAGGCGGCCACCACGCTGGTGGACGCCCGCTACGGCGCGCTGGGGGTGATCGGCGAAGAAGGCGAACGGCTGGTGCAGTTCGTCAGCGTCGGGGTCACCCAGGAGGAGATCGACGCCATCGGCCACTGGCCGCACGGCCACGGCATCCTGGGCCTGCTGATCAAAGACCCCCGGCCGCTGCGGCTGCACGACCTGACCAAGCACCCCGAGGCCTACGGCTTCCCGCCCGGGCACCCGGTGATGAAGCGGTTCCTGGGCGTGCCGATCCGGGTCCGCGACGAGGTGTTCGGCAACCTGTACCTGACCGAGAAGGTCGGCGGCGGCGACTTCGAGGAAGAAGACGAGATCGTGCTGACCGCGCTGGCCACCGCGGCCGGCGTGGCGATCGAGAACGCCCGGCTGTATGAGGCCGGCCGGCAGCGCGAGCGGTGGCTGGCGGCCTCCGGCGAGGTCACCACCGCGCTGCTGTCGGGCCGGGAACGTTCCGATGTGATCGCTTTGGTGGCCGAGCGGGCCCGGCAGATCTGCGACGCGGAGCTGGCGATGGTGGCGCTGGCCGACGAGGACGCCGGGGAGTTCGTGATCGAGGCCGCCGCCGGGGAGGACGCCGAGCGCTTCACCGGCCGGCGCGTGCCCATGGAGCAGCCGGCGGAGGCGCTGCAGGTCTACCGCTCCGGGGAGCCGTCCTCGCTGGTGGAGGGGCAGCCGCTGGTGGAGGACCCGCAGCTGCGGGTCGGCCCGGTGCTGATCGTCCCGCTGGGCACCGGCAGCACCGCCCGCGGCGTGATCTGGGTGGCCGACAAGCCGCAGTCGCTGCCGTTCCGCGAGGACGCCCGGCGGCTGCTGGAGGCGTTCGCCGGCCCGGTCACCGTGGCGCTGGAGCTGGCCGAGCGGCGCCGCGACGCCGAACGGCTCACCCTGCTGGAAGACCGCGACCGGATCGCCAAGGACCTGCACGACACCGTCATCCAGCGGCTGTTCGCCACCGCGATGACGCTGATGAGCGCCGCCAAGCTGATCGACCGCCCCGACGCCCAGGCGCGGGTGCGCCGCGCCGTGGACGACCTGGACGACACCATCCGGCAGATCCGCTCCACCATCTTCGCCCTGCAGACCCCGCCCGATGAGGAAAGCCTGCGCAGCCGGCTGCACCACGTGGTGGACGCCGCCGCCGAGAACCTGGGCTTCGCCCCCTCGGTCCGCCTGGACGGCCTGCTGGACACCGCGGTGGACGAGAGCATCGGCGAGCACCTGCTGGCGGTGACCCACGAGGCGCTGTCCAACGTCGCCCGCCACGCCCACGCCAGCGAGGCGTCGGTGAGCGTGGACGTCGGCGACAGCGACCTGACCTTGCGGGTGGAGGACAACGGCGTCGGCATCCCCGAGGGCGGCCGCCGCAGCGGCCTGCGCAACATGGCCGAACGCGCCCAGCGCCTGGGCGGCACCTTCACCGTCCAGAACCGTCCCGAAGGCGGCGCCCGGCTGGTGTGGACCGTGCCGCTGGCCGCCGATTCCTGACCTGCGGATACTGTTTTCCGGCCGAATCGGGTCGCCGGTGAAACGGGCCGATGTGCCCGCAGAAATCAGGGCTAAAGACCCTCCGGCGGGGTCCGTTGTGCCCTCCTGTCTTTTAGTGCGGAGGGATTGACTGAGGGCGTCGAAAGCAGACGGACACCGACCCCGAGAAGGTGACTGCAATGGCCGTCCTGGAAGGAAAAGCCGGCGACAAAACTCGCGGTGAGCATCGCGGATTCCCCCGTCCGCACCTGGCCGCCCCGCTGACCGAACCCCCTGCCGCCCGGTACGTGTGGGCGGCGGCCCGGCTGGGACTGGCCTGGATCTTCCTGTGGGCGTTCTTGGACAAGACCTTCGGCCTGGGCCACGGCACCCCGGCGGCCAAGGCGTGGCTGGAGGGCGGCAGCCCGACCGAGGGATTCCTCAAGAACGCCGCGAGCGGCCCGTTCGCCGACTTCTACCACGGCCTGGCCGGCATGGCCTGGGTGGACTGGCTGTTCATGCTGGGCCTGCTCGGCATCGGCACCGCGCTGGCCCTCGGCATCGGCATGCGGATCGCCGCCGCCAGCGGCACGCTGCTGATGGTGATGATGTGGACCGCCGTGCTGCCCCCCGAAAACAACCCGATCCTGGACGACCACATCATCTACGCCCTCGTCCTGATCGGCCTGGCCCTGGTCAAGGCCGGAGACACCCTCGGCCTGGGCGCGATGTGGGAGCGCACCGCCCTGGTCCGCCGCTTCCCGATCCTGAAGTGAGCCGCCCAGGGTGACCTCTTCGACCCTCCACCCCCCACCCCCTCCCTGCCCCGCAGGGAGAGGGCTTTTGTGCAGGTCGATTGGACGAACGCCCCGGGCAGTGAGTGATGCGTTAGTGTTGCATTAATGCATCACTCGGTCAGCATGAGTGCATGAAGGCCTTCCCGTTCAGCACCCTCGCCCGCGACCGCAACGAGGTGTTCGCTGAGCTGGACGACGCCGATGTGCTGCTGGAACGCCGGGACGCCGAGAACGTCTGGCTGGTCCGTGACGAGCGTTACCGGGCCGCACGTGACGCGCTCGTCACCCTCGCCCGTTCCATGACGATCGTCGCCCGCGCCAACCGGGTCCTCGCCGAGAAGGCCCTCGCCGAGGACCTCCCCTGGCTCGTCTGGCTGCCGGAGGGCGAGCGTCGGCAGTGCGTGCGGGAACTGCTCGCTCACCTGCTCGCCGGCGCCGACACCGGAGAGCTGCTGCCCTATGCGCGTGCCCGCCGCTCCTGGATGTCCACCGCCTTGGCCTGGAGCGACCCGGAGACCGCCCGCGTCCTGTCCGACCCGTTCGACGGCACCGGCGGCCGGCCCCTCGATAACGGCGCATGAGCGGACGGGGCGAGGAGATCCGACGCCCCACGGGATGGACCGTTCGCGCAGCGAACGCCAAGGCCGGGGCCGTGTCTGGTACTTGATCGACGGCGCCGGGAAGACCATCTGGGTCACCCTCGTTGCAGCCGGTCATCCAAAGCGGTCGGAGCGGCGGAACCGGAACTGACCGCTCACAGGCCAACGGTGGGGGTCAGCGGCCGTTGGGGATGGCGGCGGCGAGTTCGTCCAGGCCGGTGGCGATGCCGTTGACGAAGGTCTGCAGGTCGGGGGTGGTGTCGAAGTCGCCGGTCACGCCGAAGCACAGGTGGCCCATGTAGGAGAAGATGCCGGTGGAGATGCCGGCGCCGGCGGCGATCGGGACGTAAGGGTAGAGGGCGGTCACCCGGCGGCCGGCGATGTACAGCGGGAACTGGGGGCCGGGAACGTTGGTGGTGACCGTCTGGAACATGGTGCGCATCACCGTGATCACCGCCCGGGAGGCCAGGGACAGCATGGTGGGGGCGGTGCCGGCCAGGCGTACCAGGGCGTCGGCGCCGGCGGCCTGATGGGTCTGCTTGAGCTGGGCCATCTGGCCGTGCAGCTGGGCCACCCGCACGATCGGGTCGCGTTCGCCGCAGGGCAGTTCGACCACCAGGGCCGAGACCCGGTTGCCGAGTTCGCCGGCCTGCCCGTCGGTGCGCACCGAGACCGGCACCAGGGAGCGGACGGTGGTGTCGTCCTCCAGTTCGCCCCGGGCGCCCAGCAGCTCCCGGAAACCGCAGGTGACCGCCGCGAGGATGATGTCGTTGACGGTGCAGCCCAGCTCGCGGCGGACGGCCTTGACCCGGTCCAGCTCGGTCTGCAGGGCGATCCAGCGGCGGTGCGGGCCGGTGGGGCCGCGCAGCGACGGCACCGGGGGTCGGGTGATGTGCTGGACGGTCTGCGGCAGTCCCTCGGTGAACTCGCGGGCCTCGCGCAGCCGGTCGGGCCGCCCCAGCGCCGGCAGCCGGGTCAGCCTGCGGGCCAGTGCGCCCGCCGGCACCGCCACGCTCTGCCCCAGCCCGTTGATCGCCAGGGCCAGCCGGGAAGGGGCCGACTCTTCTCCGGGACCCGGGGGACGGGCGGCGGCGGGGACGGGGAGCGGCTCCAGGTCGAACAAAGCGGTGAGCAGGTCGCTGCCGCCGACGCCGTCCACCACGCAGTGGTGCACCTTGGCGATCAGCGCCCACTGCCCGCCGGCCAGCCCTTCGACCACCCACATCTCCCACAGCGGCCGGGTGGGGTCCAGCCGCTGGCTCATGATCCGCCCGACCAGGTTCTGCAGCTCCTGCCGTCCCCCGGGGGACGGCAGGGCGGTGTGCCGCAGGTGGTAGGAGAGCCGGAAGCGGGGATCGTCCACCCATACCGGCAGGTCCAGGTTCAGCGGCACGGTGCGCACCCGCTGCCGGTAGCGCGGCACCTTGGGCAGCTTGGCGGTGAGGACGCCGAGCATCTCCTCGCGGGAGGGCGGCGGCCCCTCCAGCACCGTGATCGAGGCGATGTGCAAGGGCGCCTGCTCGCTGTCGGCGAAGTAGAACCCCGCATCCAGCGTGTTCATCCGCTCCATCGCACCCACCTTCCCGTCATTCCCATTTCCAGCCTCCTTGCGCGGCGTCCGGCGGGGAGGGGGCGAAAGTCCCGGCAGGCCGCGGGCTTTAGCCGCTGCTCGACCGGGCGGTAGGCGGCGCACGCTGGCGGTATGACCACCCAGGTGCACCTCGATGTCACTTCGGCCGAGCCGGTCAGCGCACTGCTGAAAGACGGCGTGCAGATCCAGATCCGCCCGTTGACCGGTGCGGACCGCGAGCAGGTGCGCGCCCTGCACGCGGGCCTGTCACCGGAGAGTCGGTATCTGCGGTTCTTCACCATCGACCCGGGCATGGCCGACCGGGCGGCGTGGCAGCTGTGCCGCCCGCCGGGACCCGACCACGCGGCGCTGGGGGCGTGGCTGCACGGCGAGCTGATCGGGGTGGCCGGCTATGAGCCCACGGAAGAGGACGGCGTGGCCGACCTGGCGGTCGTCGTGGCCGACTGGATGCGGCACCGGGGCGTGGGCACGCTGCTGCTGGAACACCTCGGCTCACTGGCCCGCTCCCGCGGCGTGCGGTGCTTTCGCGCCGACACCCTGGCCCGCAACGAGGCGATGCTGCGGGTGCTCGCCGACACCGGGATGTCGGTGCGCCGCACCGACCGCGCCGACCTGGTGGAGGTGGAGATCCCGCTGGAGCAGAGCGAGGAGTACCTGGAGGCGGTGGGACGCCGGGAGCGGCTGGCCACCGTGGAGAGCCTGTGGCCGCTGCTGCGTCCGGCCAGCGCGGTGGTGGTGGGCGCCAGCCGGCGGCGGCGTTCGGTCGGCAACGCGCTGCTGCGGCGGCTGCACGCGGCGGCCGCGTTCCCCGTCTACGCGGTCAACCCCCGCGCCGGGCGGGAGCTGGAGGGGGTGCGGTGCGTGCCGTCGGTCGCCGAGCTGCCCGAGCCGCCCGACCTGGCCGTCCTCACCGTCCCGGCCCACATCGTCCCGCAGGCCGCCGAGGAGTGCGGCAGGCGCGGGGCGCGGGCACTGGTGGTGATCTCCTCCGGCCTGACCGAGCCGCAGGCGCGGCGCCTGCTGGAGGCCTGCCACCGCTACGGCATGCGGCTGGTCGGCCCCAACTGCATCGGCGTCGCCGACCCGGGGGCGGGGCTGGACGCCACGTTCACGCCGCGCGACCCCCGGCCCGGGACGGCCGGGGTGGTGGTGCAGTCCGGCGGGGTGGGCATCGCGCTGCAGGACCACCTGTCGCGGCTGGGCATCGGGATCTCCTCCTTCGCCTCGGTCGGCGACAAGCTCGACGTCAGCGCCAACGACATGCTCATGTGGTGGGAGTCCGACGGGGTCACCCGGCTGGGCGTGCTGCACCTGGAGTCGTTCGGCAACCCGCGCAAGTTCGCCCGCACCGCCCGCCGGGTGGGCCGCAAGATGCCGCTGCTGACGGTGATCGCCGGGCGCTCCCAGGCGGGACGGCGGGCCGCCGCCTCCCACACCGCCGCCGTCGCCACCCCCGAGGTGACCCGCCGGGCGCTGTTCGCCCAGGCCGGGATCGTCGCCACCGACGACCTGGGGGAGCTGGTGGACGCCGCGGCGCTGCTGGCGCACCAGCCTTACCCGCGCGGCTCCAAAGTCGCCATCGTCACCAACGCCGGCGGCGCCGGGGTGCTGGCCGCCGACGCCTGCACCGAACGGGGGCTGATCGTCGCGGAGCTGTCGGCGTCCACCCGGCGGCGGCTGCGGCAGCTGCTGCCGGAGGGGGCGTCGCTGGACAATCCGGTGGACGCCACCGCCGCCGTCCCGCCGCGCGCCTTCCGCGCCGCCCTGGCGGCGGTCGCCGCCGACGAGGGCGTGGACGCGGTCATGGCGGTGGCCGTCCCCACGGCGGTCGGCAGGCCGGCCGCCGTCGCCGGGTGCGGCGGCAAGCCGCTGGTGGCGGTCACACTGGGGCAGGCCGAGACGGTGACGGTGAACCGGGACGGCGTGCCCTCTTACGCCTATCCGGAGAACGCCGCGGCGGCGCTGGCCCACGCCGCCTCCTATGGACGCCGGCGCAGCCGCCCCCAGGGGACGGAGCCGGTGTTCACCGACCTGGACCGCGAGCGGGCGGACCGGATCGTCGGCGGCTTCCTCAAGCGGTGCCCGGACGGCGGCTGGCTGCCCCCCGACCAGGCCATGGAGCTGCTGGAGGCCTACCGGCTGCCGATGGCGCCGTGGCGGTGGGCGCGCACCGAGGAGGAGGCCGTCGCCGCCGCCCGCAAGCTGGGCGGTTCGGTGGCGCTGAAGGCGCACGCCGCCGGTGTCGTCCACAAGACCGAGGCCGGGGCGCTGCGCCTCGGCCTGTCCGGGGAAGCGGAGGTGCGCCGCGCCCACCGGGAGCTGGCCGAGCGTTTCGGCGACGCCCTCGAAGGGGTGCTGGTGCAGGCCATGGTGGGCGAACGGGCCGATGACGGCGTCGAGGTGCTGGCCGGGGTGATTCAGGAGCAGATCTTCGGCCCGGTGGTGGTGCTCGGGCTCGGCGGGGTGGCCACCGAGGTGCTGGGCGACCGCTGCGCCCGGATGGCGCCGCTGACCGACGTGGACGCCGAGGAGCTGATCGACGGGCTGCGCGCCGCCCCGCTGCTGCGGGGGCACCGCGGCCGTCCGCCCGCCGACCTGCCCGCGCTGCGCGAGGCGCTGCTGCGGCTGTCCCGGCTGGCCGCCGACCGCCCCGAGATCGCCGAGCTGGATCTCAACCCGCTGATCGCCCGTCCGGACGGGGTCGTCGCGGTGGACGCCCGCATCCGGCTGGTGCCGAACCGCCCCTGGGATCCCTTCCTGCGCCGCCTGCGCTGACACCGCCCCGGCTGAATTGTGAAATTCCGGGTAAGTGACATGAAAACCCCTTTATGGGGAGTTGTGCCCGGAAATGGGGTGAACGGTATGTCGATCACGCTGGCGCTGGCGGGCGATGCGATGCTGGGCCGGGACGTGGCCAAGCGGCTCGGCGTGGCCGCCTCCCACGACCTGTTCTCCACGGCGGTGCGGGACTGGTTCGCCACCGCGGACCTGGCCGTCCTCAACTTGGAGTGCTGCATCTCCGAACGCGGCGCCCCCTGGCGGTCGCCGGGCAAGCTGTTCCACTTCCGCGCCCCGGCCAAGGCGGCCCAGGCCCTGGCCTGGCTGGGGATCGACTGCGTCACGCTGGCCAACAACCACGCCCTGGACTTCGGCCCCGACGCCCTGCTGGACACCTGCGAGCACCTGCAGAACGCCGGGATCGAGACGGTCGGCGCGGGCCCGGACGCCGAGCACGCCAGGGCCGGCGTGATCCTGCAGGCCCGCGGGATGCGGCTGGGGGTGCTCGGGCTCACCGACCACCCCGCGGACATGGCCGCCGGGCCGGACCGCCCCGGGGTGGCCTACGCCGACCTCTCCTGCGGCGTCCCGGACTGGGTGCGCGAGCGGATCGCCGACCTGCGCGCCCGCTGCGACGCCGTGCTGGTCACCCCGCACTGGGGGCCCAACATGACCGCCGAGCCCCTGCCGTATGTGCGCCGGGCGGCCCGGCAGCTGCTGGAGGCGGGGGCGACGCTGGTCGCCGGGCACTCGGCGCACGTCTTCCACGGCGTGGACGGCCCGATCCTGTACGACTTGGGCGACTTCATCGACGACTACGCCGTGGACGCCCAGCTGCACAACGACCTGGGCCTGCTGTGGCTGGTCACGCTGGACGCCGCGGGGCCGCGGGAGATCACCGCCGTCCCGCTGGCGCTGGACTACTGCCGCACCCGCCTGGCCGTCGAGCACGAACGGGCCTGGATCCGCGACCGGCTGCGGGCCGCCTCCGCCGAGTTCGGCACCCCGGTCGAAGAACGCGACGGCGTCTTGACCATGCGCGTGGCCGTCCCCGCCCGCTGAGCGCCCCGGCCCTCCCTCCGGCGAGGCACCCCGAAGGGAGGGCCGGCGGGCGGCCCGAAGACGCCTCGTCCGCAAAACCCCGCGATCGTCCCGGCCGCCGGGCGCGGCGTAGCATGACCGCGATCACAGGGAGGCGGCTTTGCGTATCGGAATCGTGTTGAACGAACCCAGCGGCCCGGACGCCCTGCACAGGCTCCGCGACGAGCTGCGGCGGGCGGCCGACGACGGCTTCGCCTCGGCGTGGGTGACGCAGATCTTCGGCGTGGACGCGCTGACCGCGCTGGCGGTGGCCGGCAGCCAGGTCCCCGGGATCGAGGTGGGCACCTCGGTGGTGCCCACCTACCCGCGTCACCCGGCGGTGCTCGCCCAGCAGGCGCTGACCGCGGCGCTGGCCCTGGACGGGCGGCTCACCCTCGGCATCGGCCTGTCCCACCAGGTCGTGATCGAGGCCATGTACGGCCTGGACTACTCCCGCCCGCTCAAGCACATGAGCGAGTACCTGTCGGTCCTGCTGCCGCTGCTGGACGGCGAACCGGCCCAGTTCACCGGGGAGACCCTGGCGGGGAACATCACGCTGTCCACCCCCCGCACCGGCCGGGTCCCGGTGGTGGTGGCCGCGCTCGGCCCCCGCATGCTCAAGCTGGCGGGCAGCCGCACCGACGGCACCGTGACCTGGATGACCGGCCCGGTCACCCTGCGGGACCACATCGTGCCGACCATCACCGCCGCCGCGCAGGAGGCCGGGCGTCCCGCGCCCCGGGTGGTCGCCATCCTGCCGGTGTGCGTCACCGACGACGTCGACGCCGCCCGGCAGCGCGCCGCCAAGGTCTACCAGGTGTACGGCACCCTGCCGTCCTATCGGGCCATGCTCGAGCGCGAGGGCGTGGCCGCCCCCGAGGACGTGGCCATCATCGGCGACGAGGACACCGTCGGCGCCCGCATCCGGGCCCTGGCCGACTACGGCGTCACCGACTTCGTCGCCGGCGACTTCTCCAAGGGCAAGGACAGCGAGCGCACCAGGGCGCTGCTGACCTCCCTGCTGTAAGCCCTTGCCGCAGGCCGTCCCCGGGAGCCGCCGGGGACGGCCTGCGGCCCGGCCCGCGCAGCGCCTTGAACAGCCGCACCCACTGGTCGGGGTGCACGTAGGCCACCACGGTGTCCCGGCCGAGCCCGGCCGCCTCGAACGCGGCGTCCACCCGGGAACGCGGGTAGGCGCCGCGCAGCGAGGCGTGCAGGGTTCCGCCGCGGCCGCCGAAGCCGATCTCCACGCACCGCCGGTAGCCCGCCGGCAGGCCGGGCGGCAGCAGCGGACGCTCCCGCCGCTCGATGCGCAAGATCGCCGAGTCCACCCGCGGGACGGGGCGGAAGGCGCGCCGGTCGATGCGCCCGGCCAGCCGCCAGGTGAACACCGGCCAGGTCAGCACGGTCAGCCGGCTCCAGCGCCGGTACCCGCCGGTGCGTTTGAGCGCGTACTCCAGCTGGGTGATCAAGGTGGCCGAGGCCAGGGACGGCGCGGCCAGCGCCCAGTCCATGATGCGGGAGGTCGCCGCATAGGGGATGCTGCCCGTCAGGTGGAACGGCCGGGCGGGCGGCCGGGCGCTCAGGAAATCACCCGGCACGCACCGCACGTTGCCGAGGGGACGGCAGGCCGCGTGCAGCCGTCCGGCCAGGACGGGATCGATCTCATAGGCGATGACGGCCCCGGCGTGTGCGGCGAGCGCCCGGGTGATGCGTCCATCGCCCGCTCCCACCTCCACGACCAGCGCCCCGCCGGGCAGATCACGGGTGACGACCCGGACGTAGCGGCCGATGGCGGCCGGGTCGGCCAGGAAGTTCTGCGAAAGGCTGCGGCGGGTCCAGTCCCGCCCGGTGCGCGCGCTTGTTCTGCTGCCTCTCCTGCGTTGCACGATCGCTGTCCTTCGCTGCCGGCACGGGCCGGCGACGGGGACGGACGGCGCACAGGGGTGGAGACGTCCGAACCGTCCGTCCACGGCGGTCAAGGGCGGCTGAAGCCCTCAGGCCCGCGCAGAAGCGACGGCACGCGAAAGAACGCAGCGAAAACGGCGACTTTCCCGGATATTTCACGGGTGCCCGGGAAGCCGTCCCTCACTCAGGTGGCGAGAAGAACCGTCGCGGTCGGCGATTCAGCGGCCGTGCGGGCCTGAGGCCGGCCTCGTGCGCAGCCGGCGAAACGCCGGCGCGCAGGCGGCCGGTGCGGCCGCACCGCCGGGAGGGGCAGCGCAGGTGTGCATGTCTGCCGACCCTAGAGCCTGCTCCGCCTGCGGGCCAACTGATTTTTCGCCCAGAATTGAAGCCTTTTTTGACCGGTGGCCTCAAAAGCCGCCGAGTGCCATATCGTCCCAGGTCACGGTGCCGATCCCGGCTGGGGAGAATCCGTCCCGGCTTCGGCGGCGGTGGGGTGAAAGCACCTGATGTTGCAGCAGGTTGCAAGTCCCGCTGCCACTTCGGGCAAATCCTCGCTTCCGTTTCCTGCCGGTCATCTGCGGCAAACGGCGATTGCGCAGGTCGCCGGCGTGCTCGGGGAGCGGCGGCGGAAAGTTTTCCCTTTCGTAATTCGGCTTCCCTGTGCAATGCGGCGGTCACTCATGGTAGACATCTGACTCCAGTGTGATTAACCGATCGCACTGGGTGATCAAATCTGCCGTCGGGAAGTCCCGGCTTGGAGTTTCTCGTGACCGAACGTTCCAGACGGCCGCGCCCGGCTGCGGTGCGGCCGAAGCGGCACGTCCGCCGATGGCGTGCCGTGCGGGCGGGGGCCGCCGCCCTGGCGGCCGTCACCGTGCTCGCGACCGGCGGCTGCGGGAGCGGCGGCGGAAGCGGCGGTGGAAGCGGCGGCGAGCAGCGGCCGCAGGCCGAGCCGAGCGTCGCCGTGGACCTTGCGAAGCTGCCGCGGGCCACGACGTTCACCACGTTGCGCGGGCTGCCGCAGGATCCGGCCCCGTCCGCGGCGACCGACGGCACGGTGGTGCGGCCGAACGCCGCGCTTCCGGTGTCGGCACAGCCGGGCGGGCCGCCGGTGGCGGCGCTGCCCGACCGGCAGCTGGACGGTCCCACCTGGGTTCCCGTGGTGGAGACCAGGGGCGAGTGGCTGCGGGTGCTGCTGCCCAGCCGCCCCAACGGGGTGACCGGATGGATCCGGCGGGACGAGAGCGCGCTGACCGTCGCGCACACCCCCTACCTGGTCACAGTGGACCGGCAGGAACGCCGGCTGACCCTGCTGCGCTCCGGCCGGCAGGTCGGCAGCTGGACGGTGGCGGTGGGCGCCGACGAGACGCCCACCCCGGCCGGCCGCACGTTCCTGCTGGCCCTGCTCAAACCGTCCCACGCCACCTACGGCCCGCTGGTCATTCCGGTCGGGGCGCACTCGCAGACCCTGGAGACCTTCGGGGGAGGGCCCGGCACGGTCGCCTTCCACGGCTGGCGCGATGCGTCGGTCTTCGGCAAGGCCGTCACCCACGGCTGCATCCGGGTGCCCGACGAGGCGCTGGACCGGCTGTCGAAGGTCCCGCTGGGCACTCCCGTCCTCGTCACCTGAAGGACCCGTCCACAGACCCCGCTCTCAACCTGATTCCGGGTACGACCGCCCATCTTTCAAGGAGGCAAAGTGCGTATGTCATCTGCGGCCAGGTCGGCCGTCATCACCGGGGTACTCGCGGCACCGCTGATCGTCGCGGCGGCACCGATCTCGTATGCCGACCCGGGCGGCCACGGCTCGGCTTACGGCCTGACCGCCGACGGTCTGGTGAACCTGCCGGCCACCCCGTCGGTGTCCTCGTCCGGCAACGGGCCCACCCGCCAGAGCGTCACCCGGCTGCCCGACAACCCCTTGGTGGACGCCTCGGCGCTGGAGACCTCGGCGCGGGGCCGGCACGGGCACGCCCGGGTCTCCGACCTGGAGGTCGCCAAGGCCCTGCTGCGGGCCGAGACGGTCAGCGCCAGGTGCCACGCCGGCAAGGGCTCGTCCTACCTGGGCAACGCCCGCATCGCCGGCCGGCCGCTGGCGGTCAGCCCGCCGCCCAACAGCACCCTGCGAGTGCCGATCAAGGGGGTCGGGGACGCCTCGCTCATCCTCAACCGCCAGGAGCGCACCGCCAACGGCGGGGTGACCGTCACGGCCATGCAGCTCAACCTGCCCGGCGTGCACGGCAAGGGGCAGCAGCTCAACGTCGCCTCGGTGACGTGCGAGCCCAAGCCCGCCAAGCCGCAGCCCAAGCCGGCCAAGCCCGAGGCGCCCAAGCCCACCCCGGTGCCGCGGGACCTGCCGGTCACCGGTTGAGCTGACCGAATCGGGGGCCTCGACGTCCTCCCTCGTACGCAGGCGGGGGAGGACGTCGGGTTTTTCCGGCCCGCCGTCACACCGAGGACGGGGAGGCCTCGGCGGCGGCCGGCCGGTCCGCCTCGGCCACCAGGCGGGGGATGAGGTGCTCGGTGAGGTGCAGGATGGTCTGCTCCAGCAGCATGTGCACCTGGGCGCGGGTCAGCCGGCCGTACTTGAGCCACTCGCGGCTGGTGTCCATGGCCATCCCGGCGAACCCCCGCAGCGCCGACAGCACCTCCGGGTGCTCGGCGGCCAGCGGGGTCAGCCCGACGATCTCGGTGACGCGGGCGACCGCCCGGTCGCGGGCCTCGTCCAGGATCCGGCCCAGCTCGCGGTCACCGCCGGAGGCCATCATGTCCAGCGCGGTGATCCACGTCCCCCGGTTGCGTTCCAGCAGCTCCAGCCAGGCGTCCAGGGCCTGGGCGACGCGGTCGCGCACGGTGGCGCCCGCCACGAACGCCGGCACCGGCGGCGGGGGCACGCTCAGCATCTGCCGCACGGCCGCCAGGTACAGCCCCCGCTTGGTGCCGAAGTAGTGGTTGAGCAGGCCGCGGCTGACCCCGGCGGCGTCGGCTATCTGGGCGCTGGAGACCGCCTCATAGGGGTGCTTGCTGAACAGTTCCCGGGCACACCGCAGAATCTGGTCGCGCCGCTCGTCCGGCTCCTTGCGCACCCTGCGCGCCCGGCCGCCGTCGGCGGTGGCTTTGCTCATCACAACTCCCCGAACGTGGAGGCCTCCACTGGCATGTGAGGGAAAGGACGCGGCATGAGGCCGCATGGAAGGCCGTGTCGGCGATGATCTTCGGTGACCGGGACCGGGCCGCCGGGAGGCGTGGTCTGTGGAGGCCGTGCAAGACCCGTCCTTGGGTTCGTCCCGTCAAACGGGAGGTTCCGGCCCGCGCGGACCGGAACCCCTCGGCTTCGGTCGTGGGAAAAAGTCAAAGCGTCCCCGTCATTGTCGGCGCTTCGCCCGGTGACCTGTCGACTCGCCGACCATACCCCGGTCACTGGCGGGGGGAGGCGGACGGTTCCGCTGCCCGGGACCGGTCGCCCTTGCCGGAGTCCTTTCCGCCGCCGGTGTCGGTCATCTGCTCGTCCAGCGCCCCGATGGACGACACGTCGGTGATCATCCACTCGCCCTTCTGCAGCACCAGGTCCATCTCCAGGTACGAGCCCACCACCCGGCGGGTGCCGGCCGAGCTGCGCACCTCCGAGTCCAGGACCACGATGGCCTTGGCGGTGGTGTCGGACAGCTCGCTGACGTAGACGTCGCTGACCGTGGCGGTGGCGTCGGCCTTCAGCTGGGTGATGACGCCCTCCAGGCCGCCGGTGAAGGCCACGTCGTAGGTCTTGGCGAAGTCCGCCGAGGCCATGGACATCACCTTCTCCCGGGCCGCCTTCAGGTCGTTGTGGCGGTAGCTGAGCAGCGCCACCCCGAACTGCCCGGCCCGCTCCCGGACCTGCCGGCG
Source organism: Thermomonospora sp. CIF 1 (assembly GCF_001896795.1). Taxonomy (NCBI): domain Bacteria; kingdom Bacillati; phylum Actinomycetota; class Actinomycetes; order Streptosporangiales; family Thermomonosporaceae; genus Thermomonospora; species Thermomonospora sp. CIF 1. The sequence goes on from NZ_MOYN02000006.1 coordinate 87,168, forward strand.
GGCCTCCTGCTCGGCGGCCAGCGTCTCCGCCCGGTGCCACTGCAGCCCCGCCGTGACGGTGGAGGCCACCAGCGCCACCGCCACCGCCGCCTTGAGCAGCATCCCGGCGGTGGGCCTGCGCCGCTTCCCGCCGCCGTCTGCGGCCCGCTTGGCCTGGACGGTCTTGACGGCGGGTTCGGCGTCGTCGGGCCCGGTGGCCTCGGGCGAGGCGGCGTCCGCGGCGGCGGAGCCGTCCTTGCCGGTGGACGGCGGCTTGCTCTGCCCGGCGCTCTCCTCGGCGGCGGGTTCGGCGGGGGTCTGCTCCGCGGCGTCCCCGGCGGGCCGCGCGGAGGCGGGCGCCGTGTCGTCGCCGAGCCAGGAGATCGACGGGTTCGGCTCCTGCTGCGGCGTGTCGGTCTTGGTGGTCATGAGCTCTCCCGAGGGTTCAGCGACCCGGCCGGCGGCGGATCACGGTACGCAGGAAACGGGCGGCGACCATGATGAGGATGAGCGCCGCCACCAGCGGAGGCAACAGGTGCGCGGTGCGCGCCGGCGGGGAGGGCTCGGCGCCCTGCTCCCCGGCGGTCTTGCGCAGCGCGGTGGCGCCCTGCTCGCTCAAGGAGCCGCCGGCGGTGCCCGCCTTGCCGCCGGCGGCGAAGGCCCCGGCCTGCCGGGAGGAGGCGCCGGGGGTGGCCGGGCAGACGTTCAGCGGCTCGGCCTTGGGCTTGGGGCGGGGCTTGGCGAACTCGGCGGCCTGGTCGGGACCGGCGATGGTGAGCACCGGCATGATCCTGGCCCACCGGGCGCCGCTTTCGACGACGGTGATGTCCGACACCAGCGCCCGCAGGGTCGGGACCATCGTCAGCACGTGGTGGATCTTGGTCTCGTTGGCCGGGGTGAACAAGGGCTCGCTGGGGGCGCCCGCCGCGGTCAGCAGGCAGCCCAGTCCCGGCCGGGCCTCTTCCAGCAGCCGGTGGACCTGCGTCAGGAAGTCGGGTCCCTCATCCAGCACCGTCTCCAGGTCCCGGCGGGAGCGGCGGATCTGGGTGGACACCAGCGCCAGGTCGTGCACTCCCGAGGCGATCTGGGAGCGGCGGCCGGCCAGTGTGCCGGTGAGCCGGGTGACCTGCGCCGACAGCGCGTCCAGCGTGCCGGCCTCACCGGCCAGCGCGCCGGTGAGGCGGTGGGTGTCGGCGATGGCGTCGCGCAGCGAGTCCTGGCGGCCCTCCAGCCCGGTGGCCAGCTCGTGGACCAGGGTCTGCGCATCGCGCGGGTCCACCGCCTTGAGGGTGTCGCCGAGCGTGCCGAACAGCTTCTGGTAATCGGCGGTGCCCGTGGTGCGGCTCAGCGGGATGTGGTCCCCGGCCCGCAGCGGGCGGGGCTCGGCCGACGAGGGCGGCGGCGCGGTCAGCTCGATGTGGGGCTCACCGATGGCCGACTTGCGCATCACCCGCGCGCCCACCGTGGACGGCACCCGCGCGTCCCGGTCCAGATCGATGCGGACGTGCACGCTGCCGGGCTTGAGACGCACCTCGCCGATCTTGCCGACCCGCACGCCCAGGTGGGTGACCTCCAGGTCGGGGCTCAGCCCGGGGGAGGAGTCGAACTCGGCGGTGACGGGCACCGGACGGCGCAGCGCGTCGATGTCGATGATGCTGGTGACCGCCCAGATCGCCAGCACCACGCCCAGCGCGGCGAAGAAGACCAGGTTGATGACGATACGGCGCTGGTGGTTCATGACCGCGGCTCCAGCAGGTCGCGCAGCGGGCCGCCGGAGTCGGCGCGGCCCTGGGAGGCGGAGGCGCCGCCGGCCGGCGGCAGGAAGCCCTTCAGCCAGACCATGACCAGCGCCTGCCCGCTGTAGGAGACCGAGGGGCCCTTCAGCAGCTTCAATATCGACAGGGTCAGCGCCTTGAGCTGCTCGCGGCCGCGGACGGCGGCGTCGATCAGTTCCTCGGCGCGCCGCAGCACCGCTTCCAGGCGCTTGCCGTGCCGCAGGTGGACGTTGTCATTGATCGACCGGGCCAGTTTGAGCAGTTCCTGCACCGACCGTTTGAGCTGGGCGCGTTCGTTCTTCAGCCGCTGGGTGGCCAGCTGCAGGTTGCCGGGCAGCTTGTCGAGCCGGTCGCGCCCGCCCTCCAGGGTGCCGCCCAGCTCGGCCAGCGCGTCCAGCGCCCGCGCCAGGTCGGCGTTGGCGGCGGCGTAGCTGTCGGTGACCTGGGCGGCCTTCTTGATCAGCGTGTTGAGCTGCTTGCCCTTGCCGGAGACGGCGGTGGCGCCCTCGGAGGTGATGGTCTGCAGGTTCTGCCCGCTGATGGCGGCCAGCAGCGGTCCCACCCGTTCGGTGATCTGCTCCAGGTCCGGCTGCACCGAGGTGGCCGACAGGTGGGCGCCGTCCGGCAGGAACGGGCCGGTGCTCAGGTCCCGTCCGGGCGGCGGGTCCAGCCGCACGTAGTTCTCGCCCAGCAGGGAGGTGCGGGAGATGGTGGCGGTGGTGCCGGTGGGGATGCGCCGGCCCTTCTCCAGCGACATGGTGACCAGGGCCCGGTAACCGCTCAGCTCGATCTTGGTGACGGTGCCGACCTTCACGTCGGAGATCTGCACGCTGTGCCCGGTGGTCAGGGTCTGCACGTCCTCGAACGTCGCACTCAGCGTCATGCCGCCCTTGGGGGCGCCGGCGGTCTGCACCGAGCAGCCGGTGCCTCCTGCGGCCAGCGTCACGGCCAGGGCGGTGGCGACGGCGGCGGAACGTCTCATGGCCCTTCCCCCTCGGTGCAGTTGCCCAGCTGCTTGTCCGGCAGGCAGGGGACGGTGCCCCAGCCCAGCGCGTCGAACAGGGGCTGCAGCCAGACCCGGACGGTGCCGTGCACCACGACGCGGACGGTGGCCACGTGGCGTTCCCTGTCCCAGGCCTGGACCGCCACGTCGGTGAACTCGGCGAGCGCCTCGATGGTCTGGTTGAGCGTCCCGGCGTTGGCCTTGAGGGTCATGATGATGTTGGACATGTCGGCGACCGTGCCGGGCAGCGTCTCCCGCAAGGACGTGATCAGCACGTCGCTCTTGCGGATGGCCTGGGCCAGCCCCACGATGAAACGCTGCAGTTCGGCCCGCTCCTCGGCGAGCTGGCGGCTGGTGGCCGAGAACGAGTCGATCAGCTCGGTGAGCCGCTTTTCCCGCTCGTTCAACGTGGTGGCCAGCGACCGCAGCTCCCGGGCCAGCTTGACCAGCCGCTCGTCCTGGGCGGCCAGGTCGGAGGTGAGCGTGGCGGTCGCCTGCAGCGCCCGGTTGATGTCCCCGCCCTTGCCGCGCAGGCCGTCGGCGCCACTGGCGATGGAATCTCCCAGGCTCTTGGGGTCGATGGAGTCGCCCAGCTTGCCGAAGGCGTCCAGCGCGTCGTCGATCTCCACCGGCAGCTCGGTGCGCTCGATGGGGATGACCGTGCCCGGCCGGGCCTTGGGCTCGCCCTTCTTCCAGGCCGGGTGGAGCTGGATGAAGCGTTCGCCCAGGGCGTTGGCCGACATGATGGTGGCGTGGACGCCGGCGGGCAGCGGCACCTCCTCGTCGATGTCCAGCTCGACCCGCACCCGGCCGCCTTCGTGCCGGATGTCGGTGATGGTGCCGGCGGGGATGCCCATCACCTTGACCTGCGACCGCTCATACAGCGAGGGGGCCTTGCTGAAGTAGACGGTCACCCGGTAGGTGCCGCCGCCGTCGATCACCGAGCACCCGCCGGTGGCGGCGGCCATGGTCAGCGCGGCCAGCGCCGCGATCACTCGTCTCATCGGGTGCCTCCCTGCTGCCGGGGCAGCCGGCGGGCCAGGTCGCCCAGGTCCTTGGGGGAGATCGGGCCGAGCCCGGTGGCCAGCAGCTCGATCCACGGGCCCTTGCCGCCGGCGGCGGCCAGCCCGCCGAGGGTGGGCCCGGCCCAGGCCAGCAGCTCGTTGAGCTCGTCGTTGGCGGGCCGCAGGCCCGCCAGCGTGACCTGCAGGTCCTCCATGATCTGGGTGAGCTTGGCCTGCTGCCGGTCGATCAGCGTGGTCATGGCGTTGACGGTGGCGTTGCCGCCGCCCAGGAAGGCCGACAGCTCGGCGCGGCGCAGCCGCAGCTCCTCCAGCAGCGCCCGCACGTTGTTCATCAGCGCGATGAGCTGCTGCTCCTTGGTGCGGGCCAGGTGCACCAGGCGTTCGCCGTTGTCCAGCAGCTCGCGGATGCGGGGACTGCTTTCGTTGACGGTCTCGGCCAGCTCGGTCAGGTTGGTCAGCGCCCGTGACAGCCGGTCGCGGTCGCGTTCGCCGATGCCGCCCAGCTCCTCGACGATGGTGCGGATGCTCTTGGTGTCCAGCTTGTTGATCGCCTCGGTGGAGCTTTTGAGCATGTCGTTGACGGTGTGGGGCACCGAGGTCCGCTCGATGGGGATGCGCCGCCGCTCCTCGGGCAGGTCGGCCATGCGCCTGGGACCCACCGGGCCCGACAGGCGCAGGTACCGGCCGCCCAGCACGTTGGAGACCTTGATCTCGGCGCGGGTGCCCACCCCCAGGTCCACGTCGGAGTCGACCTTCCAGGTCACGATCACCCGGCCGTTGTCATAGTCGGGTTTGACCTCGGTGACCTCGCCGACGTCCACCCCGGCGACCCGCACCTGGTCGCCGGCGCGCAGCCCGCCGCTGTCGGCGAACACCCCCGACATGGTGTACCGGCGCAGCAGCAGGCCCTCGGTGCCGATCAGGTACACCGACACCACCAGGGCGATGAGGGTGCCGGCGGACACCAGCCCGACGGCGATCCGGTTGCGGTCGCGGAAGGATTTCAGCGCCATCAGTCGCCTCCTCCGACCATCAGCCGCTGCAGCTTCGGCAAGGTGTCGACCTTGCCCACGCCCTCGCGCGGGCCGGGCAGCCGGGTGGGGTAGGGGCAGGGAGGCGCCACCAGCGTCAGGCAGGGAATGGCGACCTCCAGGTACTCGCCGTTGTCGGCGGCCGCGAAGATGCGCTCCAGCTTCGGCTTGGTCAGCTCCATGACCTGCTGGACGCTGCGGTAGTTGCGGCGCACGCCCGAGGAGAAGACCGCCAGCTTGGCGATGACCTGCTCCAGCTGCGCGGTGTTGCGGGCCAGCACCGCATCGGAGGTGCGCGCCATGGCGGCCAGCTCCACCAGCGTGTCGTCGATCAGCTTGCGGTTGTCGGTGAACGCCTCGCTGAGGGTGACCAGGTCGTCCACGACGGAGGCGATCTGCTTGTCGCGGCGGGCGATGATCTCGCTGACGGTGGCGTAGTCGTCGATCATCTGCTTGAGCGACTCGCGCCGCCGGCTCAGCGTGGCCGACAGCAGCTCGATGTCGCCGATCAGCCGGTCGATGTCGGCGGCGTTGCCGTCCACCGCCTGGGCCAGCGAGACCAGCAGTCGGTTGACCTGCTCGCCGCTCAGGCTTTCGGTGAGCGGGACGAGCTGGTTGACCAGCTCCCCGCCGTCCACCACCGACTTGGTGCGGCTGATGTGCGCCCCGGGCCGCATCATGGTCGTGCTGCTGCCGGGGATCAGGTACACCACCCGCTGGCCCATGGCGTCCCGCCAGCGGATCGCCGCGGTGCTGTCGGCGGGGATCTTGACCGAGTCCCGCACGGTCATCTTCACCCGGGCCTTGCCGTCGACGACCTTCACTTCGTCGACCCGGCCCACCGGGGCGCCGGCGATCTTCACCTGGTCGCCCCGGGCCAGCCCGCTGGCGTCGTCGAAGGTGGCGCTCAGCGACCAGCCGCCCGACAGGCTCACCTTGGCGATCTGGGCGCCGATGAACGCGGTGAGCAGCCCGGTCACCGCCACATAGACGACCAGTTTGATTAGCAGCGTGGAACGTCCGCGGATCTGGGAGGGAACGTCGGCCATCTCACCGTCCTCCCCGGCCGCACAGCCCGATGATCAGCTCACACGGGCTGCCGGGCAGCCAGCCGTGCGCGTTCAGGTAGTTCTTGCCGCCCACCCCGGGCACGCTGGTCAGCTCGCCGTAGGCGGGCAGGATCTGGTTGGCGGCGCGCACCCCGTCGCCGAGCAGGCCGAGCTGGGAGTACAGGATCGCCACCGCCCGCTCGCCGGAGCGGAACCCCTCGCCGAGCTGCCCGCTGCGCCGGTCGAACCCGCCCGCGGCCAGCGCCGACACCTGCGACAGCCCGTCGGCGAAGCGGCCCACCCGGTCCTCCCCGCCGGCGGCGGTCTCGCTGATCAGGGTGTTGGCGTCGGAGACGATGGTCAGCAGGTCGCCGCCGGAGGCGGCCGCGGTCTCGGCCAGGTCGGCGCCGTCGGCCAGGAAGCGGCGGGCGTTGGCGCGGTTGCGGTGGGCCACGTTCAGCAGCACGCCGGTGGAGTCGATGGTCTGGCGCAGTTTGCGGCCCTGCCCGTCCAGGCCCTGGGCGAGGGTGTTGATGATGGTGGCGACCTCGTCGGGGTCCACCGCGGCCAGCGTGGCGCCTGCGTCCCCCAGCAGGTCCGACAGGTCGCGCGGGTCGGCGGTGCGGGTGATGGTGGCGCCGGAGGCCAGGAACGGCCCGCTGTGTTCGTGCGGTCCGGGCTTGAGGTTGACGAATTTGGGCCCGAACACCGAGGTGGGCTCGATGGCGGCGGTGACCGTGTCGGGCACCCGCACCTTGCGGTCGATGTGCATGGTGACCCGGACCCGGCCGGCGGCGGTCAGCTCGACCTTGGTGACCTTCCCGACGTCCATGCCGCGGATCTTCACCGGGGCGTTGTCGCCGAGCCCCTGCCCGGCCCGTCCGAACTCGGCCACCAGGCGCGTCCCCGGGTCGGCGAAGGGCCGGGCCAGTAGTACGTGCAGCAGCGCCGCGGCGGTGGCGAGGGTGATCGCGGTGATCACCAGTTTGCGGCGCAGCGACATCTCGCCGTTCATCCGGTCAACCTCACCGTCTCGCCGTTGCCCCAGAACAGGTAGGACAGCAGCAGGTTCAAGGTGACGATCACGATGATCGACAGCCGGATGGCCCGCCCCGTGGCCCGGCCCACGCCCGCCGGCCCGCCGGTGGCGTAGTAGCCGTAGTAGCAGTGGATGGCGATCACCGCGAAGGCGAACACCGCCACCTTGATGGAGCTGTAGACCAGGTCGATCATCGGCAGGTACAGCTGGAAGTAGTAGTCGTAGACGCCCGGCGCCAGGCCGAAGAACTGGGTGGTGATCAGCCGGGTGGAAAAGAAGCTGGCGAACAGCGCGATCAGGTACAGCGGCACCAGCGCGATCAGCGCCGCCAGCACCCGGGTGCACACCAGGTAGGTGAAGGAGCTGATGCCCATCACCTCCAGGGCGTCGATCTCCTCGGAGATGCGCATGGCGCCCAGCTCGGCGGTGAAGGCCGAGCCGCACTGGGCGGCCAGCGCCACCGCGGCGATCACCGGGGTGATCTCGCGGACGTTGGCGAACGAGCCGACCAGCCCCATGAACGACTCGGCGCCGATGGAGCGCAGCCCGGTGTAGCCCTGCAGCCCGATCTCGGTGCCGACGAAGAACGACATGGTGAAGATCACGAAGACCATGCCGCCGCCGACCACGGTGGCCCCGGCGCCCACCACCACGTCGCTGACCTGACGGGCGACGACCTTGCCGTATTTGCGGCGCCAGATCAGGTCGACGGCGATGTGGACGATCACCCGGAGGATGAACACCGGCCAGCCGGCCAGGTCCGCCGTCCGGTGCACCGCGGTGCTCGCCATCCGCGCACCGCCGCGCACGGCGCGGGTGGGGGTGATGATTCCGCTCATCCGATCTTCGGGGGGTAGGCGATGAAGTAGACCGTGGTGATCACGTAGTTGAGGGCGAACACCAGCAGGAAGGCCACCACGATGGCCTGGTTGACCGCCCGGCCCACTCCCACGGGGGTGGAGGCGCAGTTCATGCCCATGTAGCAGGCCACGATCCCGGCGATCATGCCGAACAGCCAGGCCTTGAGCAGGGTGACCACCAGGTCGGAGGTCTGCAGCAGCGAGGTGGCGCCGTCGAAGTAGGCGCCGGGGGTGACGTCCTGCAGCAGCACGTTGAACACGAACCCGCCGGCCGCGCCCGACAGCACCACCAGCGACACCAGCAGGGTGGAGATCAGGCTGGCGGCCCACAGCCGCGGGGTGACCAGCCGGTGGATCGGGTTGATCGCCATGACCTCCATGGCGTCCAGCTCGTCGCGGATGCGGCGGGTGCCCATGTCGGCGGTCATCGCCGAGCCGCCGGCCCCCGCGATGATCATCGCCGCCGCGATCGGGGCGACCTCCCGGACCAGGCCCACGATCACCGCGCCGCCGGTGGCCGACTGGGCGCCCAGCTGCGCGGCGACCTGGCCGACCTGCAGCGCCACGGTGGCGCCCAGCGGCAGCGCCACCAAGATCACCGGGATGCTGGTGACCCGGGCCAGGAACCAGCACTGCTCGACGAATTCCCAGAACCAGGTCCGCACGTCCCAGGTGCGCCGCAGCCCTTCCAGGGCGACCACGAACAGCTCGCCGACCTGGTTGAGCAGCCCGTGGATCCGTACCGGGACCTGTGCCATGACCATCGCGTTCACCCCCTCCATGCCCTCGGGACGCCGCGGCGTCCGGCGCGGAGTTCAGCGGGGGTGATCACGGCCACGGCGCTGTGCGGGCACCCCCGTCCCACGTGTCCTGGATCACCCTAGAGACTTATTGGCGATCTGCCAATACTTATCGACAGATCGCCAAAAGGGTTACGGGTGCCCAGGGTGCGCACGAACGGGATGAAGAGAGCGAAGCGGGGAGGGCCGGGCTCTCCACGTGGTAAGTAAGAAGGTACTTCGTCGGGTGGAGCTCCGGGAGAGGGCGCGTGCAACGAGTTGATCGCAACACGCTCACCGCGCCCGATCGAGGCCGTGGGAATATCCACGGCTCCCCGGACGCTGTAGCCTGTGGTTGCAGTCGAAGTTTGCGAACGTGTAAGCGCCGCAGGGTTTGACGAGCGGGCGCTTCGCCGTTCGGGGGCCGATCAAGTCCTTCGATGGTGTGCGGCCGTAGGCCAAACCGGCACGTCCGTGCCGGTCCACAAGATCATCCACGAAGGAGACACCCGAATGGCTCAGGGAACCGTGAAGTGGTTCAACCCCGACAAGGGGTTCGGCTTCATCTCCCCCGATGACGGCTCCGCCGACATCTTCGTCCACCACTCGGCCATCCAGATGCGCGGCTTCCGCACCCTGGTGGAGGAACAGCGCGTCGAGTACACCGCCGTGCAGGGCCCCAAGGGGCTGCAGGCCGACGTGGTCCGCGCGCTCTGAGACGAGTCCGGCACCTTTGCGGCGCTCGCGGTCACCGAAGCGGCGCAGGCCGGAGAAAATGTGACATGCCTGCGAGGCAGGTCCGCACGCCGGGCCTGCCTCGCGGCTTTTCCCCCGAGCAGGTGGGAAGCGGCGCCTTGGCGGATGCGAGGCTGGACGAGGAGTTCAATGACCATCACGACGACCGGCGAGACCACCGGTTTCGCCGATCTGCAGTTGCGGCCCGAGCTGCTGACGGCGCTGGCGGGCCTGGGATACGAAGAGCCCACCCCCATCCAGCGCGAGGCGATCCCGCACCTGCTGGCCGGGCGCGACCTGCTCGGCCAGGCCGCCACCGGCACCGGCAAGACGGCCGCCTTCGCACTGCCGATCCTGCACCGCACCCCCCGGCCCGCTGACGAACCCGACCCCGGCGCGCTGGTCCTCGTCCCCACCCGCGAGCTGGCCGTGCAGGTCGCCGACGCCTTCCACCGCTACGGACGCGAAATGGGCGTGCGGGTGCTGCCGGTCTACGGCGGCGCCCCCATCGGACGGCAGATCCAGGTGCTCAAGCGCGGCGTGGACGTGGTGGTCGCCACCCCCGGACGGGCCCTGGACCTCATCGACCGCGACGTGCTGCGCCTGGCGCGGCTGCGCACCGTGGTGCTGGACGAGGCCGACGAGATGCTCGACATGGGCTTCGCCGAGGACATCGAGGCCATCCTCGCCCAGACCCCGCCCCAGCGGCAGACGGTGCTGTTCTCGGCCACCGTCCCGCCCCGCATCGACGGCATCGCCCGCCGCCACCTGCGCGAGCCCGTCCGCATCGAGATAGCGCGCCCCGAACGCGAGGTCGGCCGGCCCCCGCTGGTGCGCCAGCGCGCCTACGTGGTGGACCGCGCCCACAAGCCCGCCGCCCTCGGCCGGCTGCTGGACGTGGAGGCCCCCACCGCCGCCATCGTCTTCTGCCGCACCCGCGACCAGGTCGATGAGCTGACCGAGATGCTCAACGGCCGCGGCTACCGCGCCGAGGCCCTGCACGGCGGGATGAGCCAGGACCAGCGCGACCGGGTCATGGGCCGGCTGCGCGCCGGGACCGCCGAACTGCTCATCGCCACCGACGTGGCCGCCCGCGGCATCGACGTCGAACACCTGACCCACGTGGTCAACTACCACGTCCCCTCCGACCCGGACTCCTACGTGCACCGCATCGGCCGGGTCGGCCGGGCCGGACGCGAGGGCGTGGCCTTCACGCTGGCCGAGCCCCGCGAGCACCGCATGCTCAAGTCGATCGAACGCGCCACCGGCCACAAGATCACCATCGAGAAGATCCCCACCGTCGCCGACCTGCGCGCCCGCCGCCTGGAACTGACCCGCGCCGCGCTGCGCGAGAGCCTGCTGACCGACGACCTGGAGCCCTACCGGGTCGTGGTGGAGACCCTCAGCGACGAGTTCGACGTCATGGAAGTCGCCATGGCCGCCGTCAAGCTGGCCCAGGAAGCCGGCGGCGCGGCCGGCGACGAGGAGGAGATCCCCGAGGTCGCCCACCGCCCGCCCCGGGAGGGCCGCGACGGCGGCCCGCGCCGCGAGCGGCGCGCGGCGGGCCCGCCGCCGGAGGGCATGACCCGGCTGTTTCTGGGCGTCGGCCGGCGCGCCGGGGTCCGCCCGCAGGACCTGGTCGGCGCGATCGCCGGCGAGTCCAGCCTGCGCGGCCGCGACATCGGCGCCATCGAGATCGCCGACCGCTTCTCCCTGGTGGAGGTCCCCGAGCACGCCGCCGACGAGGTCATCGACGCGCTGCGCCGCACCACCATCAAGGGCCGCAAGACCATCGTCCGCCGCGAACGGCAGAACCCAGGTCAGCGCAGGCCCCGGTAGCGGGGTTCTCCCCGCGGGCCGCCCGGCGGCCCGCGGGGCCATGCTCCCGGCGGCGTTCCGATACCTTCGCGCCGCCGGTGTTCCGCAGTGAGGAACGGTTGCGGACACGGCCGAACCTGGACGTGATCGTGTTCACATGACGCCGTTCATGGTCGCGGTCGCGCAGACGTGCCAGGCCCCCGACGAGGCCGGCCGTCCCCGCACCGTACCCAGTGAGCCCCGCTCCGTCAGCGTGGGAACCGAACGTCAGGTCGCCGTGCGCTCCCTGGCCGAGCAACTGGTCTGCGAGGCCAACGCCGTGCTGGCCGACTTCGGCGAGCACATCGTCCTGGAGGACGACACCGGCGCCGGAGTCCTGGGGTTCGTGCTGAGCATCCGGGATCGCCGGGCGCAGGTGCGCACCACTTATGCCGACGGGGTCGCACGGGCCCGGCTGCACTGGTCCGTCCCCGGAGAGGCCGAGCAGGCCGGCCCGGCCATCGAGCTGGCCGGGCCCGATGACGTCGCAGACCTCATCCTGCGCCTGCTGGCGGGCGTGGCCGGACCGGACGCGCGCCACCCCTAAGGAGGTATCGAGTGCAGTACGAACTGCGGACCCAGGTGATCGAACCGGTCCGAGCGACCTACACCCCTCTGGTGGAGCGACGCGGCGACCGGCCCGCCTCCCGCTACGAGGAGGGCACGGTCGATCTGCAGGCGACCGAGCACTTCCACTACCGGCCGCTGTGGGACCCCGCCCACGAGCTGTACGACCCGGGCTACTCGGTGCTCAAGCTCACCGACCCCTACTCCTTCGCCGACCCCCGGCAGTACTACTACGCGCCCTACGTCACCGCCCGGGCCCAGATGTTCGACGCCTTCAGCCGCACCCTCGACTACATCGACGACCACGGGCTGTTCGGCCGGATGGCGCAGGAGTGGCGGGACCTGATGATCGCGGCGCTGCTGCCGATACGGCACTACGAGGGCGGGGCCCAGCTGATCTCCGCCGAGGGCGCCCGCTTCGCCTACGGCACCAGCGTGGAGCAGTGCCTGTCGTACGCCGCCTTCGACCGGATCGGCAACGCCCAGATGCTCAGCCGCGTCGGGCTGGCGCTCGGCGAGGGGGACACCGGCCCGCTGACCGAGGCCCGCCAAAGCTGGCTGGAGCGGGCCGAGCTGCAGCCGCTGCGCCGCTACGTGGAAGAGCTGCTGGTGGAGCGGGACTGGGCGGTCAGCGCGTTCGCCCTGGACCTGGCCGACCGGCTGCTGTACCCGCTGCTGTACCGGCACCTGGACAACGCCGCACTGGCCGCCGGGCAGAGCGCGCTGAGCCTGGTGGCCCAGCACCTGCACGCCTGGTTCACCGATCACCGCAAGTGGGTGGACGCCCTGGTGGCCGCCTGGACCGGCGACAGCGAACACGGCGCCGCCAACACCGAGGCGCTGGCCGCCATCGTCCGTCGCCGCCTGCCGCAGGCGGTGTCGGCCGTGGCGAACCTGGCCGCCGCCGCCGACGCGGCCGTCGACACCGGCGCCCGGGCCGCCGCCGAGGAACAGGCCGAGCGGCTGCGCGCGGACCTGGCCGCCGCCGGCATCCCCACCCAGCACAAGGAGCAGGCATGACCGGCACCGCCCCCGCCACCGGACGGCCCCGCACCGTGGGGGTCGACCTGCAGCAAAACAACGAGGAGACCCGCTACGTCGTCGAGGCGATCGCAAAGGACAACCCCGACGCCACCATCCGGCACCTGCCGGGCCTGATCAAGATCCAGACCCCCGGGACGCTGGTGATCCGCAGAGAGACGGTCGAGGAGCTGCTCGGCCGGCCCTGGGAGACCCACGAGTTCCAGCTGTCGATCGTCTCCTACTACGGCCATGTGGACGAGTGGGACGACGACCAGATCGTCATCAAGTGGAGCCACTGAGGACCATGGCGAAACGACTTCCGCTCAAGCAGCGCTATGCGGCGCTGACCCGCGACGTGCACTGGGAGCCCACCTACGTCCCCGCCGAGGAGGTCTTCCCCTACACCCGGTTCGAGGGCATCAAGATCCACGACTGGTCGCAGTGGGAGGACCCGTTCCGCCTCACCGTGGACGCCTACCACAAGTACCAGGCGGAAAAGGACCGGCGGCTGTATGCGGTGCTGGACGGCTTCGCCCAGAGCCAGGGCCACCTGAGCCTGTCGGACGCCCGCTACCTGAACTCGATGAAGCTCTTCCTGCAGGGCGTGACCCCGCTGGAGTACCAGGCGCACCGGCACTTCGCCTTCCTGGCCCGCTACCTGGACGGGGCAGGTCCCCGGTTCGCCGCCCTGTGCCAGAGCATCGACGAGCTGCGGCACGCGCAGACCCAGATCCACACGCTGTCGGGCTACAACCGGTACTACTCCGGTTTCCACAGCTTCGCCAAGATGCACGACCGGGTCTGGTACCTGTCGGTGCCCAAGTCGTTCTTTGACGACGCGCTGTCGGCCGGCCCGTTCGAATTCCTCATCGCGATCTCCTTCAGCTTCGAGTACCTGCTGACCAACCTGCTGTTCGTGCCGTTCATGAGCGGCGCCAGCTTCAACGGCGACCTGCCCTCGATGACCTTCGGCTTCTCGGCGCAAAGCGATGAGAGCCGGCACATGACGCTGGGCCTGGAGGCCATCAAGTTCCTGCTGGAGCAGGACGAGGGCAACGTGCCGATCATCCAGGACTGGATCGACAAGTGGTTCTGGCGGGGGTACCGGCTGGCCTCGCTGGTCGCCGCGATGATGGACTACATGCTCCCCCGGAAGGTGATGAGCTGGAAGGAGGCCTTCGAGCTCTACTTCGAGGAGCAGATGCTCGGCGGGCTCTTCCCCGACCTGGCCTACTACGGGATCCAGCCGCCCCGGCACGTCGGGCAGGCCGTGGAGGAAAAGGAGCTCATCTCCCACCAGGTCTACTGGGTGCTCTACCAGTTCTCCTTCGCCGCCGCCTTCACCACCACCGTGCCCGAGCCGGAAGAGATGCGGTGGCTGTCGGAGCAGTACCCCAAGACCTTCGACCGCTACTACGCCCCGCTGTGGGAGCGGGCCCGCAAGATCCAGCAGGAGGGCGGCCGGTTCTTCTTCCAGGGTCTGCCGCAACTGTGCCAGGTGTGCCAGATCCCGATGACCTTCACCGAGCCGGGCGACCCGACCCGCATCTGCCAGCGGCACAGCATCTACCGCGGGGAGCGCTTCGACTTCTGCTCCGACGGCTGCAAGTGGATCTTCGACCGGGAGCCGGAGAAGTACGTGCAGGCCTGGCTGCCGGTGCACCAGATCCACCAGGGCAACTGCGGGGGCCCCACCGTGCCGGAGGTGCTGGAGTGGTACGGCATCACCGACGGTGACAACGGCGAGTACCTCGGCTCCCGGGACCACGACAACTGGCTGCGGTGGCACGCCACTGCCGGAGCGAAGGGCTGACAGATGCCGGTACGCGCGATCACCGAGGACTACGACTTCCCCTCCCGTTCCCGGGCCGAGCTGTACGGCGACGACCAGCTCGTCCACGTGCTGTGGCGCGGCAACATGATGTTCTGCTCCGCCGCCTGCTTCCGCGCCCCCAAGGCGATGACCTGGGGAGACTTCCTCACCCAGATGGTGGACCCGTGGGCGTCCTCCGACCCGGACTACCTCCCCGGCTCCCCGCGCAAGTGGGTGCTGGACGGGCGCGAGTTCACCCCCGAGGCCGACCGGACGCTGGCCGAACTCGGCGTGGGGCATAAGAGCCTGCTCGAGTTCGAGGTCTGAGATGGCCGAGGTCACCGTACGGCCGGCCGGCATCCGGCTGGCCCTGCGACCCGGAGAGACCATCCTGGCCGGCCTGCACCGGGCGGGCTACACCTACCGGATCGGCTGCCGGCGCGGCGGCTGCGGAATCTGCAAGGCCGAGGTCGTCGACGGCGAGGTGACCCACCGGGGAGCCGTCGCCGACGAGGCCCTGCCGCCCGAACCGGAATGCCTGACCTGCCGGGCCGTCCCGGTCAGCGACGTGGTCATCCACCTGCCGGACGACGCGCGCCTGCGCTGCGTCGCCCCCCTGCTCGCCGGTATCGCCGGCGTTTCCACCACCCCCCCTTCCACCAAAGGAGAGCGCTGATGGGCGTCATGCGACTGGGCTACGTCCACGCGAAGGTCACCGACCTGGAGGAGGCCAAGGCCCACTACGGAGGGACGCTGGGCATGCGGCTGGTCCACGAGGAGGACGGCCGCGTGTACTACAAGGCGTGGGACGAGTACGACCACCACTCGGTGGTGCTGGAGGCCGGCGGCGTCGGCCTCACCAAGCTCGGCTACAAGGTCGCCCGCTCTGAGGACCTGGAGGACTTCGAGCGCCGCGCCCAGGCGTTCGGCTGCACCACCGAGCGGATGAGCAAAGGGGACAACCTGGCGGTGGGCGACGGCGTACGGATCTTCCTGCCGTCGGAGCACGTGCTGGAGCTGTACGCCGACATCGAGGTCACCGGCACCGAGACCGGCACGGTCAACCCCGACCCGTTCCCCGCCCACCTGGTGGGCGTCGGCGTGCCCCGCATCGACCACGCCCTGCTGACCTGCGAGGACGTGGGGCTGCTGGAGCGGTTCTTCACCGAGTGCCTGGACTTCGGCGTCGCCGAGCGGGCCGTCACCGAGCTGGGCGAGAACGGCAAGACCATCGGCACCTGGATGTTCTGCACCAACACCCCCCACGACATCGCCTTCATCGAGGGGGCCAACGGCAAGCTGCACCACTTCGCCTACTACCTCAACGACTGGAACGACATCCTGCACGCCGGCGACCTGTTCTCGATGAACGACGTGTCGGTGGACATCGGCCCGACCCGGCACGGCATCACCCGGGGCACCACCATCTACTTCTTCGACCCCGCCGGTAACCGCAACGAGGTCTTCTCCGGCGGCTACATCACCTACCCGGACTTCCCGACCATCACCTGGACGGCCGACCAGCTCGGCAAGGGCATCTTCTACATCGACCGCGAGCTCAACGACCGGTTCACCACGGTCGTGACCTGACCCCCCTCCCAGGCGGGGAACAGGGCCGGGCGCCTGCGCAGGCGCCCGGCCGGGCCCCGTCCGGGTCGCCAGGGGACCGCCCGGACGGGGCCGTCCCGCCCTGCACCGCGCCAGGTCACAGAGAGGAGAGCCATGCCGAAGACGCACCGCGTCACCGTCGAACCGGTCGGCCAGGAGCTGGAGTGCCGGGAGGACCAGACGATCCTGGACGCCTGCCTGCGCGCCGGGATCTGGCTGCCGCACGCCTGCACCCACGGCACCTGCGGCACCTGCAAGGCCGAGGTCCTGGAAGGGGAGGTCGATCACGGCGAGGCGTCGGCGTTCGCGCTGATGGATTTTGAACGCGACGAGGGCCGGACCCTGCTGTGCTGCGCCAGACCGCGCTCGGATGTGGTGATCGAGGGCGATGTGGATCTCGAACCCGGCGTCACCACCTACCCGGTGCAGGACTTCACCGGCACCGTCGCGGCCGTGGAGGACTGCGCGCTGGACACCCGCCGGGTGCTGATCGACCTGGATCGGCCCATCGCCTTCAACCCCGGCCAGTACATCTCGCTGCGCCTGCCGGACGGGCGGGGCGACCGCAGCTACTCGATGGCCAACCCGCCCTCTCGGCCCGACCGGATCGAGCTGAACATCCGCCGCACCCCCGGCGGCGCCGCCACCGACGGATGGGTGTTCAAAACCCTGCGCGCCGGAGATCAGGTCGCGCTGTCGGGCCCCTACGGGCGTTTCTTCTGGCGGCCCGAGCGCACCGAACCGGCCGTGCTGATCGCCGGCGGCACCGGGCTCGCCCCGCTCAAGTCGATGATCCGCCACGTGCTCGACAGCGGCGCCGAGCGAAGGATGGTGCTCTTTCACGGCGGCCGCACCCAGGCCCACATGTACGACGTGGAATATCTGCGGGCCTTGGAGAATGAGCACGCCGACCGGTTCCGCTACGTGCCGTGCCTGTCGGAGGAGTCGGCCCCCGGCTACCAGCACGGCCTGGTCACCGACGTCATGGCGGCCGACACCGACACCTACCGGGGGCATGTGGCCTATGTGTGCGGGCCGCCGCCGATGGTGGAGGCGGCGATCAAGACGCTGATGTCCAAGCGCCTGTTCCCCCGCGACATCTACCGCGAGGACTTCTACGACACCGCGGACAAGGCGGGACGCGGGGTGCGCAGCCCGCTGATGAGGAGGTGACGGCGGTGGAGGAGCCGGAGATCGGCCGGACGGTCGTGGCGAACGGGATCCGCACCAATTATCTGGAGGCCGGCTCGGGCGAACCGGTGATCCTGATCCACGGTTCCGGTCCCGGCGTCACCGCCTACGCCAACTGGCGTCTCACCCTGCCCGCACTCGGCGCCCGGCTGCGCGCGCTGGCCCCCGACATGGTCGGGTTCGGCCACACCGAGCGCCCGCCCGGGCAGCGCTACGGCGTGGAGGTGTGGGCCGACCAGATCCTCGGGTTCATGGACGCGCTGTCCCTGCCGAGGGCCTCGCTGGTGGGCAACAGCTTCGGCGGGGCCATCGCGCTGCGCGTGGCCGCCCGCCACCCCGACCGGGTGCACCGCCTGGTGTTGATGGGCAGCGCCGGGGTGCCCTTCCCCATCACGCCGGGACTGGACGCGGTGTGGGGGTATGAGCCCTCGCTGGAGGCCATGCGCCGGCTGCTGGACATCTTCGCCTACTCGCGTGAGCTGGTCACCGACGAGCTGGCCGAGGTCCGCTACCGGGCCAGCATCCGGCCGGGGTTCCAGGAGTCCTTCCGCGCGATGTTCCCGGCCCCCCGCCAGCGCTGGGTGGACGCTCTGGTCACCCCGGAAGAGGAGTTGAAGGCGCTGCCGCACCGCACCCTGCTGGTGCACGGCCGCGACGACCGGGTGATCCCGCTGGAGACCTCGCTGCGGCTGCTGCACCTGATCGAGGACTCCCGGCTGCATGTGTTCGGACGCTGCGGCCACTGGACGCAGATCGAGCACGCCGCCGAGTTCAACCGGCTGGTGCTGGAGTTTTTGACCGATGACTGAGGCGGGCCGTCACCGGCTCGCTCGGTGAGATAGGGCCGTAGGGAGGGGCTCAGCGCGACTCCCGCAGCTTGCGGGACAGCGCCAGGGCGGCGGTGCGCACCGCCGGGGCCACCCGGTCCAGGTTCATCCGGGCGCTCCACCCCGAGATCGACAGCGCGCCCGCCACCGTCCCGTCCGGGCCGAAGACGGGGCAGGCGGCGCACACCACCCCGTCGGCGGACTCCTCGCGGTCGAAGGCGCAGCCCTGCTGCCGGATGGTCTCCAGTTCCTGGCGCAGCAGGCCGGGCTGCACGATGGTGCGGCGGGTCAGCCGGCGCAGCCCGGCGGCGATCACCGCGTCCGTCACCTCCGGCGGCGAGAACGCCAGCGCCGCCTTGCCGACCCCGGTGGCGTGGGCGGGCAGCCGCCCGCCCACCCGGGACGGCGGTGCGGGGGCGTCCGGGCTGCGCAGGATCTCCAGGTAGACCATCTCGGTGCCGTCCAGCACGGCCAGGTGCACGATCTGGCGGGTGGCCTCGCGCAGGTCCTCCATGAACGGCAGCGCCGCCGAGCGCAAATCCCGCTGCCGCGGCACCCGCTGCCCCAGCTCGAACAACCGCAGGCCCAGCCGCAGGCCCGTGCCCGACCGTTCCAGCAGGCCGCTGCGCACCAGCTCCCGGGTCAGCCGGTACACGGTGGACTTGGCCAGCCCGGTGCGGCGGGCCAACTCCGACACGCCCAGCACGTCATCGCCCGGGCCGAAGGCCGACAGCAGCGCGGCCGCCCGGGCGATGACGGTCGGCTCGCTTTCGTTCCGCTGAGCGGCACACATGGCTTGTATGGTGGCCGGATTGCGGGTGAATGTCTATGGCGTTACGGCCGGGTGAAATGGGTGATCGAGCCCAGCACAGCGAGAGGTGGCGCCCATGATCAGGGCGGATGCTTCACACAGCGGGTCGGTACGGCCGGCGGGCCGGGACGGGGTGGACGGCGGGCTGCGATCGGTGCTGCGGGCCCTGGACCTGCTGGACTGCTTCCTCACCGAAGACGAGCTGGGAGTGGCCGACATCGCGCGCCGGCTGGGGGTGGCCAAATCCACCGCGCACCGGCTGCTGACCACCCTGTGCGCCCGCGGCTTCGCCGAACAGAACCCGCAGACCGGGCACTACCGGCTCGGCTTCCACCTCTATGAGCTGGGCCAGCTGGCGGTCAGCCGCACCGATCTGCACCAGGCCGCGCTGCCGCTGCTGGAGGAGCTGCGCGAGCGCACCGGCTGCACCATCCACCTGGCCGTGCCCGACGGGCCGGAGATCATCTACCTGGAACGGCTGCACAGCCTGCGGGGCATGCGGCTGTTCCACGGGGTCAGCCGCCGGCTGCCGGCGCACTGCACCAGCTCCGGCAAGGTGATCGCGGCCTTCGACCCGGCGGTGGCCCGCGCCCGCGCCGCCGCCGGATTCACCCGCCTGACCAGCCGCTCCATCCCGGACGCGGCGCGTTTCGACCGGGAGCTGGCCAAGGTGCGCCGGGTCGGGTACGCGGTCAACAGCGATGAGGCCAAGCACGGGCTGACCTCGGTGGCGGCCCCGGTGCGCGACCACACCGGGCGGGCCCGCGCGGCGATCTCGCTGGTCGGGCCGACCGCCGAGGTGCTCGGCTCGGTGGAGCGGCACGCCCGCCTGGCCGGCGCCGCCGCGCACCGGCTCTCCCGCATCCTGTGCCTGTGATCGTTCCGGAGTACGGAACGAATCCGCCGCAGCCCCCTCCCGCTTCCTAGCGTCTGCGGAGGGCGGGGAACACGCCCGTCCGGACCCCGGGAGCAGGGGAGGTGAGGGATGGACGCGACGACGCGGCGGCTGGTGGCCGAGGAACTGCTGACGGCCTACCGGACCGGTGTCCCGGTCGAGCCGCCGACGGAGAAGTTCCCCGACATGACCGTGCAGGACGCCTACGCCGTCCAGTTGCTTCAGGTGGAGCGGTGGCGGGCGGACGGCGCCCGCGTCAAGGGGCACAAGGTGGGGCTGTCGTCGGCGGCGATGCAGCGTCAGCTGGGCGTCGATCAGCCCGACTACGGCCACCTGATGGACTCGATGTTCCTGCTGGAGGGCACGCCGATCCCGGCCGGGCGGTTCCTGCAGCCCAAGGTGGAGCCGGAGGTGGCGTTCGTGCTGCGGGCGCCGCTGGCCGGCCCCGGCGTGACCGTCGCGGAGGCCGCCGCCGCGGTGGACTTCGTGCTGCCCGCGCTGGAGATCATCGACTCCCGCGTCCGCGACTGGCGGATCGCCCTGCCCGACACCATCGCCGACAACGCCTCCTCGGGCGGGGTGGTGCTCGGCGGGCGTCCCGTCCGGCTGGAGGAGCTGGACCTGCGGCTGGTGGGCTGCGTGCTGCAGCGCAACGGCGAAGTGGCGGCCACCGGGGCGGGCGGCGCGGTGCTGGGCTCGCCGCTGAACGCCCTGGTGTGGCTGGCCAACACGGTCGGCCCGCTGGGAGTGGTGCTGGAGGCCGGCCATGTGGTGCTGCCCGGCTCGGTGACCCCGGCGATCGAGGTGCGTCCCGGGCAGACCGTCACCGCCTCCTTCGGGTGCGGGCTGGGCAAGGTCACGGCGGTGTTCGCGGACGCGGAAGGGGAGCGGTGATGGGCAAGGCCGTGGCGGCGATCGTCGGCCCCGGGAACATCGGCACCGACCTGCTGATCAAGCTGCAGCGCAGCGAGCACATCGAGGTGCGCTACATGGTCGGGGTGGACCCGGCCTCAGAAGGCCTGGCCCGCGCCCGGAAACTGGGCGTGGAGGCCTCCGCCGAAGGCGTGGACTGGCTGCTTGAGCAGGACGAACTGCCCGACCTGGTGTTCGAGGCGACCTCGGCCAAGGCGCACCTGGCCAACGCCCCCCGCTACGCCGAGGCCGGGATCACCGCGATCGACCTGACCCCCGCGGCGGTCGGCCCGCTGGTGTGCCCGCCGGTGAACCTCACCGAGCACCTGGACGCCCCCAACGTCAACATGATCACCTGCGGTGGGCAGGCCACCATCCCGATCGTGCACGCGGTCTCCCGGGTGGTCCCGGTGGCCTACGCCGAGATCGTGGCGGCGATCGCCTCCCGGTCGGCCGGGCCGGGCACCCGCGCCAACATCGACGAGTTCACCGAGACCACCGCCGCCGCCATCGAGCAGGTGGGCGGGGCCGCCCGCGGCAAGGCGATCATCATCCTCAACCCGGTGGAACCACCGATGATCATGCGGGACACGGTGTACTGCGCCATCCCGCCCGACGCCGACACCGACGCGATCACCGCCTCCATCGAGGAGATGGTGGCCGAGGTGGCCCGGTACGTGCCCGGCTACACCCTGCGCACCGAACCCCAGTACGACCAGCCCCGCGACATCTGGAAGGGCATGGCCCGGGTCGCGGTGTTCCTGGAGGTGCGGGGCAACGGCGACTACCTGCCGCCATGGGCAGGCAACCTCGACATCATGACCGCCGCCGCCGCCCGGGTGGGCGAACTGCTCGCGCAGGCTCCGCGGCCGACCCGGGCGGGTGCGCGATGACCGGCCGGAGGGAAACCGACATGACAGACCAGGACGGCGCCACCGCCGCCCCCCGAGTGCGCATCACCGACTCCACCCTGCGGGACGGCTCGCACGCGATGGCCCACCAGTTCACCGAGGAACAGGTGCGCGCCACCGTGCACGCCCTCGACGCCGCCGGGGTGGAGGTGATCGAGGTCTCCCACGGCGACGGGCTGGGCGGCTCGTCCTTCAACTACGGCTTCTCCGCCGTCGATGAGATCGACCTGGTCGCGGCGGCGGTGGACGAGGCCGTCAACGCCAAGATCGCGGTGCTGTTGCTGCCGGGCGTGGGCACCGTGCGGGACCTGAAGCGGGCCCACGACGCGGGCGCCTCGGTGGCCCGGATCGCCACCCACTGCACCGAGGCCGACGTGTCCTGCCAGCACTTCGCCGCCGCCCGGGAGCTGGGCATGGAGACCGTCGGGTTCCTGATGCTGGCCCACCGCATCGGCCCCGAGGAGCTGGCCCGGCAGGCGCGCATCATGGTGGACGCCGGAGCGCAGTGCGTCTACGTGGTGGACTCCGCCGGGGCGCTGGTGCTCTCAGACGTCCAGGCCCGAGTGCAGGCCCTGGTGCGGGAGATCGGCCATGAGGCGCAGGTCGGCTTCCACGGCCACCAGAACCTGTCGCTGGGCGTCGCCAACTCCGTGCTGGCCTACCAGAACGGCGCCCGCCAGATCGACGGCGCGCTGTGCGCGCTGGGCGCCGGGGCGGGCAACAGCCCCACCGAGATCCTGGCCGCCACCTTCGAACGGCTGAACATCGAGACCGGGGTGAACGTGCAGGCCGCGCTGGCCGCCGCCGAGGAGGTCGTCCGCCCCTACCTGCCGCGGCTGCCGTGGGCCGACCGCGCCGCGATCGTGCAGGGGTACGCCGGGGTCTACTCCAGCTTCCTGCTGCACGCCGAACGGGCCGCCGAGCGCTACGGGGTGCCCGCCCACGAAATCCTGCAGCGGGTCGGCGAGGCCGGCTATGTCGGCGGCCAAGAAGACATGATCATCGACATCGCGGTGCAGTTGGCCGAGGAGCGCCACGGCCGCCCGGCACCGGCGGGAGGCCGGCGATGAGCGGCTGGGACGTGTACCGGGCCGCCGAGGAACTGCTGGCGGCCGAACGCCAGCGCCGCGACCGCGGCCCGATCACCGAGCAGTGGCCCGAGCTGGATCTGGCCACCGCCTACCGGGTGCAGGACGAACTGGTGCACCGCAAGGTGGCCGCGGGCGAACGCATCGTGGGCGTCAAACTGGGGCTGACCTCGCGCGCCAAGCAGCGCCGCATGGGCGTGCACTCCCCGCTCACCGCCTGGCTCACCGACGCCATGGTGCTGCCCGCCGGGGAGCCGGTGCCGCTGGGAGAGCTGATCCACCCCCGCGTCGAACCGGAGATCGTCTTCGTGCTGGGCGAGCGGCTGGCCGGCCCCGGGGTGACCGCGGCCTCGGCGCTGGCGGCGGTGCGTTCGGTGCACGCCGGGCTGGAGATCATCGACAGCCGCTACACCGACTTCCGTTTCACCCTGCCCGACGTGGTCGCCGACAACGCCTCCTCGGCCCGGCTGGTGGTCGGCGGACGCGCACTGGCCCCCGGCGAGCTGGACCTGGCCTTGGAGGCGTGCCTGCTGGAGGTGGACGGCCAGGTGGTCGATAGCGCCACCGGCGCCGCCGTGCAGGGGCACCCGGCCGAGGCCCTGGCGCTGGCCGCCAACTCGCTGGCCGAACGCGGCCTGGCCCTGGAGGCCGGCTGGCTGGTGCTCACCGGCGGGATGACCGACGCCGTCCCGCTCGGCCCGGGCACCTGCGTCAGCGGGCACTTCACCCACCTCGGCTCGGTCTCCGTGCAGGGGGGCTGAGATGCCGCTGGTGGAGATCACGCTGGTGGAAGGCCGCCCTCCCGAACGCATCCGGGAGCTGATCCACCGGGTGCACGAGGCGGTCCGCACCAGCCTGGACGCCCCCTCGCCCAGCATCCGCGTGCTGGTGAGGGAACTGCCGGCCGAGCACTGGGCGGCGGGCGATGTGACCATCGCCGAGCGCCGCGCCGCACAAGGCGATGCACCGCCTGCTCCGCAGGAAAGCGAGGGATGACCGATGGACTTCTACGGACATGTGATCGACGGCGAGGAGGTCCCCTCGGCCGATGGCGCCGAGTTCGACTCCATCGACCCCTACCGGCGGGAGCCGTGGGCGCGGGTGGCGCTCGGTTCGGCCGCCGATGTGGACCGGGCGGTCCGGGCGGCGCGGCGGGCCTTCGACGAGGGCCCCTGGCCGCGGATGGGCCTGGCCGAACGGGGCGCCGTGCTGCACCGGCTGGCCGGCCTGCTGGAGCGCAACGCCGAGGAGATGGGCCTGAGCGACACCCGCGACATGGGCAAGCCCATCACCCAGTCCCGGGACAACGACGTGTTCCGCGCCGCGGCCAACCTGCGGTTCTTCGCCGACCACGCCCGGCTGTCCACCGCCGAGACGCTGCCGATGGACTCCGGCCACCACGCCTACACCCGGTTCGAACCGGCCGGGGTGGTGGCCGCGATCGCCCCGTGGAACTACCCGCTGATGCTGGCCACCTGGAAGGTCGCCCCGGCGCTGGCCTGGGGCAACACGGTGGTGCTCAAGCCCGCCGAAGACAGCCCCGTCTCGGCGACCAAGCTGGCCCGGCTGGCGCTGGAGGCCGGGATGCCGCCCGGCGTGCTCAACGTGGTGCACGGCCGCGGCCCCGACTCGGCCGGCCAGGCCCTCACCGAGCACCCCGGCATCGACCGCATCACCTTCACCGGCGCCTCCAGCACCGGACGGGTGATCGCCCGGGCGGCCGCGGCCAACCTCGTCCCGGTCAGCCTGGAACTGGGCGGCAAGGGCGCCAATGTGGTCTTCGCCGACGCCGACCTGGCCAACGCGGTGGAGTGGTCGATCAAGGCGGTGTACACCAACACCGGCCAGGTGTGCCTGGCCGGCAGCCGGATCTACGTGCAGCGCCCCATCTACGAGGAGTTCCTGGCCCGCTTCGTGGCCGCCGCCGAGGCGATGGTGATCGGCGACCCGTGCGATGCGGCCACCCAGATCGGCCCGCTGGCCTCCGAGCAGCACTACCGCAAGGTGCGCGGCTATGTGGAGACGGTCGAGTCCGCCGGCGGCAAGATCCTCACCGGTGGCCTCGGCGACGGCTGGACGGTGCG
This sequence comes from Thermomonospora sp. CIF 1, assembly GCF_001896795.1. Taxonomy (NCBI): domain Bacteria; kingdom Bacillati; phylum Actinomycetota; class Actinomycetes; order Streptosporangiales; family Thermomonosporaceae; genus Thermomonospora; species Thermomonospora sp. CIF 1. The sequence goes on from NZ_MOYN02000006.1 coordinate 112,030, forward strand.
TCCCACCGTCGTGGTGGACATGCCGCAGACCGCCCCGCACTGCACCGAGGAGATCTTCGGTCCGCTGGTGGTGATCAGCCCGTTCGACACCGAGCAGGAGGCCGTCGAACTGGCCAACAACACCCGCTACGGGCTCAACGCCATGGTGTTCACCGAGAACCTGCACCGGGCGCACCGGGTGTCGGCCCGGCTGCGCGCCGGGACGGTCTGGGTGAACTGCTTCTTCATCCGGGACCTGCGGGCCCCCTTCGGCGGCGTCGGCGACTCGGGCGTGGGCCGGGAGGGCGGCTCCTTCAGCCGCGAGTTCTTCACCGAGCCCAAGGCCGTGATCATCGATGTGAAGCGGGACTAGGGCGTTCGCCGGGGTACCGGTCGCAGGGCCGGGCGGATAATGTGCGGTCATCCCGCAGCAGATAGAGGACCGTATGGCCGCAGCACCCCCCGCCGATCGCGCCTCCGTCTTCCCGGCCGGTGAGCCGTGGTATCCGCACGCGCCACGGCCCACCGGTGCGGGACGGCGCGGCGGGGAGCCCCCGGCGGTGCTGCGCCCGGCGGACCTGGAGCGCTCCTGGCACCTGGACTTCCACTATCCGCGCGGAGTCGTCCCGCTGGGCACCGCGCTGGTCGGCGACGTGGTGGCCGGCGCCCAGCGGGCCGCCCGGCGGCTGCGGCTGGCCGAAAGCGGCGGCCTGGCCGTCCGCTTCGCCGGGCCGCACGTCTATATCGGGTCGGCCCCGGCCGTCGCCGTCCCGGAACGGGAACGTGCCAAGGCCCGCGCCCTGACCCGCCGCTACCCGGCGGTCTTCCCCGGCCGGTGGCGGGCCGCCCGCGCCGCGCTGGAACGGGAACTGGACGCCCTGCGGCGCAGCGACCCGGCCGGGCTTCCCCCCGCCGAGATCGGCGCCTACCTGCGGCGGGCCCGCGCCGTCCACGCCGCCGCCTGGCGGGTGCATTTTGCGTTCATGTACCGCCTGCTGTCGTGCCATGAGATGCTGCGCGCCGAACTGGCCGAGGCCGGGGTCGATGAGCACACCCTGATCGCGGTGCTGCAGAGCGCCGACAACCGGGTGCTGGAGGTCGACCGCAAGCTGCACGCGCTGGCCGCCCGGGCCCGCGCCGACGGCCTGGCCCCGCTGTTCGAACGGGACGACGGCCCGCTGCTGCCCCGCCTGGCGGCCCGCCCGGCCGCCCGGGACTGGCTGGGCGCCTTCACCGGCTTCCTGGCCGAGCACGGGCACCGGGCCGACGCCATGAGCGACCTGACCGTCCCCTCCTGGGAAGAGGACCCCGAGCAGGTGCTGTCGCTGCTGCGCCGGATCATCCTCGGGCGCGTCCCCCCGCCCCGCCCGCCCGGCGCACCCGCGATCCCGCCGGGACTCACCGGACGGGCGCGCGAGCTGCTCCGGGAGGCGCTGCGCGCCAACGTGGTCTGCTGGAACGAGGACCACAACCTGGTGATCGAGATGCGGGCGCACCTGCCCGTCCGGGCGGGGGCGCTGGCCCTGGCCGCCGCCACCGGCGCACCCGCCCCCGACGAGGTGCTGTTCCTGTTCCCCGAGGAGGTCGATCGACTGGCCGCCGGTAGCGCGGACTGGGCGGACCTGGCCGAGCGCACCGCCGCCCGCCGCGCCTACTACCACCGCTGGCACGCCCTGCGGGCCGGGCTGCCCCGGCTGCTGGGGACGTCCACCGGGCTGCACGACCCGGTGGTCAGCGGCGTGTTCTGCGCCGACCCGCTGCGCGACCGCACCGCGGGCCCGCCCGCGGTGCTGCACGGGCTGGGGGTGTCGGGGGGCGTCGCCCGCGGCCGGGTCCGCCTGGTGCGCTCCCCTGACGGACTGCCCGACCTGCGGCCGGGGGAGGTGCTGGTCTGCGAGGCGACCACCCCGACCTGGACACCGCTGTTCGGGCTGGTGGCCGCGTGCGTCTGCGACACCGGCGGCATGCTCACCCACGCGGCGGTCATCAGCCGCGAGTACGGCATCCCCTGCGTGTGCGACGTCCGCACCGCCACCGCGACGCTGCGCGACGGGGACGAGGTCGAGGTGGACGGCACCCGCGGGACCGTCACGCTGCTGGCCCGCGCGGACCGCTCCCCGTGACGCCCCCGGGCGCCGCGGCGGGGGCTCAGCCGCGGTAGGCGGAGATCCCCGTGATGGCCTGGCCCAGCACCAGCGTGTGGACCTCCTGGGTGCCCTCGTAGGTCAGCACCGACTCCAGGTTGTTCATGTGCCGGATCACCGGGTACTCCAGCGTGATCCCGTTGGCGCCCAGGATCGTGCGCGCCTGGCGGGCCACGTCCAGCGCGGCGCGCACGTTCGCCATCTTGCCGAAGGAGACCTGCTGAGGGGTGAGGGAGCCCTCGTCCTTGAGCCGGCCCAGGTGCAGGGCGGTCAGCCCGGCCTGGCCCAGGGCGATCTCCATCCAGGCCAGCTTCTCCTGGGTGAGCTGGAACGCCCCGATCGGACGGCCGAACTGCTCGCGGGTCTTGGCGTAGGCGACGGCCGCCTCATAGCAGGCCCGGCCCGCCCCGACCGCGCCCCACACGATCCCGTAGCGCGCCTCCGACAGGCAGCTCAGCGGGCCCTTCAGCCCGGTCACCCCGGGCAGCACCGCGTCGGCGGGCAGCCGCACGTCCTCCAGCACCAGCTCGGAGGTCACCGACGCCCGCAGCGACAGCTTCCGGTGAATGTCCCGGGCGGTGAAACCGGGCGTCCCGGCGGGCACCAGGAAACCCCGGATGCCCTCGTCCGTGCGCGCCCACACCACCGCCACATCGGCGACCGACCCGTTGGTGATCCACATCTTGGTGCCGTTGAGCACCCAGTCCGCGCCGTCCCGCCGGGCGTGGGTGCGCATGTCACCGGGGTCGGAGCCGCGGTCGGGCTCGGTCAGCCCGAAACAGCCGATCGCCTCCCCGGCCGCCATCTTCGGCAGCCACTGCTGCTTTTGCTCCTGTGAGCCGTACTTGTGGATCGCCGCCATGGCCAGCGACCCCTGCACCGACACGAAGCTGCGCAGCCCCGAATCGCCGGCCTCCAGCTCCCGGCAGGCCACCCCGTAGGCCACCGCGCTCATCCCCGCGCACCCGTACCCCTTCAGGTGCATCCCCAGCAGCCCCAGCTTGCCCAGCTCGGGCGCCAGCTCCCGGGCGGGGAACGTGCCGGCCTCGAACCAGTCGGCGACATGGGGGAGGACCTTCTCGGCGACCACGGCCCGCACCGTGTCGCGGATCATCCGTTCCTCGTCGGTCAACCGGTCGTCCAGACGCAGCACGTCCATAAGAAGTCCTTCATCTCCGGGGTGCCGATGCGCTCGCCAGGGTACCCGCCGCCCCAGGAAGCGCCCTCAGGCCCCGTGCCAGGGGCGAAGGGCCCGCGACCCCAGGGACGAATCAGGGATGGATCAGGCCCATCCCCGAGGTGGACACGCCCCGAAGCGGGGCACCATCGAGACATGGACAAAGACCTTCGTACTCAGACCGAACCCACCGCAGGCGGCTCCCACGCGGACACCGGCCAGGCCGGTCCCCCGCAGCCCCGCCGCCTGTGCCGCACCCGCGAAGGCCGGATGATCGCCGGCGTGTGCTCGGGCCTCGGCGACTACCTGGGCGTGGACGCCAACGTCCTGCGGCTGCTGCTGGCCCTGTTCGTCCTCCTCGGCGGCTCCGGCGTCGCCCTGTACATCCTGGGCTGGGTGCTGATCCCCGAAGAGGGCAAGGGCACCTCGGTCCTCCAGGACTTCATCGACCGCAACCGCGACAACCCCGCGGTCCAGGACGTGATCGGCAAGGCCAAGGAGGGCCTGCACAAGGTCACCTCCAAGCGGTGAGGCCGGGCCTGCGCACAGCCGGCCGTTCCCGGTGCGGCCACCGCCCCGAAGGCGCCTATACGGGCACGGCGTCGGTGTCGCGTCCGTCGCCGCCTTCGCGCCCGGCCGCCTCGGGCGGCGCCGGCGCGTCCGGGACGCCGGCAAGGCCCGGCGGCTCATCGAGCAGGTCGCCGCGCACCGGCGTCCACAGCATGGTGAGCAGGGTCGCCGCCGACAGCCCCGCGACCCCGGCCAGCGCCACCACCGTCTGCGGCCCCACCAGCTCGGCGGCCAGACCGCCGACCAGGATGCCCAGCCCCTGCCCGGCCAGGATGCCCGACTGGGCCAGGCCGAACGCCTGCCCCCGGTCGGCGGGCGGCACCGCCGCCACGAACGCGGCGTTGGCGGCCAGCTGGTAGGCGCTGCCCACCCCCGACAGCGCCCACAGCACCACCACCGCCCACAGCGGCGGATGCAGAACCGAGCCGATCAGCGGGGCGCAGGCCAGCATCGACAGCCAGCCCATCGCGCGCAGCCGGTCGAAGGGCCGCACGAAACGGCTGAAGACGAACACCCCGACGACCATGCCGGTGGGCATGGCCGACATCAGCAACCCCACGGTCACGGCCGTGCTGCCCGGATAGGTGGCCGCATACGGGGCGGCCAGCCCCTCGGGGATCACATAGAAGGCGCACAGCCAGGCGAACAGCACCAGGGAACGCAGCACCGGGTCGCCGAACACCAGGCGGGCCCCGTCCCGGGTGTTGCGCCACAGCGCCAGCGGCTCACGGCGGCCGCCGCGGGGCGCCGGCCGGGGCTGCAGCCACACCATCAAGATCAGCCCCGACACCGCGAACGTCACCGCGTCCAGCGCCAGCGCCCCATGCGGCCCCACCAGCGCCACCAGCGCGCCCCCGCCCAGAAAGCCCAGCATCTGGGTCGTCTGGTGGGTGATGTTGTTGATCGCCGAACCGGCCACATACCGGTCGCCGTCCAGGATGTCCGGCAGCAGCGCCGCGCGGGCGGCGGTGAACGGCGCGCCCAGCAGCACGGTCGAGAACACCAGCAGGCACAGCAGTGGGAACGGCATGACCTGCAGCGCCATCAGCGCCACCAGCGCCGCCCGCACGATGTCGCAGACCACCATCACCGTGCGGCGGGGGAACATGTCCGCCAGCCCCGCCAGCAGCGGCCCGCCCACGATGGGCGGCAGATAGGTCAGCGCATAGGCGACGGCGGTCAGCAAAGGGGACCCGGTGCGGTGGTAGACCAGCACCGCCAACGCCACCTGGGCCAGTTGGTCTCCGATGTACGAGAACGTCTGGGCCGCCCACAGCGCACGGAACTCCCCGACGGCGAAGACCTCGCGGTAGGTCGCCTGCCGTTCCGGCGGACGCCGGTGCCTGCCCGTCTGCCTGTCCACCAAAAGACATCTCCAGTTCGCCCCTCCGCCCCGGGCACTGGGCGGCCTCCCCCTATTAACTCACGCTCCGTCGCATCGATGTGACCTTCCGTGCTCGATTGGTGATATTGGTGACCTCTCACACCCCTCCCGCTGGGTTCGGCACAAGCGGACGGGAGGGTTTGTACGCTGATGTGGGACCTAATAACCGTGGCGGTGCAGCCACTCGTCACTGATGCCGAAGTGGTGAGCGATCTCGTGGACGACGGTGAGGCGCACCTCATCCACCACGTCCTCGACCGAATCGCAGATCGCCAGGATCTCCTTGCGGTAGATCGAGATGTGATCGGGCAGCACGCCGCCGTACCAGTCGCCGCGCTCGGTGAGCGGGACGCCGTGGTAGAGACCGAGCAGACCCGGCTCGGGAGCCTCGTCCTCCACCACGATGACCACGTTGTCCATGTGCCGGGTCAGCTCGGGCGGGATGGTGTCGAGAGCGTCGGCGACCAGCCCCTCGAACTCCTCACGCGACAGCTCGATCACGCCCATCATTGTCGACGACGAGGAAGGGAAGCGCCGTGGTCTTCGGCCGGTTCCGCGACCGCCCGTCCGGACGCCCCGCAGCCGTCGCCCGCTTTCTGCGCACCCGGCTGAGCGGCGCGGCCCGCCGCCGCGGCACCGGCGTCCTGCTGGTGATCCTGGTCGGGCTGGCCGGCGGGCTGATCGGCACGCTGCTGGGCGGACGGGTGGAGACCCCCATCGGCCCCGCCGACGTGGCGCTGTCCATCCGCCCCTCCTCCAACGGCGGCACCACCGTGCAGATCCCGCCGCTGGGCTCGCTGCAGTTCGACAGCCACTGGGGCCCGCTGCGCCTGGAGGCCCAGGTCGCCGAACTGCACGCCGAACCGGCCCGCAAGCTCATCGAAGACGACGCGGCGCTGGACCGCCTCACCGACCAGATCGCCGGCCAGCTCAGGCACGGCGTGGTGGTGCTGGTCGTCCGCGCCGCCGTCTTCGCCACCGTCTTCGGCTTCCTGGCCGGGCTGCTGGTCTTCCGCAACTGGCGGCGCGCCCTGCTGTCCACGGGCTCGGCGCTGGGCGGGCTGCTGGCCACCTGCCTGCTGGCGTACGCGACCTTCACCCCCCAGTCCATCAACGAGCCCCGCTACACCGGCCTGCTGGCCAACGCCCCCCAGGTGGTCGGGGACGTGCAGAGCATCGTCGCGCGCTTTTCCGAATACCGCGGCCAGCTCGCCCGGCTGGTCGGCAACGTCTCCCGGCTGTATGCGGCGACCTCCACCCTGCCCACCTACGAGCCCGACCCCTCGACGCTGCGGGTGCTGCACGTCTCCGACATCCACCTCAACCCGGCCGCCTGGGACGTCATCCGCTCCGTCAGCGACCAGTTCCGCATCGAGCTGATCATCGACAGCGGCGACCTGACCGACCACGGCAGCGCCCCCGAGGACCGCTTCATCGGCGACATCAAGAAGCTGAAGATCCCCTACGTCTTCGTCCGCGGCAACCACGACTCCAAGGACACCCAGGAGGCCGTCGCCGGGCACAAGAACGCCATCGTCCTGGACGGGGAGACCAAGGAGGTCGCGGGCCTGCGCATCCACGGCGTGGGCGACCCGCGCTTCACCCCCGACAAGACCACCCGCGACGACGACGTCACCGCCGCTCAGCTGCGCGCCCTCGGCACCCGGCAGGCCCAGGCCCTGCGCGCCTCCGGCGACGCCCCCGACCTGGTCGTCGTCCACGACCCCAACCAGGGGGCCGGATTCTCCGGCGTCACCCCGCTGGTGCTGTCCGGCCACACCCACAGCCGCCGCACCGAGCTGCTGCCCACCGGCACCCGCCTGTTCGTCCAGGGCTCCACCGGCGGCGCCGGCCTGCGCGGCCTGGAGAAGGAGGAACCCACCCCCATCGAACTGTCGGTGCTGTACTTCAACCGCACCACCAAGCGCCTGCAGGGCTGGGACGACCTGCGCCTGGGCGGCCTGGGCCTGTCATCGGCTCAGATCGAACGCCACCTGGAACCCCAGCCCGACCGTCCCGTCACCCAGCCCACCCCCGACCCCACTCCCGCCGCCACCCCCTCCCGGTGGCCTTCCCTGGCCCCCACCGAGTGGCCGACCTTCTCCC